>CAUZFZ010000207.1:0-15751 GCA_963579025.1 Planctomycetota bacterium | reverse complement strand
ACCCCAGCCACCCGAAACTCCAAGCTTGGAACTACTGGGGCTCGTCGCGAGCCTTCATCCTTCATCCCTCAGCCTTCACCCTTCCCCATGACGTGCTACCTGACGATCGATCTTGGTGCGGAAAGCGGCCGCGTGGTGGCGGGGCTGTTTGATGGTTCGCGGGTCGAATTGCAGGAGTTGCATCGCTTTCGCAACGGCCCTGTGTCCGTGGCCGGGACATTGAGGTGGGATCTTGTGAATCTGTGGCGTGAGATTCAGACGGGTATCGCCAAAGCAGCGGCTCAGTTTGGTGACTCGATCTGCTCGATCGGCGTCGATACCTGGGGCGTCGACTATGTGCTGCTTTCGGAAACCGAGGAGCTGATCGGTCTACCGTACTGCTATCGCGATGCCCGTACGGAAGGGCTTCTGAATCACACGCTGACACAGGTATCGCGCGAGGAGATTTTCGCACAGACCGGTCTGCAGTTCATGGAGATCAACACGCTGTATCAGCTTGTCGCGATGCAACAGCAGAACCCGGCACTAATGGAACAGGCCGCGACATTTCTGATGATTCCCGACGCCATCAACTGGTTGCTCTGCGGCAGCAAGGTCGTCGAGTTTACGAACGCAACGACGACGCAGTGCTTCAATGCGATCACGCGAGACTGGGCCTTTGACATGCTGGCGAAACTCGGGCTGCCAACCCGAATGTTTCCGTCGGTCGTCGATCCCGGGACGAAGCTGGGAACGCTGCGTGAAGACGTCGCGCGGCAGGCTGGTGCTGGCCGCATTAGTGTGGTGGCTCCTGCGACGCACGACACGGGCTCGGCCGTTGTTGCCGTGCCGACAGACATGACCGGTTCCGCGAAGTGGGCTTACATCAGCTCGGGAACGTGGTCCCTGATGGGTCTTGAGGTTCCCAACGCGATCCTCACACCGCGCGCCCTGGAGCTGAATGTCACCAACGAAGGTGGTGTCGATGGCACGTATCGTCTGCTGAAGAACATCATGGGTCTGTGGCTCGTGCAGCAGTGCCGATCGTCATTCGAACGCAGTGGCCAGTCGCTCGACTATGGCGAACTGGCCGAACTGGCAGCCGATGCCAAACCATTTCGTTCGCTGATCGAAGCCGACGATCCGCGCTTCCTTGCTCCGGATGACATGGCGTCCGCGATTGCCAGTTGGTGCCGCGACACTGGTCAGCCCGAGCCGGAGACTCCAGGCCAGTTTATTCGCTGCTGCGTCGAGGGCCTGGCCTTGAAGTACGGTCGCGTGCTGCGCTGGCTGGAGGAACTCAGCGGCGAATCTGTTGAGGTGCTGCACATCGTCGGTGGCGGAACAAAGAATGAACTGTTGAATCAGCTCACCTCCAATGCCTGCGGCTGCCCGGTGGTCACCGGTCCGGTTGAGGGCACGGCACTGGGCAACGTCCTGATTCAGGCCCGCACAGCTGGTGAGATCGGTTCGCTGGCCGACATTCGCAGCGTGGTCCGGGCGTCCTCGCAACTCAAGCGTTACGAGCCAGCCGATCGAGATCAGTGGGAAGCCGCGGACGCCCGGCTATCCGAACTGGCCGCGCAGTTATGACATGAATTGCGTTAAAACAGACAACCGACATCACCATTTCGACAAACATCATTCAAGCGAAGGACTCTGGAAATGAGACTGACTCTTCTTGTACTGCTGCTGTTCGTTGTGACTGGCTGTACGCGTGGTCCGCAGAGCAACACGCCGGTCGTTCCGGTCGCGCCCCAAAGCGCACAGGCTCCACCGTCGGGTGGGGAAGACGATCCGGGCGCTGCGGATGCTGAATTCATCACGACCGAGAGCGGCCTGAAGTACCGCATCCTGCGAGCATCCGACGGTCGCAAACCGACAGCCGCAAACAAAGTGACCTGTCACTACCGCGGCTGGCTCGACGATGGAACGGAATTCGACAGTTCGTACAAACGCGGTGAGGCGGCCGAATTCGGGCTCTCGGATGTCGTTGCTGGCTGGACAGAGGGTCTGCAACTGGTCGGTGAAGGCGGGAAAATCGAACTGGAACTCCCGTACCAGCTTGGCTACGGAGCACGCGGCAGCCCGCCGAAAATTCCCGGTAAGGCCACTCTGCACTTTGTGGTCGAGTTGCTTGCAATCCGTTGATGATGAATGACTTCCATTCGCTCATAGCGACCACATTTCGTCGTTCAAGACGTCTCGGTGGATACTGTCAGAAAACCGGTCAGCGATCTCAACGCGGGAGACGGGGCTCCTGAGGCCGTTCACGCCTCAGTGAAACAGATCGCGACGTCCAACCAGTTGTGATTGGTGCATGAGTTTGCTCCGCAGCTCAATGTCGGGTGATGCCCGCCGTCGGGCGACGGGAGCGACACATCGTTATTCACGACTGATCGACGACGAGGCAGACCACAAGTATCAGTCATCCCGGCAAATGAATTCAGCAATAGCGCGCGGCGCCCCTTCTCGAGTCGCTGGCCACACGGACGCGTCAGGTCACTGAGATCACTGTCGGGCGATCGTGGTCGTCGTCCGGCGACTGTCGTCTACGGAGAATGTGCGATAATGCGACAGTGTGCAGTTGACATTTCAATCGGCACGTGACATGACATGCGGACAGTTGCCGTAGTATTTTGATTCAGACCAGACGACTCCGATCTGAAGCTCCCAGGCAGACCGAGGGCAGGACTTATGTCAGCGGCGTCCACAGCGGTATCGCTCGTGCACTCGGCAGCGGACACCGAGGAGCAGCGATGGATAGAGCGATTCTCCGGAACACTGTCGCGAAAGCTGAAGCGACAACTGAAAAGAAGCTCCGCCGCGCTGACATTCGACGTCCGACATCTCGACAAGACGTCGGTCGCAGAGTCTCCCGTCGTTCTGCTCGTCACAACGCGTGATCTGCAACCGGCTGACGACGTGCTGGAGTGGCTGCGCCGTCAGGAAGAACATGGCAGCGAAGTTCTTGTGGTGGAGTGTCACCCGCCAGCAGAATCCTTCCAGAAACATGTTGAAGACCGCCCCCGCATTCCGATGTGGGTGTCTCAGGCTGACGGCAAGGCACAACTGGTTGAACCTGAAACCAGTTGTGCCAGCTTTCGGAAGGGATTGCTGCAACTTTCCGATTTGATTGAGCGGTCTCTGCTGCCAGGGATCAGAACCGTCAACGTCGCACGGAACGAGCCGGCAACGACGTCGTCGGCGACGCCACATGAAAATGATGCAGGCGACGTGCAGAAAAACACACCGGCGGAGAAACGCGCGCAGGTCGTTTATCTGGCCAGAGGGTCGACCGACCGGCAGTCGGAGTCTGACTGGGATGCCGTCCGCAACGAACTGCGACAGCGCGGGCATCGAGTGCTCACCGAGCGACGACTCGTGGACCGGTCCCAGTTGCAGAAGTGGATTGACGGAAAACTCCAGCAGTCCGACGTCTTTGTGCAACTGCTGAGTCAGAGTCACTCCGGCTACGTGTATGAAGACCCTGACGGCGACTCATCCGGCGATACCCACAGGATCACGTTCGATTAGTTGCAATACGACAGGGCCGTCGAGTCCGGGATTGAGATTCTGCAGTGGCGCCCGCCAGCCCTGACCCGGGCCGCGATTCTGGAGGCTCAAGTTGAGGGACGGATCAGTGAAGAGCACCATCGTCTCCTGCTGAGCGATGAGACCGGTACGGTGGCTGCCTGTCCGATATCTGAGTTTCAAACTTCGTTGATGGAGCACCTGAGGAAGCTGGCAAAGCGGCCTACCGCCAAACGAGGCAGTGCGAGCGTCGAGGTGTTTCTGCACTGCGAACAAACGAGTGCTGAATTCATCGGCAAGCTGAGAGAGTATTTCCGCTGCCAGGATGTCGGTGTCCGGCTGACGAAGCTGAAGGGAAAACCGAGCCACGTCATGGCGGACCTGACGAAGAGCGTGATCGAATCTGACGGCATCCTCGTTGTTTATGACCAGAACGACAATTACTGGGTCCGCGGACAGCTCACCCAGATCCGCAACATTCTCGCGGATCACAGCAAGTTGAGCGCGAACGTTCCGATCCGTCGAATCTACGTGGGGCCTGGTCCCAAAGAAGAACCAGTCAACCTCGACGTTGAGGGGTTTTCGGAGCTGGACTGTCCCGCGGATGAACCTGACACCAGTAAGCTCGATCCCTTCGTGGACGATGTCAGGGATTCCAGCACGGTCCGCCTGGGTCACACCGAGCCGCAACGGGTGCGCGAAAAACCGGATGTCTTCCTGTCGCACAACAGCAAGGACAAGCCGTACGTCGAACTGATTTACGAATTGCTTGTGCATGAAGGGTTCAATGTCTGGCTTGATGACAAGGAACTCCACGGCGGCGACGGCTGGTTCCAGAAACTGAAGTACGCCATGCACGACGCTAAAGTCGGCCTGATATGCCTGGGACAGCACGGTCTGGGACAATGGCAGACGCGTGAGCTGGAATCATTTGAAGTGGAAGAAGTCGAGAACGGCAAGACGCTGGTTCCGATCCTGCTTCCCGGCATCACCGACGTGCCGGCCGGCCCTGATTACGTCTTCCTGAAGTCAAAAAACTGGGTTGCATTCAAAGACGCGACGTCGCCGGAAGCCGAGCAGCTTAACGCGTTGTACAGCACGATTCGCAATCGAAAGCCGCGCTGACCGCTTTCCCTGATCGGGAGTTTCCGCATGCAAACCGTGACCGCACAGACACCGACCGGTCTGGAGCGTCCAACGTTCCCGTACCCGGGGCTGAGACACTACACACGGTCCGACACAGCGATTTTCTTCGGACGTAACGCGCAGATCAGTGAACTCCTCGACCTGCTCCAGTCGTCGCGGTTCATCGCGGTGGTCGGCCCTTCCGGCTGTGGCAAGTCCTCCCTTGTGCGGGCGGGTCTCCTGCCCCGCCTCGAAGCCGGATTCGATGTCGACGCCGGCACGGCCTGGCATCTGGTCGAGATGCGTCCGGGGCGTAAGCCGCATGAGGAACTCGCCAATGCGGTGCTGGACAGCACGCTGTTCGACTTCTCCGGTGACGCAGATCTGACCGCGGAACAGCTCAAGAGCGAGTATGCGCCGATCGTCCTCGATCAGTTGCGCAGCGGACCGCTGGGCTTCGTCGATGTGCTTAACGAGTCGGAAATCGAAGACCATGAAAACGTGCTCGTGGTCGTCGATCAGTTTGAGGAGCTGTTCCGTTATTCGGAAACAAAATTGAACCCCGAAAACGAGCCCCTCGATGAGCATGGCGATGAGAGCGCCGAGTCACCGTCCGACTCCGACGGCGAGGACGAGGACGATCTGGAAAAGTGGACCGACGCGCAGCGTTTCGTCCGTCTGCTCCTGGATACCTTTAACCAGCGGGATTTTCGCGTCTATGTCGTGATCACGATGAGGTCTGACTTTCTGGGAGCGTGCCAGACATTCCGGAATCTGCCGGAGGCCCTCAACCGCAGCCTGTATCTCACACCCCGTCTAAAACGCGAAGAGATTCGGAAGGCCATCGAAGGCCCGCTGGAACTGTGCGGCGACACGATCGATCCCTCCGTGGTCACGAACGTGTTGAACGAAGTCGGCTCCGATCCCGACCAGCTCCCGTTGATGCAGCACGCCCTGATGAGGATGTGGACCCGGGCACTCAGACGACAGCGCGGCGACAGCGATGATGCGGTCGACCCCGACGGTGACGGACTTCTGGACGAGGTGAGTACCACGACGCTGTTCGGAGCAGACGCCACCAAGGGTTCGCTGGCAGAGGGGATCGATGCGCGTGGTACCGTCCACATCACGATGGACGACTACGAGAGAGTCGGTGGTCTGCTGGAGGCTCTCGATCAGCACGCCCAGAGCGTTTACGAGGTTCGGATTCCGCTTGGAACTCAGGCGGTTTGTGAAGACGTGTTTCGGTGTCTTGTCCGTACAACAGCGCGCGGCCACGTGATCCGCGATCCGAAACCGTACACGGAACTTATCAAAGCTCTGAGGCACCATCAGCCGAGTGAAATCAGGATCGTTATCGAGCAATTCCGCAGTCCAGGACGAACGTTTCTACTGCCACCGCCAGCACGTCAGCTCAGCGATAACTCGGTCATCGACATCACGCACGAGAGTCTGATTCGGAAATGGAAGACACTTGAGAACTGGGCCAACGACGAGGCAAATCGGCAGAAAACTGCCGCCGTGGTTCGGGAGAAATTCAAGGCGTGGCTGGACCACAACGGTCAGGAGGCCTACCTCCTTTCGGAACTCGAGATTGCCGAAGCGAGGCGGTGGCTCTATGACGCGGACGATGGCGAGGTACCCGGCAACGATTTCAAGGCAGAAAGCCTGAGCGGTATCCGTGTGCCGGGAATCTCGGAGGAGATTCTCGCGTACATTCGGGACAGCCAGGACTTCCATGAAAGACCCATCCTTGCCGAAGAGCGTGCGGAACGGGCTCACCTTGAGTTGCGTCTGTACCGCGCCCGCGTGGGATTCGGGCTCGGAGCGTTCTTTGTGGCGGCCAGCATCTTCCTCGCATACTGGCTGTACAGCTCGGAACAGAAACAGCAAAAGCAGACAGCTGAAAAACGCGCAGAGCAATTCCGGGTCGAGCAGAAAGAGAATGTCAGACTCAAGTTGCTGGACGCGGGACGCCTGAAACTGCAGCAGGCCCGGAGTATCGCCGACAAAGCCACAAAGGCAGGCAATCCACACACGCGTCTGTTGCTGGCGGCTGAGGCGAAACGGCGCTTGCGCGACATCGACGAGTCGATGCTCAAGGGTGAGGGAGCCCGCGACGCCCGGTCCATCCGGCAGACGCTGGCTGCCGCGGCGGAGCAATTCAACTCCTTCGGGATGGCTGGTGTGATTGTGGCCGGCGAAGTCTTCAGCTCACCGGTCACACGCATCGCTTACCACCGCGGACACCACATGCTTGTCGCCGGAACCCAGGCCGGTGAAATCAAAGCCTGGATGACGCATGGCTCAACCAGCACGCCCCTCCGTGACGTCCCTGCCTCCGGAGATCAGTCGTCTGAAATCACCGCACTGCAATTCAGTCATCCGGGCAGCACGGCCGCAGCAGAGCCGATCTGGCTGGGCATCGGTGACGCCGGTGGCAGGCTGCGATTGTGTTCCTGCGACGGAAAATCAATTTCGGACGACGACACGAAGGATTTCTATTTCACGCGGGATTCCGGGGAAGCCGATCCGGTCATCGACATTCAGTTCGACCTCGAGAGTCAATTCGTCGTCGTAGGATTGGAGTCCGGCGGCGTCATGCTGGCGGATCTCTCGTCAGGGACCCACTGGCCGATCAAGGCCCGCCATCAGGGTGCCGTCACCGACGTGGCGCGTGACAAGGAACACAATCTGTTTGCCACGGTCGGAGCTGACGGGCGCGTTCTTTTCTGGAAGGCGCGGGTAGAGACCGCTGAAAAACTGATTGAGATCCCGAAGGTTTTTCGTGATCGAGCCGATGGCGCCCGCACGCGGAGCTCACAGGGTCCGATGGGCAATGGCGGATTGGAGCCCGATCCAATTCCGACAGAAACGCGTGACGACGGGGCCGAACAGCATCCGGATGCGCATCGTGATCGCGCCAACGACGTCGATCTTGTGAACGAATCACCTGGTGATGCGACGGGTCAGGGCGATCCTGCATCGCAGCATGGAGATCGTGTGTGGATCGCAACCGCTGGCGAGGATCAAACCGTGATTGTGAGACGGGCCTCGCTGCAGTCGGACGACGAGGGAAAGGAACAGTTGAAGATCGCAGAACACGTCTCTTTGTCATGTCCCGCGAGCGTCACCTCCGTAGAGTTCAGCGACGATGCCCGCTGGCTCGCGGCGTCGTGTCAGCACCAGGTCCACGTCTGGCGACTGCCTTCGCCCGGTGCCCCGTTGAACGAGATCACGCGGAGCGGGCAGATCCGCAGTATGGCTCAGCGGCAGGACGGCGAGACTGCCGAAATCTCGCGAGTCATATTCACCCGCGACACGAATCAACTCATTGCGCTGGGCGCCGACGGACAGATCGCGTTGTGGAAAATGCTCGACGAAGGGCCCTCGGTCGAGTCGGTCACACTCGAAGGGCATGAGGGGCCGATCTACGATTTGAGTGTCGCTGGACTGCAGCCGGGCGCGGAAGAATCCATTCTGTACACGGCCGGTGAAGATCGGACCGTCCGACAGTGGGATCTGAATGCATCGCACGTCCGGCTGTCCGACGCATTTGGCGGATTCACTCTTGCGGCGCAGGCCAATGGTCATTTCTTTATTGGCAACCCGATACGCTGGAAGTTCATCAGGGTGACCGATGGCTCCGCCACCGAATTCACGCTCGATCCCGCAAAGATTCTCCCGCCCACGAACGCGCTGCCGGCGCACGCACGATTCAATCCAGGCGGTGATCGTCTGTGTCTCATCTCCAACGGACATCTCGTCAGTCTCCTGAATGGTGAAGCCAGTCTGAAAGAGCACGGGACATGGACGAGTGCTGATGACAAGCGTTTCGAGAATGCGGCGTTCTACTCGTTCGCATTCAGCGATGATGCCAGCCACCTGCACGCCGTTGTCAGCAAACGAACGCACGGCCAGATCGAATACGAACTGCACACAGGCGAATTCCGGTCCGAGTCCAGCGCTGAGATTACCTGGAGCGCAAGGAGCAGCTTCAGTGGCACACCACCGACATCCGTTCGCATGACGAGTCTCCGTTCCGGTCCGGACAGACGTCTCGCAGTCGCCTACGAATCGCTGGCGGTTCACGTCTTTTCACCGTTACACCCCGCCTCACCGGATGGATTCCTTGATCGGGATTCGAAGTCCAGCGTGACTCAGCTGGAGTTCTCAGCAGACGGGCGTCTGCTGTTCTGCCGCCATCTTGATGGCCACCTGAAGGCGTTTGACCTCGGCAATCACAATCAACCCGTGGAAGAACGGCTCATGACCCTGATCGCACCAGGCGACAGCGGCCAGATGATGACCCCGTTCATGACCCCGGCACGCTATCCGGGGCTGATCGCATCTCGTGTGGACGGCTCTCTCAAGACCACCATCTTCACCGATGGGATTAACCAACGACACGATTCATTTCAGCAGTCCGATCGCACAGTCACCGCGCTGGGTGTCTCGAACGGCGGTCGCTGGCTTCTGACGTCCGGGCAGGAAGCAAAGTCCGAACGCTGGTCGATCGATGTTCGAGCGTTCGATTCGACGTCCCGGCATTTCGGCGAACCCGTCGCCCACGTCAGATCCACATCACGACCGCTGTTGCTCGCCATTAACCAGCAGTCAGATGGTCCTCGCGGGGTCGCGGTCACAAGTGACGGTAGCCTGCTCGAATTCAACCTGCAGACAACGGACGTCGACGATCGTCGGCTGGGGGCGCTCTGCGGTCGCAATCTCACCGCATCGGAATTCGAGTGGTACGTCGGAATCGGCGACCTGACTCAGTACCCGGTGACATTTCCAGACCTCGGGATTCATCAGTCCGTCTATGACCGCCTGGCGAATCTGGGCGCGAACGAGGCTGAAGAGACCCTTAAGAAGATCTCGCATAACGCAGGCCTTGATTTCACTAAGCTGCAGCCGGGCCTCTGGCGTTCCCAGGGCAATCGGTCCGCAGGCAGTGGCGATTTCGATGCCGCCGTGACGCTGTTTCAGAAAGCCGATCCCGAACTCGACGCCAAAGAGGCAGAACGTCTCGCCCACAGGGTCGGCCGAGACCGGCTCATTCAGCAGGTCGACGACGCGCTTGATGACGCAGTGGCCGCCGCCCGGACTCCTGAAGTGGAGCAGGCGGCACTCGAAAGAGCCAGGCGTGGGATTGCCGCCGCGGTCGAGGCCGGCATCAAGATGCCGGATCTCAACACGCAATTCGCAGCCAGGCTCACCACGTATGCTCGGCAGGCAGCGACGCGCGCCGCCGGACAGCAGGTGCGCACCAAATTCGTTTCTGCCGCCCGAGACGTCATCAGCACGATCGAGCGCATACCCAGTGCGAGTCGAAGTACCGAAAATTCAGCAAAAGACCTGGCCCGCAATTATCTGATCGAGAGCTTCGCATCGGCACTGCAGAGCGAAGGTCCAAACAAAACCGCTGAATCACTCCTGAATCGCTGGATCGATTGGCAGCCTCTGCCTGGAATCGCCGAATCGACTGACTTTCGAGCCGAGCTTTTCAATAGGGTGATTCTCCGCGAGGCATATGTCAGACAGGATGCCGAACGGATGCGAGACTGGATAGAAATCGTTCGGAAGCTGATTCCCGCATACCAACCCCCGGAAACAGTCCGAGTCATTGTTAGCTACCGCGCCGGGGTCTCCGAGGATCCAGTTGTCGCGAAGAAATGGATTTCCGTTGCGGAACAGATCGAGGCACTCAAGGGCGACGTGCCCGGATTGAAACTCAGGCTTGTCTGGCTGCAAATGGATCAGCACGTCAGAGAAGCGCGATCGTTGATCGGGAATCGTGCGGGCAAGTTCACTGCGGCGGAAGTACTCGACAGCACGAAGAGGCAGGCCCTGGAGAACCTTACCGCGGCGGATCAGACCGGGACCGGCGTCTCTCTCGGCGTGGAACCCGAGGACATCGTGGAAAGCTGGATTTTCCGCTCCTTGATCCAGCAGGCCCTGAAACTGGTCGACGAGGACCCGGCCGGAGATTCCGCTGCCAGGGACCTGCTGCAAGTGGCGTTCGACCGCATGTCGATTGAACTGGCACCATCGGACTATCTCACGAGACTTCGCCCGTTTGAATTAAAGGACACGGCACCTTCTGTACAACAGGCGTGGCAGGTACAACAGTTTGAGCGTGATCGGTGGCTTACCAGGCTTTCACGGCGTGGGGCAATCCAGCAGGCCATCGCCTACGTCCACAAGGTCACATCAATCGATCCCGTATTTCGATTTTCATCCGTCGTCTTGAACGACTTCTGCTGGAGCGCATGCCTGACCGGTGCTGTTGACGAGACAATCATCGAAGCAGGGCGCCGGGCCGTCACAGAAGATCCAACAAATGCAAGTTTCCGTGACACTCTGGGGCTGGCAAGAGCTGTGGCTGGAGTCGACCTGGAAAAGGCCATTGACGATTTCCAGATCTTCATCAACGCCAATGGATCCGGTGTCTCGACCGGGACCGAACAGGCGACATGGAACGATCGCAGTCACTGGATTGATCAATTGAAGATGCCGGACGCACGTAAGTACTTCTCTGGAATCCTCGAGCAACTGCGTTCAATCGAGCGACAGAGCTGGATCGAATCCGAATCAACCTACGCCCGAGAGTTCATGATCGATTTCGAGGGTTCGGAGCCATCCACTGAACCGCTGCAATAGTTGCTCAGTGGTCGGTGGATTCTGTTGAGTTCAGGAATTCCGGAAGGTAGCCGCCGCCCCTGGACGTCGGTTGATCCGTTACGCCCTCATTCTGTCGCAACTCCAGATACGAACCGACAGCATGATGCGGTCTTCGCGATCATTTCCCGCTTCGATAATGATCGCCGACTCACTCAGCAGCGATTTCTCGGTGGTATTGATCGCCTAGCAGCGAGTCTGGCAGAGTCCGCATCCGACTCACTTGTCCGGATTCAGAACCGGCGCGAGCGTTCCCGTCCCCTCGATCGGCAGACCGAGGTCGTCGAGTTCGGTTCCCACCTGGACGAATTCCAGGGCGTCGTACCCCGCTGCGGTGTTACGACACTGAAATCCCCAGTAGGACTCGTCTTCGGCGGAACATTGTCAGGCTATGAGGTCGCAGGACGTGCAGAAGGTTATCCTTTACGCGTGGCATTCTCTTGCCCATGAACCGTCCGTGTTGTCGAAGATCGTTTGACCTGATGAGCAGGCAACCAACCACAGATAGACGTCGAACGCGTCCCCGCCTGAGTCGGCGGCGGCTGCTTGAGGTTGGTTCGTCTTCTGCTTTCGGGCTGACGCTGGCCGATGTGCTGGACGCGTCAGACCGACCTGGGGCGACAGACGCGGCTGGACTGTTCGGCCGGGCTCGGTCGTGTGTGGTCATCTTCTTGTGGGGAGGACCAGGTCAGCAGGACCTGTGGGATCCAAAGCCGGATGCACCGTCCGTGCTGCGGGGTGAGTTTGCTCCAATCTCGACCAAAGTGCCCGGGACTTATGTCACGGATCAGTTGCCGCGACTGGCCCAGCAGGCGGATCGATACACGATCGTTCGATCCGTCACGCACCGGGATTTTGAACATGGTTCGGCGGCCTACACAGCTCTGACCGGGCATCCTCATCCACTGCCCGGGACAAACACGACCGCTCAGCCGGACGACTTTCCGACTTACGGATCGGTGGTCACCAGGCTGGCCTCAACCAGTCGCCCCGTGCCTGATTTCGTGGTGCTTGGCCCCGTCATGCATCAGGGAGCGCGCCCACCACTGGCCGGGCAGAACGCCGGATTCCTGGGCTCGGGATATGACGCGTTCCGGATCCCCGATGACCCCGGCTCCGATTCGTTTCACGTCGACGGTATCTCACTCTCGGATGGCGTGGGGTCGGATCGATTCGCCGCCAGGCGGCAGTTGCTGGAATCCATCGACGGCACGTCCCGACGCACCGATGAACGCCAGATACAGGGCGTCAATGGTCTGTACGATCGCGCGTTTGGTTTGCTCGGATCGGCTCAGACGCAGGCGGCGTTCAATCTCACGTCTGAATCTGACTCACTGCGCGATGGTTACGGACGCACTCAGTTTGGGCAATCGCTGCTGCTCGCACGGCGGCTGGTCGAGGCGGAAGTCCCGCTCATCACAGTCAACTGGTCGAAGCTCAACGCCGACCAGTGGGACACTCACAAGCAGAATTATCCCCGATTGCGAAAAATGCTGCCGCCGTTTGATTTGTCTCTGGCCGCGTTTCTTGACGACCTCGGGCAACGCGGGTTACTGGACTCGACGCTGGTCGTCTGTCTGGGCGAATTCGGCCGGACTCCTAAGATCAACGAAGCGGCGGGGCGCGACCACTGGCCCGATTGCTACTCGCTGCTGCTGGCTGGTGGTGGTATCCCGGGCGGGCGAGTCTTTGGAGCTTCGAATCGTTCCGCAGCCTACCCGGTTCGAGACGAGGTCGCTCCGTGGGACATCGCGGCCACGATGTTTCATCTGATGGGGATCGACCCGAAAAGACACATCCTGAACCGCCAGGGTCAACCGTTACCGGTGTCCCGAGGGCAGGTGATTTCGCGACTGTTCTAACGGAATGCAAAATACTGTGGTGACGCGTCACTCAAGGATTCTTCTGCTCGTCGGTGTGTTGGCTCCGTCGCTCGCGATATCTGACGATTGGCCTCAATGGCGCGGCCCGGACCGAAACGCGGTGTCGTCAGAAACAGGGTTGCTGGCATCCTGGTCCGACAGTGTTCCCGCGCTTGTGTGGCGTGCCTCTGGCGCTGGTGATGGGTATTCGAGCGTCGTGATTGAGGACGGACTCGTCTTCACGACAGGGCGGACTGGCAGTGATGTCCACTGCGTCTGCTTTGATGTCGAAACGGGCCGGAAGCGGTGGTCGACTCCTGTTGGCTCGACAACCCTTAATGTCATGTCGACGCCGACTGTACACGCGGGGCTCGTTTATACGCTGGATCCGGACGGCGAACTGTTCTGCCTGAATGCGGACGACGGTGCCGTCGTCTGGCAGCGGGATTTTGGCACTGATTTTGGCGGCCGCAGTTCAGGTCGCGGCTATGGCGAATCGCCCCTGATCGATGGCGACCGACTCATCTGCACTCCTGGCGGGCCCGGTGCGATGCTGGCCGCTCTGGATCGACGCACCGGCGAAGTCACCTGGAAGTCAGGGTTACCGGACAACGGTGCGGGCGGTAACGACACGGCTGCGTTCTCATCGATTGTTGTGAGTCACGGAGCCGCCATTCGTCAGTTCGTGCAGTTGACCAGTCGCGGCCTGGCCGGATTCGAGGCGAACACCGGACGCTTCCTGTGGAGCTACGACGGTATCTCGAACGGGCGGATCAACATCCCGACTCCAATTGTCACGGGCGATCTGGTTTTCTCCGCGAACGGCTATCACGCGGGCGCCGTGCTGCTCCGGCTGGAGCCGACTGATGATGGCACGGGCGTGGAAGCACACGAGGTCTATCGTCTGAAAGGAAACCGGTTTCAGAACCATCACGGCGGGTATGTGCTGATTGGTGATCACGTCTATGGCGGACACGGCAGCAATAACGGCCTGCCGACGTGTCTCGACCTGAAGTCTGGTCGCATCGAATGGAAACTGCGTGGCCCTGGAAGCGGCTCGGCCGCGGTGGTCGCGGCCGACGGGCATGTGTATTTCCGCTATCAGGACGGTGTGATCGCGCTGATCGAAGCCAGTCCGGATGAGTACCGACTCAAGGGTACCTTTGAGCTGCCGGGAATCGGCGGTGACAGTTGGTCGCACCCCGTAATCTCCGACGGGAAACTGTACCTGCGAGAGAAGGACGGATTGTGGGTCTTTGATCTGAAACGCGGCGGCTCGACATCGAAGCCACCCGTGCAAATCGTCGACCGAGGACGGAAGCGGATTTACCAGTATGCCCGCGGTCCGCAGGCTCCGGCCGACCAACCAGTGACGATCATCACGCTGCAGCGGAAGTCGATCCTGCCAGACGGCTCGATCGAACCAGAGGCTCTGCACAGGCTGCAGGAATCGAAAACACCTTTTGTCCTCAGCCTGGCCGGTTCACGTGTCACAGGAGCTGGATTGAAGCAGCTCGCCACCGTGAAATCGCTGACGGGATTGAATCTTGCTTTCTGCCGCCAGATGACTGACGACAGTTTCGCGCACTTGCAGCAGTTCGAACGCCTGTCGTTGCTGATCGCCGCGGGCACCTCGATCACCGAATCCGGATTGAAGTATGTGGCAGGTGTTCGCAACCTGCGTGCACTAGACCTCGAGTTCTGTGAGGGCGTGACCGATGCCGCGTGTACGCCGATCGGATCGATGAGCGAACTGCGGGCACTGACTCTGGCCAAGACGGGTTTCGAACCGATCCGTGTCACGGACGCCGGGCTCGCGGAGCTGTCGCGATTGCCGGAACTCGAGATGCTCAACCTGACCGGGAATAGCGTGACGGATAATGGCCTGAAGCTTCTTGCGTCCCTGCCGCACCTGCAGGATCTGGATCTCAGTCGACTGGCCATCACAGACGCCGGCCTGAAACACCTGGCCGAAGTGAAAGGACTGCGACGTCTGCTGCTGCTGTTCTCCGAAGGCTTCGCCGGGCCGATCGTGACCGATGCCGGAGTGAAGTCGCTGACGACACTGAATCAACTGACCGAACTGAATCTGGTCGACGCTCGAATCACTGACAAAGCCGTCGATGACCTGGTTGTTTTCCCGAAGATGTCATTCCTGACGCTGACGGGTTCGCGCATGTCTCCGGCGGGTGTCGAGCGACTGCGACGCGCGAAACCCGACTGGACTGTGATTGCCGGTTCCCCGGACTCGCGGTGATCAACCCAGCGACCAGAAAATCACAGGCCGAAACAAGCGCAGCGCAGATCCGGCCATTGGAACGATTCATGATCCGAAGCGTCAGCGAGAGATTGATGCCTCGAAGAATCAGTGCCTCGCTTACGCTCTTTGAAGTTGCACATATCTGCTGCCCCGGAGGGTCAAAGGCGAATAGCCCGGGGTTTTAACCCTCACCCTTACACACAATTTTCGAGACTTTTGGCACGAGTTTTGCGCCAGTCAGGAGGACAAATTGTCCTTTGTTCTGACGCAAGGATCGTGTCATGCAGACGTGGATTGAAACGGAAATGGA
>CAUZFZ010000206.1:0-16001 GCA_963579025.1 Planctomycetota bacterium | reverse complement strand
AGCAATAGGCGCCTTGGCCCATCGTCCATGAATTCCCATTGGAGCCTCCCGGCTGAAACCACCGGGAGGATAGCGCGATGGTCGACAAACAGCCAGGGACAATCGCCCCGATTAAATCGACAGCCCCAAGCCCGGTGGCGATACTTCAACAGTCCCCTAATAGTGCTGGGGGCTCGCTACGCTCGGTGGCCAGCCACCCGATCCCACTCTTTAAGTTGACGGAGCCGTAGCCCGATTTCTCCGAAATCGGGACCAGACGACACCGCAACCTGCCGGCACATCGACCGCCGCTCAGTCTTCCCCGTTCCAGGGTTGCGGATTTCGGAGATATCCGCCTACGGCTTCGCTCGGGACCAGTGCACAGCCTCGGCAGGCGTCAGCGCTAACCGGCTCGGCGCTGGCGGCGACGAAGTTCGCTGAAGAGCCGTCCGAACGGGCGGGGCTGCTGACGTTCGGTCTGAGCTTCCACGGGCGAATGCAGGTCCTCAATGTCAGACGGTGCTGAATCGAATCGAAACGCCGTCGCACCAGGGTTCTCAGGCTGCACGATGTCAAATGCGTCGTGCTCGAACGCCGTTCCGTCGTCCTCAATCGGCACATCATCAACGAGTACGGCTCCATATCCGCCGTCATCCGTTGCTTCGTCATCAACCGATTGGCTCGCTGCCCGAATCTGCGCCTGAGTGTCCAGGCACATATCGAGAATCGCCGCTCCGATCTCATCTTCCATCTCGGACTGGCCGTGCGAGACTGTCTGCACAAGTTCGGCTTCGATATCCAGCATGGATCGGTCACGAGCCGGCTGTTCTGAATGCTCATTGCCACTGAGTTCATTCAGCAGTGGCACGATCGCGTCGATCCGACTGTCCGGCCGGACGGCCATCGCATCGTCGTTGCACGCCGCAATCATATATTCACTCGCGTCCGCAGCCGCATCGGACATCGGAACGCTCTGCTGCGCATCAGCACCGGCATCGACGTTGTGCCGCTCATCGGTCGCCGCCGCGATGCTACTAAAGGGCTCCGCTGTGACAGTGTCTGCCGGCGCCGGAGCATTCGGGCTGATCTCATGATCGCTCGCGTCAGCACTGGCCTGAGAGTATTGCGCCTCGTTGGGCGCGACCTCATGTCGACGACTGCCCACAAGGTTCCAGATAATCCCGGTCGATTGCGGTTCTGCGATAGCGGAGTAGTGATCGATGACGACTTCCTCCTCGAACTCGTCTGCGTCGTCGAAGCCATCCACCACCGCCTCCAGAGCATCTGTGGAATCGGCACTCGCGACGGATCCCTCTGTGTGATCAATGTCAAACGCGTGCGTCGGCTCACTCACGGCAGTCTCATCCACTGCCGTTGATTCCGAATGGGACGAATCAAATCCGAACTCAAATTCGATTGTTGCCGCTTCCGCCACAGCAGGCTGTTCGGAAGAGGCCGCTGCGTCTTCGCCGTCCGCATCCGCCTGGACATGGTCTTCGTCAGAGGCCACAGCGAGAACGTCCGCTGGGGTCGCTGGCGTCGTCTCGTCTGCAATGCTCACTTCGTTTTCAGACTCAGTCGATGTGCCGGATTCGAGCGACAAGTCGCTGCTTGCGTCTGCGGATTCGGTTGCCAACTCAGTCGATGATTCATCAGCCGATCCAGAATCATCAACCTGACAGTCACTGGCTTCGAACTCACATCCCCTGGCGGTAATTTCAAAACACAGGCCTTGCAGATCCTCGAAAGCGTCCTCCGCCTCAGCGTTGTCACACGGTTCCGCCGAATCCTCTTCTTCAGTTGCCTCATCGTGTGGCTCGTGTTGCTCCGCAGTGATCGCTTCCGGCGTCGCTTCGTTGCTCACAATTTCCTCGACCGTTGCATCTGCTGCCAGTGGCGCATCTGCAACCAGCGGCCCGCCAAATTCAATCACCGCGGCCGGAGCCGAGGGAGCAATTGGTACCCAGGACCCGGTGACGGGTGCATCATGCTGTGCGTCGTCTGAGCCAAGTTCAGTTGCGACGAGTTCTGACAAATCGTCGGCCAGCGATTCGGGCTCACCCAGTTCGATCGTCACGCGAGGTGGAGCATCCAGGTTCTCGGAAGCCGCCATGTCGGTCTCCGGCATCTGCGGATCTTCCTCCTCGTTTTCGTCGTCGTCCTGCCATCCCACGACTGTTTCCCCGGTCGACACATCGTTCCAGTGGAGCGGCAACTGCTTAAGATCCTCGAGTGCATCACAAACCGTCTGACGCGCGACTGGTTGTTGATCCGAAGCGAATGCCAGCAGCAGGCTGTGATCCGCAAGTTGATTCAGGCAGCGCGGCACTCCATCACTGGCCCGAGTGATGACGTCGACGGCTTCCGGGATGAATACGGCGTCGAGCGAAGCACCGGCCCACGCCACCCGGTGGGCGAGGTAGTCATGCGATTCGGTCAATGTCAGGGATTCGAGGTAGACCTGATTACTGATGCGCTGATTGAGAGCGTCAAAACTGCGACTGGTGAGCCGTTCTTCAAGTTCCGGCTGCGCACTGAGGATCACGCGGACCAGCGACGAACCATCGTGAGCAACATCAGCCAGGGTGCGGACTTCTTCGAGAAGTTCGTCAGCGAACAGGTGAGCCTCATCGATGACCAGGACAATTGCCTCTTTCGCGGGGCGGATGCTGAGCAGCCGGGAACGCAGATCGAGCCGCAGTTCTGCTTCGTCCTTGCGGCTGTACTCGTCGCCCATCTCGAACAGAATGGCCTGCAGCAGCGATCGTCGCGTCGGGAAGTTTGCGTTGCCGAGGTACACAACCTCGAATCGCTGTGGCGTTTCGCTCACCAGGTGCTGGCACAGCAGAGTTTTTCCCATGCCGGCCGGAGCGGAGAGGATTCCGATTCCCTGCCCTCGTTCGAAACACACGATGAGTTCGTCAAGTGCCGCCTGCACGGACTCGCACGAGAAAAAGCAGCCCGGATCGGGTGTCGCGGAGAAAGGACGACGCTGCATGCCAAAGAAGGATTCGTACATTCGAGGCCTCACGGTCTGCCGGATGGGGACCACGAACCGTGCGCGCAAGTGTGTGCGCACGATCTGCTCAAGCATGTATCGAACCGTTACAACCGAGATCTTGAGAGGAAGCCCTACAACGAGACCTGAATTAATGTGATCAGTTATGACTATTTACATTCACAATCAGCCACATTTGCATCCAGCGGCAGGCCATCCGCGACGTAGAGTTACACCTCTGAGTGCCTGGCCGACCATCGGCGGCGGCAGACGGCGGGTTCGGAATTGAGTTCCGCTTCGGGATTGTGTCAAATGGGTCGCTTCGGGTCGGAGTCTCCGGCCTTGGACAATCGCATATCTTTCGGGCCTCTTCCCCGATGAGCCGTTCGGCAACTCTCGACAGGCTGAAAAGCCGCATCCCCATCATTGCTCCCTCGATGCTGAAGTGTGACTTCGGCAATCTGCATCGGGAGATCGAGCTGTTGGACGCTGCCGATGTCGGCATCCTGCATCTGGACGTGATGGACGGGGACTTTGTGCCGAATCTCTCGTACGGCCCGATGGTGATCGAATGTCTGCGTCCCATGACGCGAGACGTGTTTGACGCGCACCTCATGATTTCCGAGCCGGACCGGTATCTCGACGAGTATCTGAAAGCTGGCTGCGATTGCATCACCTTTCATGTCGAAGCGATTCCTGATGCCGGGCCGTTGTTGCGGCGTATCCGCGAAGCAGATGTTGTTGCGGGTCTCGCCCTGAACCCGGGAACTCCTGTTTCACAGATCGAGCGATTTCTGCCAGATTGCGACTTGGTGCTCGTCATGAGCGTCGAACCGGGTTTCGGCGGTCAGCAGTTCATTCCTGCGGCTCTTGACAAGCTGCAGCAACTCCGCGAGCTGACTTCTCCGGAAACGCTACTCTCGGTCGATGGCGGTGTTGGTCGCGAGACCATCACGCCGTGTGCCGTCGCGGGAGCAGATCTCTTTGTGGCAGGCAGCGCCATTTTTGATCAACCCGATTACCGCACTGCCATTTCCGAGCTGTCGCAGCTCGCCCGATCAAAGTAGTCATCTCGCCAGGCGAAATGCCCGATTCATCGAGCGTCACCCGGCACTCCTATTCCCTCCACGAGTTCCAACCATGTCCACGGTCGTTCTGATTCGACCCGGATGCACTGATTTCGACGAGCAGAAACGCATACAGGGATCACTCAATCTGCCGCTTAGCCCGCGAGGGGAAACGCAGCTTGAGCAGGTCATTGCAGCTCTACAGAACGTCCCGGTCGAGGCGGTCCTGACCGGCCGTTGTGATCCCTGTCGTTCGACTGGCGATGCGCTCGCAGATTCACTCGGTGTGCCCCACAAGGAAAAAGAAGACCTGTGCAACCTCGACCAGGGGTTGTGGCAGGGTATGAGCGTCGATGAGATTCGGCGAAAGTTTCCCCGAGCCTACAAGCAGTGGGAAGACGCACCGGAAACCGTCTGTCCTCCTGAGGGGGAGACGATTCCGGAGGCCGTCGACCGAGTCAGTGCCGTGCTCAGGAAGCCACTCAAGAAGTACGAAACGTTTGCCGTGGTCGCTTCCGAGCCGCTGGCGAGCCTCATAAGCTGTACGCTGCGAGGAGCAACTCCGGATGGACTCAGCGAATCTCTGTTCTGCTGTTGCGAAGATCACCTTGTCGAAGTGATTCACACGAACGGTTCGGCGAAACAACGCAACGGTCACAGCCACGAAATCCCGATCGCCGCGAGCAACGACGACGTCGAGACGCAGCCGCGTTCGGAAACGGTTACATGAGCACCATACGCCCCAACCTGGAATCCTGGCAGGAACACGTGGCACGACCCAAACGCGGTGTTCCCGAGGGTCTGTGGATTCAGTGCCCCGAGTGTGAAGCGACGGTCTATCGCCGCTCGGTCGAAGAAAACCAGTACGTCTGCCCCGACTGCGATCACCACTTCATCGTGCCCGGGAAGGTGCGGATTCAACAGCTACTCGACACAGACAGTTTCGAAGAGTGGTACACGGAACTGCGACCCGCCGATCCGCTCGGATTTGTCGACAAGAAGCCCTACGCCGAGCGTCTGATTGCCGAACAGAAACGCACCGGCCTTAACGAGGCCTGCATCGCCGGTCGCGGGTACATGCGAGGCCGCCCGCTGATTTTCGCGCTGACCGACTCAAACTTCATCATGGGCAGCATGGGTTCTGTCGTTGGTGAGAAACTGACTCGATCCATCGAAGCAGCGACGGAAAAGAAGCTGCCCCTCATTATTCTCAGCGGCTCGGGTGGCGGGGCCCGCATGCATGAGGGAATCCTGTCGCTGATGCAAATGGGAAAAACCTCGGCGGCCCTCGCGAGATTCCGCAAGGCCAACGGGCTGTACATCTCGATCCTGACACACCCGACAATGGGCGGAGTCGCCGCCAGCTTTGCCGCTCTGGGCGACATTATTCTCGCGGAGCCCAAAGCACTGATCGGATTCGCCGGGCCACGCGTCGTCCAGGCGACGGTCAACGAGAAACTGCCGGAAGAATTCCAGACGAGCGAATTTCTGCTGAAGTACGGCTTCGTCGACCGCATCGTTCACCGGCATGACCTGCGTACCGAAATTGCCCGCATCATCGACTACTGTGGCGGCTGATTACGATGCAGCCTCTCGTTGAAGAACTGAGCTCGGCGGTGTCCCCGGCGGAAGCTCTTGAGGCTCTGCAGGACTGGCCAGATATTGTCCTGTTCGAGAGTGTTCTGCAGCGTGGACGACTGGGCCGCTACTCGTTTCTGACAGCGGACCCGATTGCGACCTTCGAGTTGTCTAGTGCCGAATTCGGCCTGCAACCATTCGCCGGTCTGCAGGCCTCTCTTTCGCAATTTTCGGTTGATGCCGTTCCGGACTTGCCGCCGTTCCAGGGCGGGGCCGCCGGTTTTCTTGGATACGAATCTGGTAGTTGCTTCGAGCGAATTCCGCGTCCCGTCCACGACGAGTTCGAACTGCCCGACGCGTGGGTCGGTGTGTTCGACTGGGTACTTACCTGGGATCACGCGGCTGGCCGCGCATGGATTATCTCGCACGGTCTCTCCGCAACCGACCCTGATGCGCGCCGACAACGGGCACAGAAGAGGATTGACAGTGTCCTCGGCCGGCTGGCAACTCCACCCGCCGCTCGAGCTGCTCGACCGCAAGCGGCGTCGGTCTCTCACCTGGCTCCGCAGTTTCCGTTGCCTGGGCGGACTGGGGTGACAAGTGATTTCAGTCCGGACGGTTACCGTCAGGCGGTGCGACGGGTGATCGACTACATCCATGCGGGAGATGTGTTTCAGGCCAATTTATCGCAGCGCCTGCTGGCAGCATGGGATCGGACACCCTGCGAACTTTACCGGACGCTTCGCCAGCGCAACCCGGCGCCGTTCGCGGGGTATCTGGCTCACGCTGACTGGGCAATCGTGTCAGCCTCGCCCGAACGTTTTGTACGCGTCCAGGAGCGGACAGTCGAAACCCGGCCGATCAAGGGAACGCGACAACGCCGCGACGTGCCTGAGGCAGACCTGTTTACTCGCGATGAATTGCGAGAAAGCGAGAAGGACATCGCCGAAAACGTCATGATCGTCGATCTGCTGCGCAACGATCTGTCGCGCGTCTGTCAGCCCGGTTCAATTTCCGTCCCGCAACTGTGTGTGGTGGAAAGTTATGAAACCGTGCAGCACCTGGTCTCGGAAATCTGCGGCACGCTGGCCGACGGTGAAGACGCATGGTCGCTGCTGGCGGCTGCGTTTCCGGGAGGGTCCATCACGGGAGCCCCGAAAGTGCGTGCGATGGAAATTATCGCGGAACTCGAACCGACAGTCCGCGGCCCCTATTGCGGCAGCCTGTTCTATGCTGGGTTCAACGGGGCGTTCGACAGCAGTATCCTCATCCGCACATTTGTGCTGAGACATGGAATCGTCCAATGCTCCGTTGGCGGTGGAATCGTCGCCCAGTCAGATCCGCTGGCCGAGTACGAAGAAACCATGCATAAAGCAGAAGGCATGCTGCGTGTCTTCGATTAAGACGTGCTGCAGTTGTGAATTCACAAACGCCCCCGACTTTACGTCGGGGGTTCTCGCGTCTTTGCACTACCGATTGCGTAGTGCAGAAACGCGAGAACCCCTGAGTTAAACTCAGGGGCGGTAAATTTTCATCTGCCGCTCGCCATAGCTCTCGATTGCGGTTACTACGAACCATGATCCTGCTCATCGACAACTACGATAGTTTCGTGTTTAACCTCGCCCGATACTTCGGCGAACTCGGGGAAGACACGCAGGTTGTGCGCAACGATGCGCTGACCGTCTCGGAGATTGCCAACCTGTCGCCCGACGCAATCGTCCTGTCGCCAGGACCGTGTACGCCAGATGAATCCGGCATCTGTGTCGAACTGGTCAGGCAGCTCAGCGGCACGTTCCCGATTCTTGGAGTCTGTCTGGGGCATCAGACGATCGCGGCCGCCTTCGGAGCCGAGATCGTGCGTGCCCCCGAGCCCGTGCACGGTCGCACTTCACTGGTCTTCCACGACGGTTCGGGACTGTTCGAAGACCTGCCAAATCCACTGCGAACGACGCGTTATCATTCGCTGATCGCACGCCGCGACTCGCTGCCTTCGGAACTTCGAGTGACGGCCCACACCGAAGACGGGCTGGTCATGGGCATCGAACACAACGTCCACCCGACCTTCGGAGTGCAGTTCCATCCCGAGTCCGTCCTTACGGAGTGTGGACACGAGTTACTGGCACGCTTCCTCGCACGGGCCGGCCGTTCGCCAGCTCGTCGCCCATCCTCTGCCGCGGCTCGAGATACCCTGGGGACCGAAGCAATCGGGCCGGAAGTCGCCACAGAGTTGCAGTCGGCATGGTCTCAGGATGCCGGTCACGACCAGCCGCTGCACTGGTAACCGAGCGAGATATCTACTTTATTCTGCGACCCGGCCAAAAGAATCCGGATCCGTTGCCAGGCCCTTGATGGCTGATTGTTGGGTTCATCGGGCAGGGCTACAATCGATTGCGTAATTGATCAAATATCCTCTGGAATAAAGCTCCGGCACTAATGCCGCCTACCACCGCAGACAGTATCTGGACATCGCCGGCCCGAGCATCGGATGCGCTTGAGGTGTATCTACTCGGTTGCGTCGACTTCGATGCAGCGATGTTTCTGCAGGAGCGGATGATCAACGAGGTGCAGCAACGGAGTGACCGCTACGGAGTGTTGCTGGTGTGCGAGCATCCCCCGCTGGTCAGCATTGGCCGCGACGGGACGTTGTCTGATCTGCTGGCCGAGCCGGAGGAATTCAACGCGCGGGAAATCCCGATCCGTCGAGTAAACCGCGGAGGTGGCACGCTGGTGCACGCGCCCGGTCAGATTGCCGCTTATCTGATTCTGCCGCTGGATCGACTTGGCATCGGAGTCGCTGAGTACCAGCAGCGATTGACCAGTGCCCTGATTCAGACCGCTCAGGAACAACGAGTCACGGCGCAGCCGACCGCGGAGCCTCCCGGTGTCGAATGTCGATGCGGACAGTTCGGCTGGATTGGTTCGGCGGTGCAGGCATGGACGTCGTGGCATGGAGTATTTCTGAACGTGAATCCGGTGCTCGATGCGATGCGCCTCGTGCGATCGACACCGGGTAAAGGACGCATTGCGTCGATGTCTCAGCAGTGCATGCTGCCCCTGCCAATGCACCGAGTCCGTGAGAGTCTGGTTCGTCATCTGGCCGATCAGTTCGGCTATGAGGACATGCATCCGTTTACCGGCCATCCCTTGTTGAGCCGCACACATCGCAGGGTGGTCGAGTATGTCTGAGAATCCCGCTTTCGATCTGCCGCTGCCGGTCATCATCGATGCACCGGCAGAGCCCCCTTCTTCGGCAACAACTGTTGCGCCACGGCGTGAGAAGCGTCGGCTGCCGCGCTGGCTGAAACGCCCACTGCCGAAGCCCGGCATGTTCTACACCAGCAGCGTGATCGATGATCTAAAACTGGAAACGGTGTGCGAAAGCGCGAAGTGCCCGAACCGGACTGAGTGCTGGTCTCAGCAGACTGCCACGTTCATGATCCTCGGCAATGTCTGCACGAGACCGTGTGGATTCTGCTCAGTGCCCAAAGGCAAAACGGAGCAACTGCAACTCGACGAACCCGAACGCGTGGCCGAAGCTGCCGAACGTCTGGGACTGAAATACGTCGTAATCACATCAGTCACGCGAGATGACCTTGCCGACGGCGGTGCGGACCACTTTTACGAGTGTGTGCTGGCTGTCCGGGAACGAACGGGTGCCCAGGTCGAAGTGCTCACGCCGGACTTCCTCGGAAATCGAGCGGCCATCAGTCGTGTGGTCGAAGCGCGGCCGGACGTCTTCAATCACAACACCGAAACCGTCCCGCGACTCTACCATCGAGTGCGACGCAACGCGGCCTATCAACGCACGCTCGATCTGCTGGCGCAGGTGAAGTCAGAGGCTCCCGACATGCCGACGAAAAGCGGCCTGATGCTGGGCCTGGGCGAAACACTGGAAGAAGTCCTGGAAGTCTGCGCCGACCTGCGATCTGTCGGCTGCGACATGCTGACGCTGGGCCAATACCTGCAGCCAACCCCGGACCATCTCCCAGTGGAACGCTACCTGCCGCCGGAAGAGTTCGACGAAATCGGCAACCTCGCCCGCAGCCTGGGTTTCACAATGGTAGCCAGCGGCCCCTTCGTCCGCTCCAGCTACCACGCCGGCGAAATGGCGGATGAGCACACAGCCAGCTGCTCGTAGCACCCCCTGCCAAACCTCGCAGTTCGGGCATCGTCGCGAGGAACTGATGCGGCAGCCGATGAATCCCGGCTGTGATTTGAACACCTGGCCTGTTTCGCAGCATAATCGTCGAATGTTCAATCGTGTCTGAACCACTCCGTCCCGCAGAGGCTGTGAATCTTTCGGATCTGAGACGGTAGGCCGGAACAAGCGCAGCGCAGTTCCGGCAACTCGAACGATTGATGACACTTCGACTGCCGGAACTGCGCTCCACTTGTTCCGGCCTACTGAAAACATCACAGCCTGGCAGGGTTCGACCCGACTGATACGTGCACTCTGCGTGGGAACGGGCGAATTGTGTTGGACAAGAGGAGAATGCATGACGGTCTCTGTGAAGTGTCCGCACTGCAGCAAGACCTACCGGGTCGAAGACGAGAGTCTCGGTCGCAGCAGCCGTTGCAAGTCCTGCGGTGAGAAGTTCTCGCTCGAACCGGCTGCGCAGGACACTCAGCCTTCACAGGCCGCCGTCGAAACCGGAGGCAATAGCCGGAAGGCCGATCGTACTTCATCACCAGAGATGCTTGGGCGGTTTGAGATTCGCGCAATTCTGGGCGCCGGGGCTTTTGGGACGGTGTATCAGGCCTGGGACCCAGTGCTGGATCGTGATATTGCATTGAAGGTTCCTCATGCGGGACTGCTGGTGGACGAGGAAAATAAACAGCGGTATCTGCGTGAGCCCAAGGCGGCAGGCCGGCTGCGGCATCCGAATATCGTGCCGGTCTTTGAAGCGGGATTCGAAGCCGAATCCCTCTACATCGCATCCGCCTTCATCGAGGGCCAGACGCTGGAAGAGACGATCCGAGACACACCAGCAACCGACTTCCGCGATGTGGCAACAGTGATCATCAAGTTGGCCGAAGCGCTGGACTACGCCCATGGTAAGAAAGTGGTTCATCGCGATATCAAACCGTCCAACATCATGATCGACTCGGACGGCGATGCCTTGATCATGGACTTCGGTCTGGCTCGTATTCAGGAAGCGGCCGATCGGATGAGCCAGGACGGCACCGTGCTGGGGACGCCAGCCTATATGCCACCAGAACAGGCCCGTGGCCAGTTGGATGATGTGGGACCGGCCAGCGATCAGTACAGCCTTGGCGTCGTGCTGTATGAGATGCTCACCGGAGAGCGACCTTTCAGCGGGCCAGTCGAACTTGTGATCTCGCTGGTGATCAATCAGGAGCCGGACCGACCGAATCTTCACAACCCGGCGATCTCGCGTGACCTGGAGACGATCTGCCTGAAAGCGATGGCGAAGGAGCCGGACAAGCGGTACGCCGACTGCCATGCCTTCGCCGAGGACCTGCAGCGCTGGCTGGATGACCAGCCGATCGAGGCCCGACGATCTTCCGCAGCCGAGCGCGCATTGCGGTGGTGCCGTCGGAACCCGGTCATGGCCGGATTGGCAGCTTTGTCCGCGGCGCTGCTGGTGCTGGTGCTGGTGGTCTCGGCCGTGGGATACGCCAGTACGAGTGCTGCACTTGCTGACGCAAACGTCCAACGTCAGGAAGCGAAGCGAAAGCAAGAGGAGGCGGAACAACAGCGGACAATTGCGGATGAACAGCGCGAGAAAGCGGAGCGGCAGACCAAGGTAGCCCAGCAGGAACGTCGAGCCGCCGTCGCCGCAGAGAAGACAGCCGAAGACGAAAGGCAGAACGCCGTCGCGGCACAGAAGACAGCCGAAGACGAAAGGCAGAACGCCGTCGCGGCACAGAAGAACGTCGAGCGGACCGCCTATCACTCGGATATGTTGCTCGCACAGCGCGACTGGGAAGTCGCCAACATCGGGCATCTCAGGGAAATGCTTGATCGATACCGCGACCGCGATGACCTCAAGGGCTTCGAGTGGGGCTACTGGGACCGCCTCGCCCGCAGCGATCTGCTCACGCTGACAGGACACACCCGCGCGATCCTTAGCGTGGCGTTCAGCCCGGACGGGCTGCGGCTGGCCTCGGCGACTGATGACGGGACGGTCAAGGTGTGGGACGCGGCTGCGGGGCAGGAGTCACTCACGTTGAAAGGACACACCAGCAGTGTCCAAAGCGTGGCGTTCAGCCCGGACGGGCAGCGGCTGGCCTCGGCGAGTCAGGACGAGACGGTCAAGGTGTGGGACGCGGCCACGGGTCAGGAGTCGCTCACGCTGACAGGACACACTGACTATGTCACCAGCGTGGCGTTCAGCCCTGACGGGCAGCGGCTGGCCTCGGCGAGTGGGGACGGGACGGTCAAGGTGTGGGACGGCGCCACGGGGCAGGAGTCGCTCACGCTGAAAGGACACACCGGCGGGGTCAGGAGCGTGGCGTTCAGCCCTGACGGGCAGCGGCTGGCCTCGGCGAGTGATGACGGGACGGTCAAGGTGTGGGACGCGGCCACGGGGCAGGAGTTGCTCACGCTGAAAGGACACACCAGCCCGGTCCGTAGCGTGGCGTTCAGCCCTGACGGGCAGCGGCTGGCCTCGGCGAGTGGGGACGGGACGGTCAAGGTGTGGGACGCTAGGCCGCTAGACATGGCATCTGAAGAATAATTGAACCCTTCGATATGGGCATCCAATGATAATCGATCAGGTCTCCAGAGACTGTGACAGGAAAGCGCGATGCCAGGTCGGGTGACATTGCAAGTCCGGGAAGGACCGCTCGCGGGAACGGCGTACGATTTCCCGGAACGGACCACGGCTCTGCTTGGACGAAGTAGAGAGTGCACCATTCAGATTCCAGTGCATGAGGAATGCCAGATCATTTCACGAATGCACTGTCTGCTGGATATCAATCCGCCTGACATCCGTGTGCGTGACTTCGGCAGCCTCAACGGGACGGACGTTAATGGAAAGCGGATCGGAAGCCGCCCGGTGGACCAGTCGATTGAGGAGGCTCGTCAGGAACAGTATCCAGAGTTTGACCTGCACGACGGAGACACGATCACGCTTGGCGAGACGGTCCTGCATGTCGAAGTCGTGCGGCCCGTGTACTGTGAAATGTGCGACGGTGAAATTCCTGACGATCAACAGGACGAGCCTCACGAGAGCGACGGCGGGTTTATCTGTGATGACTGCCAGCAAAGAAGGCGTCTTGAGACTCGACTCGAGTCATCCAGCGATCGTGCGAAGTTCCGTTGCGCGAAGTGCGGGTGTGATGTCGCGGCAGAACTGGGTTCCAGTCGCCGCGGCGATTACGTCTGTCTGGATTGCCAGTCCGATCCCGAGGCCATCCTCAGACAACTGATCTGTCTGGCGCAGAGTGGCGAGCCGGAGCTGGCAGCGATCAACGGTTACGAGTTGCTGGAGGAGCTGGGCCGAGGCGGCATGGGCGCGGTATATCTGGCACGGCACAACGAGACCGACGAAAAGGTGGCCCTGAAAGTCATGCTGCCGAAAGTCGCAGCAGACGACGCGGCACGTCAGCGTTTTCTCCGAGAGATTTCGGTAACGAAATCCCTGACACATCGCCATATCGTGGAACTGAAAGACTTCGGCTGTCCGGCCGGAACGTTCTTCTTCACGCTGGAGTACTGCGAAGGCAGCAGTGTCGACCAGTTGATGAAGAAACGAGGTGGAACGCTGTCACCGCGGACGGCCGTTGGGATTACGTGCCAGGCTCTGGCGGGACTCGACTATGCGCATCGGGCAGAACTGGAAGTCGAACTTGCTGACGGCAGTCTGAGCACCGCTCATGGTGCCGTGCATCGCGATCTGAGTCCGCACAATCTGTTTCTTTCGAAGAAAGGCGGCAAGCAGATCACCAAAGTCGGCGACTTTGGTTTGTCGAAGGCTTTCGATACAGCCGGGCTCAGCGGTCAGACCTGTACGGGAGCGACATCCGGGAAGCCCTGTTTCATGCCACGGGAGCAGGTCATCAATTTCCGGTTTTCGACACCGGAAGTCGATGTCTGGGGCATGGCAGCGTCGCTGTACAACATGCTGACCGGTGTCTATCCCCGCAACTTTCCCAGGACAGCTGATCCGTGGCAGGTGGCTCTGACGACTTCGGCCGTTCCCATTCGGGAACGCGACTCATCGATCCCGAAACGATTGGCTGAGGTGATCGATACCGCCCTGATCGACAAGCCAGCCATTAAAATCAAGACCGCTGCTGAACTCCATCAGATGCTGAGAAAGGCGATGCAATGATGCAGCTCCGATCAGCAGGGCTTAGCCATCGCGGGCGTGTCCGCAGCGTCAATGAAGACCGCTGGTACGCTGATTCGGCGCAGGGATTGTTCATCGTCGCTGACGGCGTGGGAGGCGGCCCGCACGGCGCGGTGGCCGCCGAGGCGGTTGTACGTTCGCTGCCGGCACTGCTGAAACCCGTTATTGAAGCCGCATCGACCGCTGAATCGGATGATGTGAAGCAGCGGTTATGTGACGCACTCATCCAATTGAGCGATCAGATTCGTGATGAAAGCTGCAAAACGCCTGCGATGGCAGGTATGGGATCGACCGTCGTGGTCGCCGTCATCTCTGGAGATGTGTGCGTCGTTGCGCATCTCGGAGACAGTCGCGCCTATCGCTGGCGGAATGAGGAACTCGAAGTGCTGACCGTCGACCATTCCCTGGTTCAACTGCTGATGGAAGTCGGGGAGATCCTGCCTGATGAACTGGATGAGCATCCGGCACGCGGACAGCTCACGCGGTTTGTCGGAATGCCCGCTCCGGCACTGCCCGATGCTCGCTGCATGGACCTCATGGCCAACGATCGGCTCGTGCTATGCAGTGATGGAATTTCCGGGATGCTGTCGGGTCGAGAGCTTGAGCTCATCCTGGGCAAGGAATCTTCTCCTGAGATTGCGGTTCATGATCTGGTCGAAGCTGCGAACAGCGCCGGAGGACGAGACAATCTGACAGCCGTGCTGATTCAATGCTCGCCGGACATGAGCACACCGGGCGGTCGATAATTCACGTTCTGCGCAGCAGGCGCTTGATTTGCTTGACCCGACTGAGTGCCGAGGCCGCCAGCGTCCCGGTCATCGAGGTCGTGAAGACGCCTGTTGTCAGCTTCCGGCGCCAGGGCCAGACGTTTTCGACGTATGAGCCTGGTTTGGCGCAGCTGTCGATTTGATTGAGGCCTGGGACTTCGTGGCAATGTTCCAGCAGGTTCAGTTCACTGAGTGTGCCGGGTGAGCATTCCGCGAATTCAGGATCCCAGCCGATCTTGAACGCGAACAGCGATTCGCCGGAAAGCAGATTCAGCGTTGAGGCCACGGGGCGGTCGTCGACCGTGAGTTCGCCGAAGATGACTTGTCCCCTGGCGGCAAAGCCGGTCACCAGTTCGCGGCAGAACCTCGCGTGATTCGCGTCGGTGGCCATCGCTGTTCCCTGATCGCCTTTCCAGCCCAGTGATTCAAGCCGCAGAAATTCTTCCACCGCTCGCGAATCGCCCGGCTCTGGCCGGTGCAGTCTGAATTCCACGGAACCGTACGATTCCAGCCGGCGACGATTCCGCTTCAAGGTCTTGCGGCGGCTCTTCGAGTACAGCGTGCCCAGACAATCATCGGGGACCTGATCGACCGGGATGACGGCTCGTTGGATCAACCAGTCCTCGTGCCAGACGGCTCCGGTGGCCGCCGCAGCTCGCGTCAGTGCAGCGGACAGTCGCGAGTCGGCACTGCGGTTTTCGAATGCGAGCCCGTGCCAGCGGCGGTGACGGGAGAGGAACTCAAACAGCGACGTGAGCGCATCGTCCGCGAAGTCACGGTCGATCAGCAGGCCATCGAACAGCGAATAGTCCGACTGCCAGTTACGCAGATGCGTGAGCGGGAGTGCGCGGCTGCCGCGACATTCCTCGAAGACACCGAGTCCGATCAGAGCGTTTGTGTCGGTTTCGACGGCGACGATGAACGGTTGCCGCCGCAGGTCGCTGACCAGGTTAATCGCGGGAACGACAAAATCGGGCGAACGAAACGCGTTGCCTTCAATCGACCGTGCTTCAAGCTGGCGCCAGCGCTGCGTGAAGTGGGAATCCAGCGAGTCGAACGAGATCTCGCGGACGCGGAGTTGACCGGCTGTCTGTGTCAGGGGCTGAGTCGAAGTCATGGATGTCAACAGGGGCACGTTTTGAAGTTGCACAGTTTTGCTGCCCCGGGGGGGCAAAGGCGAGTAGCCCGGGGTTTCAACCCTCACCCTTACACACAAGTTGAGTGAGGGCGGCCCGAGGATGCGGAGAGTTCATTGAATGTTGTCCAGGCGAGGCTGAAGTCGAAGACTCGACGC
>CAUZFZ010000205.1:0-16194 GCA_963579025.1 Planctomycetota bacterium | reverse complement strand
AGCGTTACCCTCGCGAGGTGCGGCGCTGACGAGAATACCCGTTGTAGCCGAATCGCGGATGAAGTTGCCTTCAATCTGGAAGATGCCCTGGGCCCGCTCGACGTTGCGATCGCCCAGCACACGCCCGTCGGGCACGGGGAACGTGACGTTGTCAATATCGACACCTTCGTTGGCGATCGAACCGGATGAGTCTTTGCGGAACACGAAGAAGAACGTGTGAACGCCGGCACTGACGGGAATCGAGCCTGTGCTGAACGCCGGCCGGTTCCCCGATGATTCGAATGCCGGGCCGCCTGTCCCGATCTGATCGACAAATACCTGGAAGAAATCGCGGTCCTGTTCGGTGATGTGCCGGTAGTCGAACGTGACTTCTCCGCTGCCCGTTGCCGCCGTCAACTGCAGCACACTGATCTGATCGTTGCCAATCGCTCCCGATTGGGCTCCGAATGAATTGCCATTGCCGATGCCATTAATCACGGTCCACGGCTGCGCGCTGCCGGCACCATTGGGAATCCAGTTTTGCGACGAAAAGTCGCCGGTTTCAAAGTCGTCACTCAGCGGAGCAAACCCCAGGTCGGCAACGCCGTTATCCGTGGGGATCAGTCGCGCGTTTGTATCGAGTGTAAAACCGACAGCAATATCCGGCAGCGTCGAATCGACATTCGCCGCGTGCTCGAAACCTCGGCGGATTTCAACCTGATACGCACCCTGTTCGATCAGCATCGGCGCCATCGGATCCTGATCCTGTGGCACCGTGAAGTAGTTGTCGGCGTCGGCCCCGCTGTCAGTGATCATTTCACCGCGTTCGGCCCAGCCAATGATCAGATCGTCGACAAAGAAGCCTTCGTCCGTGTTGGTCTGCGCCCGGGCATTCGACGAAAGGGTCCCGTACGTGTCGGTAAACGTTGCGCCATTGTAGTTGGCCAGGTTGTTGTCACGGTTACTGGTGATGGCCCCATCAGTGACCGTGCCGCCCGTACTGAAGTCAAACCGCAACCGCAGATCGGTCAATCCCACAAAGTCGGACAGATCAACACGTGCCTGCCGCCAGTCGCTGACATCGTACAGTTCCTGAACGCGCTGCCGCGGGTCACCCGGATCGGCAAAGCGGCTGGTCGATTCGAACGACGGCAACTCCGTGTTCATGATCGCTGGATCGACGGTATCGCGCCGCTGGTTATTCGTTGCCAGCAGGTTCCATTGGCCCTGAGACAGATCAGTCGGATCCGTCGTGTTCGCGTTCGGCACGAACACAAACACGCGGGCGCTGTCCCGCATCGAGCCGTCAGCCGCGCCGGTGACACTCGTCGTCTGAGCGTCCTCGCTGTCCAGGAAGTAATTGAAGTACAGCACCGGCCGGTCGGTCGTCGTCTGGCTGCCCGTGGCACTCACCAGGTCGAACGCATCGGTGATCAGGCTGCCGTACGCACCGCCCGGCAGGTTGTAGTTTTCGCCGATTGCGGCGTTGCTCGTGAGGTCCAACTGTGTCTGGGAATCGAAGACACCAAGCTGGCCACCGACCGAGTCGTACTGCAGGTACGGCGGAATCGTGTTGATGCCATCCACAAACGTTTCGAGACCAAAGTAGAAACTGTTACCGCCGTCGGTCTCGGGATCGGTCCGCGTTGAGGTCAAATCTCCGACGGTGTGCAGGAACGATCCGTCCCGGCTGTTGTCCGGAGCGGGATTGATTCCGTGGCCGGGATCGTTCGTCGTGGTCGTGAGGTTGGCGGAGCCTCGGTTCTGCGTCGGGTGCCACAGGTTGTAGTCCAGCGGCGAGAACGCCAGTCCCGTCGCTCCTGCCACGCCGGTCGTCTGAATCGAGCTGTCGGCAACGCCGTCGTTGGCCAGTGATGTCGTGGTCACGACAGCTTGAGTCGCGGGGGCGGGGAACATGAAATCGTTCCGCACGGTCAATTCCGCAATGTCGACGCCAGCCAGACCGGGCCCCTGAAACACGACGGTCACTGCCGTGCCGGGCAGATCGCCCCCGGAAACCAGAATGTCCGTCGCGCCGAGACTGGACAGGTCGACAAGTGAATCGAATACGCTGCGGACACCGTCGGCCGTGACGTTGAACTGCACGTCAGCCGATCCGCCAGCGAACTGTTCGACCACAGTTCCATCGCTGCCGCCATCAGTCGTCGTCCCGACCTGCACCTGAGCGAACGCAGTTCCCACCAGAGCGTCATTCGAGACAACGAGCTGGGGGACATCGACATCTGCCAGGATCGCTCCGGTGTACTCGACCGTGAGCCCGGTGAGCATGTTCGTTCCGGTGACGGTGACGTTGCCCGTGAGAGACGGAATCAGATTCAGGGCCGCCTGCACGGCGGCCGCGTTCGCGTTGAAGGGAATGTCGAGTGTTTCGCCGCCAGCCAGAGGCAGAGCCGGAATTCCGGTGAACTGCAACCGGAAGTTGCCGCCGGTCGGTGGTGTCGGGAAGTCGAAGGACAACAGCGTCTGCAGTTCGTTGCTCACCAGGGTGGTCGCGTTCACGATGGTGATATCGTTCTGATCCACACCGGTGGCCGTGAATTCGATATCGATGGGGTCCGCGGCTGTCGGTGGACCGGAATCCGCATCCAATTGGCCACCACCGAAGACCGACGTGACCGTCAGATCGATCCCGGCCACCGAGGGCAGGGCTTCCAGCGCGGCTTCGATCTGTGCCGGTGTGGCGTCGAAGCTGAGTGGGGCGGTGGTGTCACCGTCAAACTGAAGCTGGAACGTACCGGCCGTGAAGTTGGGGCCCAGCGTAATCCGCTGAATTTCGTCGCCGCCGAATCCGGTGGTGTCGGCCGTCAGGTTGGCGATGTCCGTCGCCGCCAGTGCTCCCTGGAATGTGACCGTAACCGGATTACCGGCGAACAGGCCGTTGCCTGTCAACGGACCACCAGTGACGGTGACGTCTCCCGCTCCAATACTCGGCAGCCCCACCAGAGCTGTCTGAATGTCCGTGGCCGTCGCATCGAAGTTAAGCGTCCCGGTTGTCTCGATCCGATTGACAGTCGAAGCAGCGGTGTGTGCGGCCGACAGCGTGCCATTGGCGGCCCGCGTCGTAATGAACTGATTCTGGATGACGGTCGACCCGATGACGTGTGCGGTGGTGGCCGTTCCATTGAGGCCACGAATGACCGTCAGGACGTTCCCTGTCACATCCGTGACAAGCAGAAGTTCGTCATCAATACGAACGTTGAATGTCGCCGTTGCCGCGGTCGTGGCAACATGCGTCGCGGCCGTAGTGGTCTCGACTCCACGATCCACCGTCAGCTGGTTCAGATCCACCGTCACGCCGCCGGCCGCCAGATGATCCAGCGACATCACAAGCGGCTTCTGCGTCGAATTGGCACCGATCGGTGTCCCCAACGCGTGAATGTTGGCCATCGTACCGGCCGCGCGACGATTGACCGTCAGCCGGTCAATCCGCACGTCCGCCGGAGTGTTGTGCAGGGCGGGTGTCGTGGAGAACGCACCGCGATCGCCGATAGCCGCCACGTTGAGCTGATTGTTGGCCACGCTGTCGCCGATCACCTGGCCGCCAATCGGCACGGCCGACACGTTCAGGTAATTGACAGAAACCCGATCATCGGCGTTATGGGCATCGGCAGTCGTGCCCTGCTCAGCGCGGTTCACAACCAGATCATTACCGTTGATCATCGTAATCCGCATCAGTTCGTCACCGATGCGGATGTAGTCGTTTACAATTAGTCCAACCGAGTTGTTGACCGTGATGGTGGCTGTCGCACCGCCCATCGGAACATCGGCGCTCAGGCCAGTGGAATTCGCGAACACCGTCTGACCGGCCGCGTGCGTCGCGATTGTCGTACCGTTGACGCCACGGACCACGGTGACGCTGTTGCCGGAAATCGCCGAAATCCGCAACTGCTCGTTCTGGATCTTGATCGTGTCACCCACGACAAGATCTGCCGCACCAGTAACAGTCAGCAGAGTATCCGTCACGAGCCCACCGATGCCGCCGCCAGCGACGGCCGTCGCTGTGATCGCCAGCGAGCGAACGCCGATGATCGGCAGCGTCTCGGCGGTCCCGCCCACACCCACAACGATATTCGTCGAATCTCGAAATGCGTTTGCATCGACAACATTCAGTTGTGTTTCACCACCCGCGACGTCACCGACCAGCGTGCTGGCTGCCGACTCGACGCTGTCGATCGTGATGAACTCGGAATCGATGCGGACTTCGAAGGGGGCCGTCAATCCGGCAAACGGTGTGACGTCAACGACATCAATCACCAGGTCGGTCGCAGTAATATCCGCGGTCAGCATCGACGTTCCGGAATCAACAGCCGTGACTTCCACCAGTTCCTGATCGTCAATAGCCAGCAGGAACGGTGTGTCGAACGCACCACCAAACAGCCCCGCTTCTGACACGTACAACTCTGTGTCAGTCGCTGTGATTCCGTTCGCCAGAGCGCTGGCACTGGAGCTGATAGGTTCTCCGATGAAGTGGTCAACTGGGGTCGTGACACTGAACCCTCGATTGACAGTCAATCGGTTCAGGTCTGCGCTATCCGCAGGCGTGTGTGTGGCGGCAATAGTACTGAGCACGCCACGCCCGCCCGGTGCAACATTGAGCTGATTGTTACTTACGCTTCCACCTGTGTGCGCCGCGATGCCCGTATTTGAACCATTCGCGTCACCACGGGTTACGTTGAGGAGGTTCACCGAGACTCGGGCCACCAGCCCCGTATGCGAGGCGGGTGTCGTGCCGAAGCTACCACGGTTGACGGTGAGTTGCGTCGGTGAATCAACACTAACTACATCCATCAATTCGGCGTCCACCAGTACGGTGTCGCCAGTAATGATGCCTGCAGTGTTGGCGATGACCAACGTCTGCGACGTGAGCATCGCGTCGATCGTCGTTGTCAATCCCGTGGAGTTGGCGGAAACGACTGCTCCGTTCGTATGCGCGGTAATAACGCTACCGTTTACGCCGCGCGTCACCGTGATACTGTTTCCAACAGGCGCACCGTTAATGCGCATCAGTTCACCATCGATCCGAATCGTGTCACCATCGACCAGATCGCTGGCGTCGGTCACGGTGAATGCGACATCCGCCGCCGTACCACCAAGGCCGCCTGCCTGATTGATCGTCGTGGCTGTGATAACTGTTGAACGGCGCGCGTCAATTGTCACCAGCTCGTTGTCAATCAGAGCGTTAGTGTTGTTCAGGAAGACTGTGGCGTCCGTGACATTGACGACGGTGTCCGTAGTACCGTTGACGGTGCCGACCAGCGGACTGCTGGCAGACTGGGTGCTGTTGACCGTGACGTACTCCGTATCAATTTCGACATTAAACGGAGTTGTTGCCCCGGCGAATGGCGTGACGTCGGCCACATCAATGACCGTGTTACCAGTGCCAATGTCACCGGTCAGCAGCGATGTACCGGTATCAACTGTGGTGACTTCGATCAGTTCGGTGTTATTGATCGACAGGACAAACGGGGTCGAAAATCCGTTGTAGAGCGTTGCGTCATCGACATACAGCTCTGTGTCGGGGTTGGCGTCCGCCAGTGTGTTGGCGGCGTCGAGCGTCGTCGAGGCAGCGCCGACTGTTTCGCCAATAGCGTGCGTGGAAATACCGAGACCATCGGCATTACGGACGACTGTCAGCGTGGTGGTATTGTCGATACTAGTAACACGAACGAGTTCCGATCCGCCGATGGACAGAAGGAACGGGGTAGTGAACGTTGCGAATGGCGTAGTGTCCGCCACAGTGACCGTGACGTTCGTGAGTAGTCCGCCGAGGCTGGCGGTCAGGGTCGTGGCATTCAGGTCCGCGCTGAATACCGTCTGGACCGTGAGTTGGTTCAGCTCGACATCGTCGTTGACTCGGTGAATTGCTGCACCCGTTCCGCCAACGTCTCGCGTCACGGTCAGGCGGTTCAGATCAGCGCTGTCACCCAGAACATGCGGCGCGGCTGTCGTGCCGACAACGTTGAGACGGTTATGGGTCACAGCCGTTCCCGAGACGTGGTCCGCAGCCGTCGTCCCGTTAATTCCTCGTGTGACAGCTCCAGCTCCGGCCAAGGCTCCAAGGTAGTTAACCGAGACTCGGGAACCAGAGGTATGAGTTGCCGCCGTCGTCCCGAAATTGCCCCGAGTTATGGTCAACACGCCGCCGCCGGCAACATTGGTAACCCGCATCAGCTCGTCATCGATCCGAATGAAGTCGTCTGGCGCCAACGAACCGGGGTTGGTCACGGTGACCACCGTGTCCGTGTCATTGATGGTCGCGACGAGGGTGGTGGATGTCGCATCGACCCGAGTGGCGACTCCCGGAACGTGAGTGCCCAGCGTCAGAGGCCCGTTCACCGCCCGATCGACGGTTAGCAGATTGCCATTAATTCCCCGAATCTGCATGACTTCCGTGTTGATCCGGATCTTCTCGCCAACCGCCAGATCGCTGGCGTCGTCCACGGTAAACATCGTATCGGTGGCCGACGCACTGATTCCGTTCACGTCAGTCAGAAATGTCGCGTCGAATAACAACGTCCGAACACCGGCTACCGGAACGGTTACCAGTTCTGATCCCAGTCGGAAGTTGCGCCCACCCGTGAAGACGGTCGCGTCTTCGACCGGGATCACCGTGTTTGCCGCCTGGATAGTAATTGTCTCGCCAACCTGGACTGCCAACACGTCCCCAGCGCCGAGCGTCAGGGTCGTCGCCGCCACAGTTGCCACGGTGAACGTGCCGTCGTTCGTCCCACCTGTTGTCCCCGTTACGTCAATTATCTGACCGGGGGTGAGTCCGTCCGTAATCCAGTTTCCACCATCGGTACGAGTGATCGTGTCGGGGTTCGCGTCGGCAAAGTCGGCGTCCACCCCGGCAATGTTTATCGGGGCAAGAAAATCGCCGAATATGGAACCGGTTTGCGATTCCACGAAGTTCACGCTGATGAGTTCGGTGCCGATCAGCACGTTGAACGGTGTTGCGGTCGCAGCGAACGGTGAGACGTCGTCCACGTCGATGAACATGGCTCCAGCAGCAATGTCACCGGTCAGTGTCGCCGAAGCAGACTCCACCTGTGTGACTTCCACCAGCTCGTTATTGACTGTCGCCAGGAACGGTGTACCGGCCGTAAACGCCGATGCATCCGCGACGTCGAAGGTCGTGTCGAACGTTGTCGTGTCGGCCAGCAGCGGCGTGGATCCGGAGTCGACCGCCGTGACGGTGACCAATTCGTCTGTGCCGCCCATATCGGTCAGGTTGACGTTGAACGGTGTTGCGGCCGTGAAGAGGGATGCGTCATCGACATCGACCACGACACGACCGTCGCCGGGCGACAGGTCGAACCGCAGGTCGGTTGTCGCCGAATCGACCGCTGTCACGCGCAGGACTTCCGAATCGATGACCAGATTGAAGTCCGTATCTGCGTCATACTGTGTCGCATCCACGACATCGAGAACACCGGCGGCGGCGTCCACATCGGCGAGCAGTGTTGTCGTCCCGTTGAACGACGTCGCGAATTGCGTTCCGTCAGCCACGGTCAGTGTGGTCGCGCCGGCAAGGATACTGCCGGCCAGGGTCGACGAATTGATATCGACCGCACCGATGATGAAGTCTTCGTTGTCGATCCGGATGTTGAACGGCGTCGTCGCGGGGAAGGACGTCGGGTCGAGCACGTCCACGATGGACTGCGTGGCATCCACAGTACCCACGCTGGATGTTGTCAGGACCTCGAAGACGGACGCGTCAGACAGGTGGGTCGCTGCGGTCGTGTTGTGGACACCACGGACGACATTCAGAGTCGTGCCGACACGTGTCGTGACAAGCATCTCTTCGCCATCGACGCGAATGATGAAGTTGCTGGCCGGCAGACCGGTCGCATCATCGATCACGAAGGCTGTCTGAGCCGCGGTAATCGCGTCCCGCAGGCTGGTGACATCCGCGAGGTCATTGAGGAAACTCAGCGTGAACGTACCGCCCTGCGGTGCCAGTGTTTCGAACTCGACGGTCTCATTGATCGAAGCCAGAGCCGGAGCATTCGCCGCGATCGGATCAGTCGTGAACGGAATGGTGGCACCGGGCCGGTCGAACGTCAGCGTGAATGACGAGCCCGCGTTCGGGTTGCCGACCACGGAAATCTGCTGCGACTCATTGCCGGAATCGAAGGCGATCTTGTCGTCGCCGTCCTCGTCAAAGGCCAGCAGTCGCCCCGTACTCGTGATCGCGAACAGTATGTTAGCAAGGTCGCCACCGTTCACGTTTTGAGGTCCCAGTGCGAGACCTTCGAAGGTTTCACCGGCGAGCAGCGTTCCGTCTGCGGCAAAATCGCGCCGCACGGACGCCGTGGCGATTGTGAAATTGTCGGTGCCGCCACTGGTCGTGGTCGACGTGTCGATCGTGATGAGCTGCCCGAGGTCGGTCACGCCGTAGATCAGCGGCAGGTTGCCGCCTGTGGTGAAGTCCGGGAAGGCCAGGCCAGTGACGTTGCCCTGCAGGACTCCGGCGGCGCCTTGTGTGCCGCCGCTCAACGTCGCGTTGCCAGTGATGGTCACCCCGTCGCCGGACGTCCGGGTGGTGCTGTTTCCGGGCCGCACAGTCGCCGTGAAATACTGCTTCAACGTGGCGTTGCTGTTGATCGCGTTAACGATCTGCTGGGCCGTTGCGTTGTCGCCAACCAGCAGGGTCGCGTTTGCCGCACCACTGGGGTCGATGCGCGCGTCGTCGCCGTCATCATCAATGATGTTCAGAGACAGGCCATTCCCGGCAATTCCAGGCGCCCGGGCGTGGATCTGAATTGTGGTCGTCCCCTGGTTGCTGATGTTGAATGACGTCGAGGCAAAGGACACGCCTGCAAACTGAATGTCGGCAAACCCGGAATCGCCAGGCGCGTTCGTGACGGCGCCTGTATCAGGGTTGAACCGGTAAATCTTGCTGTTGGTTGTGTTGGCACCGGTACTGCTCCGGCCATTGTCATTCAGAGCGTACCAGCCGGTGTAAGTGGGATTGCCGTTGGTGACGCCCGTCCGCTGAAACGTCAGCGCGCCGACATCATCCGACGTGGTAATATCGGAGCCTTCGCCCACCGGCGTTTCACCGAGAATGCCGTCGTTGCCGATGGTCGTCCCCGTTCCGGTCGCCGTGTTGAGTTCGGTCAGTCGTCCGACAGTGTTATTCGTGTTGTTCAGCCGCTGATACGCGTAAAGCCGTCCGTCAGAACGGAAGACGATGTCCTCATACGTGTTGGCTCCCTGCCCCTGATTTGTGTTGAAGGAGAAGATGTTCTCGCCATGCAGCGGGTTCACAGCCTCAAGTGTGTTTCCAGTCTCGACGTACAGCAGCACGTCGCCGAAGTCGAACGGCCGGACGTGTGTGCTGAGCTGCGTGACGTTGTTGATGCCGAACAGGCCGCCGGTTGGCCCGGTCGGGTCTTCGAAATCAAGCGGCGTGGTGTTGTTGGTATTGGCGTTGACCGGTAGAACGGTTGATCCCGACGAGTCGTAGCCGCTGAATCCGATGTGATCTTCCGCGATGCGGGTCACCGAGTTGATCGGTTCCAGACGCACGTCGGCATTTTGCGCGACGGACTGGAAGAACTGATTCAGTTCGGCCGGCAGCATGCTGTTGTTGGAAACGGCCACGAAGTACGTGGTGGTCGTGCCGGGACCACCAGCCGGCAACTGCACCGTGCCAATGAACGGGTCCAGGACGCCGGCACTGCCCCGTGACAGATCGTCCGCATCGTTGCCCTGCCCTGCGGCGGGCTGATCGTCTTCGATGTTCGAATCCCGACCAATCAGGATTGGTCGCCCGGTCGAGTCGTAGACCACGATATTAGCTTCGCCGCGTGTCAGACCATCCTGCAGATCCAGGTCGAACACGGTCGCCCACGTCTTGCCGCCACCGTTGACTCCGCCAATCGACTGAATCGAGTCGCCGAGTTCCGTGATCGGATAGTCGATACTCAGTCGATAGAAATCCACGTCGGCAGCACCGGTCAGGTCGCCACCCACATTCAGCACATTCAGATCGGTTTCAAGCAGATTGCCCAGCGTCTGGGCGCCAGTCCGGCTCTGGTTATTGGCGCTGGTCTCTTCGGCCTCACTCAGCAGTGGTGAGTGTGCCGGGAGACCACTGACATCAATACCGACAGTCGCAAAGCGGATATCGGCAAAGCGAACGGTCGAGCCCGGTTTTTCATCAGACTGCTGAATTCGAACCTGCAGGCGGTATTCGCCGCTGGTCAGTCCGCCGGTCACGTTAGCGAGGTTGCCGGAATTGCTGCGGACGCGAACGAAGAACGTGCCCTTCTGGCCAGCCGGTCCGGGCAGAGTGGCCCGGAAGCCCGTGTCGTGAACATTCAGCGTATAGAAATCACCACCATCGTAGGCGTTTTTCTGCAATGGCAGGGCAGCGCCGGTAAGGCGGACGGGCAGGTTCTGGGGATGCGTCGCAGCGGCCGTCGGATCGTAGAAGGCCTGCGCAAAGACCGTTCCGTTAGACAGGACGAGTTCCACCACGGCATCCAGTGATCCGCGTGTCAGGTCGACGTCGAACCAGACTTCCTGGCCGGTCTGTGCTTCGAAGCTGTAAAGGTCGACGTCAGCAGGCGAGTCGGCGCTGATCGAACCGTGAATCTCGAAGCCCAGCGTCCGGTTGTCGTCACCACTCTGCGGATTCGGCGCCAGTTCGCCCATCAGCAGCGAGGTGGCGGTCGTGTTGTTAAGTTCGACGCCCTGGTTGTTCGCACGCTCGCGTTCGAGCACGACCCGGACGTTGCGGTCGTTGCTGTACTGGTCGAAGACCAGTCCACGCCATGCGCCCGGCGTGCCGGTACTGGGGCCGTCGTTGTTCGTGTCGAATTGTGGGAAGCCGTTCGGATCGAGGCTGGCACCGACGGTATCGTCGGTCAGCGATGTCAAAATGACCGGGAAGCCTGGCTGACCAATAATCTGTACGGTCCCGCCAATGCGGTCGTCGATATCGAGTGGGTAGCCGCTGGCGGTGAACCCGGCGGTCGTCGCGCCGGCGAGCTTGACGACCAGGCTCTCGCCCGGATTACTCTGCAGGCGAATACCGCTGTAAGTGTGGTGCTCGTCGACTTCGATCTCACCGCGCAGGACATGCACAATGTCCGTGTCGTCCCAGACCGTCTCGCTGGTAAGCACTTCACCGCGGACGTTCATGCCGCTGGTGCCGTTGCCCGTCATCCTGTTGGCACGCACGAGTGGGCCACGGTTATTGGCGAATGCAAAAACCTGCAGTGTGTCGGCCGCGTCCGCACCCAGGAAACCAGTGCTGCGTCCGGTATCACGCTGCAGCGTGTGTTCCATCGCATTGGCGTTGATGCTGATGACGTTGCCGTCATTGTTCTGGAAGGTGTTGCCCACAATGATCGGTGCCGCCTGACGAACAAAGATCAGTGAAGCGTCGTTGCCACCGCGGTTATTCCGAGCACTCAGGCCGCCGCCGGTCGACAGGTCGTCGTTGTTTTCCAGTGTGCTGTGCGCCAGACGCACATGGGTATTCTGGTGTGCCTCAATCACACTGAAGTTCGCGGAACCACCTTCAATGGGAGCCGAACCACCACCGAAGGCGATCAGAGTGTGGTCGAGGCTGGCACGCGCATTGGCATTGAAGACCAGACCGGCCCAGTCACCCTTGGTGGGTGTGCTGGTACCGTCGTCGGCCGTGTCGAATGTACCGCCGGCTCCAAACCGATCATCCCTGAGTGACGTGAAGATCACCGGGCTGGTTGGTGTGCCTTCGGCGATCAGGTGCGAGTTTCCGCGCAGACCTTCAATCCTTGCTGCATTGAGCTTGACCACCACACCGGGGTCAATCGCCAGCCGTCCACTGGTCCGTGCCAGGAATCGCTGGTTGCCATTCTCGATGTTGGCCACCTGCGCGTTGGCGTTGTTTTCGACCACTTCCAGGTCTGGCAGGTTCAGGCCGAACAGCGAGTTCGTGAACTCGATGCGGATCGGATCCAGTGGATTGTCGATTTCATCGATCAGCGGCCCACCGTTCACAATGACGTTGTCGACCTCGATGTTCGGCAATGCGAACAGGGCGGCTTCGACGTCGAACAGATCAAAGTCCGCGGCCGTCGGATCCAGTGCCGTGGTCACGTGAGCTTCGAATAGAGTCGGTGCCGCTCCACCAGGTGTCCGGTACTGAGCACCAACCGCGTGCGTTGCCGAGGTCGTGCCTGAGAACGCACGTGTGACCGTGAGCTGATTCAGCACAGCGTTGTCGGTAATGTTGAGCGTTGTCGCTGTGCCGGCAATGTTTCGCGTGACTGTGAGCAGATTAGCCGATGCAGTCGCACCTGCCGTGTGCGCGGCCGCAGGACTCGCCAGTGTGAACCGACTCAGGCTGATCGTGGCACCGTCCTCAATGACGATTGCGTTGGTGCGTGTCACGGTTAGTTGATTATTTGCCCCGTCAACTAAAGTCACCTCCATGATCTCGGAGGTTCCAGCGATCGGATTCGTCACGACGATGTTGAACGGCACGACGCCGTTAAACGCGTCGAAGTTGTCATTCAGTATGTCGAGGACCAGGCCGGTACTATTGGTTGCAGGCAGACCAACGGGCGCAATCAGTGATGTTGTGGCCGTTTGCGTTCCGTTCACCTGAAGAAATTCAGCGTCGACCTTGAGCCGGAACGGCGCAGCCGGGAAACCGGTCACACCCAGGACGTCGACGCTGGTTGCCCCAATGGTGACATCAGCGACCAACGTCGTCGACGCGTTATTAATGGCGTCAACCTGGACGACCTCTGTATTGATCAGCACGTTGAAGGGAGGTGTCAATCCGTAAACCGAGGCATCATCGACTTCGATTGTTGTGTCTGCCGGCAAGGCTTGCTCGACCAGCATCGTGGTCGCCGTATCGAACGCGGTGACCTGCATGACTTCGTTGTCGACCTGAATGCGGAATGGCGTGCCCGGCAGACCGGCCAGTGGCACTGCGATCTGCGTCGGGTCGACGATGTCGATCGTTGTATCGGTGGTTGTCGTGATCGGTGTCAGAAGGTTGTCGACCAAAGCGCCGTGTGCCTGTGGGGTCGTACCAAAGCGGCCGCGTTGCGCTGTAAATGTTGTCGCCGTCGTGGCGGTCACGGTCATGAATTCGGTGCCGACCTTCAGGTCGAACGGAACGGACGGGAACGCCGACGTACCGGCCACGCGGAAGGTGGTCTGCGTCGCGGAGATGCCGAAGTTGTCGCCCCCGAGAGTCTCAGCAATCGTCGTCGACGCTCCGTTGACGAATGCCAGGCGGAATGTGCCGGTGGGAGCGGCCGACAACGAGAGTTCCTGGATCTCGCTGTTGCGAATCGGGCCACCCAGATTGCCGACGATTTCCAGGTTCTGCGAAATCACGTGAGTGATGTCGGTGTCGTCGAAGCGCGCCGTCTCAGTCAGCCGGTTGATCTGCCCGGCCACGATCGTCTCGATCCGCACGAACAGTCCGTTGGTCGTGTTGTCGATAACCGTGTTGCCGTGAATCTCTGGACCGATTCGCAGGCGTGAATCGTCGAAGGAGTTTGGATCGGCGGAGATCGCTGCCGTGGCGTTGTCTCGGATGACGTTGTTACTGATCGTTGGCCTGGCCGTGACCAGATGCACGGGCGCAAAGACCTGCGGCACCGAGTCCACGTCAACCTGGCCGCCGCCGAAGCTGATGTCCGCGAAATTGACGTAGTTCAGGAAGATGCCCGGGGCATCTGGTGAGGATGTCGGGTCCTGGAAGTCCGAGTCCGAACGAAAGACCAGGCCACCCCAGTCCGCCGGCTGGGCAGCGGATCCGGCAGCGTTACTGTCGCCGCCAATCAGGTCGTTGTTGTACGAGGTCAGCAGGACGGAATTGTCGGGCGTTCCCAGCACCTGCAGCGCGCTGCCGCCGCGATTATCCTGAGCACTGGATGTCCCGACGTCGATGTTCGCCGATTGCAGCTTGATGATCGCACCGGCGTCAATCTGGACAATCACTTCTCGCGGAATCATGAATTCCGCGCCGTCTTCCAGGGGCTGGTCGAGGGCGTTCAGACCCAGCAGGTACGGACGGTTGTCCTCGACCGTCAGGATGTCGCCATCAGCGCCACCGTTGCCCACAATGCGGATCACGTCACCACGATTCGCCGCATCCGCTGCCAGTGAGATCAGACCAAACGGATTGGTTTCCGTGCCGTCTTCGGCCGCGGAACGGACGGGAGCACCGGTCGCGTGTGTCGCGGCGACCGTACTGTTCTGAGCACGCAATACGGTTAGTACATTGGTCGTCGTGTTGATGGTCTGGACGCGAAGTTCTTCGTCATCAATACGGATGTTGAACGGCGCGGTCTCGGTGAAAACGCTGGCGTCCTGGACAGAGAACGAAAGCAGGCCAGTGCTGATGCCGACCGACAGATTCGTCACGCGCGTCTTGTCGACAAAAATCGTTGACGGAGAATTGCGAATGCCTTCGCCGTCGTTGTGCGGTACAGCGATCGTGCCTTCGACTCCACGCACAACCGTCAGGACATTGGCGACGATATTCGTGACCTGCAGACGCTCGTTGCCAATCGCAATCAGGAACGGGTTGGTGAATGCACCGAACGCCGCACCGCTGGCAACATTGATCGCCGTGCTGGTGTCGGTGATGTTCCCGACGAGCGTCGTGACGGGCGTCACTCCCGTGGCGGCCGCGGTGGTGAAGCTGAATTCATGAATTCCGCCACTTGCTCCGTCGTTATCTCCGTCAAACTGCTGGCCAGTCCGGTCTTCCAGGCTGTTCGTTGTGGCGGGAGTGAAGTTCAGCTTCAGGTCGTAATTACCGTCAGACAGTCCGCCAAATCCGGTGTCCGTAATTGAGGGGTCGTAGTCGGTGTTGCCCGTGCTCGAAACGCCGATGTAATACGTCCCGGGATCAAGCGTGACTTCGACAAACGAATCGTTGCTGAAGTAGTCATCGTTCTGTGCGATCAGCGTGCGCACGCCTGACGCGCTCTGGCTGTACAAACGCAACGCCGAATTCAGCAGGCTGGCTGTGTCTGTCGGAGCGATGCCTTCTTCACTGAGCCGCTCGGCGATTGTCTCGGCGCTGAACACGCCGGTCTGAGTAATACTGAATTCGTACAGGTCGATGTCGGTCGCGTCGGGACGGAACAGACGCTGGGCATGCACGATGTCGTTATTGCCCGGATACTGGTCCTCGTCCACGACTCCGTTGCCCTGATTGCTGCGGATGTCGTACGAGTGACCCAGGCCAATGGCGTGGCCGATTTCGTGCAGAGCAATACTGAACCATCCCCCACCAAATACGTCCGAGGACGGACCGGCGGCCAGATTCAGCGAGTTCATGATGACCTTGCCGCCACCGGCAATACCGCCGATCGAAGCCGGCGGGAACGTCGGGGCGATCGCCCGGATGTCACCAGTAACCACCTGAATGCCCGCATTGGCCGTCTCACGGACTTCGAACCCGTACAGCGAGCCGTACATCTCGAAGATTTCGCGGGCGCGATCCTTCTGGTCGTCGTTGATCTGGTTCAGCAGCGGGTTGCCCTGCGAGTCCGCTCCATAGACCGAATTGAAGTTGAACTGGATGACACTGATCGCACCGGCCGCGGTGTAGGTCGTGCCGGGGCCCGGGCCGTGTGATTCAGCCGGGATATCACGATGTCCCGGTTCGTCCGTTCCGCCCGGGTACTGAGGCAGCAGCAGCGATTGCGGTTCAATCTGGCTTGAGAATCGGATCTCAGACGTGCCCAGGTCGCCGAATTCGGTCGCCGTTCCGAAACTGGAATTCAGGTCGCCAGCGGCGGTCGCTGAAATCGTGATGTCGTAGGTGCCGGACGACGTGCCATTGGCTGTACCAGACCCGTCTGTCGCGTAGGCCGTGTTTCCCTTGCTGGAAACACCAAGGAAAAATGTTCCGCCGTTTGCCAGCACACCACTCGACAGCAACTCGACCGCTCCGGCGCCGTTTGCATCTATTGCTGTACCTGCCGCAGCTGGAACGATTTGCGTTCCGGCGCTGTCGAACAGACGCAGGGCTGCGTCCAGTGTGCCGGCACCGTTTGGAGTTACAGTCACGTTAAGTGTCGTACCGGCAGCGACCTGGACTTCGTACAGTTCGAAGTCGTCGGTAGCCGCGATGTTTCCGGTCGTGCTGTTGAACGTATTCGCGTCCAGGATCGTGCCCGCCTGGATGGCATCGACGCTGTTGTTCTGGTCGCC
>CAUZFZ010000204.1:0-16246 GCA_963579025.1 Planctomycetota bacterium | reverse complement strand
CCGTAATGCTTCTGAAGAAATGAAACAGAACCTGAAAATCGTATACGATCATCTTTTTCCAAAATGGAACTATGTCGCCTTGCCATAGTGCGACAGTAATTTACCGCACGATGCTAAGCGGCGAGAAACACCTGCCGTTGATGGTAAGTCTGCATGCCAGTAGTGCGCGTGGCGGCCCAGGCTCGGATCATGGGGACTACTACCTTTTCTGGGGACGTCGCCAATGGGGCTATCGTGACGGATTGCCCTGGCAGTTCACGGTCGATGAACGAACCGTCCCCAACACTCATGATCGCCGTTTGTCTCTGCGCGCTCGCGAGACTATGGCCCATCCCAATGGGAACGGTACCAGGGAATCCTATTGGTTCGGATATCACTGCGTGCCGCAATGGGCTGAGCATAAGGAACCGCGGGCATACGATTTCACGGAACGCCGAATGCTGTGGCTGATCGATTGGGCAAAAAATGCGTACCACGTCGATCCCCTTCGGGTATACGCGCAAGGCGGGTCGATGGGTGCCTGGGGAACTGCCAGCTTTGCACTGCGCCATCCGGAGTTGTTTGCAGCCGTCTATCCGAACCGACCGCGCATGAAGCAACGCGGTTTACCATCGCTGGTCAAGATCGCTGCCAATACGCCGGTCACGATGCCTGACGGAACGACAGACTACTACGACCGGATGGACATGGTCGCCTTCGTGAAAGAACACGATGGCGACCTGCCCTTTATCGGCTGGTGTTGCGGCCGGCACGACGGGTTCGCGACGTTCAAAGAGCAGATCGAAATGGTCAGGGCGCTGACCGCGGGCCGACATGGGTTTGCGTTCGCGTGGAACAACGGTAATCACTCCACCGGTGCTGCTGCGATGCGTGAGGTTATGAGATGGTATCCACCGGAAAAGTTCGCTCGAAACCTGAGCTATCCGTCGTTCAGCAACAGTTCCATTGACGGCCATCCAGGCACGGGAGAAGTCGAAGCGCCAGAAGGAAACCGCGTCCGCAGAGTGCTTAACGACGACAACGGAGCTCTCGAAGGCGGCATCAATCTTGGATTTGTCTGGACCGATCTCGTGGATGAAGGAGACAAGTGGTCCGTTTCGCTGAGCAACGAACTGGCCGAAGAAGAGATGACTGTTGACGTGACGCCGCGTCGATGCCAGAAGTTCATTCCTCGCAACGGCGAACACTTGAAGTGGACAGACTCGGCGGGTGGAGGCGGGACGATTGCCGTCGATCGCACTGGGCTTGTCACAGTACAGCACTTGAAGATCATGCCGGGCCAGATGACTGTGCTGACAATTTCACAATGAGCCATCGAAGGCTGCGACGCCACTTCCAGTTCCGATTGCCGCCGCGAGCCTGGCGGCGTTGCAGATCGTTATTGAGGAACCTTACGAACACGTCCCGACAAGTGAGCTGCTGGCTACAGCAGAAACTCCGCGACGGCGAATCCCAGATAGGTTCCCACCGCATAACCCAGCGACCCGACGAGGACAGCGGGCAATACCAGATCGCGGCGGTTCAGGCTCTTTGCGACGCCGAGCGCGGTTGTTGCGCCGCCGATATTCGCCTGCGACGCGATCGCGGCAACGTTGACATCGATGCGAAGCACGGCTGCCGCCGCGAAAGTGATTAACGCGTGGATCGCGATGACGAGCGATGCGAACACGAAGAGCGTGACACCCAGACTGCCCATTTCTCGCAGTGCTGATATGTCGCACAGCGCGGCAATGGCCGCCAGAAAGAGATACATCGCGAAGAGCCCCAGGACCTGGGAGCCGCGTTGGCGCTGAATCAACGGAATCTGCGCCATCACCAGGGCGATGGTCGTGAGGATCACTATGGATGGAACGGAAACGCCCACTGACGACTTCATCCAGCCGGCCGTCAGCTCTGAGATCCATAGACTGCCAGCGCCGATCGCGAGCAGGAAGCCAAGATTCACCGGATGCACTGTTTCGGTATCTCGGGACTCAGCACATTCATTCTGATCGACGTTGTCCTCTACTGTGGCGATTCCGAATCGCGCGCGCGGCCAAATGCGGGCGAGCAGTCTGGGCAACGCAATCGACGCCGCCATCCAGACCGTTGTCAGAATGTTGTCGACCGCGGTGATGCCTCCGAAAATGGCGACCTGTTTGTTGATCCCATAATGCAGCGCCAAGGCGTTAAAGTTGACGCCGCCGCCGGTGTACGTGCCGACAAAGATCCCGCCGATGGCTCGATACGATTCACCAATGGACTCGCTGCCGTTGACGAGCCACATGGCTATCAGGACGCCCACGGCCGTACCAAACGAGCCGATCAGGAACAGTGCAATCATCGGCATGCCAGCCTTCAGCACATCTCGGAGATTGACGCGCAGCAGGAGCCAGAATATGGCCAGCGGCGTGACGTAGTGCAGAATTCCATCGTAGATCGGCGCGTCGCTCGCAGACGTGGGAATCACACCCAGATTTGCGACAACGGCGGTGATGATCATGACCAGCAACGTGGCGCCGAGATGCTTCGCGACAGTGTGTTTCGCGAGCACTTCAGCTGCGACAACATTGACGCCGAGGACAAACAGGATGAAGATCGGATCGACCATTGCCCGCGGACCTTTGAATTGAAGCTGTAGCGAAATCGATCGATTTCCGACGTGCATCGATGTCTGGAAACCGTCCACATGGGCGACACAAGACAATCGCCATGTCAACCTGAGCGGTCACTCCCAGATGGAGGTAAGGTGAATTGAGTAGTGCACCAGTTATAGGACTAAGCCTGTCCCTCGCAATGGCCTGGGGTATTTCCGCTGCTGCTGGCGAACGGATTCGGATTCCCGGCGGCGAACAGGCCCGGAAGAGCGTTGAGGCCCGTCGTGGTAAGACGGCATTGTCGAAGTTGGCCGCGGCGATGGAGCCGGGCAGCTGGGCTGAACTCGAAACGCAGATGCCTGAGCGACTCTGGTCGGCGCCGCAGCCCTCCAAAGGACTGCACATCGGAACCTGGTCCGACGACGCACATTGGGACAGCCGAACGGGACAGTTTCTGTTTTTCGGTGTCCGCCAGGCTCGAAAGTTCGTCGTCTATTCCGAAGAGACGAACGCCTGGCGACTCATCGAGTTTGAAGGAGCCGAAAACGCCCCGGAACTCCTCCAGCAGTTCGGACACCAGTATTCCAACAACTCGTTGGATGCAGAACGAAGCCGTTTCTACACGCACGGATTCCGGTACGACCTGCTTACGGGCAAGTGGAAACAACTGCCGCCGGCGAAGCCCGGCCGCAACACGATGGTTTATGAATACTCTTCAGCAATGAACGGACTGCTGAGCCTGGCACGTCAACCGGCTGGGACATTGCGTCTTTTCCGTGAGGATCGGCAGGAGTGGTCAAGTCTGGGCGTTATCGACGTGCATGGATATCACAGCCTCGCGCGGCACAATCCGTTTCGACGGGAGGTGCTGTTCGCCGGAGGCAACGATTCGCAGGCTGTGGTAATCCTCTCCTTGGACGGCAAAACACTGCGAATGAAAGACTTCCCCATCGCACCGCTGACCGTTCGCCACAGTATCGTGACAGTGGACCCGTCGTCCGGCCGGTACCTGTTCATGGTTCCGCCAGCCAGGAAGTTCTATGAGTTCGACAGCGAAGCAAACGAGTACCGGCTGATTGACGACTTCACCAGGACCGCCTGGCCCTTCACGCGTTACGATGCCCCAGTCGTGTCTTACATCCCGGAATACGGCGTAACTATGTGGGCTGACAGCAAGGTGCACCTCTACAAACATGATGCGACGCTGCGATGAATCCACAAACCCGCGGGACTGATTCCATGATGCCGTTGAGTCATAATCCCCTTCGTTGCTGCATGTCGCCTGTACTCGCGGCCGTGCTCATTCAATTTGGCGAAGCGGCTGAGCCCGGTGGCTCTCGTCAATCGGTGGGTGAAGGTTCACGAGCAGCAGTCCAGCGACGACGTGCAGTTTCGCAGACATCACCAGTTGAACGATAGAAACGAAGGCCGCACATGAAGACGTCATCAGTTGTGAGAGCATTACCTTCGATCCTTCGCACGGTACTGCTGGTCGCAAACCTCCTGCTTCTCTGCAGCTGTTCCAGTTCTCAAGACGAGGAATTGGAGAAGGCAACACTCGAAGCTGAAAAGGCGAAGACTGAACTGGCTCGACTGCAAGCGGAACTGGCCGTTGCGACTGCTGCGAATCCGCCGAGCGTTGCTTCCGAAAAGCCCGCCGGGCTTCGAGCCTGGAGAGACACAGAAGCGGACGAGTTCTGTGAGTGGATCGGAGTCGACGCCAATTGTTACCGCTTCGAAGGCGGTTGGCTCGACGTGTATATCGACCTTGAAGTTGCTGGTGAATCGCAAGTGTTTGATTCCGCCGCCCCTCTCCATCACGTGTCCGCGACCAACCCCACAATAAACGGCCCTGTCGTCGGCGACCCGTCCGGCAGATTCATCTGGATTCGAAGCACAAAGAACGGCGAAGAGGGATGGACGCTCGGCTATCAGATGTCCGTCGAAAAGGAAAGCGGCGAATCCAGCGGCAGCTCAGGCCCACGAGCGGCACCATCGGGGGGACTGCTGACACCCGCTTCGAATGTGAAGCAGACAGTGGAAATGGGAGACGCCGAAGTGTTCCTGAAAGAGGGCGAAACAGTCACGCTCATCACACTGAAGAACTTCGGCGAGAACGGCGAGGTCACCAGAACTGCGAAGCTGAAATGCCGCGTTATTACCGACGAATACACGGAACCCGTTTCCGAATTCTAAACGTGACTCGAAGCGAGGAAACGCAAGCCGAACACGATCAAGGAATGGGTTGCAGTCATTATTGTCTGTTCGGAAGAGACCTGCCCAAACTGCTGGCCGGCGGCGCATTCAAACACGGCGGTCACGTCGCGTTCGATCGTAAGAACAATAAACTCCTCTCAACGCTGTTTGTCCGCATGTTGCAGCAAATGAACATCGAAATGGATCGATTCGGCAGCAGCACCGGCATGACCAGCAAAATGGTAGTGAACAAAGGAAATGCTATGTCACGCAAGCGGCAGAAGTTAAAGGATTCATCGATAAAGCAAAGGTATTTGTTTGCGCTGGTTTTGGCGCTCGGTTTCGGATCGTGCACGCTGTCGGCGGCAGACGAGAAGATCGTCATGCCGACTCGCGGCATCTGTGCGCATCGTGGCGCCTGCGTATCGAATCCTGAAAACACGCTCCCCGCTTTTGCAGAGGCGATTCGCCTGGGCGTTCACCAGATCGAATTCGATGTCTACCTGACCAAAGACAAGCAGTGCGTAGTGATTCACGACGGGTCCGTTGATCGCACGACCAACGGTTCTGGAAAGGTCTCGGAACTGACACTCTCGGAGATCAGAGGGCTGGACGCTGGCAGCTGGAAGGACGCTCGGTTTGTCGGAGTCAAGGTACCGACTTTGCGGGAAACGCTGGTGATGATGCCGGAAAATATCTGGCTGAACGTGCACACCAGGGGAGGCGCAGATGCGGGTACGGCCGTGGCCCGCGAGATCGTTCGACAGGGACGCCAACACCAGGCCTTCCTGGCCACCGGATGGAGCGAGTCTGCGGCGGCCCGCAAAGTCGATCCGAACATTCTCATCTGCAACATGCGTCACCAGGGCTTCGACTCGCGATACGTCAGTGAGTCTCTCGAACGCGGCGACCAGTTCGTGCAGTTGCTCCGTGATGTGGCCTCGCCAGAGGACATGGCGCGGCTGAAGAAGGCCGGCGTGCGCATCAATTACTTCGGATACGATTTGAGGCACCCTGATCGGCTCAAGCGTTACTTCGATGTCGGCGTCGACTTCCCTCTTGTCGATGATGTGGAGAAAATGATGCCGGGAGCCGAAGCGCTGGGTATCAAGCGGTGGAAGCCTGTGTATCGCAAGGACAACGACAAGCAAAACGACTGATGAGGGAGACTACTGTGATGCGTTATGGCGTTTTTCTCTTGCTGCTATATGCCGTGTCTGTGGCCACCGCAGAGGCCACGGATGTCGATTTGCACTTTGTCGCCGTGCCCGCCGAAGAATCCGGCCTGACACACAAGGTAGTGATCCAGTCCAAGACGGTTGCGGAAGGGATTAAGTACCCGTGGATGTCGTCGCTGGTAGATATCAACGCGGACGGTCACCTCGACATCATGTACTACGGCCATCATGGCGGCGGCGCGGCGATCTGGTTCGGGAAAGGAGACGGAACCTTCAAGCTCGACCCGGACGGGTATACAGCCCGGTGGGTGTTCGGCGCACGAGATCCCGTCTGGATGGACGTAAATGGCGACAACGCCATGGACGCCGTCGGCACCGAGGGCCACATGATCAAGGGGTTCCTCTACATCAACACCGGTGACGGTCACTTTGAAAAGACGACGCTGCGCTATCATGGGAACTTTGTTGATCTCAATCATGATGGTCATCACGACGAGCTCTGGGGCGGAAGGTCCGGCACCTACAGTATGACCCCGGGCATCCACGAGTGGGGGAAGACTCAGACGGAACAAATAGCAGTCGCGAAGCTCTGGATGCCGGAAGACGTTCTACCCTGGCCCGAGGGCGTCGAACGCAACAGGCACCCGCTCGCTCCGCAGTTCCATACTGGTGTCTCCGCAGACCTGGACGGCGACGGCAAGGCGGAACTGGTCGTCACCTTCTCCAAGAAGAATTTATCCTGGGTGCTGAAGAAGAGCGGCGAAACGTGGACGGACAAGACCGCTGCGATGGGGTTGCCGGCCAGCGAATCCATGTGGCTGTTTCCGGACGATCAGGACGTGGACGGCGACATGGATCTGGTCGACATGTGGAACGGCTGGTGGTTTGCCAACGACGGCAAGGGAAAGTTTACCCGATCAGAACAGCGCATATTTGACCCCAAGGCACGCAAGCGGGGACACCCGTGGGACGGTGATGGTGAGTACCAGTTCATCGATTTGGACAACAACGGATTCCGGGATATCACGTTCGCCGGCGATCACACGACAGCCGCAGGTGCGTTCCTGAATATGGGCGGCGGGAAGTTCGTGGAGACTCCTCATGTCAACGGCAGTCGCCGCCTCCGCAAGTTCGGTGACGTTGACGGCGACTACGATCTGGACATGGTGCGCTGCGGTAGTACTGCCACGCTCTACCGCAACGAGACGCCGAACACGGCATTGAAGTTGAAACTCGTCCCGAAATCCTGCGCGGAGACCGCGCTCGGTTGCTCTGTCTGGGTTTACCAGGCTGGCAAGCTCGGCGACAGTAAATCACTCATCCACCACCGCCAATGTTTCATGCCGCGCGGGATGCATCGTTCGACTATCCTCAACACGACCTTGCACGTGGGTCTGGGGCAGGCCGCCTCTGCCGATGTGCGCGTCCGCTTCGCCGACGGCACAATCAAAGAAGCCAAAGGTGTTAAGGCCAGGACGACCGTTACGCTGAAACAGGAATAGCCGTTGAACTTCGGACAGCCTGAGGCTTTTTACATTACCGTCAAATCAAGAAGAAGTATTGATATGCGATCTATTCGCCGCTTCGTTTTGTCGCTCTTTGTCACCTGCCTGGCTTACACCGGCGCCCAGGCGGCGGAGATCACCTCCCTTCCTTTTGTGAAGGTTCCGGTTGAGGAATCCGGGCTGACCCATGTTGTCAAGCAACGGACCGAGGAAGATCCCACGGGGATCAAGTATCCGTGGATGTCCCCGCTAGTGGATATCAACGGAGACAATAACGTCGATCTTATGTTCTACGGCCATCATGGTGGCGGCGCAGCGATCTGGCTGGGCAACGGTGACGGCACCTTCACGCTGGACAGCCCGGACTACAAATCCCGTTGGGCTTTCGGCACACGAGCACCGCTCTGGTGGCATGTGAATGGCGATACTTTCATTGACGGGATCAGCTCGCAGGCCTTCCCGGGTGGATATCTATTCCTTAACGACAGGACAGGGCATTGGAAGAAATCAACACTTTCTCTACTTCCCGCACGCACCTGGTCCCCGAAGCTGGTTGATGTGGATGGAGATGGCCACCATTGTGAGATGACCGTTAAAGGTAGCGTGTACACGATCTCTCCGTCCCCCAAAGAATGGCGAGGAAAGCTCCCAGAGAAATTCGAAACCAAGGAGCTTTGGAAAGTTGACAGCATCATTCCCTGGCCGGAAGGAATTGAGCACAGCCGAGGTACCGGCTTCGGGTTACCCTATACCGTGGATCTCGACGGGGATCACAAGAATGAAATCATCGTTCACTTCAAGGAAGGCTTTATCCGAGGCACAAGATTCCTCTCTTACGTGCTGAGCCTGGACGAGAACTCCACAAACACTACACAATTCAAAGACACGACTGCCGATCGAGGCTTGCCTAACGACGGTGCTTTTTTCCCCGAAGATTGGGACGGGGACGGAGACCTGGACCTCATCGATATTTATTCTGGGTTATGGTACGTGAACGATGGCAACGGGAACTTTACGAAGAGTGACAGTCGATTGTTTGAGCTCGGCAACCGGCCCAAGGGTACTTACACCAGGTTTGGCTATTTCGTAGGTGACGGTACGGTGGATATGCTTGATCTGGACAATGACGGCCGTCGCGACTTGAGCATGGCTGGTCATCATGCTGCAGAGCATGGCTACATCCTGAACCTTGGCGACGGGAAGAGCAAAGAAGTCAATAACATTCCCGTCTACTGCATGCACCGTGCTATCGGTGATGTGGACAATGATGGTGACCTGGATTTCATCGCGAGGGGAAAGAAGGGTGGCCCGACCATGGTGCTCTTCCGAAATGAGATCAAGAACCGCGGGCTGTTTGTGCGCATTGTTCCCAGGAACAGCCCTGAGCAGCAGCTCGGGTGCAAGGTCTGGGTTTATGAGGCCGGCAAGTTGGGAAATGCAGCAGGACTGATCAACTATCGCCAATGCTTTATGCTGAATACTGCGAGCAAAGCAGAAGTCATTGATGGACGACTTCACATCGGCATTGGAACCCGAACCGAAGTTGATATCCGCGTTCGATTTCCCAGCGGTGAAATCCGGGAAGCAAAAGCTGCGAAAGCCGGCGAGACAACTGACATCAAGGAGTAGGAATCCGTCGTCGTCGAGCCGCTGCGAATCCGGTAGCCCGTTCGGTACAATGCTTGTGCTGGATCGGCTCAAACGTTACTTCGATGCCGGTGTCGGCTTCCCTCTTGTCGATGATGTGGGGAAAATAATGCCGGTATAGGAAAGACAACGACAAGAAGAACGACTGGTGACGTAAGGTAATTCAAATGACGATGAGATTGATATCTTTGACGCTGTTTGGTCTCGCCTGTACCTGTGTGGCAGATGCTTTCGCGCAGGCCGATCGTCCTGAGGTTCCGCGACACGAAGATCCCGTCTTTCAAGGCGTACAGGATCATGTGAACCGATTGTGCGAAGCCCACGACGCCCGGCTGCAGAGTCTGCACAGCGAAGCCGAGTTGTTGAAGGAGATCGAGTCGGCGCGATTGAAGTTTCTAAAGTTGCTCGACCTGCAGCTTGATAAGAAGCGAGTTCCGCCGAAGTCGCGGCTGGTTGGAAAGATCGACTGCGATGGCTATGTCATCGAGAAAGTGATTGTCGAATCGGCGCCGGGTGTCCCTGTGCCTTGCAATGTCTATATCCCGAATAAAGGACCACGGCGCAAGGCTGCCCTGATCTGTCCGCACGGTCACAGTGGTCGTGATCGCCCTGTCTATCAAAACGCGTACCAGCGGTTCGTGAAGTCTGGGTTTATCGTGCTGGCCAAAGATGGCTGGGGAAAACAGGAGCGGCGCGGGACTGGACACGAGACGCGCGGCGGGCATCTGTTTCTGACCGGCACGTCGCTGATGGCGCTGGAACTGTTCGACAACGTGCGCTGCATCGACTATCTGCTCACCCGTGACGACGTCGATCCCGAGCGACTGGGAATGACCGGCACATCAGGTGGCGGAAGCCAAACGCTGTTCTGCGCGGCCGTCGAACGGCGACTGGCTGCCGCGTCGCCCACGTGCGCGGTGACGTCGCTGAGGGCCGATCTCACCGACACCAACATGTGCATTTGCGAGCTGTTGACCGACATTCTTTCAGTCGGTGATCACAGCACGTTTCTGGCGATGGCCTATCCGCGTCCCGTTCTGGCAGTCAATGGAATCCAGGATTACATGTTTCCCATCAACGGCGCGCGGGCATCAGTCCGTGATGCGAACCGACTTTACGGGCTCGGCAAGCACGAGGATCGCATGCGTCTCGCCGAATTCGACGCCCCGCACTCGTGGAACGACGACATGGTCGCGGAGCAGATTCGATTTTTCCGCCAGTCGTTTGGCATGCCGCCGCTAGAAAAGCTTCCGGCAGGCGATGGATTTCGTTCCTACACGAAGCTTCAGTGTTATCCCAACGGCGACCTGCCCGCCGATTCGCTGACGCTGGCCGATGTCCATCGCGCGCGGATGAAACGATTTCTCGATTCAGAAAGAAATGAGGGACACACGCGAACTGTGGAATCCGATCGTGAATATCTTGCGGGATTAATTTCCGGACGCTGGTCTGGAAAAGCCTCTTTGCCTGACAGGATTACGCGCAAATCGCTTGGGGCGGATCGCAGCAATCTCTCCTCACAAGAGCGAATGACCTGGCGGTCGGGACTGGGTGGCGACGTCTCGGTGCTGGTCTCGATTCCGTTGGAGAAGTCACTTGCCGCGAAAGCTCGCGGGAACCTCGTGCTGCGACTACACGGTGATCACGAGACGGATCGTCTCGAGCGGTATTACTGGAACGATCGCATTCGCACACACGCGACCGTGGTCGAGTTGTCCTACACCGGCAAGACACTCGACACGCATCAGACAGGTCAAGTCGCAACCGCGTTGCTCTCTTCGGGGCGGTCGCTGCTGGCCGAACGCGTGCGCGATATTCTGGTTGCGCTGGAAGTTGTCCGTGACGCGGGACTCATCGACGCCGAACACCAGCTAACATTCGTCGGCCATCATTACGATGGGCCACTGCTGCTGGCGGCAGCACCGTTCCTGCCAAAGCGTGCTCGCCTGGTACTCGACCGGTCGCAGGTGACGTACCGTTCAGGCGCAGAAGTAGACTTCGCTACCGACGAGCTTGCCGCAGAAACCGCCCATTGGAATGTTCTACCCTACCTGTCTCAACGACTCGATTTGTTTGACCTGCTTGAGCTGGCGCACCCTCGTCAAATAACGCTCTATCATCCACTGGACTCGGCCCGTCATCCCTTGCCGAGCGACGCCTGGAAACGACTCGCAGGGGGCACGACTTCGTCGAAACGAGAGCAGATCCTCGTAATAGGCGTAGAAGCTCGACGCATCGAGCTGTTTCAGTATCTGAATGACGTCGTTGCCGGAGATGATTGCGATTCCCCATAGACTGTAGCAAGTGGAAATCGCACGCGGAGAGACGATCAAAGGCGTTGTGACCGACGTAGAACTTCCTCGCCACTCATTCGGATTATCGGGCGAAGAAGCAGTCATCCGTGAGGAGCCAGAATGCACGATGTTGCCCGCCAATGGTTGGAATCTGCAGTTGCACGCGGCGAATCTCATGGACGATCGCTCGTGTTTCTGCCACTGATTGTGACGCTGATATCTGGCAGTCCAGCGGTTGCCCAGTCTCCTTCACTGGAAGCGGAGACGATTCTGAAGCGGACCGGCATTCGCGGCGGTCTTTGCCTGATCCTGGGAGTGGATTCGCCAGCGCTTGGTGAGGCATTTGCGGACAACAGTTCATTTTACGTACAGCTACTTCAGCCGAATCAGGAGGCCGCTCAAACCTGGGGAGTTCAGATTTCTCGGGGCAATAGCCGAGAACAACTCGGGGTGCGCGGCGCGCCGTTCGAGGCGGACCACTACGATTCCGAGCTGTTTAACCTCATTGTCGTGGAAGATTCCGCTGCACTCGGAAAGGCACGCTTATCGGACGTCAGTCGACTCCTCGTCTCCGGCGGTGTAGTGGTGTTCCGCAAGCGTCGCGCTCGCGATGCTGCGGTTGCGAAACAGCTCGGCATGGACACGGTCGCGATTCCCGGCTGGGAATTGGCATACCGTCAATCAGTCAGACCAATTGAGTGGAAGCTGCCGCTCGACATCAAGTGGCAGGCCGGGCCGCGAACGCAGATCGCCAACGGTTACACCGGTGTCACGACCAGTGCCGGGAAACTCTTTTATATGGAGCGCATGGAGATTGATGAGGGCGATCTGAACACGAGCGCCGCGGTGGTGTTTGCCCGGGATGCCAGGAACGGGCGAACCATTTGGACGTGGGAGGCCCCTGGCGGCTGGAATCTTTATAACGGCCTGGCCGCCACCAGTGATGGTCGTCTCTTTGTGAGAACCGGCGACGGTAGAGTTTCGGTCCTCGACAGTGGCTCGGGTGAGGTGCTGAGTGAAGTCGTTGCGAAAGTCCATCGTGAAGCACGGATTTCGCTTCTGAATGACGACCTGCTACTTGTCGCGGGAGATGTGTACTCCACGAAGTCCGGCAATCTGCTGTGGAAGTTCCCTCGGTTTCGATATCAACCGATACGAGGAACAGTCATTGGGAAGACAATCTTTTTCTGTGACGGCACAACTCTGCAGGCAAAGAATCTTACCGACGGAACCGAAGTGTGGACGAAGCCCGTCCCAGCACTGCCTGCGACGTTCGAGTCGTTGTCAATGGCTGGCGACTACCTGCTGATTCGCATGAAGTCCGACGCGAGGCGGGGTGGACCAAGAGATGAATTCCCGGTGATCGTCCTCAATCCAACGGATGGCTCGCAGCTGTGGTCGTATACCTGGAAAGTGCGTATCTCAAAGAACGAGCGCTATTTTGATGCAGGCCGCGTTCGCGTAACGACAGTTGGCGACAAGTTGTTGTTGTACTACCGGCACAACCAGGAGGGCAGCTACGACGATGAGGTTGTGGCCACCAGACTCGACCTGGCCACCGGAGATGTTGAGATCGAAGACCGAGTTCTGAGGAACGCTGGAGACTTTCACGGATGTTTTCCCGAGCTGCAGCTCGGAAACTATATCGCTTACTACGATCTCTGGATTGACAAGAAAACGCTCACCGCAACACCGCTGACAATGCCGCATCCTGCCTGCTTCTTTGGGATGAATTCCGGAAGCGGATTGGTCTACAACTTTCCGAGCCGTAAGAGTGGCCCAATCAGCGCAGTGGGTCCCGCTGATGCGGTGGTAGAGGGCGGAGGGAGTGGGAAGACGATCGAGACAATTGGCAGGGCGACAACGAGCGAAGACACAACTGTGAATGACTGGCCCATGTTTCGTGGAAGCGCAGCGGGCGGCAACTTCACGCGCACAACACTCGGCCCCACGCTTGTGAAAGCCTGGGAATCACAAATTGGTCTCGGTGGAACCAGCTTCGGGGTAATGAGCAGCCAGCGTACCGGACTGACGCAAGCGGTTATCGCTTACGGACTCGTCGTCGTTGCCGACATCGATGGGCAGCGGATCGTGGCACTTGATCACGCTGACGGAGAAGAAAAGTGGGTCTTCCCTGTCGGCAGCCGCGTGGACTATCCGCCAACGCTTTACAAGGGACTGTGCCTCTTCGCAGCGAGAGACGGGTGGGTCTATTGCCTCGACGCCAGAACTGGTGGTCTCGTCTACAGGCTTCTCGCCGCTCCCGGAGAGCGATACATCGGAGGTCAGGAGAAGCTGGAATCGAAGTGGGCCCTGACGTCGGACGTACTGATCGCCGAAGGTGTGGCCTACGTGAGCTACACCGGAGGCGACTTTGCATTCAGGCCCGAGACCGGCGAGGCAGTCGACGCAGCAGACCCTGGTGAAATCCCCCACGGAGTACAGTCGATTCACGGTGCCAGAGAGCTGCAGACTTCGTACGAGCTGGTGACCAAAGGCAACAGTATCCCTCGAACGAATGAAGACAACTGGGGTGGCTTTCGGCGACTGCGATTCGGCCGGCGTCTGGACGCCCGTGTCCTCGCCTTTGATGACAAACTGACCGTGGCCTGCCGCTTCAAGCCAAAGGGAGAAGGATGGGCCAACACGGGTCCACTCCACCTGACAGCGATTGCGGACGATCCAACGAATCCTCTGTGGACTTCGGACCCGATCGAGCTGGTCGTAGACGACATCGTCCTGGCCTCGGAATACGTGTTCTGCGCTGGACACTACCAGCGAATCAGGAAGTCTCCGGAACTCTGGACGGTGTCGCGTAAGAACGGGGCCGTTGTGAGCACCGTGCCGTTGGATAACTTCCCCGCATTCCTGGGCATGTCAGCATTCGGAAGCAAACTCTTCATCGCCACGCGCGAGGGAAAGCTCCTCTGTTACCAGTCGAGAAAGTAATTACACCACGCCCGTCCGGTCAAAAAAACTCCGATGCCGCCTAAGACCCTGCGTCTCCCATCCTCTGGTGACGGTAGCCACGGTAAGTGCCCACCTGCGGCTCGCCTGATGCAGCGATGAGGAGACTTCCGCCAGGATGTTGTACATTGCGTTCAGATAGTTGTCTGCTTCTTCGGGATGCATCAGGAGGGTGGGGCAACGCGCAGACCCCTGCCGGGGAGCGGGCCGAGAAACCTTGAATCGAAGGTGGATGGGGGCAATTCTAATGAGACAGCTCTTGATGTGCGTGTTTGCACTTGTGGCTGGTCCGACGCTGGCTGCCGAGACGGGTGAATTCTCCGATGCGCTGATACGCGCCAGTGGCGTGCGGGCTGGTCTCTGTGTTCAACTTGGAGTCACCGACGGGAAGCTCACCGCAGGTTTGGGAAAGAATGGTCCGTTCCTGGTCCACGGGTTGGCCGTTGATGCCGCAGTATTAGCAAATGCCCGCGACCACATCACGAAGCAGGGGCTTTACGGGCGCGTCTCAGTGGAGCATTCGTCGCTCAGCCGGCTCCCATACGCAAGCGGCCTGGTGAATTTGATGGTAGTCAGCAACTTCGCTGAGCTACTGGGCAAGGGATTAACACTTGCCGAGGTCGTCCGCGTACTCGCTCCTAATGGAGTTGCGTGCCTTGAGGCAACGGTGCCATTCGGCGCGCAGGGGTATGAAGTTCTCAGGAGTGTTGACAAGTGGACGCTGATTACCAGGCCGCTTCCGCCAGGCTCGGACGAGTGGACTCACCAGAACTACGACACCTCGGGCAATCGCGTGTCCAATGACGTGCTGGCCGGTCCACCTCAGCGCCTCCGCTGGCTTGCCGGTGTGGAATGGCCCATGCCGGACTACAAGGCCAGGTCGATGGTGGTCGGGGGCGGGCGGGTCTATTACGTGATCAACGAGAGTGCGACACGTGACGAGTCCTGGCCGTATCTTTCGGTACGCGACGCTTTCAGCGGTTTATTGCTCTGGAAGCGTGCCGGATCCACCAGACCGCTGACCATGATCGCCGCTGGCGAGAGATTCATCATGAGTTCAGGTGCGCGCAATGAGAATCTGGTGGCCGTGGACGGCGCAACTGGAGAACTGGTGGTAACCTACGAAGCCGCCTCCGATCCGCAATGGGCGTTGCTTCACGAGGGTCACCTGGTCGTCGCCTGTGGCCGGAACTGCGAACTCAAGTGCCTCGATCCCGAAACTGGAACAGTCCACTGGAGCTGCCAGAACCGGTCGATCGAGCCCGGTCACGGCTTAACCAACGCAGCGATTCTCAACGGGAAGATCTACTACACGGAGCGGCGACAAGGGACCATCGGCTGCTTCGATCTCACCACCGGCGCCGAGATGTGGCACCGCCAGGTGTTTAAAGTCACTCGCAGAGAAAAGGGCGGAAACCTCTGCGCAGTCCAACCAGGGACAATGGTCTTGTACACATCTGACGGAGCTCAGGCGTTCTCGACGGTCGACGGTAAGCACCTGTGGAATCGCACATACGAGGTACTGGGTTCGCCAACAAGGCGCAAGGCCAAGTCCTACCGCGACGGCTTCTTCATCGACGGCCTTTACTGGACGCACGTGGGTGACGTGGACCCAGCAGTACCGGACAAGTACCGCTATCTGCGACATCGAGAGTATTCGTGGCAGGGGCTGGATCCCGCAACGGGCGAGGTCAGGAAGGGTGTGATCTCTCTGAGGCGACAACACGTGGGAGTTGTGAGTTGGAGTTCTTCGGCTTTGGCCGTGAGTTGAAGTCGTCTTGGAGAAAGCGGCGTCCTTTGCGATCCTGATTTCTGAACGGGAATTCAATCTCGCATGGCAAGGACGCCGCCGTGAATGATCTTACTGACTGGGGACTCGATCG
>CAUZFZ010000203.1:0-16424 GCA_963579025.1 Planctomycetota bacterium | reverse complement strand
CGGTGGGAACCGGCCCTACTCGACTGATGGTGCGGAACAACTCGCCAGACGGAAAACGCTCGCACATGACGGCGTTCGTGTCGGACAACGACGGAGCGACGTGGAAAGGCGGGCTGCTGCTGGATGAACGAGAGTCGTCGTATCCAGACGGTATTCAGGCGGAAGACGGCGAGTTTTTCATCATCTACGACCACCAGCGATACACACTCAACCGCGCCGGCAAGCGGCTCCGTACAGACTGCCGTGATTGGCGTAGAAAACGTTCGCGCCGGCAGGCCAGTCACGGACAAGGTGCGCCTTCACCAGGTCGTGACACAACTTCAGGACACGGACGATACGTCGGGAGTACCGGGGAAATGAAGACCCAACTGATAACCGCGGTTGCCGCACAGTGGAGTTGCCGAGAATCGAGACCTGCGCCTTTTCTTCGTTCGAAAAGAATGAGCCGCGTCGCACGGAGATATCGGACAGAAAGAAATAAGAAAGGACCTATGTCAATGAAATATCGGGCGGTAGAATAAAGAGGTCATGGTTCAGTGCAGTGGAGGATGATCATGATTCGTGGAATGATACGCGGGAACAGCATCGACCTCGATCAGGGGACGGGCCTGCATGACGGCCAGCGGGTCAGCGTCGTTGTTCAAGCCATACCCGACGACCAATCACCGGCCGGAGACTCCGGCGATCAAGACCGCCTGCGCGGCGTCGTATCCATTCCGCGAGCCCGCAAGGTTTTGGCCTCATCGGATGTGGAAGTTTGCACGTCTCAGCTACCGCGCCGGCGGTCGCAAATCGTGTTGACCCGCAGGATGCTTGACGCCGATGACAACTAACTCCTGGTACGAAGCGGTCACGTCGGACACTCCGCTCACGCAAGGCGACCTTCTGGAAGATTTCCCGCTGGTCGGCTGGAAATCCGAACCGATCCAGGTCGAACAAGACAAAAACCTTGGCGAGTCGCTTCGCGGCGCTACGGAAATCGTTCAGGCGAATGTTGTGGTCATGACGCACGCCTGCGACTTGGAACACGAAAATGTCACACGACTCTTGCCCCCGTACCGCGAACACCTGTCCCAAGCCTTCGACCACTTTTTCATGCGCGTAGGCCTGCCGGTTCCCATCGAAGCGGATTGGCTCGAAGTGTATTCGTGAGAGTTGCGGCACGACCACCGCCAGCGTTGCCGTTGACGACCAACGAGTTAAACAGGCACAGCAGGTTGCCAACGACCACAACATATACAACACAAACTCTCACTCGCTAACTTGCACACGCTCCGCGGGTCAGATGGAGTCGTACCTGCCCTGGCTGGAATCAACGGCTCTTGGAACCGTTTCTTCGCCACCTGCAGGGCCGAACGTTCGCCAACAAACGATTCTTCATTCGTCGGCTGAAATCCGGAGCGTTCCTGATGGTGCGGAACAACTCACCAGACGAAAAACGCTCTGACATGACGGCGTTCGTGTCGGACGACGACGGAGCGACGTGGAAAGGCGGGCTGCTACTGGATGAACGAGAGTCGTCGTATCCCGACGGTATTCAGGCGAAAGACGGCACGCTCTTCATCATCGACGAACGCCAGCGTTACACGCTCAACCGCGCCAGCAAGCCGGGAGTGGGGTCTGTACAGATGGCCGTGATTGGCGAAGAAGACGTTCGCGCCGGCAAGCCAGTCACGGACGAGGTGCGCATTCACCAGGTCGTGACACAACTTCAGGACACGGACGACACGTTGGGAGCACCCGGAAAATGAAGACCCAACTGATAAACGCGGTCGCCGCGCTGTGGAGTTGCCGAGAAAAAAGACCTGCCCCTCTGGTCCTTCCAAGTACATCCAAGCTCATGGTTTTCCACAAAAAAGTCGTTGTCTCGAGTGCTAATGTACTTTTCTCGCGTCGCATGGTACACTTATCCTCGATTAATTCACTGTTTGAGTGACTTTTTAGAGACGGAATGTCGTGTGCCCCGTAATCCAAACAATGGCCGCTCGCGGACACGGGAACGCTTGGGCAAGCTGCTGCGCGAGGGTGGAGATGTTTTGACGGTCGATAACGCCGCCCGCATTCTGGGAATCAGCAGCAAGGACGCAGCTAAGACGCTCGCACGCTGGTGCAATCAGGGTTGGCTGAGTCGTATCAAGAGAGGTGTCTACGTTCCGGTTCCGGTCGAATCGATCAGCAAGGATCGAGCGCTGGAGGATGCTTGGATCATCATTCCCGACCTGTTCGGCCCAGCGTATGTCGGCGGGTGGTCGGCAGCCGAGCACTGGGATCTGACAGAGCAGATTTTCCGGGACATCTGTGTCTTCACATCGCGGCCCGTCGCCAAACGTCACCAAGTCATCCACAACATCCCCTTCGTGGTGACACACGTCGCGCCCGATCAGCAATTCGGCACGAAGACCGTATGGAAAAAGGAAAAGAAACTGTCGGTGTCTGATCCGACCAGGACGATCGTGGACATGCTATCCAAGCCGTGGGCTGGAGGGGGAATTGAGCATGTCATCGACTGCTTCAAACACTACCTTAAAAGTTCTTACTTAAGTGCCGAGCAGCTTGTCGATTATGCCGAGCGCCTCGGCAATGCAGCGGTTTTTAAGCGATTGGGTTTTCTAGCCGAGCGGTTGCTGGGCGGCGATCATTTTCTGGTGACTGCCTGCAAATCGCGACTGAGCAAAGGGAATGCGCAACTCGATCCGGCGCTAAAAGGGGATAAGCTGATAACCCGCTGGCGGCTGTTCGTCCCCTCGATGCTTTCCTTCGAAACGGAGCGGATAGAGTGATACCAAAGCATGAACTCGTTGAATTGGCAACGCAGGCCAACCTGCAAACGCACGTTATCGAGAAGGACTACGTGCTTGGCTGGCTGCTGGCCGGCATCAATCAGCACGCGGCGTTTCACGACACTTGGGTTTTCAAGGGCGGAACCTGCCTCAAGAAATGCTACTTCGAAACCTACCGTTTTTCCGAGGACCTGGATTTCACACTGAGCGACCCATCTCACATCAATGAGGACTTCCTTCTCGCAACTTTTACAGGAATCGCTGAGTGGATGTACGAGCAGAGCGGCATCGAGATACCAACCGACAGGTTGAGGTTTGAGATTTACACGAATCCCCGTGGCGTCGAATCATGCCAGGGACGCGTCTACTACAAAGGCCCGGCGACGTATTCCGGTAAGCATTCGATGCCGCGAATCAAGCTCGACCTTTCGGCAGATGAAATCCTGGTTGACGAACCGGTCACCATGCCGGTGCGGCACGAGTACAGTGACTGTCCTGAGGGCGGGATAAGCATCCAGTCATATTGCTACGCTGAAGTGTTCGCTGAGAAGATTCGAGCCCTCAAGGAACGTACTCGCCCCCGCGACCTGTACGATGTCATTAACTTCTATCGCCGTCCAGAATCACGCGAGGTTGCGGGTGACGTCCAGTCCGTCCTGACACAGAAATGCCAGTTCAAGAACATCGCTTTCCCGAGCCTGGCTGACCTGGATCAGCACAAGGAAGTCTGTGCCGCCGGCTGGGACGACCAGCTTGGCCATCAATTACAGACGCTCCCCCCGTTCGATGCTTACTGGGGTGAATTACCATCCTTCTTCTCATGGCTCGAGAATCCGGAATCCGCCTTGGTCGGCCAACTGTCCGCCATTCCGGCACAGTACGAGGGTGAAGCCGCTACCTTTACGCTTGAGGCAGGAAGTCCAAGTTTCAACACCCTGGAACGTGTGCGTTTCGCGGCCGTGAACCGCCTGTGCGTCGAACTCGATTACCGGAAGGAAAATGGACAACGCTCAACCTATGTCATTGAACCCTATTCGCTGCGAACGACGACGGAGGGCAATCTTCTCCTCTACGGCGTCAAGCTACCGGCAGCGGAAATCCGATGTTTCCGGGCGGATCGGATCATTGGCGCGACCGTGACCCGGCAACCGTTCACGCCACGTTATTCAGTTGACTTCATCCCGGAAGGCCCCGTTCGCCTCAGCGCCCGCCAGATGACTTCAACCAGCCTTGCATTGCCGCAACGGCGCTCGTCGACACCGACAGCCCCCACCGGCCGGCCTCGGAAAAGTCGATCACGTGGAGGGCCAAAGTACGTGTTTCGATGCTCCGTCTGCGGCAAGCAATTCACGAGAACCACGTATGATTCGCAGTTGAATCCGCATAAGAACAAGCAGGGATATTCATGCTACGGGACGACGGGGCTTTACGTCAAAACCAAGTATTAGGAGAACGCTTTACATTCTCCCCTGACTTGCTGGCGGAATTGAGGGAGGGAACCGTATGCCGATGTTCCGAGACATTACCATGAGACAGCTTCACATTGTTACCGCCGTCTGCGCATTCAGTCTTTCCATCGCGCAGGTGAAAGCCGAGGACCGGTTTCTCGTTGATGAAGGAAAGGTTTACGCTGAAATCATTATCAGCGAATCTCCGGCGCGTTCGACGCGGTTGGCGGCGGCTGAGCTGCAAACCTACATTGCGAAGATCTCCAGCGCGCGGCTTCGAATCAGAGTCGAGCCTTCCGCCGATGTTCCGGTTCAGATCTACGTAGGCGAGAGCACGCACGCGGCAAAACTCGGCGTCACCGCTGATCGTCTTAAAGACGGCGCTTACCGGATCGCTTCCGGTGAGAAGTGACCGGCTCGAAAAACACTTCGAAGGAGCGGCCGAACTGGCCAGCGAGATCCCGCTGGAAGCCATCGATTACCCCCGCTCAATTCCTCTCAAACCCAGGCTCACCAACACACTCGCTATCTGGCCGGGGGACGGGGAGAAGCCAGGGGATGTCACCTCGACGGCGACTTCTTCCAAAGCTCGGAGTTGTGCGTCGCTCAAGGGGATTTTGAAGCGGCGGTCGGTGCCTGTGATCGCCGGACGGCCGCCCGTGGACTTCAAGGTGCGGGCCAACTCTTCGCGCACCAGCGACAAGGTGATCGGACTGCTCGTGCGAGGAACCTGTTGCTCCAGGGCGCCGCCGAGCGCCTCCGCCACGGTTTGCGAATCAATCAACGGTTCTCGGCTGCCGGTGGTGCGAATCCTCGGCGTCTGTTTTCCCGTATTGCGAATGGTCCTGGCCATCACTCGTCTCCATCGTAAGTGCGGATGAGAAAGAATTCGTGGTCGAACTCGAATGCCACTTCGCCCTGGCCCGTCTCGCGGCCAAAACGGTGCAGCAAATCGCGAATGCGTGCGAGGTTCTCGATAAAGGCATCGGCTTTGACGAAGGAATAAACGAGGACCGTTTGTTCGCGGATCAAGATGCCTGCGTCGTTCTCCCAAGCGCCTTCGACCGGGGCGGTCGCTGTCGCTCCGCCATTGATCTCCGACAACAACGCCAACGCTTCTTCGACCCAGTCGCGATGGTTCGCAATCGAATTCCCGTCCTTGCGCAATCGGGTAGATAGATCACGAACGACTGCGCGGACGAACGCTCTTGCGCGCCAAGCCGCTCGCCAAGATCAACAGTTAACTCATCAGACATAGGAAACTTTTTCAGTTACAGTCTGCCCTTTTGACCCCGAAAGTCAATACTTTCGGCCATCCACCTTGCGGCTTCGGCTTTTTGTCCACCCAATCCTGAGATGCAGAAGGCGTATCTGCGCTACGCGATTTTGAGCGGGTCAGGTCTCTTTCACATCAGCCCCTGACTCGCCGGCGGAATTGAATGAAGGAACAATAAAGCGATGCCCCGAGACATCACCATGAAACAGCTTCGGATTGTTGCCGCCGTCTGCGCATTCAGTCTTCCCATCGCTCTGGTGAACGCCGAGGACCACGTCTTCAAGATGTCGGAGAAACGGCAATCGGTTGATGATCACCAGGGAAGGTCCAATAGAATACTCCAACCTCGGCATTCAGTTCGACGACAACGCAATCTGCTGTCGTTTCGATTTGCCGTTCATAACCCGGCGGAGCCGGAACCAAAAGTAGCATGGGCCCCCGGCCCGTGTTCGCTGCAGTCCACGGGCCGGGGGCCCATGCTACGTCAGAAATCCTGACCATCTTGCGCAGGATCTCGCTGATAAGTGACTATTGTGAACGTAGCATTGCGGGGAATGGAGAAGCAAAACTTTCTAACCGCGTCCTGTTAACTCGTGTCGTCTGATGCTGGATGTTTGATCGGCCTGCCGTTGGTTTCACGGTAGTGGCCTTTGCCTGATCACCCTGGGAGAGTCATCAATGCCTTACTGCTTTTCGCACGTCTCGCGCTTTGTCGTCCTGTTTGTTTCTGCATTGCTGACAACAAACGCGACAACGTATCTGGTCGCGGCCGAACCGGCGTACTCCGTACGTGTCGTGACCGATCGTGACGATGCCATTTACAGCGTCAATGACGAAGCCACGTTTCTGATCACGGTTTCTCTGGGTAAGGGACTTGTGACCGAAGGCAGTGTTTCTTTTGTCGTCGACGATTTTCTGGCAGGGGGGAAAGCGGCCGGACTGCCGGAAGGGAGTGTTCCGCTCGGTGACAAGCCCGCGCGTGTTTCGGTTAAAGGCCGGCGGCGACCCGAATTCCTGCGCTGCCAGGTCACGTATAAGCCCGTCGACGGGAAAGCTATTCGGTCCGTTGCTGCAGCGGCGTTCTCACCCGAAGCGATTGGGCTCAGCCTTCCAGTGCCCAAAGACTTCGACACGTTCTGGGCTGAGCAGAAAAGCCTGCTGGCAAAGATCCCGCTCGATCCGATCCTCACATCGGTCAAGCATGCCGATATCTCGATCGAATGCTACGACGTCCAGGTACAGTGTCTGGGTGGGGCTCCCGTTTCGGGCTACTTCTCGAAGCCGAAGGACGCAAAGGAAAAGAGTCTGCCGGCCGTGTTATGGGTCCATGGTGCGGGCGTGCGCAGTTCGAGTCTTGGTAACGCGACAAAAGGGGCTGCCGCCGGAATGCTGTCGATGGACATCAACGCTCACGGTATTCCCAACGGAAAGCCTGGTGCGTTTTACTCGGCGCTGAGCTCCGGGAAGCTCAACGGTTACCGACACGCCGGACGAGAGAGCCGAGAGACTGTCTATTTTCGCGGCATGTATCTGCGACTCGTACGCGCCATCGACTTCCTGGCGTCGCAACCGGAGTGGGATGGCCAGACGCTTGCGGTGGTTGGCCACAGTCAAGGCGGCGGTCAGTCCCTTGTCGCCGGAGGCATCGACGATCGCGTGACGCTCATCGCTTCTGGAGTACCCGCGATCTGTGACCACTCGGGCCAGGCGGCGGGTCGCATCAATGGGTGGCCGAAGATCGTGCCGAATGGCGAAGACGGCAAACCGGATCCAACGATCCTGAAGGCCTCGCAATATGTCGACGCCGTGAACTTCGCGACACGCTGTCGCGCCGAAGCCATCATGAGTGTTGGATTCATCGACGCCGTCTGCCCGCCATCGAGCTGTTATGCCGCTTACAACGCACTGCGCGGCAGAAAGAGCGTGATCAACGAACCGCTCATGGGACACGCGGCTCCGGCACACATTCAGACTGCGTTCTTCAAACGAATACTGGAGCACGTTAACCGCCCCAGATAATGCAGTCATAACTCCGTCACATCCATCTTCCCGGGGCACGTTCGAACATGATGGTCCGATTACTTTTCGCGTCGATGACGCTGGTGGCGTTTGCACAACAATCCCGTGCCGAGAATCAGCCGGGGAAACTCAGACTCACTCTGCCGAGCGAGATGTACGCAGTCGTCGGTACTGAGATGAGTTTCTACTTCGACAACATCGTGCTCACCGAAACTCCGGGGAAGTACGGGTTTGATGTCCGCTGCAAGGTGGGGCAGACCGAACCACATCGCTGGCGACTCATCGCCAAGCCTGTCGACGTGGGCACACACGATATCACCGTGACTGTCAGTGATGCACAAGGCACGGTGTTGGGGCAGGCGTCAACACAACTTCACGTAGCAGCGGCCGACTCTGGTGCCGACCGGAAAATCACGCTGTTGATCGTCGGTGACAGTCTCACGCACGCGACGCTCTATCCCAATGAACTGGCTCGGCTGCTTTCACAGCCCAATAACCCGACCTGGAGAATGTTCGGAACGCACCGTCCAAAGAGTGCAGCTGAGGGCGTTGCTCATGAAGGGTACGGCGGGTGGACGTGGCAGCGATTTGTCTCGAAGTATGAACCCAAACCGGACGGCACTTACCGGAAACGCAGTAGCCCCTTTGTCTTTCTTAATGAATCGGGCAAACCTGAATTGAACGTTGCCAAGTACCTGGACGAGGAATGCAGTGGCGAGAGGCCCGATTACGTGTTCTTTCTACTGGGAATCAACGACTGCTTCAGTGCCAACCCGGATGATCAGGCAGCGATCGATGCAAGAATCGACGCGATGCTCAAACCGGGCAACGCTCTGGTGTCAGCATTCCGCGAGGCGGCGCCCAAAGCGTCACTGGCGATCTGCGTGACGACTCCGCCCAACTCGCGCGAAGCCGCTTTCGAAGCCAATTACAAAGGCCGATTTCCTCGCTGGGGCTGGAAACGAATTCAGCATCGACTGGTCGAACGTCTGCTAAGTCAGTTCGAGAAGCGTGAAGCGGAACAGCTCTTTGTGGTGCCGACGCAATTGAACCTGGACCCGGTCGCGGGATATCCGGTGAACAACGGAGTGCACCCCAATGCGGTCGGGTATCAGCAGATCGGCGCCAGCATCTACTCGTGGATGAAGTGGCGATTCTCACAATGAACAACAACGACCGATAATGTCCCTGGAGACGCGGTGTTATGACTCACAGGCAATTGCACGTACTCGTCCTGATGGTCGCGGCTGGCTGGGTCAGTCCCGCGCTGTCACAGCCGACGCAGCGGCCCTATCGACTCAACAGCGTCGATCTGAAGCAGCGAGTGGTCTGGGGCGCGGAGTGCCGCCTGCCGGATGGTCGAGGCCTGGCGTTTGGAGGCCAGGACCAGGATGCAGACGATGGCCGGCCCCACACACGCTTACTCGACAATGGTGAGTGGACGCGAATCGACGCGGACCTACAGGCGCGAAACCCTCTGCAGAAGTGCCACGTCCAGGCCTGGGAGCTGCGTAACGCAGCGAAGTCCATCCTTGCCCGTGCCAGATTCATCTATTTCCAGGGACTGGAGCCGGAAGCAGAGAAAGAGTCCATTACGCGTGGTGTTGCGCCCGCACTGGACGACCTGATGAAGAAGCTGGACGGTCTTCATTCCGGGTTGCGCATTAAGGACGGAGACGTCTACACACAGACGCAGTCGCGCATCGCCAGTCGACATCTGGAAGTGGGAAAACTATTGCTGCCGTCGTTTTCTGATGGCATAACGCCTGGGCAGCTTCAGCAAATTCATTCGGCACAGATTCACTTTGCACAGGCTGCTGAAGCCCTGGATGCGGAACCTCCGGCCCGGGCGATTCACTGTGGCACGGCACGCCGACAGGATGACAACGAGAAACCAGCAAACGGCATCGTCTTTGATCAAGAGACTGGTCTGTATGTCATCTTCGGTGGAGACCATCTCGATTACCTGACCAATGACACATGGGTCTTCGATCCGGCCAAGCTTCGCTGGTTTCAACGCCACCCGTCGAGTGCTCCGCCACCCCGTGCCAATCACCGACTGGAAGCCACCGGAGACGGCATCGTTCGCATGAGTGGTGGCTACACGTATTCGTCCAATACAGATTATGTGGGTGGACAGTACGTCGATCTGGCTGACGGTGAGTGGGTGTACGACGTCGAGCAGGATACGTGGCGTGGCGGGAAGCTCGTGCCGTTGGACACGCGTGTTTACCGCACGGGACCGTTTCACCCCGACTTCTACTTTCAGGGCGAAAAGCCCAACGCCGCAGACTTCAAGGCATGGCTGGCCGAGTTGCCGACGAATGAGTGGGTTCCCACGAATCCACCCCAGTTGCCTCGCCTCAATCGTGATTGGGGAACGGCTCGGATCGACCCGGATCGCGACATGATCCTGCGTTGGAGCGGTGGGCATTCGGCGCATGGCGGAACGGACGTCCTGCACTACCACTTCTCCACAAATCGGTGGGAACTACCGTTTCCCGTTGAGTTTCCACTCGGTCAACTCTACAGCAATACAAGCTATCCAAACGGATTCAACTTCAACCGCCGACCGTGGATGACAGGACATACCTACCAGAATTACGCCTACGACCCGCCCAGTCGCAAGATGGTCAAAGCCGGGCGACCGCGACACTTCTATGTCTACGATCCTGATGTGGGTGATTGGATTGGACGCGGCAGAAAGCCGCAGGCCATGCAGTACAACAGTAGCTTTTACACGTTGACTCTGACTGCAACGCCGCACGGTGCTGTCTGCTGGGGCGCAAACGGACGCGTCCACCGGTTCAAGCACGCTGGCAACGAATGGGTGGAAGTCGAGCTTTCCGGCGAGAAACTGCCGGGAGCATACGTCGACAATTCGACCATCGCCTACGACTCGAAGCGCGACCGAGTGCTGATTGTGAACACGCTAGGGTATCAAAAGCCCTTCGACGGCCAGGTCTGGTCTGTCGACCCGAGGAGCGGCAAAGTCAGTGCACTCTCACCGGCCGGTCGAGAACACGCCCACCGCTTTTCCAATGTTGATAAGTGCTGCTACGACGCAGTCAATGACTTGCTGTTGATGGGCACGTTTCTGAAAGACTCGGGGGAGCACACGCCGACGCCGGCGTACGACTGTCAGAGCAATCGCTGGGTGACGCTTGATTTGAAGTACTCGGCAACGGAGCGGGGCGGCAGGACGCGTCGGGCGTTCCCGCACAGTCGCTCCGACGGCATGATGTTCGATCCCCGTCGCCGACTCATCTGGGGAACTGACACGAACAGCCAGGTCTATGTGTTGCGGATGGACACCGAGAACGCTGACATGCGACCGCTCAAGTGATTCCTGCGACAGGACTCACGAGCAACAGTCCCGTTCCGACAACGAGTGAATTCGGCCGCCAGAAAGACCTGCTGATGACTGAGCGGAAAACTGCACCGTATGGGTCGTGGAAATCTCCGGTCACCTCCGACCTGATCGTTTCTGAGTTCGTCCGCTTGAGTGACCCGGTTATCGATGGCGACGACATTTACTGGACAGAACTGCGGCCGTCGGAGGGCGGCCGCATTGTGCTCGTCAAACGAACGCCAGATGGAGAGACGGCCGACGTGACTCCGCCGGGTTTCAACGTGAGGACCCGCGTTCACGAATATGGGGGTGCGGCCTTCGTTCTGCGAAACGGTTGCGTGTGGTTTTCGAATTTCGACGACCAGCGACTGTACCGGCAGATGCCAGACAGCGATCCCGTGCCGTTCACCCCCGAGGTTGATCTGCGATTCGCGGACGGTGTTATCGATGACGCTCGCGGCCGTATTCTGTGTGTGCGGGAAGATCACACGGGCTCAGGCGAAGCGGTCAACACGATCGTGGCCATCAACATGGATAAGCCTGGCTCGGGCGGCAAGGTTCTCGTTTCCGGGTGCGACTTCTTTTCGAATCCGCAGTTGAGTCCGGATGGCAGTCAGCTTGCATGGCTGCAGTGGAATCATCCCAACATGCCATGGGACGGGACCGAACTGCATGTCGGTCAACTCGACGAAGCCGGAGACATCACCGAGACAAAGCGCATTGTCGGCGGACTCGAGGAATCGGTTGTGCAGCCGAAGTGGTCTCCCGATGGAACGCTTTACTTCATCAGCGATCGGACTGGCTGGTGGAACATCTACCGCTGGTCAGACGAGGCGGCTGAACCGGTTTTCTCGAAAGATGCCGAGTTCGCGGGACCGGCCTGGATCTTCGGGCTTTCGACTTACGACTTTGAGTCGGCGGAGTCGCTTCTATGCGTCCACAGCGAGGCGGGAAAGGCGCAGCTCACACGATTGAGCACGAAGACGGTCGGAGACCAAACGGCGCCCAGTCCTGAACTGATCGAGACACCGTTCACCAGCATTTCGTTCCTGAACATCTCGGGAGGGAAGGCGACCTTTCTGGGAGGATCACCGACGACGCCCAGTGCCATTGCGCAGCTCGATCTGGCGTCGGGTGAGGTCGAGACGCTGCGATCGTCGAGCAACGTGGACGTCGATGCCGGCTACCTGTCGATTCCGGAATCGATCGAATTCCCGACCGAGAGTGGCCTGACCGCTCACGCGTTTTACTACGCACCTTCGAACCGTGAATTTCAGGCTGGGCAGGATGAACGGCCGCCGCTGCTGGTTCGCTCGCATGGTGGCCCGACGAGTGCCACGTCGCGCGACTTCAACCTGGGGATTCAGTACTGGACAAGCCGGGGATACGCGTTCCTGGATGTCAATTACGGCGGGAGCACGGGATACGGTCGTGAGTACCGCAACCGGTTGCGGGGCAATTGGGGTGTGATCGATGTCGACGACTGCATCAACGCCGCGAAGTTTCTGGTCGAGCGGGGACTCGCCGATTCTCGTCGCACGGCCATCGAAGGCGGGAGTGCGGGTGGGTATACGACGCTGTGTGCCCTCGCGTTCCGTGACTTCTTTACCGCAGGAGCCAGCCACTTCGGTCTGAGCGACCTGACCGTCTTCGTGGGGGACACGCACAAGTTTGAAAGCCGCTACCTCGATACCCTGGTCGGCCCCTGGCCCGAGCAGGAAGACCTTTACCGCGAGCGGTCGGCGATCAACTCGGTCGATCAGCTGTCGTGTCCCGTCGCATTCTTTCAGGGTGACGAGGACAAGATCGTGCCGCCTAATCAGGCGGAATTGATGGTCGATGCACTTAAGAAGCGAGGGCTCCCGGTAGCCTACGTCCTGTTTGAGGGCGAGCAGCACGGATTTCGGAAGGCGGAGAACATCAAGCGGGCGCTCGATGGCGAGTTCTACTTCCTCGCAAAGGTCTTTGGCCTCGAACCCGCGGACGATCTCGACCCTCTACCGATAGACAACCTGGACTGACACGAAAGCAGGACATCCGTGCCGGATTGCACTCTTGCGCCCGAGAAAGAGTGCCCGGTGTGACGCGGGTGGTGAATCCGACGTTGCTGCATTTTCCAAGGCTGGCCTACTATTCCGGACGGTCAACAGGAAGTTGATCGCACGGAACGGTTTCCAGCCAGGGAAGGCAGCGCATGCATTCGGATCGCTCCGGTTCGCAGCGTGTTCGGTTTGACGAATCGTCCACGGCCACGCAGACAGCTCCGGGCACGGGCTTTGATCCGGACGAACTGGCCGCGGCACTCTCTCCGGAAACCGGCCGCCTGGGTCGTGCGATTGCCCGCACGCGGGACTGGCTGGTCGAGCAGCAGCATCCGGACGGCTTCTGGGTCGGCGAACTCGAAGGCGACACGATTCTTGAGTCCGAGTACATCCTGCTGCTGACGTGGCTCGGTCGAGGCGAATCCGAGGAAGTCCGCCGTGCGGCGCGTTACATCGAACAACAGCAGTTGCCGTCGGGCGGTTGGGCAATCTACCCGGGCGGACCGCTCGAGGTTTCCGCGTCTGTCAAAGCGTACTGGGCTCTGAAAATCGCCGGGCACGCTGCGGACGAAGCCTGCATGCAACAGGCCCGCGAAGCGATTCTGGCAGCAGGCGGTGCCGAGAAAATCAACAGCTTCACGCGCTTTTATCTGGCGCTGCTGGGACAGATTGCTTACCGGCAGTGCCCGGCAGTGCCGCCCGAGCTGATGCTGATTCCGAAACGGGCTCCGTTCAACATTTACGAGATGTCCGCATGGTCGCGCACGATTCTCGTGCCGCTGTCGATCATGTGGGCCTTTCGCCCGACACGGGAGTTGCCCGAAGACTGGTCGATCCGCGAACTCTTCGTCGATTCTCCGGAGCAACTGCCATCGACGATGCCGCCGTCCGAGACGCTCGACACATTGCGGTCGCGGCGATTGATCAACTGGCGGTCGTTCTTCAACGGCGTGGATCGCACGCTGAAACTTGTTGAAGCCTGCCGACTGCGTCCGCTGCGAGGACTGGCACTGCGCAAGGCGTCCCGCTGGATGACCGAACGGTTTGAGCACAGCGACGGGCTTGGAGCGATCTTTCCACCGATCGTCTGGAGCGTGATCGCGCTACGCTGCCTCGGGTACGACGAAGATTCGACCGAAGTGCAGTCGCAGTTGGAGGAGCTGCGCGATCTGGTCATTTCCGAAGGTGATACGGACCGGCTGCAACCGTGCAAGTCACCAGTCTGGGACACGGCCATCGCCACGGTCGCACTACGCGATGCGGGAGTCCGACCGACGCATCCGTCCGTGCGGCGGTCCGTCGACTGGTTGCTGGCACGTGAGAATCGAACACCGGGCGACTGGGCTCAGAGCATCTCCGACTGTGAACCGTCCGGTTGGTTTTTTGAGTTCAACAACCGCTTCTATCCCGACACCGACGACACCTGCATGGTGGTGATGGCACTGGCCCGTTGCCTGCCGGAGTCTCCGGAGTGGAGTACCGACTTCCTGATCGACGACTGGAGTCCGCACGAAGCCGATCGGGATGTGTCGGCCGTTCTGGCCGCTCGGGTCGACGACTCGGACTCGATCGCGGGCCAGGTGGAATCGCTGCAGCCAATGCTGGGCGCGATCCATCGAGGAGCCCGCTGGATTCTGGCCCTGCAGTCACGCGACGGTGGCTGGGGAGCATTTGACCGGGACAACACGCGTGAGCTGTTTACTCAGGTTCCGTTCGCCGACCACAACGCAATGATCGATCCGAGTTCCGCCGACCTGACGGCACGCATGCTGGAGATGTTTTCCTGGCTCAACGTGTCACGAACCCACCCGGCTGTGAAGCGGGCAATTGAGTTCGTGTGGAACAATCAGGATGCCGAACATTGCTGGTACGGACGCTGGGGAGTCAATTACCTGTACGGGACCTGGCAGTCATTGGTCGGCCTGACGCGGATCGGAGTTCCCCTCACCGATGCCCGAATTCGACGCGCGGCGAACTGGCTGAAGTCGGTGCAGGATGCAGACGGCGGCTGGGGCGAAACGCCGCGCAGCTACGACGATCCGTCATTGAAAGGCAAGGGGGCGCCGACCGCCTCGCAAACAGCCTGGGCAATTATGGGGCTGATCGCGGCGGGCGAAGGGGAATCAGCCGCAGTGCATCGGGGAGTCCGGTGGCTGCTGGACACCCAGAACCAGGACGGCACCTGGGACGAGCACTGGTGGACGGGTACCGGTTTTCCAAAGGTGTTCTATTTGAAGTACCACCTGTACCGAATCTCGTTCCCGCTGATGGCATTGTCCCGCTACGCGCGTCTGCGCGAGCGGTTCTGAACATCGTCGCGCTACGGTCGCTCGCTGGGAAGCAGGCGCGAGCCCGTGGCCTGATAAAGCTCGTCTCGGAACGGACTGAATTCCCGGATGAAGACGTCCGGCAGTGACAGCTCGAAGACTCCCTGGGACGGTACGCCGTAACGCACTCGCAGGAATGCATCCGCGGCAACGTCGATCGCGGTTTGTGGCTTAAGGCGACGGAACGGCAGACGGACCTGCAGGGCACCATCACGGAAGTCATCCGCGCGGATGGTGTATCCCCAGCGTTCGAGCATCAGGACGTCCGGTTTCCTGCCCAGCGTCGCGCGTCCGCCGCGTTCTCCCTGTCGCAGTCCAATAAGTTGCACATCAAGCTGACCCGGCTCGACGACCGGTCGTCCCGTTGAGTCGATCAGGACGCAAGTCAGCACCAGCCCGTCCGGATCCGGTTTGGAGTCCCAGTGCCCGATCCATGCGTCGCCTGTTATCGACGCGACCTTTCCGCGGACTGCGGTCGGAGCGGCCACCGCACGACTTCCTTTAAGCAGCGGAACGGGCTCGACAGCAAATCGTGCCCACTGCGTCTGAAATTTGTCACCACCGAAGGCCGTGTCCCCCGATCGAACGGATTGCACCAGGGTCCAACGAATGGGTGTTGTCAATCGGATACGTCCCGTGGTCAGTGTCAGTCGTAGAAAGGTATCGTCGGTACGCGAGTCAACACGCCCGGTCATTACACGTCCGTTCGTCAACTCGACACGGACTGACTTCGGACCTGGTTCGTCACTTCGACACGTGCCGACGAACAACAGGGATAGGCAAACCGTCAAAAGGGTTTGTCGCATTGTGATACCAGCCGATTCTCTCGAGGAGTTCGTAGGTGGTATCAGACGGGCAATTGCTGCGCCATTGCAACATTGTCAGCATCGCGGGGCGTATTTGATGCGATCAGTCAACATGATCGACCGAAGCTGTGGCCGAAAATCAACGTGTCTGCGTTTCGCGCCGTGTCTATCGCTGAGGAGCGGTTGCGCTGCCGTAGGGGCTAGCGCTTTGTCAGCGTTAGCGTCTTTTATGGCTCAGCCAGTTCCCGCGGGTCCAGTCTCTGTGGGGCGCGGATTATGCGGCGGTTTTTGCAGCGTGGGAGCTGTTTTCTCCGTAAGGTCGCAGTCCGGCGGGATAGGCGGCCCTCAGAGTTGCCCCGTAGGTGGCGCTCCAA
>CAUZFZ010000202.1:0-16461 GCA_963579025.1 Planctomycetota bacterium | reverse complement strand
TGTCGGGACTTGAACTCACGGTGGCGCTGGGTCGAATGAAACCGGCTGCACGAAAGGAATCACTCAACGTGTCTCTTCGACTTGTCATGCTTGGTACCGGGTCGTTTGCATTACCGACGTTCCGCGGTCTCTACGAGACCTCGCACGAGGTCGTCGGGCTGCTGACTCAGCCGGACCGCACCGGCCGCGGACATCACCGACATCGCAACCCCATGAAGGAACTGGCGCTGGAACACGACACGGCGGTGTTCCAGCCCGACAAAGCTGGAACGCCCGAAGCAGTGGATCGGCTGCGGGAATTCAACGCCGACCTGTTCGTCACGGCAGCCTACGGGCAAATCCTGTCGGCCGAAGTGCTCGGTATTCCGCGGCTCGGTGCGATCAACGTGCATGCATCGCTGCTGCCAAAGTACCGCGGAGCGGCTCCGATCCAGTACGCAATGATGAGCGGTGAGTCCGAAACCGGGATTACCATTTTCCGCATCGAACCGAAGCTGGACGCGGGACCGATCCTGGGCGTGGAAAAAGTCGAGATCGATCCGCGGGAGACCTACGGCGAACTGCAGGATCGTCTCGCAGACGTTGCCGTGCCGCTTGTGAAACGTGTCATCGATGGTCTGGCCGCAGGCACTGCGCAACCACTGATGCAGGACGGTACTCTCGTCACGAAAGCGCCGAGACTTAATAAGACGGACGGTCAAATCCCCTGGCACAAGTCCGCACACCTGGTGAACTGCCACATCCGGGGCGTCCAGCCGTGGCCGAAACCGTCGACGGTCCTCCACTGTCAGGACGGACGCGAAATCCGACTGCTGGTCCTGGCCACGGCACACACCGACCATGATGTCTCTGGCGAACCAGGGACTACGGAAGTCGTCGACCGCAAGAAGCTGTTTGTGAGAACCGGCGACGGTTCCCTGGAAATCATTAGCCTGCAACCCGAAGGCAAACGTCCGATGACTCCGCCGGAGTTCCTGAACGGACACGCGATCTCACCGGGCGACTGCTTCCAGTGAGCACAGACGTCTGCTCAACGCCTTCGCACCTCGACCGAGTCCGCCAGTCCAAGTTCTTCCAGTGTCTGCCGCAGGTCTTCAACCAGTTCACTCGTCTTATCGCCTGGAGATTCGACTCGGATCGAAACGTCGACTCGCACTTCGCCCGCCGAATGCAGCCGCGCCAGAAGACGTGTCCCAACTCGGTTCCACTGGCCTGGCGGGATCGAACCGGTGACCTCAATCTCCCCTGGAACCTCTCCCGCAACATTGGTCGAACTAGTTCGCGCCGGATCGTCCGCCGAATGTGGTGCCGATTGAACGGCCGGATCTTTGACCGATTTCAATTTCGCCGCACGTTCGGCCGTCAACAGAAAACGCTGAGCTTCGAATTGAATCTCTTCGACAGGGCACGGTTCGTTGTGCCAGATGCGCTTAAACGAATCATCACCAGGCGAACCGATGGCCAGTCCGAATTCACCCGCCGCAACTCCCGCACAAATGCACTGACGCAGCGACGCCTGAGCATCAAGTAGTCGTGTCAGCGAACCGTCAAAGAAGCTTTGTCGCAGACTTGCCAGAGGCCACACGCCGGACTCGCGGAACACCGGCGGCCAGACGCGCTGGACGAATCGCGCGGAGATCGACTCACTCACCACCGCGGTGTCGCGCAGCGTGGACAGCACATGCCGCGCAACCGAATACGATTGTTCCGAGTCTGAATTACGGCTGCCGAGGTCAATCGTCTGCAGATGATCGGGCTGTGAATGGTCGGACAGAACGACTGCCTGATACGCACCGGCGACTTCCTCACGCAACAGTGTTTCGGTGTCATCCAGTTTGCTCTGCGCGTCCTGCAGGCTGCTCGGTTCGAACTCAGCTCCAATGACGCCACTGGTTAACTCCTGCATGACAATCCGCCAGGCCAGTGCGATCTCCATACGGTCCCGCAGAATCGTTCCCGGTCGTCGGAAGCAACACAACAGGCCGCCGGGATACAGTCGCGGTGACGCCCCACGCAATCGCATCCAGTCTGCCAGACGCGCGTGCTGTTCGTCGTCCCCGGTCCATGGGGCATCCGGATCAGCAATCACCAGTGTCAGCCGAGGATCATCCGGGACGGCCGAGCTGTCTTCGGGGAAGAACACCAGGGGCACGTCCGACGGCTGAAACGCCTCTTTGATCAGCCGACACAGCTCTGGTCGCACATCCCGTTTGTAGTTCAGTGACGCTCGGCGTTCGTTGACCAGTCGGTCAATCTTCGGTCGAGTCGAGAGTCGGTAACCATCGAGTCCAGTCTGGTGAATGAAATGGGATTCGCCCTCCAGCACGAACGCCGCCGTGTCGATCGTTGTCGTCTCCAGATCGGGCTCACCCAGAGCCAGCCGCAGCTCGGGCAGACGAGCCACCTGACTACCGACACCACCTGCCGACTCGAAACAGATTGCAGTGGCAACGCGGCGGTGAATCGACTGCAGCGGTCCATCAATGTCGGCGTCCAGCGATTCCGCGTGTGCGGGAATTGTGACGGAATTCGATTGGTTCGTTTGTCGAACAATGTCCGCCTCAACTCCCGCATCGAGCCCGTTTGTACCGAGTTGACCAAATATCGTGCGGCAGAATTCCGCGTCGTGCAGTGGAGCCGAACCCAGCGTGATCAATGGCTCGGATACGTCCTGTGACTTAGTTGATCCATCCCTTCTCCCCCGAGGGGGAGAAGGTGGCCGCAGGCCGGATGAGGGGGCTTGACCGTCGCGTCGTTCAAAAGCCTCAGCGATCCAGCGAGCAAACATCGCCAGCATGCCTCGCGTTTGCTGAAACTGGGTCAGTCCAGACCACTTGCGGCGAAACACCGACAGCGTCGCCGGATGAAACGGATAGCACGCCACGAAACGATCGATCAGCACATCACGCAACTGTTCGCGGTCAGGGGAGCTGTCGCCGCCAGACCACTCGACCGGCAGCCGTTCGCGGCTGCCCAGACACCAGTCGGCATAATCGGCTGCCACGCGCTGGCGCGTCTGCACTGGTCCGAGGTCCTCAAACAGCCTCCGACGAATGATCTCTGCATTGTCGGTCTCATCGCCGCCAATCAGATCGCGCGCGACGCGTCGCACGACTTTCGTGATTCGATCGTGCCATGCCTGATCCCGCTCCGTCATCTCCGCGGCATTCCGCGGCAGACTGACGACGGCGGCACCGCACGATGTTCCCGTCAACGTCACCGTCAGGTTGTGCAGAAACGCCAGGAAGCCCTCCGCCAGTTCCTCATGACGCGCCGTGAAGTTGATCACTTCGTCACACAGGATCAGTACAGGTCGTCCGGCCGCCTCAAACACACGTCCCAGTGCATCAGTTCCCGGCGGACTGGAAAGCGTTGCCGAGCCGAGCGCCGCAACCCCGGCATCCCCGGCAATCTGGCGAGCCAGGTCGATCCACGGAGTCTCGCGACCGGATGCCGGATCCCACGCATTGCCCACGAACACACCCACCGCCGCTTTCGGAACCTGATCCAGCCCAGTCGCATCAAGCAGCTCGCGCATCCCCGGCAAAGCCGCCATATCTCCGGCGGCGCGAACCAGATGAAACAGCGTGGCCAGCGTGTGCGTCTTTCCGCCGCCAAACCCGCTGACCAGACTCAACACGGGAGCCGTGTTCTGAGTTTCACCGGCCAGTCGACGAAGCACGAGCCCGGCCTGCTCAGTCAGCCCCGGAGTGAAGCATGTCCGAGCAAAGAACTGATCCGGACGGCAGTAATCATCCGGAGCCGTCCCCGCCACGACCTGTTCGAGCGCAATGGCAAACTCATCCGGACTGAACGACCGACCGGCCAGCACTTCAGCCCGCGGCGTGACGACGTTGTACCAGGACTCCATCCCGACCGACTCCGATTGTGTGCTCCCCGCCTCGCGTATTAGTAGATGCGCGGCAACCAGAGAGTGATATATCCGAACGAGCCTGTTTTCTCGAAGCAAGGCCGCCCTGTCGGACACTCGTTCGACGGTGAGCACACCTTGACGATGGAACCACCGCAAACACAATGTCCCTTCTTTCCCTGCATAGACGACAGGGTGTCGCCCAGAAACCCGTTGGGCGAAGTGAGGCTGCTTGCTTACGGGTCTGGAATCCCAAGGTCACGACATATCTTGCGGGCCAGATGGTCCGACATCTCGTTGTGGCGTGGCACGGCGGACCGGTGTCCATTCGCAGGATTTCCCCACCACGAATGGTTGCCACCTTCGCGGATCAGTTCGCATCCGTGATCCATCAGATGCCGTATCAGATCGCGACGCTTCACGGTTGAATCGCCACCTCTTCGAATGATGCTCCAGCTGCCTTACGAGCATCTTCCCGATTCATTTCAATCGCTTCGGTGAGTGCTTCACGCAAATTGGCAATCAACTCTTCACGGGTGGCGCCCTGAGAATTGACGCCCGGCACTTCTTCAATCCATCCAATCCACCATGGTTCGTCTTGCCGGATGACGGCCGTATATCCTGGTTTAGACATGATTGCCTCGATCGAGTATTGGTTAGCCGCCAACATGGTTTGTCGCAAGGGCCTTCGGCGCGCCTTCTATCCTAGGGCACACCGTCCTTCTTCGTATAGCGCGGACTCTGGTTGTATAACATCCTGGTTGGCCAAACGTCTTTCGCTTCGGTCAGGGGCGGCGTCGGCCATGCGTCCCGTTGGGCGGTCGCAAGTTCCTCCATGTGGTAGACTGCTGACATGGCTGTCAATCTCAGAATCGAGACCGAGTTGGAAGATGACGGTCGGTGGATCGCCGAAGTGCCCGGCGTCATGGTCTATGGCGACTCGCGCGATGATGCTGTAGCGCGTGTGAAGGCACTCGCGCTTCGCGTTCTGGCTGATCGCGTTGAAAACGGCGAACCCCTCCCCCAAACCGCCGATTTCTTCTCGATCGTCCCATGAGCAAGTGGCCGTCCACAAAGGCTCATCGCGTACTGGCAGCGAATCGGCTGGGTCGTGAAACCGTGAAGCTGGCCAGATTGCATCTTCGCATTCCACAACAGCGAAACTACGGACCTCGAATGCTGTCACGAATCGGCAAGCAAACTGGCCTGGTTCCATCGACCACAAACACTCAGGTCAACGATGACACTCTGTCGGTTGATTTGTCCGATGGTCGTACGATTTCCGCGCCCGTTGCCTGGTATCCGCGTCTCTCGCACGGCACATCCGCGGAACGGGCTCGTTGGCGATTGATTGGAAATGGTAGTGGGATTCACTGGCCCGACCTCGACGAAGACATCAGCGTAGATAACTTACTCGCAGGTCGGCCATCTGGTGAAAGCCAGACATCGTTCAAACGGTGGCTCGATCAAAGAGCCTACAGTTGATCGCGTTTTCTTGTGGTCAGCCCGCCAGTTTCATTTGGTGACAATGTTCGCATCCTCGTGACACCTGAAAAAGTCACCCAGAAACGCGTTGCACGCTCACATGCAATTGCAAAAGCCCAGTGCCCAACTCTCGGCTGCAATCGCACAGAAGATCGCGGATTACGCGGCGGATGCTTCGTCGCCGCACCATCGTCTTGCCGCTGATCACGGTGTGCTTGCGCTCTACTACGGCTGGGACATGGACTTTGGGCTGCGGACCGACGGCTCCGTGGCGCGCTTCGGCGACCCGGACTACACCGATGTTTGGTACGGACATGACGAAATGGATATCAACGCGGTCGCCTTCGGTGCTCAACACCACCCTGAAATCAAAGCACTCTTTCCAGAAAGGTCCCAAGCTGCCGTCGATTGTGAATCGTGCGCTGCAACAGGATTCGTTGTCGTCAAGGAAAGTTCAGTGCTTTGTGGCCAATGTCATGGCATCGGCTGGCACACGTGAGGAGCGTCCAACAATTAAGGATTTGAATTCGGCGGCTGTGGATGTGATTCGCGGTGGATGCATGCTTTCGAAGATCGTCCGACCGGGCATCAGCCGAATGCCAGTTCGGTGTCTGTGTCGCCGGTCAGGAAGTAGTACTCGATCAGTTCGGCCAGCGTTGTGGGTACTTCTCGCGGCGGCAGGTCTCGCTGACCCGTGCCGGGTACGATGGGCGCGTCGGGATCAAGCACGACTCGCACGATGACAGCCGTCGTGTTGCCGGCGAGGTCGCGGATTGTGAAGTCCAGCTCGATGTACTGAATTCCGTCTTCGTCGGTCAGGATCGGGCGTTCTTCCAGGTCGTTGAAACGCTTGCGGAACGACATGTCGCCGAAGCTGTCGTCGAACACGCGGCCGTGTACAACAAATCCGAATTGCAGGCCTTCCGGATTCACTCGCAGTTCGTCGGCCGACATCGTGAGATGGAATTCTGGAGCGGTCAGGTCTCCGTACACAAAGAACGTGCGCGTCTGACCCTGCACCTCGCGCGTGATCAGATTCCAGCCTTCAACGAGATCCGTTGGTGTGTCGTCGACGACCAGATCACCGTTCTGGTCTACATAGCGGAGTTCGTAGTCTTCCAGCTCGTTCGTGTACTTGGCGCTGCGGAGGTCGAGGTCCGGCAGATACTCGGCGCGAGCACCGACCAGACCGTTGATGCGGTCGACACGGACAGCGTCCTGGGGAGCGACCGTCCCGCCCGGAGCAATACCGTATTGCTCCCAAAGCTGCGTGTTCGTCAAACCAATCAGCTCATCGGGAACCCAGTCGGGAGATGTCTCAAGTGTAAACGGCACAAAGTCGGCGGCCTGTCTGTCGTAGTAGACCTGGTGGTTGTTGAAGCGGACCGTGCCCAGTCGCACGATGTCCGGACTGAAGTAAGTTTCGACGTCACGATTCTTCAGGCTGATCTCACCGTCCATGAAGATGTCCCACTGGTCGTGGCCGCGCAACTGTTGCTCGGTCAGCGTCGCGAACTCGGGTGCCCCTTCGATGTCGACCGTGCGGATCGTGTCATGCGTTGTGGCAATGTGGATTGCCGTTTCGGCCGCGAAATAACCGTCACTAATAACGGTCGAGCGATTGACTGGAACGGAGATACCGGTTCGCCAGCCGTCGATGTGGACATCTTCGTAGGTCATTTGATTGGTCACGTTGTTGCGGCTGATGGCCGTGCCACCCTGCAATCCGCGACCGTCGGTGCGACCGATGATTGTGGCATTGCGGATTGTCGTTCGTCCCGTGTACGGATTGTGGATACCTCGGTTTGTGTTCCACGATGTGAAGTTGTCGATGTAACTCTGACCGTCATTCATGTGCGTCAGATGGAACCATGTCTCCAGGCCACTGCGGGAGGCGAACGCGGTGTTACCATCGACTCGCCTGAGCGGCACGGTTCCGACCGGAACCAGGTCGCGACCGGCCGCCAGCGTTGCGTCTTCGATGTTCTCCGCCAGGAATTTCACTTCACTGGATGTCGTGAAGAAGTTGAAGGCCGAGTCCCTGGCTCCTGTCGCGATGTTATCGACGACTTCAACTCCGGGTCCCTGCAGCCAGAACCCGTGTCCGCCGTGGCCGAAGTCAAAGATGTCTTCGCGATCTTCGAGGCCGTCGCCAGAGCCCTGGTTATAGATCGACAGATTGCGTTCGAAGGAACCGATCTCGTCACCGAATTCCGTGACAAACGACGCGCCCTGCACGTTGAAGGCCACGTTGTCGCTCATGTTCACGTAGCTCTGATGATTGACGAATCCCCAGCCAGGGCCGTCCACCAGCGCAACTCCCTGAACGATGCCCGGAGTGTCCTCGTAGGTCGTTCCGGCACGGTGGAAGTGCAACGGGTAGCGGGCGCGGCGATTCAAGCCCGTGCCTTCTATTAAACGCCCGTCTTCGTCGAGGACAGGGTCGTTCAGAGGATTCCGTTTGTCCGTTCGCCCCAGACCGTACAGACCGACGTTATGCACTTCGACGTCCTGATTGTGCATGAACATGATATGGCCGCGGCGATCGTTGATCTCCGGCCGCTCTGACATGATCACGACGTTGCGATTCATGTTCGCGACGTAGACATTCAGGTCATAACCTTCCGGCGTCAGATGATGGAATTCGAGCGGCTGGATGCCGTCTTCTTCCGAGTCCGCGTCAATCGTCACGACAGTGCCGTTGATGGCGACGATTTCCAGCTCTTCGTCCTGGGGATTCCGCCAGTCATTGCGAGTGCCGGTCAACACGAGCCGATTGCCCACGCGCCAGTTGGTGGGAAGGGTGTCGAGCACAAGCTGTGTGTCGCCCCGCCTGGGATCGGTCGCCAGCGAAACGAACGGCGTGACTTCTTCGCCCCACATTGCGACTGCACCGAGTGACACCAGACCGCGTCCGAGCAGCAGGGGATCGACGTCGGTGTCGATCGCTCCGTCGTCGGCGAACACGATGCGTGCGGCGACACCGGCCTCAACGGGATTGTCTTCGCTGCCAATTCGCACAGTGCCGTCCGGAGTCACCACAATCGTGTCGACGAAGAGCTGCGTATCGATGTTCGTGGCGAACGAGAGTGTGCCGTCGACTCGCAGTGTGTCGATTTCGTCGTACTGGACGGTATTAAAGGTCACGGTGTGACCGGCAGAGACGACCACATCGGCCTGCTGATCGGGCACTTCACCGTCCTGCCAGATCGACGCGTCAGACCACAGACCGCTGGCGATGGTGACGTGCGTCGCGTTCTCGTAAGCGACAAGTTCCAGGGCCTTCGCGTGCTCGAGGGCCATGTCCGCGTCAACGTGATCGTGACCGTCAGTCGAGCCGTGGTCGGGATCGTCTTCCGCGCCTGTATCCGTGCCTGTCGGCGATGCGTCCGTGTGAGTCATACCACCAGGCCCGTGGTCCTCATCCGGCGCGAAGCTGTTTGCGTCCTGATGGTTCATTTGCGCGAAGACAACGTTCGGCAACGACAGAAGCTGGTCTCGACTGAGTGCCGCTCGGGATTCGGGAGTCATCCGTTCGAATTCCCAGCGATTCCGAATGGAAGCCATCTGCTCCCGCGTGATGTGCTGAACCTGGTCAGCATTGAGATAACGCAGGTCCCCGGAAGAGAGCGAGTAAATCTGAGCCGGCGTGAGTTCCGTGCGCTGACGGATGCTGATGTACTTCGGCGAGACATTCGCAACGTTCAGAGCCTGCACCTGCTCTGTCGTCAGTGAGAAGCGGACCTCTTCGGGGATGTCGTCGAACCACCAGGAATTCGGAACCGTGCTGATCCGGGCGGGTGAGAGCAGCACGATCTGCTCGGCCGAGAGTCGGTGGAAGTCCCGGTAGTACAGCGTTTGAATCTGACCCGTGGTCAGCCATGCGACCTGCGCATCGGTCAGGCCATACAGGTTGAGGCGGTCGACGGGAAGTGCCTGGACCTGCGACTCGGTGAGTGCCGCACGGGCATCCTCGGACATCCGCTCAAACCACCAGCGGTTTGGAATCGTACCGAGTTGCTCGGCGGTCAAATGCGGTGACTGCGCCTCTGTCAGATGCTCGAACTGCCGGTAATCGATCTGCTGAATCTGCTCGGCGGACAGTTCGGCAATCTGAGCGGCGGTCAGGCCAGACAAACCAACGCGGTCGACGGGAAGCTGCCGCACTTGATCTCCGGTGAGACGGGCGCGTACTTCCGCGGGAATCCTCTCGAACCACCAGCGATTGGAGATCGAATCCAACTGCTCGGCAGTGAGCAACGGAGCCTGGTCGGGAGTGAGGTTCTCAAACTGGCGGTAGTCGAGTTGTTGCACCTGCTCGGCCGATAGCATTGCGACCTGATCAGGAGTCAGTCCGCTGGTCCCAAGTGACTGAGCATTAAGAGCTTGAATCTGCGTGGGCGTCAGGCGAGCCCGAACGTCTTCCGGAATTCGCTCGAACCACCAGCGGTTCGGGATCTCGGCAAGTTGCTCAGCCGTGAGCAACGGTGCCTGATCCGGATTGAGATGCTCGAACTGTCGGTACTTCAGTTGCTGCACTTGATCGACGGTCAGCTCGGCGATCTGGATGTCCGTCAGTTGACTGATTCCCACAGCCGCAACATTCAATGCCCGTACCTGGTCGCCCGTCAGCGCATGTCGAGCGGCCTCGGACATGCGTCCGAACCACCACGAGTTCGCGATCGTTGCAACCTGGTCTGGCAACAGATGCGGAACCTGGTCGGCGGTCAGATACTGGAAACTGTCGCGGTCAAGTCGCTGAATCTGTTCGACACTGATTTCGGCGACCTGTCCGTTGGTCAGATGGCTCAATCCGACGTGATACACATCGAGAGCGCGAATCTGGTCGCCGTCGAATTCGGCTCGTGCGTCTTCGGGAATACGTCCCAGCCACCACTGATTCGGAATCGTGCCGACCTGCTCGGGCGTGAGATGCTGAATCTGCTCGGATACCAGGTACTGGAAGTTGCGATAACCGAGCCGGCGAATCTGCTCGGGTGCAAGTTCGCGAATCTGGTCCGGTGTGAGTCCGCTGAGTCCAATCTCCTCAACCCTGAGTGCGCGGACCTGTTCGGGAGTGATCGCCGCGCGGGCTTCGACCGACATGCGCCCGAACCACCATGAGTTCGGAATGCTGCCCATCTGCTCGGCGGTCAGGTGCGGCACCTGACCCGGCCCGAGATGCTGGAACTCGCGAAAGTTCAGCGTGATGAGCTGCTCAATGCTGAGTGCCAGGATCTGTCCCGGAGTCAGACGACCAAGCCCCAGAGACTCGACGTTAAGAGCCCGCACCTGCTCGGCGACCAGTGCCGCCCGCGACGGATCGGACCAGCGACCGAACCACCAGGAACTTGTCAGAATACTGAGCTGCGATCCGGTCAGCAGTGGTGTCTGTGCTGGACTCAAACGCTCGAAATTGCGGTAACTGACGGACTGCACCTGCGACCGTGTCAGTGATGAAATCTGTTCGATTGTAAGATCACTCAGTCCGACGCTCGCGACATTCAGGGCCTGTACCTGCGGCGATGTCAGTGTGCCTCGCGCGTCCTCGGACATCCGAGTGAACCACCATGAGTTCGGTATCGTGCCGATTTGGGTGACAGTGAGGTAAGGCGATTGCTCAGCCGTGAGCTGAGAGAAACTGCGATAAGTCAATTCCTGAATCTGAACAACGGTCATGTCGCCAACCCAGACCGCATTCGACTCACGCGCCGCTCGCTGCTCGGCCGAGAGTCGGTTCAGATCACGGTCCTCATCGAGCGATCGAATCTGTTCGGTCGAGAGCTGTCCGACCTGCGCGTCCGTCAGTAATCGCAGTCCAGTCTGCTCGACAGGCAGTGCCCGAACCTGCTCGCCGGTCAGGTGAGTACGAACATCAGTATTGATTCGCCGCAACGCCCGATGGCTGCGGAGCATTCCCACCTGGTCCAGGGAGAGCTGCGAAATCTCATCAGCTCCCAGCAGACGGAAGTCGCGCAACCGGAGCGACTGGATCTGCTCGGTCGTCAGCATGCTGATCTGATCGTCGGTCAGCCCCTGCAACCCGGTGCGTCGAACCTGCAGAGCCTGAACCTGAGCTTCGCTGAGTGCCTGACGCAGACGAACGGGAATTCGGCGAAACGTGTCGCGGTTGGCAGTCACCATCGCGAGCTGCCGGGGAGCGATTTGCGGAATCTCGGTCGCATCCAACTGGCGGACTTCCCGCATACTCATCGGGATGAGGGCGGCATTCGCTTCCTGTTCAGCAACCGCCTGAGCCACAGCGTCGACGTCCAGCGTATCGTCGATTGTGGTGGCACTCAGAAGTCGGCGAACTTCCATCGTTTCAAGACGTGACGGAGTCCGAAACGCGATGCGACGACGGTGTGGTGATCGACGGAGGACGGAAGAAACAAACAACGAACGGAATGCAAACCGGCGAACTGGCATGCTGGCGCCTCTGAGGATGCGAACTCGGCACAATGGACCGAAACCAGGATGTGACGCGAGTGAGGCCCGCCCGCGAAGTCCCTGCTCGAACGCGGCAGAAACGCTGTTGATGACGTAAGCAAAATGCTGCAGTGAGATGAATCTTTGAGGCAGAACACCGCAACGATTACGGGTGTTCTTCGACGTCCGCTGCCAGTCGGGGACTGGCGTGAAGTCCACAGAACGCGAGAGGCTTACGACTGAAGCGAGGAATCCTTGCATCCGGAATTCGGTTTCCAGACTGAAAACTGAGAATCGAACCCGAATTCAACACGTTTGAAGTCGCAGCGGCTCAGTCGTGACACGATGCCTCCAAAAATCTGCTGAGACACAAACGATGTATTCGGACCAACACCACGGCAGCTATGCAACGCACGTGCCGAACTGTTGGAGTCCTGCCTTCAGACGACTTTGAGGCCGGCTTCGCCGTTAGAGGCGGGATTTTGACACCGCAGGACGGTTCGGTGGCCCCTGGTGACTTGCCAGCAATCGTACCGGGATGCGGGCATGGATTTGTGCCGTGGCGGTTGCTCTGGAACGGCCATGTCGAAGCCACAAGAGGTCATGGGACGTGCGGAGACCAGTCGGCAAACCTCGCAACCTCTTGCCGCTTTGCGGTCCTGATCGCGAGTAAACACGGCCAGCCAGAAGCAACTGACTTTTTGATATCAGCCCGATCAGGCTGTTGACCGGTGGAGATGCTGGGCGATAATTGGAACCAGGCTCGCTTGATGAAGAATCAAGCGAGTTGTCAGTCAAAGGGACGTGTCGGGCACCGTTCGGCGGCCAGAACTGCTGGCGGGGCTTAACGCGTAGATGACAGAAATGGGGGCGATCGGTTTCGACTGGGTCACCGCAGGTAATGGTGGCGTGCCGTGGTTGATCAGCAGGCCACGTTAAAAGCTGATCAAACAACAATTGCCAATAACAGGCAGTACTCGATGGTTGCGTAGCAACCGTCCCGGCTCAGGAATCCCCGTCTGAGGAGTCCGAAGGCTGGTCACAAAATTAGACTGGCGTCAGGTCAATGTTCACTACGCCTGACGTGAGACAAAGTTGCGAACTGGCCGCGTAAGGCTTTGTCTGAAGAGCCAAGCAAGGCGAGACCCAATCAACAGACTACGCACGTAGAGGCCATCGCCAAGGGACATCAGGACGCGGGTTCGATTCCCGCCGCCTCCACTAGGGCCAATTTGCGACCATGTCGCAAGTTGGCCCTTCTCTTGCGCTTACGCTAAAGCCTTGCACTGCTAAGCTTTATGCCATACATCCAGTGGCCAATTTGGTGGCCAATAAGGGTGACTCCGGTGGCCAATTACGGCATCTGGCGGCAGACACAAAGGAGGCCAGCGTGGCCAATTTTCATACACCCAACATTCGTCGCCACAAGCGGCGTACCGACGACGGCAAGGGACTGCGTCGGATGATCGCCGGAAGACGTTTCCGACTACCAGCCGGTGTTGATCCTCAAGAGGCCGATCGGCGGTCCGCACGAATCGAAGATGTTTGGCGGGACAACGAGTCCTTGTGCCGCCGGTTCCGGGCTGAATTTGTGTGGACTGAATTGGGCCTGTGGGCTGCGGACCTTCTAAGGGGCGGGGAAACTCGAATTCACCTCCCGCCAATCGACGAGCTTCTAGCGTCCTTCGGCGACGGCGAATGGCACATCCAGATCAAGCTGATCATCGACCGTTACACGTCCGACGATGCCGCCTGTCATTACCCGCCGACTGTCGATGAGCTTTCATGGGACGAGGCCAAAACATTTTACGACGTGATTTCCGATCTATTCCCGTCCGTAAACTGGATACTCCCGGAGCAACACTCAGAGAAAGTGATCCGGTTTCATGAGAGTGCCGCTCGATACAGGATCGGGCAACTCAGCAAAGCAAGAGGATCAGCACCGCCCGATCCAGCCACGCTGCTGATCAACGGGACACTCCACGAGGCGCTGTCGGCTTACGAGAAGAAAAGAGAAGACGATTTCACGCTCCCGGATGGCAGTTTCGATTCCAGCGGACATCACATGGTCGGGCTGATCCGGGCAATCAGAGAGCGAAGCGAGAACTACGAACTCGCCCAACTCGACTTCGAAAGGTGTCAGGCGCTTGTCGATTACTGGAGAGAACGTCCGAACAACCGCCGAAAGCATCCACCGGAACCGCTGACAAAGAAGACGTGCTCCAACTACATCGGCGAATTGCTGCGATTCTTTGCGTGGCTTCACCTGACCCCGCAGTTCGGGTGGAGAAGGCCCCATGACTTCGACTTGCTGAATCGACAAATCCGCAGATTGCCCGGAGACAAACAATCCGTCGACGACATGGAGGTCGTGACGTATTCCGTGGCCGAGCTTGCCAGCATTTTTAAGCACGCCTTGCCTTTTGAGCGTCTTCTCATGTGTTGGTGTTTGAATTGCGCCCACGGTGCCGCCGAATTTGGGCGAGTCGAATGGGGCGATGTTTTCCTTCGTCAGGAACACCGTTGGTGCAAGCAAGGACTCAGGATCGATACGTCATCCGAAGACAGTTGGTGCGGGTTTATTCGACCCAAGAGTGGCGTTCTCGGATGGTGGTTTCTTTGGCCGGAAACTGTCGAACTGCTTGATTGGTGGCGTTCCGAATCCACAAAGAATCTCGGTCGAGAACCGGTTTCGAATGACCGGGTACTACTCACGACGGAAGGAACATCGCTTTACAGAGACGAATCTCGAAACGCTCAGACCGGCTTCGCCAATATGTGGCAGCGACTACTGGATCGTCATGAAAAGTATGCAACCGAAGAGGAAAGGCTGACGCATCATCTTCCGTTCGGAACGCTGCGAGACCAGCTTCCAGACTGGCTGGGTGGTGACCAGACGAACGCTCTGATTGCCAGTGTGGCGTTATGCCATGGCATCCCGCATGAAGGTGATAAGCTCCTCTACAAGCATTACTCAAACCGCCCGTGGAAAGCGCTGTTCGAATCACAGCGAGAGTTTCGTGACCACCTCCGGCCAATGTTTTCTGGAGTTCCACGTCTCTTGGCTGATCCCGATCCGATTGGTGATAAGGTGCGTTCTCTCTGGGATGCTGGCACACGCAGCGTGAAAGAAATCACCGACCGTCTCGAAGTCTCCGAGATGACAGTCCGGCGAAGACTTAATGCGCTCGGGCTTAAGTGACTCCCACCAGCAGAGTGACACCGGCTGTGGCTCCCGAATCCACTTTTCCTCGGGAGACCTCAATGTCCGACCTTGTTCTGTCGATCATCGCCACCGGCACGCCCCAGCATCCTCGCTTCCTGATCTCCGATTCCAGTGACAGATTCTGGACTAACTCAGATTGGGCTGAGCACGAATCGGACGGATGCCTTTACGTTTCGGTCAACGGTGCCGGGCTGGCCATTCAGGGAATTCTGTTGGCTGAGTATGGCCAGAAACCCATGCGGCGGTTTGTGGCTCCGGTCTACGTCGATCTCTACTCAGAAACTGACGTGACTCTCGATCAGATCAGAGAGTGGCTCGTCAGGGTCGCTCGCCTAACTGTTGACGCTGAGCAACACGGCAATGGTCCGGTCGAAGATTCATTGGGACTCACGATGATCGACTGGAGCAATTTGAAGGAGACCAACACGGATTAAATGACACCGGCCAAAGCGGCACAGCCGAGTTGTCAAAACAACAGCAGTTCCCGGGCTGCTGAAATTCGCGGGAAAACGAGCGATTCTGAGGATCGTGTTCGTAAATGAAGACCGGCTCGTGGGTAGGCGTCTCTGACGTCTGGGCAGGATGGGTGTTGCCGTATGGACGAGATGTGGGAGCATGGACGACCCGGGCAGGACGGGACAGGACCGGTAGCCTGACGCCGCGATCCGCCCTGCTTCTGGAACGCTGGCGACACAAGGACGTGTCATGCTTCTGACGGTTTCGACTCTGCCAAAGCCCCGGCGGCATCTCTCCGCCGATGGATTGCTGACTCTGATCAAGGAGCGGTTCCAGAAGATTCCCGATCCCCGCCAGAATCCCGTCATTCCTGTGTGTGATGCGCTCCTGTCCGGGCTGGCGGTGTTTGCTCTGAAGGACCCCTCGTTACTGGCTTTTGATGAGCGCCGTCACGAACGCAACCTGCACGCACTGTTCGGTATCGAGCAGGTCCCCAGTGATACTCAGTTGCGCGAAATTCTCGACGGCGTGAAACCCGAGGACATCCGGGCGGCCTTCAATGATATCTTTCGGGCACTTCAGCGCGGCAAGGCGCTGGAACCATTCGCGTTTCACGACGGGGCTTTTCTACTGGCACTCGACGGGACAGGGTATTTCACTTCTCTCAAAGTGCATTGCCCGGCCTGCCTGGAAAAGGTCAACAGTCGGACCGGAGTGACCACTTACCACCATCAGCTGCTGGGTGCGGCGATTGTGCATCCGGACTTCCGCGAGGTGATACCGCTGGCTCCGGAACCGATCATCAGGCAGGATGGAAACAGTAAGAACGACTGCGAACGCAACGCGTGTCGGCGCCTGCTGGAGAAGAGTCGCCGCGAGCATCGGCATTTGAAACTGATCGTGATTGAAGATGCGCTGGCCAGTAATGCCCCTCATATCGAGGAACTGATCCGACAGCGTATGAGCTTTATTCTGGGTGCCAAACCGGGCGACC
>CAUZFZ010000201.1:0-16478 GCA_963579025.1 Planctomycetota bacterium | reverse complement strand
TTCGGCGGGGTCGGAGACCCGCGCCGAACACACTGTCGCTTCGTCTCCTGTCATTCTCAGCTTCCAAAGGACCTCTTATGACCAGGCAAACGAGACGTGGAATCAGCTTAGTCGACGTCACGGTCACGATTGTGATTCTGCTGCTCCTGTTCACGCTGATAGTCCCCGGCTGCATGTTCGACCGGGGTCACCCCCGGACTTTTCCACGGTCAGAATGCAAGAACAATCTGAAGCAGCTTGGCTTGGCCATTCACAACTACCACGATGTCTATTCCGCGTTTCCACCAGGCTGGGTCGCAGTGCGGAACAGCGATTCCAGCGGGCAGACTTCGACCGGCGGGGCACATGGTTGGAACACGTTCCTCCTGCCGTATCTCGACGCACTCGACTTGTATGCTGGATTCGACTTCAAACAGCCGCTGGGTGTTGGGGCCAACAAACCGCCGCTCGTTTCGACTGTGCTGCCCACGTTCGGCTGTCCGAGTGACAAGAGGCCGGAAAAGGCGGCTGGCGGTGTCATTCCAGGAATGGCGACGACGAACTACGTGGGCAACTTTGGAGTCGGACTTCCGACCGTGTTTGGCGCGGACACGACTCCGTTGCAGGGAATCTTTGGCGTCAATTCCCGCATTCGGTTTCGTGACATCAAGGACGGAACATCCAATGTCGTACTCGCGGGAGAGCGATGTGTTCCAGAACAGGGCCGCGACTGGCCGGTCGATGCCGTCGAGGGCCCATTCAATTCCTACTCGTTTGGAATCCCCAGCAAGAGCACGGTCAGCCCACTATCCATCGTGGCGACTGTCACTGGTAATTTGGCCGCAGGCAGTGGACCACTCAGTACCACGGGCAATTTGACGGCGCTTGGTACGAATGACTCGCCTGGCACACTGACGTATTTCGGAATCAACCGCGCAGCCGACGAGACCTCACTGGGAGATTTCGAGCAGGTCACGGCCGGATTCAGCAGCCGACACGAGGGCGGTTGTCACGTCCTGCTGTCAGACGGGTCCGTCCGATTCATCAGTGCGGAAATCGATCGCCGCATACTCACCAACCTGATGCGCCGTTCCGACGGCGTGCCGATTGGGGAATTCTGAAGCGTTGACGGGATCAGACTGGCAGAACGACAAGGAGCCTGGAAATGTGCACGAACACTCGACGCGGCCGCACACTGCTGGATGTTGTTGTTGTTCTTGTCATTCTCGTGGCGCTGTTCGCATTGCTGATGCCGGCGATGAACCACAGCCGCAGCCATCGTAGTAGACCTTTACGATGTAAGAACTACCTGAAGCAGCTTGGCTTGGCTTTGCACAACTATCACGACGTCCACAACACGTTTCCTCCTGGTTGGGTCGCTGTTCGTCCCCCTGAGGACGCGATTGCAAGCCGCGGTGCCTACGGCTGGGGGACGCAGATTCTGCCATTCATGGACCAGGCACCTCTGTTCCGGCAGATCAAGTTCAATGAGCCTTTCGGAAGCGACACGACCGAAGGCGACGGGAAGCAGCGAGTCGTGAGCCGTGTGTTGTCGGCGTACCAATGCCCGTCCGACCGAGGTACTTCTCTACCCGCGTCAGCGCCCGGTCCGACAAACTACGTGGGCAACTTTGGCGTCGGCCTGCCGTCTGGCTTTGGGCCTCTCAACCCTCCGGATCGCGGTCGGTACGTACACGGTATCTTCGGCTGCAATTCCAATGTCAAGCTGGCAGATATCACTGACGGCACATCGAACACCGTGCTGGTGGGCGAACGGCGACTGCCGACAAAGGGACGTGACTGGCCGGAGCATGGTGTCGAGGGCAGCTTCAATTCTTACTGGTCCGGCATTCCGAAAGTTGGGACGGTCAGTCCGCTTTCGCTTGTCGCGACGGTCACCAGCGGCGACGTCGCCGATACGTCGCTTCTCAACCGAGGCGGAGAGCTGACTGGGCTGGGAACAGCCGAGCAACCTGGTGCACTGGCCGTCTTCGGCATCAACGTGACGGCCGATGGCGAGCCGCTGGGTGAGTCTCAACGGGTCAGTCCAGGATTCAGCAGTCGTCACCCCCAGGGATGTCACATCCTGCTGGCCGACGGTTCGTCTCGTTTCATCAGCGAGTCCATCGACCGGCGGGTCCTCGTTAATCTGATGCGCCGGTCCGACGGGTTGACGATTGGGAAATTCTGAAGCGGTGACGGGATCAGACCGGCTGAACGACAAGGAGCCTGGATATGTACAGGAACACTCGACGCGGCCGCACACTCCTGGATGTTGTTGTTGTTCTCGTCATTCTCGTGGCGCTGTTCGCATTGCTGATGCCGACGATGAACCGCGGCCGCGTCCGGGCCAGAGGTTCACAATGTAAGCGCAACCTGAAGCAGCTTGGCCTGGCATTGCACAACTATCACGACGTCAACAGCACGTTTCCTCCTGGGTGGGTTGCTGTTCGTCCCCCTGAGGACGCGATTGAAAGCCGCGGTGCCTACGGCTGGGGGACGCGGATTCTGCCATATATGGACCAGCAACCCCTTTTCCGGCAGATCAATTTCAATGAGCCCTTCGGAAGCGACACGATCGAAGGCGACGCGCAGCAGCACGTCGTGAGCAGATCATTACCTGGATACCAATGCCCAAACGACTCAGACGCCCATCCATCCGCCGCAGGGCCCGGTCCGACAAGTTACGTGGGTAACTTTGGCGTCGGCCTGCCGTCTGGCTTTGGACCTCTCAACCATCCGGATCGCGGTTGGTACGTACACGGTATCTTCGGCTGCAATACGAATGTCTCAATGAAATATATCACGGACGGCATATCGAACACCGTGCTTGTGGGCGAACGGCGACTGCCGGCCAAGGGACGTGACTGGCCGGAGCATGGTGTCGAGGGCAGCTTCAATTCCTACTGGTCGGGCATTCCGAAAGTTGGGACGGTCAGTCCGCTTTCGCTTGTCGCGACGGTCACCAGCGGCGACGTCGCCGATATGTCGCTGCTCAACCGCGTGGGTGTGCCGACTGGGTTGGGAACGGCCGAGCAACCTGGTGCGCTGGCTGTCTTCGGCATCAACGTGACGGCCGATGGCGAGCCGCTGGGTGAGTCTCAACGGGTCAGTCCAGGATTCAGCAGTCGTCACCCCCAGGGATGTCACATCCTGCTGGCCGACGGTTCGGTCAAGTTCGTCAGCGAGTCCATCGACCGCCGGGTCCTCGTTAATCTGATGCGCCGCGCAGACGGCGTGCCGCCGGGAGAGTTTTGACCGGTCGGCGTAATTCACCGGCAGTCGCAGGCATCAATCGACGTCTTTCAACTCGACGACAATGTTCCGCCACGGCTGATGGCCCCCCGCCAGAAGTTCGCGGATCAGACCCTGATTGATCGGCGTCCTGACAATTCCTGGAACCGATGGGCAGCGAGTTCGTGGGCCAGGTGTCTCCTGTGAAATTGTCCGAATCTGCCGGTATATGCGATCAGGAGAGCGCGGCGTCGGGAACTTGACGTCACGTGTTACGCGGTTGATTGATAATGCGTTCCGGATTCGTACACTGGAAACCTCCGCTCGGACGGAGCCATCCCGGGTCACTTTGTTTACCCACCATCCTGCCTGCTGCCGCCGCTTTTGGACTTCACGGCAGTGGACTTCCGTCACGCTTAGAGCCATTCCATGAACTACCAGGTGTTGTTGACCGGCGCTACCGGTCTGCTGGGACGTTACCTGCTCCGCGATCTGGCCCATGCCGGTGTTCAGGTCGCTGTCGTTGTCCGTCGATCCCGACGCAAGAGCGCCGAGGAACGGGTCGCCGAGCTGATGGGGACCTGGGATCGCGTCCTGGGCGAGGAGTTGCCGCGTCCGCACGTGATGGAAGGTGACCTGAGCGAAGACCGACTGGGGCTGAGCGATGACGACCTCGCCTGGGTTGGCGAAAACTGCGACAGCATGCTGCACAACGCCGCGAGTCTGGCATTTATCAGCACCGACCCTGAAGGCGAACCCTGGCGGTCAAACGTCAAAGGCACCGGCCACGTGCTGGATGTCTGCCGTGAAACCGGCATTCGGGATTTTCACCAGGTGTCGACCTCATACGTGTGCGGACGTCGCACGGGCACTGTTCTTGAAACCGAACTCAACGTCGGGCAGGAATTGGGCAACGACTACGAACGAAGCAAGGTCACGGCTGAAGAGATGGTGCGTGATGCCGACTTCCTGAGTCCGCCAACGGTGTACCGCCCGGCAATCATTGTCGGTGATTCGACGAATGGGTTTACCACGACATTTCATGGGTTCTATGCGACTTTGCACCTGGCCTACACACTGGTCAAAGCGCAGGACGCTGAACTTGGGCGACCGACCGATGAATTGACCCGGGTGACTCTGGACGGCACCGAGAACAAGAATCTTGTGCCGGTGGACTGGGTGTCGGCTGTGATTTCCCACATTTTCACGAACCGCCAGTTTCATGGTGAGACCTATCACCTGACGCCTTCGCAACCGACCGGAGTCAGTGTTGTCCGCGACGTGCTGGAAGACGCGTATGGCTTCAAGGGATCTGTGTTTCACGGCTATGGGGCGGAAGTTGAGAACCCGACAGAGGTCGAACAACTTTTCTACGAGCATCTCCGCGTATACGAGTCCTACTGGCGAGACGATCCGAAATTCGACAGCCGAAACACCGCAGCCGCGGCACCACATCTGGCGTGTCCGAACGTCGACAGGAACATGCTGCTGATGATGGCGGAAAAGGCCATTGAAATGGACTTCCGCTTCAAGGACGCACCGCGCCCGGCCGTCGAGGCATCTTAACTTCCCAGCCCGCGACACGACGCGGCAGCGACAGTCAGCACGTTCCACGGAATCGTGCCGATGCTTGATGAAAACCGGGCGTAGCAGCAGTCGGCGTAGGTGGCTTTGCGGTCGTTGACAATGGCAAATGGCCAATTACACTCGCCGCCCCGCGCCGGGGCTCGGGCCTGTTTCAGCACGTTTCTGCGGAAACCTGCTGCTCAACACTGACTGAGCCCTCGCAATCCGCATCAGGTCAACTCAAGACAACCCGTTGAGCAGGACTGGAACCGTCAGGATGAGCCGCTTTTCAGGTGCCCGCCAGGTCAATCGTTTTCTCACAATTCTCGCCACGATCTGCTTCAGCGTGCTCGCCGTGCCGCTGGAAGCGCTCGCCCAGGAGGGTGAAGCACTCCAGTTGAATCAGACGCCGATCGTGTTTGCCTGGGTGGTCTGTCTGCTCGGCTCGTTGCTGGCACTGTTCTTTGCCCGCAAGTTCTTCAAGTGGGTGGTCGCTCAGGATGAGGGCGACGAAACCATGGTGAAAATCGCGGACTATGTTCGCGAGGGAGCCGACGCGTATCTCAAGCAGCAGTACCGAATTGTTGCCGTTTTCTTCGTTGTCGTCAGCATCCTGCTGGCCATCGTCGCATTTGTATTCAACGCGCAATCTCACTGGGTGCCCTTCGCCTTCGTGACGGGCGGTTTCTTCTCAGGTCTGGCCGGTTGGTTCGGCATGAAGACCGCGACCCTCGCCAGTTCACGCACGACCCAGGCCTGCAAGCAATCACTCAATCAGGGCCTGCAGGTCGCATTTCGCAGCGGCGCGGTCATGGGACTGGTTGTGGTCGGGCTCGGGCTGCTGGATATCTGCGTCTGGTTCGCCGTCCTCAACTGGATCGTGCCGGACATGCCGCTGGAAGAGATCACTGTGACGATGCTGTGCTTCGGTATGGGGGCCAGCAGTCAGGCACTGTTCGCCCGCGTCGGCGGTGGCATCTTTACCAAGGCGGCCGACGTCGGTGCCGACCTGGTCGGGAAAGTCGAAGCTGGCATTCCCGAAGACGATCCTCGTAACCCGGCGACCATCGCTGATAATGTCGGAGACAACGTTGGCGACGTGGCAGGTATGGGGGCTGACCTGTACGAATCCTATTGCGGTTCGATTCTGGCCAGTGCCGCTCTGGGCGTGGCAGCGTACTCCGGCTATCCACAGATGCAGTACATGATGCTGCTGTTGCCGATGGTTCTGGCTGCCGCCGGTATCGCGTTGTCGATTATGGGGATCTACCTCGTTCGGGCCGAAGAGGGCGCCACACAGCGGAACCTGCTGAGTGCGCTGGCCAAGGGCATCAATGCGAGCAGTGTCGCGGTTGCGGTCGTCGCTGCGGGACTTGTCTATCTGATGCTGGTTGGTCCGTCTCAGAACTCTGGTATCCCCTCGGATTCTCTGCTGCCAACAGGAAACAGTCTCTTCGGCGTCTTCTGGGCGATTTGTACCGGTCTGGCTGCTGGTGTGATCATCGGCCGCTGGACGGAGTACTCAACGAGTGAGGAGTATGCTCCCACGAAACGGATCGCTGACCAGGGCGTCACGGGTCCGGCGACCGTCATCATTGCGGGTATTGCGGAAGGCTTTTACAGCGTCTGGGTTCCCATTGTGGTCATCGGAATTTCGATTCTGACGGCGTTTGGTGCCTGCACCGGATTCGACTACGACGAGCCACAGCTGTTTGCCATCGGCCTGTACGGCGTGGCCATCGCTGCCGTCGGCATGCTTAGTACGCTTGGCATCACACTGGCAACAGACGCGTACGGTCCGATCGCCGATAACGCGGGCGGCAACGCGCAAATGAGTGGCCAGGACCCGACAGTTCGTGAACGGACTGATGCGCTCGACAGTCTTGGAAATACAACCGCTGCGACAGGCAAGGGGTTTGCGATCGGCTCTGCGGCCCTGACCGCGCTGGCGTTGCTGGCGGCTTATGTGGAAGAAGTCCGCGTTGGTTTCGATCGTTGGGCGGCGGAGTTCGAAGGCCAGGTGGCATACTCGGCGGAGCCTGCGGATACCGAGATCGTCAAAGTCGGTAGAGGAGTTATTGCAGTCGTCGAACACGAAGGTGCGGCTCCTGAACCCTGGCTGCTGATGCCGCAGCGCAGCATTGAGGCGGGTACAGCACTCGCGAAAATGCACGCGGCGCGTCCGGGAGACAAGATTGCTGGTGTTGACCTTGACCAACTGTCGCATCAGGGGGCCGTTGTCAGCAATCGCAAAGCCACGATTCCTGACTTCGTTAACTTCTACAATGTCACCATCATGAACCCGCGCGTGCTGGTCGGCATGTTCATGGGAGTGATGCTGTGCTTTGTGTTCTGTGCCATGACCATGAAAGCCGTCGGCCGAGCGGCCGGTGCGATGGTGGAGGAAGTTCGACGTCAGTTCCGTGAAATACCCGGAATCATGGAAGGCACCGGTGAACCGGAGTATGCATCCTGTGTCGCCATCAGTACGTCGGCTGCTCAGCGTGAGATGGTCATCCCGTCACTCCTTGGCCTGCTGGTGCCCATCGCAGTGGGTTTGACGTTGGGTGTGGCCGGAGTCATGGGCATGCTGGCGGGTGGTCTCACCACGGGATTCGCTGTAGCCATCATGATGGCCAATGCGGGTGGAGCCTGGGACAACGCCAAGAAGTACGTTGAGTCGGGTGCTCACGGTGGCAAAGGCACCGAGGCTCACAAGGCGACCGTCGTCGGTGATACCGTTGGCGACCCGTTCAAGGACACCAGTGGCCCGGCCCTGAATATCCTCATCAAACTCATGAGTATGGTTTCGGTGGTCTTCGCCGGGCTGGTCGTCAAGTATTACATGTTCAACTTTTTCTAAGACTGGCTTTTCCGCGGCCCTGAAGGCTGGACCAGTTGCTTTCCAGGGTTCCTGATTATGAGTGCGAGCGTGACCGAAGATACCAGGACTGATGAGACTCTCGAAATCGCTCGCCTGATTGCGCAGATTGCCGACGACTACCGCGGGGCTGATACCGCCATCCTGGACATGCGGAGTATCACGTCGATTTGTGACTACTTCGTTGTGACCACGGCCACCAGCAACCGTCAGGGTCGAGCACTCGGCGAAGAAGTTGACCGCATCATGAAGAAGCGCGGCCAGCCGCGACTGGGTTCAGAAGGCGCTGATGCCGAGAGTGTCTGGCTGCTCCACGACTACGGCGATGCCGTGCTGCATGTCTTCTCGCCCGAAGGCCGTGAACTCTACGACCTGGAAAGCCTCTGGGCCGACGCACCGCGTCTCGAACGTCAGGTCTGAGCCGCCTGTTCGATCAGGCGCCGCTGAATGAGTCCTCCGCCCTACGGGCCACTGGGAGTCGTTGGCGTTGCCTCCTTCGCCCGGGGATTCAAGCGGTGCCGAACTGCCGCCCCAGTTGCAATCAGGAGCTTTCGCCACGTGGGCAAAGAGATGCGGCGAGAATACACGTCGTAATTGGATCGGCGAATCTCGGTCAGCAGGCCTTCATAGATGCGCATCATCGCCTGCAGAATCGGCTGGCCGGTTGGTTCCAGATACTGGAACAGCTCCCGTGATCGGCTGTAGTACTCAGCCGCACGGTCGGCTTCAAATTCCATTAAGTCGTGAAACCGATCGTCAACAACACGGCTCTGAATTGCCTCGACGGGATAATCAAAACGACGGAGATCCTCGGCCGGCAGATACACCCGTCCGTTGTCGGCGTCCTCGGCGATGTCCCGCAGAATGTTGGTGAGCTGAAATGCCAGTCCACAGTCAATCGCCAGAGTTAGCGCCCGTGGATTCGTGAAGCCCCACACATGGATGCAACAGCGGCCCACGACACCGGCCACGTGATAGCAGTAGTCGGCAAGTTCTTCGAAGGTCTGAAACCGACACATGTCGCCGGCGTCAGCGGTACCCGCCGACCCGGTCCCATCGTGCGCGTCGAGATCCATGCCGACTCCGGTAATCACGTCCAGCAGGCAATCGACAGGAATGCTGAACCTCGCCATGGAATCCTGCATGGCCGGCAATACTGAAACGCCATTCTGCAGCGTCTCGTGCACGAATGGAGCGGCCGGAAGTTGTGTGGATGGAGACGCGTCTGACGTGAGACGCATGGACACGATATCCCGCCACCACTGAAGGGCCGGCGCCCGCTGCTCCAGCGGCAACGAATCGTCATCACCGATGTCGTCGCAGACTCGCATATACGCGTACAGAGCGCACATCGCTTTGAAGCGGTCGCGTGGCAGACCCGTGAACGAGTAATAGAAATTCGTCGCCGTACGCCGGGTCAGCTTCCGGCAGAATTCGTAAGAATCGGCGAGCGGGTCGGGCATCAAATGAGCTTTCTGAGGAACGCTCTGCCAATGCATGGAACGAGCAGCCGAAACGCATCCAGTTTTGTGACGACCGGTCGCTGCTCCAGGACACGGTACCCGATGCCCTGAACCCGATCCAGAATCCTCAGCCCGCCGCGGGCGAACAGTTCAATGTCGACCTGCAAACGCCCCGGCAGTCGCGCGACAAGAGGCAGACCGGCGACCAGCAGCTCGCGCGCCCGACTGACCTCGAACTCCATCAGCTCGACGAACTGGTCCGTTGTGCGTTTCGCCAGCAGGTCTTCGCGAGCGACGTCGAATCGATCACGGTCCTCGGCGGGCAGGTAGATGCGTCCGATGTCGAGATCGCGTACGACATCCTGCCAGAAATTAGCGAGCTGCAGTCCGCTGCAAATGGCATCGGACCATTCGGCGTTCTGTTCATCAAACCGCTCGCAAAGATGAAGCACGATCCGGCCGACCGGATTCGCGCTGCGCGTGCAGTAGTCGAGAAGCTGCGCGTACGAATGATACTCGCGCACCGACTGGTCCTGCTCGAATGCAGAGATCAGGTCGTCAAACGGCTGCAACGGGATGTTGAACTGCTGGACGGTCGGCTGCAGTGCAACGAACACTGGGTGACGGCACTGGCCCGCATAACAGGCCTGCAGTTCCTCTCGCCACCATGCGAGCAGCTCGAGTGACCGCTGAGAATCGCCCATCTCGTCGCCCAGATCGTCGGCCCAGCGACAGTAGGCGTACACGTTGAAGAAATGCTGATGCAGTCCTCTGGGCAGCAGAAACGAGACGAGCGGAAAGTTTTCGTGATGTGACCTCGCGAGCTTGCGACAGTATTGCTGGGCCTCGGCCAGCGACGGAACTGGCTGCAGTGGTTGCGCGTGCCAGTCATCAACCTGTTCGGCCACGGGGAGCATGCAGTTGTCCGCCGGAGAGTGTTGACCACCAGTTGCTCAGGACTTCGCGAGGCTGGGCTTTGACTCGCTGATGCTGTCGCTTGGCACGATGAGCTTGCCGATGGCGAGCCCCAGGACGGCTCCGCTGACCAACAGATGCAGAAACTCAAGCAGAATGTACGACGTCGGGTAATGCCACCAGTTCCAGTCAGACAGTCGCACGAGTACGCCCGCGGTGAGGCACACAACCACGCAGAAGAGAATTCGTCCTCCGTAAGTCGTAACCGACGACTGCAGCAAGAGGTTGCTCATCAGTCCCGCTGCCAGCACGCACACCAGAAACCCTCGCACCATCAGACGCGACCTTGGCATTGTGGCTCCCGGGCGAAAGATGACGAAGGCGAATGGGCCGTTGGCCAGCTTCCCGTCCCCCTTCGGATAAACGTAAACACCGTGCCCGTTCGTGCTCGCATCGAGAACAGCGGCGACTTTGTCCTCTTCATTAAACTCCTGCAGATTGTCAACTCGCATGGGAAGGACCGCCCACGACAGTGCTCCCCACAGAAACAGAGCAACTCCACCGGCAAAACTGCACAGGCCGATTCGGGATGACATGGCGATTCCTTATGAGGCTGATCTGTCGCGGTTTCTGAAAGACGAATGCTATCGGCCCAGCAGGGCGGCTGCAGCGATGCCCACAGCGAGCAGTCCGGCGATCATGGCGAGGCGGCTCCAAGACACTTCGCGTTCATATCCACCACCGACGACCAGTTCCTGTACTCCCGCCGTGCCCAGCCGTTCTTCGAACATTGCACGCAGATTGATGCCGCGCTCGTCGAAACAGGTCTGGGCGAGTGTTCCCTGTGCCTCGCGCGCATTGATAGGACGTCCGCCAGGATCCTTGTCCAACAGTAGCCGGATCAGCGTATCGATGGGCTCGGGGCAACTGGCCGCCATTTCCCGGACGCTGGGGATTGGCGCATTCAAATGCTGGTCAAAAATCTGAGCAAAGCTGGACCCGATAAACGGCGGTGCTCCGGTGAGCATCTCGTAAAGCAGGCACCCCAGGGCGTACAGGTCCGTCAGCTCGGATACAGGCTCGCCGCGGATTTGCTCCGGCGACATATACATGTAGGAGCCGACGGTCATGCCATGATCGGTGATCTGACTCGCTCCCAGATCCAGTGCGATGCCAAAGTCGCCCAGCTTGACCGAGCCGTCTTTCGACAGATACAGGTTGGCCGGCTTCAGATCCCGGTGAATGACTCCGTGGTTATGAGCGTGCTGCAATGCAGAGCAAATCTGCCAGCCGCATTCGGTTGCTTCCTGCCACGTCAGATGCCCTCGACCTGTCAGAACATCCTTCAGCGTGCGTCCTTCAACGAACTCCATGGTATAGAAGAGCTGTCCGTCGGTTTCGCCGCTATCGAAGTATGTGACTATGTTCGGGTGTCTGAGACGCTTGAGGATCAGGATTTCGCGTTCGAATCGCTGACGTACCAGCGGATCGTTCGTGACGCCCGGGTTCAGCAGTTTGAGAGCAACACCAGGTCCGCCTTTGCGGTCTCTGGCATGAAAGATCGTACCGACGGTTCCCGCGCCGATCTGATCGCCGAGTTCGAAATCAGTAAGTTGACGCCGAGGCATGCCGCAATCCAAATGCTCGAAACGGCCGACTGTCGACGCTCTTGCGTCTCTTCAGACTTCACTACACTTCGGACCGTCGTCGACGGCAACTCGATCATACTCGGAATCCCGCCCATGAAAACGTCCCGCAATGCGCCCGTCTGTCTGTCCGTTGTCATATTCGCTCTTCTAGTTGGTTCGAGCGACTCGCTGACCGCCGCCGACTATTGGAACCAGTTCCGCGGGTCACAGACGAACGGACACGCGGCATCGAAGGCTCTGCCACTGAAGTGGAGCGAATCTGAGAACGTGACGTGGAAGACAGCGATCGACGGCAAAGCATGGTCCTCGCCGGTGGTCTGGGGAAATCAGATCTGGCTGACCAACGCGACGCCCGATGGTAAGGAGCTGTTTGCTGTCTGTGTTGACGCAACATCCGGTGACATCGTCCACAACGTCCGTGTTTTTCAGATCGAAAAGCCGATGTTCTGTATCGGCTACAACAGCTACGGAAGTCCGACGCCGGTCGTAGAGGACGGACGCGTGTGGGTTCACTTTGGCAGTGCCGGGACCGCCTGTCTCGACACCGGCAGCGGCAAGATCCTATGGACTCGACAGGATTTGCCCTGCGACCACCTGCGTGGTCCGGGATCGTCTCCGATCACGTTCCGGAACCTGCTCATCATGCTGTTTGATGGTGCGGACCATCAGTACGCCGTGGCACTCGATAAAGGCACGGGCGATACCGTGTGGAAGACGAACCGCACAATCAACTACGGAACCGACAACGGGGACGCCAAGAAGGCGTACTGCACACCGACGGTCATCGAGCACGAAGGTCGACTGCAGCTTATCTGCCCGGCGGCCGTTGGTACGGAGGCATACGATCCGCTGACGGGCAAGGAACTCTGGAAGGTCTACCACGGCGGTTACAACGCGGCAGCGCGGCCTCTGTACAGTCACGGGCTGGTCATCATCAATCTGGAAGGCGGCAAGCGGCTGCTCGCCGTGCGACCGGACGGCTCGGGCGATGTGACGAAGACGCACGTCGAATGGACCTGCGGGAAGTCAACTCCGACACGTCCCTCGCAACTGGTTGTCGGAGATCACCTCTTCATGGTGAATGACAAGGGCGTTGTGTCATGTCTCGACATGGCGGACGGAGTCCCCGTCTGGACGCACCGTCTGGAGGGTCGACACAGTGCTTCGCCGATCTACGCCAACGGTCGCATCTACGTGTTCGGCGAGGACGGAAAAATGGCCGTTGTGGCCGCCGACCCGAAGGAATTCCGGCTCCTGGCAGAGAACCAGCTTGCGGGCGGCTGCATGTCGTCTCCCGGTGTGATCGACGACGCTCTGTTAATCCGGACGAAGACACACCTTTACCGGATCGAGAATTCGACGGCCGCCGCCAATTAGTCCGTGGCCTTCCGGCCCGGTTGGCGCACCTTGTCGAGCAGTGGCGTGATCACGCACGGCGGCACAAATCCCTTAAGGCTGTTGGCCGCCCCGTCCTGACCCATTCGGGCGATCTGTTTGATCAACGTGCTGGAGATGTGCGAGTAGCGTTCATTCGCCATCAGAAAGACGGTTTCCAGCGACGGAGCCAGCGCGTGGTTCGTCAGCGCCATTGTGAATTCCAACTCGATATCGCTGACCGTTCGCACGCCCCGCAACAGGACTGACGCGCCGCATTGATCGGCAAAGCTGACGCTCAAATCCTCGAAGCAGAGCACATCGACATTGGGAAGATCGGCGGTCATCTCTTCGACCAGCCCGACTCGTTCCTCCGCAGAGAACAACGCCCGCTTCTCCGGGTTGATACCAATACCGACAATCACCCGTTCAAACAGTCGTGCCCCCCGGCGAATGATGTCCAGGTGCCCGAGCGTCGGGGGATCGAAGCTGCCCACGTAGACGGCGTTGCGATTGCTGGCTTCGGCCATATTCCGGTGACCTTGATTCCTGAGCGAAAAGAACTGAATCGGACGCGGCTCGTACCCTACGTGGCGAAGCCGGAGCCAAAATGGAAAATCAGACAAAGGACCGCGGATGACGCAGATTCAGCGGATATTCGCTGATCCGCTTTCATCCGCAAGATCAGCGTCCTCCGCGGCCCATTTCGTAGTCCCTCCCGACGTCACGACTTCCATCAGATTCTGCCGGATTGGCAGAGCAAAGCATACCACGACAGTCACCCTGTCGACGGAACGTGCTGCTTTCAAACGCCTTATAACTGCAGACGATTGGCCGGCGGTCGCGGTACACTGTTTGCTCCAGCCTCGCTGGTCGGTTCGATGTCAGGAGCAGTCTGATGGCAGTATTCCGCTGGGGACACAGTTGGGGTCACTCGATCGGTGACCTGGAACGTGAAGTCGACCGACTCTTACGCGGCGTCACTGCCAGTTTTCAGGGGCTGCGATTTGGTCGACAGTATCCGGCCATCAACCTTTACGAGCTGGACGACGAATATCTGTTGACCGCTGAGCTTCCCGGCATGAGCCCCGAGGACCTGGAAGTGAAAATCGCGGGCGGAGTCCTGACCGTCAGCGGATCGCGACAGGACGATGATCACGGAAGCGAGCACAATTTCCGGCGTCAGGAACGTGCACACGGTAGCTGGCAGAGGTCGCTGTCACTGCCGGATCGAGTACGCGACGACAACCTGAGTGCGGAGCTGACTGATGGCATCCTTCGCATCCGCCTGCCGAAAGCCGTGGAAGAAAAGCCGCGTCAGATCCCCGTGACCAGTGGGTAGCTTGAGCCATGACAAACGAACTCACACGCCCGCAATCGGACCAGCCACCGGACCAGTCTGAACATACGTCCATTTATGCGACTCCGTCGGGACCTTCGCCGGTTGAGCGTCACGTCTTCACTCCGCCCATCGACATTTTTGAAACGCCCACCGGTCTGGTCCTGCGAGCTGATCTTCCGGGAGTGTCCCTCGATACGCTTGAGCTGCAGGTCCAGAACAACCGACTGACCCTGTTCGGACGAGTCGCCCCGGCGGCCCCCGACGGATCTCGTCTGCTGCACCAGGAATACCACGAAGGCGATTACCTGCGGTCGTTCATCCTCAGCGACAATGTTGATCACGAAAGCATTACCGCGAAGCTGACCAACGGCGTGCTTGAAGTTTTTCTTCCGCACGCCCCGGAAGCGGAAGCCCGGCGTATTCAGGTTTCCGGCTCGTAAGGCGAGCGCCCAACACAGATGCGTGATTCTCTGAAAATCAGACGGTCCCACGCGACCGATCTCGTGGAGGGGGCAGTCTGCGGCAGCTATACTTCGCGCGGACTGGATTCCCCGATGGCCGGGTGATGGAGCCTAATTCAAGGAGAAACTGCCGATGCCGCTGTTCGAGATCGAAACGAACGCACACATCATGGTCACTTGGGCCGACAATCAGGAGCAGGCGGAAAAAATTGCAAAGACACACTACCCGGATGAAGAAATTGTTCGTCTGACAAAGAGACCGCGAGATATCTGGGTAATCTCGAAACGACTGCTTGGTATCGACGGCCACACCGACCCCTGCGACGTGGCACGCGAATGTCTGGCCAAGGCCAAGGGCGACAAGGTTCACGCCATCCGGTTGTACATGCTCGACACCGGAGCTGACCTGCACGAAGCTCAGAAGGCGATTGAGACCAACATGTCTCTGGGTTGGTGACCGACTCCGTGACCACATTGGGAGTTCCTGCACCGCCGCTGCGATGACCCGCCATCGCTGTCTCTTTCCGGGCAGCGGTCGCCGAAAAAACAGCCCGGCACGCCAACGGCATGCCGGGCTGTTTCGATTGATCGAGTCATCGCTCGCACTGGAATCCGCGATACTACTCGGCGGCTGGCCGACGCGGACGATCGCCTTCACCCTCCCGGCGACCGCCGCCATCACCACCTTCTCCTTCGCGACGACGTCCTCCGCCCTCGCCGCCTCGTCCACGTCCGAACGCTCCGCGATTCAGCGTAAACGCGGCGCCCTTCATGCCTTCGTACTTCTTCTTCTGTTCCGACGACAGGACGGCAAGAACGCTCTCGTCGGTCTTCTTACGGGCGGCTTCCATTTTTTCGCGCATCGCATTGAAGTCGAATCCGCCACCCGGCGGACGTCGTTCGCCACCCTCGGGACGTTCCCCACCACCCTCAGGGCGGCGCCCTCTCCCTGCCCCGCCTCTGAGTCCCTCGATTATCTTGCGGCGTTCATCGTCTGCTGCCTTCAGAGCAGCCTGGATTTTCTGCGTCTGTTCCGCACTCAGATCGAGTTGCTTTGCCACGCCTGCATCAGCCAGGGCGCGGGTTCCTCGAATCTGCAGAGTGATCTCACTCAGCCGCTTGTTTTGCGTATCGGTGAGAAACTCGGCGAGTACTTCTTCGTTCTGCTTCACAATCTTCTGCCGTTTGGCATTGATCTCTTCCATGACTTTACGCCGTTCATCCTCCGGCTTGTCGCGAAAACCAGTGAAGTCGATGCCGCTGAACACTTCGCGTGATTTTTCGCGGTGCTCGGCTCGGAGTTCATCGATGAAGAACTGCTGTTCCTCAGAGATTTTCAGTTCAGCGCGAATCTGCTGGATACCAACAAGGTTGATCTTGTCGGCTCCTCCTCCTGGCCCGCCAAATCCGCCACTTGGAAAGCCACCACCACGTTGGCCCTGGCTCTGGCGACGTTGACCGTCACCGCGTCCCTGGCCCTCTTCCTGGGCTTCGGCGACGGACGCAGTCACAAGCGCGAAACTCAGGGCAATAACCCCGAGCGTCAGAGATCGGTGGGTCTGCAACATCATTTTAAGTCCTTAGCGAGTGCCCGTCGGGAAACTGGTTTGTGTC
>CAUZFZ010000200.1:0-16638 GCA_963579025.1 Planctomycetota bacterium | reverse complement strand
GGTCCATCCGCTTCCATGCGAATTTCCATCGAGACTCCTTTCCCGGTCCGACTTCAACCATCAACCGGAAGGGAGTCTCGATATTTTCCCGATTCCCCAACACCCACGTTTTGGGATCACGCCCGGCAGCGAAAGCCCTGGCCGATTCGCTGGGCGGGATCCAGAACACACGCGAAGCACTGGACCTGATTGAGAAGCTTGGTTGAGTTTCCGGACCGGGAATCCTCATGAGTTACGGCCTGCACTCTTACACCGTCCTGCTCCATTTCATCGAGTCTCTGCTCGAACGGGGATCGAATTCGAGATTCGTCCACTCTTCGTTCGGTTCTCAGAGCGCCCCGATTGACAGCCCAGCCCAGCTCGACCATAGCGAGAACGGACATTCTCAGTATGGAGCATCGGCATGGGCAGGAAGCGATCTGGTCGTGAACGTGAAGGACTGCAGCTGATCGAGAAGGCAATCGATGCGCGACGCTACGGGCCGACGATCGCCGAACTGAGTGAGGCTATGGGCTTCAACTCCACGTCCAACGTTCACAGGTATGTGAAACAGCTCGCAGACCCGGGACTGGTCGAACGCGATTTTTCGAAAGCTCCTTTGCAGCTCGCTGGTCGTCGCGGCTGGCAGATGCGACGCATGGGTCAGGTTGTTGCCGGAACGCCGGTAGAAGCGATTGTGGACGCAGAGACTGAAGACGTCGGCGACCTGTTTGGATCCAGTGATCACTTCTGCCTGAAGGTCGTCGGCAATTCCATGATCGAAGACCACATCGTGGAAGGCGATGAAGTGGTCGTCCGGCGGCAGCAAACCGCGAATGACGGCGACATCGTGGTCGCGTTGACGAGGGACAGGATGCGACTCTGAAGCGGTTATACCGGGAACAGGACCGCGTACGGCTGCAGCCCTCAAATCGCTCCATGAAACCAATCTATACCCGCGACGTTCAGATTCTGGGCGTACTCATCGGCGTGATTAGACGAACGCCGGATTCCACTTGAGCAGGGAGGTTGAAGATGTTGGTGCTGACGCGAAAAGGAGGAACAGGAAATCCTGATTGGCGAGGACATCCGTCTGGTTGTTCTGCGGACGCGAAGCAATGGTGTGAGGATTGGAATTGAGGTGCCGAATCAGGTGCCGATCGTGCGTCGAGAATTACTTCCTCGCGTTGAAGACGGTCAGGCTGAGGAGCTGATGACGGCCGAGGCCAATTAAGCATTCATCGGCTTCCCGGCGCGACGGCCAAGCTGGAGACCATCACACAGAAATGGAACCAAACTCCAGCGGAACATCCGAGCGGTCGCGACACGTACTGGATTGCCTGGTCGGATGATGATATCAGAAAGCGACCGCAGTGCCTGGCCCCGTGCGATGCAGCGACATCAATGTTGGGGAACGACATCGGTCGAATTCACGGCTGACTCAGCCACTCAATTCCTGCTTGCCAAAGAACTTGTTGCTCGTCTCAGGTTCTTGACCCTACGGGCACTCGATCTGGTTCCCACAGTGTTGAATAGCTGCCGGTTAAGTGACGTGTTGTAGTACGTGAAGCCAGCGACCTCGGCACGTTCGGCGTAGTAGCCAAAACCAGTGATCGCAATCGTGCCTTTGCGAAACATCTCATGCCACGCTCCCTGCTCCTGAGCACGCATCGACTCATTCCGCTCGTTGTAGAGCGTCACGACGAACTTCCGTGACTGATCAACCATCAGTTTGTCGTACCAGCGGACTTGTGAGGTTTGGACACCGGCAGGTGTTTCAGCCGATCTCCTCATTGCATCAGGGAGCCCGCCGCGTTGCCCAGGGCGATTTCGACTACCGCGTTTCGATCAGCTCGCAGGATGAGATGGGCGAACTCGCCGAGTCATTCAACCTGATGACGGAGCGTTTTCAGGAGATCGCCGCGGACCTGGACCGCCAGGTTCAGGAACGCAGCCGTCAACTGGTGCGGTCCGAGCGTCTGGCCAGTGTCGGATTTCTGGCAGCAGGCGTCGCGCACGAGATCAACAATCCCCTGTCGGCGATTCAGTGGGCTGGCGAGTCGCTGGAATCGCGTCTGGCCGCGTTAATGAGTGACGCTCCGGATGACGAGACCGCAGTCGTGCAGCAGTACGTGTCGATGATCCAGTCCGAATCTGAACGCTGCCAGGACATCACCAAGCGGCTGCTCGATTTCTCGCGCAGTCAGGACTCGGCAAAGACCCGGCAGGATGTGTGCCCAATCATCCGCGAAGTCGTCACGTTGATCACTCATATGAAGAAGTACCGCGAACGTCGCATCGAGTTCGATCACGAGTCGTCATGCGAAGTCGAGATCAGCGGACCCGAGATCAAGCAGGTTGCGCTGAACCTCGTCGCGAACGCCCTGGACGCGAGCGGCCCAGACGGACACGTCGAGATCGAGTTGATCGAACATGTGGACTGGATCGAGCTGCACTTCACGGACGACGGCTGCGGCCTGGAAGCAGACGACATCGAACACCTGTTCGAACCGTTCCACACGACCAAGCCGACCGGCGAGGGAACTGGACTCGGCCTGTCCATCAGCGACCGCATCGCGCGAGACCACGTCGGCACAATGGAAGCCCACAGCCCAGGTCCCGGCATGGGCAGCACATTCATCCTGCGGTTACCAAGAGTGCAGGAACGCTAGCACAACCTTGAGGAGACAACGCGCGAACTGCAGCGCGTGCTGGCAAGTTCGTAGACGCACGGCAGCCGATCACCTGTACCTGCGGTAGTCTGAGCCCCGCTCCAATGTGGAACGTGCATGGGATCGAGTCCGCAGTAACCGTGGCGCCCTCTGGCCCGACGGAATTACGCTGGACGAGTTCATCGTCGTCAGGCGATCCGTCACGGGAAGAGTTGCAAGCGTGACTGGCATATGGCAAAGACCGTCGCCAGTGGTGTTGGAATGACGAACAAGTGGCTGCAGGAGCAGGGACTGGTGAACCGAAAGACTCTGTGCGCGTGACTTGCTCCCCATTTGACATATTCAAAGCCGGGTTGAACTGCTTGGTGCGGACCCGCATACCAGGGTGGTATGGGCAGGGCGGTCAGAAATGGTCGCTCTTACCCGATTCAGTCCGTGTTCTGGCTTCGCCGACTAAGGCAGGCAATGCACATACAGTTTGAATCTTCGAGTTGCTTGTGAACAAGACCGTGGATTACGCCACCGTCGGCATCGAATTTCTGGGCGATTATGTCGAAATACTGAGCATCTTTCGCGTTGTAGCGACGGAATACGGCATAGGCCACATGATCAGCGAGTTGGACGACACGTGAAGCTCTCGAGTCGACAAAGAGCGGCGTGTCGGCAAGATTGCGAATGACGCCCCATTGCGTACCAAGGGTTCGGAAGTCGCGGGCCATGCGCTGCAGCGTTGTTTCGTGGGCACTTTCATCAAGGATAAGAAGTCCTCTTTGCCTGTCCCCATCGCCACGTAGCCGATTGAGGTAACGATCAAAGCGACTGCATAGGTCCTCGAACGCGACTTCCATCAGGTCAGAATTCGGAAATGACGGCTTGTGAATGGCGCATGCAAACGCCCGGGCAGAATCGTAGGAGTTTCGAAGAATCCCCAGTACAGCCTTTATGACGCCTTGTGCTTCTTCGCGTGACATACCGCGCCACGGTGCATTCCGCCGCGCGAAAATTTCAGATGCATGAAATTCCACACTGTGCGGATCGCTCGGATGAATGCTTTCGGCAAGGTCGTCGAGCTGCTGCGTGACCCAGTGGGCCTGGGCCTCAAAAACCGAGACACCGCCCAATACGAGGTATTCCTCGTTTGGGTTTGCGGCCGATCCGGAATCGTCGAGGTAAAGCAGATGCATGGCGCATGAAAAAGGCAGCCGGGTGGACAAAGTCCAGCGGACCGCGTGGGCAGCCCTCCCAACCGCATTTAAATCATCGGACGAAAAATGGGTGAAGTCAAGCCAAACTGGTGAACTGACAGGATATTCAGATTACAGGATCGGGACGATTCTGCAAGTATCGGACACAGCTGTACGAGTTAGGTCCTGGCCAAAACGGTTAGCGAGCTATCCGGGTGCATGGATCCGGCGTTACTGAAAGATTCGACCGGCATAACCGACGACGCGGGTGGTGTCGCCAGTCACTTCGGCTGAGGTTGAGTAGCCGACGCTTCGGCACTGGTGCACGCTGCCTAGTTTCTTGAGTGTCTTCAGGATGATCACGGCCGGAATCATGCCGCACATGCTGATGTCGTTCTCTAGACATGTCTTGAACAGGGCATCCTCATCCAGCTTGTCGAGCTGTGCCAGAGCGAGCTTGTCCAGACGACGGTTATCGCCATCAGACGCGTAGTGGTTCATGTCGCTGGAAATCACCAGCAGCGGTTTTTCATCCATCTCGCGGATGATGCTGGCCAGTTCTTCGGCGAACTGATCGCAGCGTTCCAGAGTGCCGCCGCCGATGGCCAGGCCCACGACTTTTGTGTCGGGCGAAAGCCTCGCGATGATGGGCAGTTCGACCTCGATGCCGTGTTCCATCTTGTGAGCGGCTGCGTCCGGTTCCAGGCCGGTGATCCGTTTGGAAAGCTGCATCGCCAGATCGTAGTCAGACGACACGTCAACGCCCGGCAGCTTCCAGGTGTGATGGGGAGCGACGGACCAGTCACTCCCGTTCGCCGTGTGTTTCGGTCCGATCATGATGACCCGCTGCGGCAGCCTCACCCGCTTGAGCACGTCGGCTGCCAGCTTGCCGGAGAACTTCCAGCCCGCGTGCGGCACCATGACAGCTTTGCACGGTTCCTGTGTCGCCGATCCGGCCAGCATGTCGTCAAGCATTTGGTTCATCTCGCCGACGTCGGACGGATAGAAACGACCGGCCACTGCGGGCGGACGCTCGGATGGACCTCGGGCGGGACGTGGAATGGCGGCGAACTGCACGCGGGACTTCGTACTCTGAAATGCCAGACTGAAGACCTGCGCGTAGACCGGCTCGGAAACCTGACACAGCTCAGCGGTTTCCTGCAGCAGTTCTTCGGCGGACTTGTCGCGGTCGTACAGCCAGGCGGATCGGTTTCGCTCGTTGATGAGGACGCCACGATATTGCGGATCAATGCCGCCCAGACTCGGTTGAGCGACCGAGCCCTGCATCGCCGCGTCGTAAGCGATCGCCAGATGCAGCTCAAAGTTCGCGTTCAGGAATCCGCGGCGGCGGAGTGACGCGGCCAGCTCTTCACACATCGAGAACAACGTCGACTGCAATGGCATGGGATCGCGAATTGACATGCGAGCGACGTCCAGGTCCTGACCGCCAGGCAGCGTGACCGTCAAAGAAACACCCACGACTGTCGAGTCGGGGACCGTGCCGATGTAGTACATCGGTGTCGCACCGCGCACAATCGCCACGACGTTGTCGTGACAGATGCGGCGAAGTTCTTCGACCTGAGCCGGCTGATAAATCAGCTGCGTCTGGCCGCTGACCGATTGGTTGCTTCCAGCAGCATCACGGTCGACCAGGCGACTCTTAATACAGTTGCCCTCGAATCGATACAGGGTCGTATCGGGCTCCTGCCATGCCGTGGTTGGCAGGCCGGCCTTGGTGCAGACGTTGTTCAGGAACTCCTCCGAATCCCAGCCGTTGTCAGTTGCGACGCCCGGCAGCAGCAAACCTCGCTGGTTCCCGCGCACAATCTGCAAGCCATGCGTGCCGATCGTGATTTCGCCGATGCGGTCCTCGCCCATGGCGTTGACTCGTTCTGGTGCAAACAGGAGCCAGACTTCCATGTCCAGATGCGGAATCTCGCTGGCTGAGATTGCCGGGAATCGCGGGTCGGCCGTGGCCGTTCTGTGCGAAGAATCCTGCAGCGTTTTCAACAGTGGCATGGCTCCGCCGAACGATCCCATGCACGACCGCAGTCGGCCATCTCGCTTCAGGCTGACGAAGATGCCCGACACCGCAGCGTTGGCCACGCCCAGCAGGTTGAGATCGGGTATGGTCGCATTGCGTTGCTCGGCGGCAGCGGTGACCAGTTCGGCGGCGGCTTTGCGGATACCTTCTCGCTGTTCGGCCGTCAGCGGAATCCGTGTGGGTGGCTGCTGACGGGCGGGCTGTGGTGCAGACGATTGAGGCGTCGAGGGTTGCTGGGCGGTGGTCACGGGTTGAGCCTCCTGCTGCGGTTGGGATTGCGGCTGTTGCGGTTTCTGGCTGGCCAGCCATTTAAGTGCCGAGTCGTCCATCTTGACTCCGTTGTCACGCTGCGGTTGTTGTCGTGGTTGGTTCATCGAGTTGGTAACGGGTGCGGTGGGTCGTGGCGACGCGTTAGCGCTCAGCCCTTCAATATGGAATTGCCGCATGTCGACCGGCTGGCGTTTGCGGCCCCAGTTGCCCGGCCTGTCGGCGAAGTGACCCGTAATCGTCTGGCCACAGTGCTGGCACTGGTTACCGTTCAACGCGTAGACGCCCAGTTCGTACCAGTTGCGTTCGATCACCACCTTACGGCAGTTCGGGCAATACGTGCTTTGCCGCTCGACGTCGTTCACGTTGCCGACGTAGGCGTATTTGAGCCCGGACTGATGCGCAAGTTCCCGCGCCTTGATTAGTGTTTCGTGCGGCGTGTTGGGCCGGTCCATCATCTTGTAGTCGGGATGAAACGCCGAGAAGTGTACCGGTACGTCATCGCCGACGGCTTCGAGCACCCAGTCGCACATCTGGCGGATTTCGTCCGGTTTGTCGTTCGCATCCGGGATGATCAGGTTCGTGATTTCGAACCACACATCGGTTTCGCGTTTGAGCCAGCGGAGCGTGTCCAGCACGGGCTCCATGTGCGCATAGGTGATCTTGAAATAGAACTCTTCGGTAAACGCCTTCAGGTCGACGTTGGCCGCATCGATGAATTCGTAAAAGGGTTCGCGGGCTTCAGGAGTGATGTACCCGGCAGTGACCGCGACCGATTTGATACCCTCGGCCCGGCATGCCTTCGCCGTTTCGATCACGTACTCGGCCCAGATCACGGGATCGTTGTACGTGTAGGCGACGCTGTGACAGTCGAGCGATTTCGCGGCCAGTGCGATCTCTTCAGGAAAGGCACGGTGGCTCAGTCGTTCGACTTCGCGGGCCTTTGAGATGTCCCAGTTCTGGCAGAACTTGCAGCCCAGGTTGCAGCCGGCCGTTCCGAACGACAGGACGCTCGTGCCCGGAAAAAAGTGATTCAGCGGCTTCTTCTCGATCGGATCGATGCAGAAACCGGTGCTGCGACCGTACGTGGTCAGCTTCATTTCGCCGCCGATATTCTGGCGGACGAAACAGAAGCCGCGATCGCCGTCTTTCAGTCGACAGAAACGCGGGCACAGGTCGCAGACAGCGCGATCACCTTCCGTGTGCCACCACCGACCGGGGAAGAGTCCCGCGGCAGCGTCGTTGTCGGAATCGGAGATCACGGGAAGAGAGGTGCTCATCAGAGCGCGGCCTCGCAAGGTGTCAGCACCGGAGGGAAGAGCTGGTTCGCAGCGGGAATCTTAGGGGCGCTCTGTCACAGGCGGCAATGTGGATATGACGGCCAAGTTGACGCCGCACGCGTGCGATTCGCTTGCTGATCATCTGAGAAGCGTGCATGATCTCTGGTGTCAGAATCTTACGGTGGTCGTCGGATACCACGGGGCAGGGATGAACAACCGAGTGTACGCGTCGAAGTGACGTGTCAACTTGAACCGGCCTGGCGTCGTGGTTCGAATCTTTTTCGTCGTGTTTTCACTCGTTGAGTCGCGACGGTTGTGCAACACGGAAAGGGCCCAGCCGATGTCAGCAGCCAACCCTCCGGGAAACGAACCGCACCCCGAGTCGAACCGACCGGACGATGCAGCTTCGCAGGCACCCGTTGAATCGGATGCGGATCGCCCATCCGATCCGTCCGCTGCTGACACGCATGGTCTTGGGAAGCCGTCGGCGAACGCGTCACCTGCATTGGCAGAAACCTACATGAGTCCCAGGCAGGAGTTCCCGACTCTGCCGAACTATTCGATCAGTTCGGAACTCGGTCGTGGAGCGATGGGCGTTGTTTACAAAGCCCAGCAGGTCAGTCTGAAGCGTACCGTCGCGCTGAAGATGATTCTTACCGGGGCGAACGCCGATGAGGAGTACCTGAGTCGTTTTCAGGCCGAAGCCGAAGCTGTCGCCCAGTTACATCACCCAAATATCCTGCATATCTACGAGATCGGGGAACACGACGGTCTGCCGTTCTTTTCGATGGAATTCGTCGATGGTGGCTGCCTGAGCGACAAGGTCAATGGCAAGGCACAGCCAGCCCGCGAGGCAGTTGAAACGGTCAAGACACTGGCCCGCGCGATTCATGTCGCTCATGTCCAGGGGATTGTTCACCGAGACCTGAAACCGGCGAATATCCTGGTGGGCGCTGACGGACTGTTGAAGATCACTGACTTCGGCCTGGCCAAAAAGCTCGGTGACCAGGACAGCACACAAACGCGGGCCGGCTCGATCATGGGCACGCCGATGTATATGGCGCCGGAGCAGGCGGCCGGAGTCAGCCGGGAGATCACACCGGCGGCCGACACGTATTCGCTGGGGGCCATGCTGTATGAACTGTTGACCGGTCAGCCACCATTCAGCGGTGAATCCGTAATGGACACACTGCATAAGGTGCGAACTGAAGACCCCGTGCCTCCCACACGCATTAAGCCGAAGCTGCATCGCGATCTGGAGACCATCTGCCTGAAGTGTCTGGAGAAGGATCCTGCAAAGCGCTTCGAGAGCGCCGAATCACTGGCCGATGATCTGCAGTCCTTCCTCGACAGCGAACCAATCGACGCGCGGCCGACAGGCAAATCCGAACGCTGTATCCGCTGGATGAAACGTCGCCCTGCAATGGCTTCCATGGTCGCATTAGTCACGGTCATCATTCCCATTGGTCTGATCGCTCTGTTTGTGATTCTGCAGCAGGCAGAAAAATCCCGCCAGCTCGAAACGGACAAGACCTATGAGGTGAAGATTCCCGTCGGTCTGGAATCGTTCAGCGTCCCCAGCGACAACCCGATGACAGTGGGCAAGGTGAAACTGGGCAAGCAGCTCTTCTTCGATAAGCGACTCTCTCTCGACAATACGGTCTCGTGCGCAACCTGCCATGATCCGGCAGCCGGATGGAGCAACGCGAAAGCCACCGCAACCGGTGTCGGTGGACAGGTCGGTGACCGAGGTTCTCCCACGATCATTAACGCGGCCTACCAGTATTTCCTGTTCTGGGACGGACGCGCGCCCAGTCTGGAGGCACAATCGACCGGCCCGATCTTTAATCCCATCGAAATGGGGATGCCATCTGAGGAAGCTCTTCTAACGAAGCTGAATGCGATCTCGGGCTACCGTGAACAGTTTCAGCGAGTCTTCGGGACAGACGTGACGGTTAAGGGTGTCGCCGATTCCATTGTGGCGTTCGAGCGAACCATTCTGTCAGGCAACGCCCCGTTCGATCGCGCCCGAGCCGGGCAGAAGGATGCTCTGACCGAGGCCGGTGCCCGCGGAATGGATGTGTTCTTTAATGCGGCCCATTGCAGTGCCTGTCACAGTGGGCCCAATTTCACTGACGGTGCATTTCACAACATCGGCGTTGCCAGCGACGTCGAGACGCCCGACCAGGGGCGTGAGAAAGTGACCGGTCGCCTTGGGGACCGATCCAGCTTCAAGACACCAACTCTACGTGAGATTGCGCGAACGGCCCCGTACATGCACGATGGGAGCATGAAGTCGCTGGAGCAGATCGTCGAATACTACGACAAAGGGGGGCTGAAGAATCCCCAACTCGACGAGGAGATGTATCCCCTCGAACTCAATGCTCAGCAGAAACGGGATCTGGTGGTCTTTCTGAAGGAAGGGCTTAGCAGCCCCGAGTATCCGTTCATGGAAGCTCCCCCGTTACCCGAATAAGATTCGAATAATTAAGGCGGAATCGCAGCTGCATTGGGCGTGTGTGAGCCGCTGAATCGAGTACTCTCTCGCTCCGTATGTGATTCACATTCTCGAAAACCGTCCTGGATGGAGGCCGATCCATTGAGTTGTTCCTGGAACCGATTGCCACGACCGGAGTTCTTCGCTGCTCTGCTCACGGCATGTGCAATTGTTGGCTGTGGTGATGGAAATGATCCTTCGACAGACACTGACACCACGACCGGTGTCGATATCAAGGTCGCGGCACCAGAGGCACGGGTTGTCGCGGAGGGCCTGGTGAATCCGTGTGGGATCGCCGTTCAGGCAGATTCTCAACACATCTTTGTTTCGATGAAAGAGAGAGTCGTGCGACTCGTGCCGGGCGAGACTTTCGAGCAGTCCGACGAAATCGTTGAGTTCCCCACAGATCAGTACGGCAAAGGGCCTGTGTATGACATTGGCCCGTTGGGACTGGTCTTCGTGGATGCGGAAACTCTGGCCGTTGGCGGTGGTGGCAACGGGGACGGTGAGGACATCGTCCGATTCTATTCCATCGGGTCGGAACCACTCACCGCCGAGAATGCTGTCAAGGCGGGCGACATGAAGTTTTCCGCTGGTTCGATTGCGGCCGGTGACGATTCGAAGAAAGGTGAAGGCAACTTCTTTGGAATCGCTTCCAATGGCTCAAACCTGTTCGTCACGTGCAATGGTGACGACACAAAAGGCTGGGTGAGCAAAGTTGAACTGAAGGATGACGGCCCTGGCTCATTGACTCCGTTCATCAGGAGTAAAGAACTGACTGATACCGATGCGCCAGGCGGGGCCACGATCACCCCAGACGGAAAGCTGCTGGTCAGCCAGATCGGTGAACTCAACGAACGGCCAGACAGTTTGCTGACGTTCTACGACACGGAAACGGGTGAGTTAACTCAGAAGCTGGATTCCGGGTTGAAGGACATCACCGCCGTGGCTTACAGCCCGACCAGTAAGAAGCTCTACGGCCTGGAGTTCTGTTGGAGTGATACAACGCAGGGTGGTCTGTATCGCCTCGACATCAAAGGGGACCAGGTCACACCTGTGAAGATCACCGGACTCGACAAGCCATCCGCCATGGCGTTCTCCGCCTCGGGTGCGCTGTACATCACGGTCCTTGGTACCGCGACCGACGACAAACCAGCAGGCAAGGTGCTGGTAGTCGACGGGCTGTAAGTTCTCCTGATCCTCGATACACGTTCGGGGACTTCGGGGACTTCGGGGAGCAATGAATACGCTGGGAGCCAGTGGCACATGAAGTGTCACTGGCGGCTCACCAGCCAATACGAGAACGCGGGCACCTGCCGGCGGAAGGGCTGATCGACCTGTTTCGCCGCGCTCAGGCTCCAGTGACTCTGTTCGGGTATAGACCCGATCCGGCGATTTGCCCGTCCTTCATAAAGATCTGCCGCCTGGCCTGGCGGGCGATCTCATTTTCATGTGTCACCATGATGATGGTCCGTCCCTCGTCGTTGAGGGTCTTGAGGACAGCCATGATCTCGGCTTCCGTCTCCGAATCGAGATTACCGGTCGGTTCGTCGGCGAGGATGATCTGGGGATCGTTCACCAGCGCCCGGGCAATGGCCACTCGTTGCTGCTGCCCGCCGGAAAGCTGGAACGGGCGATGTCCCACACGGTCGCCCAGACCGACCCGATCGGCCAGCTCGCGGCAGTACCTGCGATCGGCGGCGCTGATAGCGGCTCCATTGGCCCGGTAATGCAACGGCACTTCGATGTTTTCCAGCACCGTGTACTGCGTGATCAGGTTGTACGATTGAAAGATGAACCCAATCATGCGGTTGCGGATTGCGGATAATTCATCATCCGTCATCTGCGAGACTTTTCGGCCACCCAGGATGTACTCGCCCCGTGTGGGTCGATCGAGGGCTCCGAGCAGATTGAGCAGTGTGCTCTTGCCGCTGCCGGATGCTCCCATGATCGCCAGAAAGTCACCTTCGGGAACTTCCAGCGAAACACCGCGCAGGGCTTTGACGACGACGTCGCCCAGGTCGTAATACTTGTGCAGATCGATTACTTCAGCCGCATTCGCCATTCGGAAGCCTCAGGTGTGAGAGGGACGTACAGATTAATGGGACACGAATTCATGATTCTGTGCCACATGATTCTGTGAGCCGTTCCGCTGGATCCAGACATCGACATCGAAACAATCTGTATTTCGTGTCAGCCCACGACAGAGAACAACAGCATGAGCGAAGGACGATGGACATCAACCGAAATCAACGGAAAGCAAGCCGACGTATTCGAGCCCGAAACACCGCGTGATGGCCGCGCGGTATTGCATCTGCATGGGCACGCTTGCGAAACGCTGAAGGACAATCCGATCTTCTCCGCGGAACTGAACCGGCATGGACTGCGAGTCATCTGCCCGCACGGGCAGCGATCGTGGTGGCTGCCGCTGATCTGCACCGAATTCGATGCCGAACAGACGCCGCTCGATTTCGTGCGGGAAGATGTTGTCGCGTGGATCAGCCGCGAATGGAATGTCGAAACGCCGAACATCGCTCTGACAGGCATCAGCATGGGCGGCCAGGGAGTCCTGCAACTCGCTTACCGGGCGGCGTTGCAGTTCCCGGTGATGGCCGCGATCTCGCCCGCCGTGGATTTCCACAACTGGGTCGGACGAGGACTGCCTCTCGACGAGATGTTCCACGACCGTGAATCCGCGCGGCAGCACACGGCGATCCTGCAACTGCATCCACTGAACTGGCCGCGGCATCAACTGCTGGTCTGCGACCCCACTGACACCGAATGGATCGAAAGTGCCGAGCGGCTCAGCAGCAAGCTGTACTCAACGGGGATCCCGTTCGAATCCGATTTCGAATCGAGCCACGGGGGACATTCCTGGGACTACTTCAACGCCATGGCCCCCCGCGTGATCGAATTCGTCGCTGCCGGACTCGAGCAGGAATCGCTGCGTCTGGTGTGAGGCTGCTGACTTGACGCCGTTGCCGTTCCAGTCGAGTCGGCAAGTATTCCGGTTGCGCAAACCGTGCGGAGTACATGCAGCACCGGAGACTTTCACCAGTCGTTGCATTTCCTGCCGCGAGTTCCCACCCGAGTGAATTTCCTGGCTGAAAAGAAAATCTTGACCACCAGATCTGTGAGGGTATGGTACATCTCTTATGTGGAAGCAGTGATTTCACAACAGTGGTCCGGTGGCTTACCCTCGCCCTTGCGAATCAGCCCGCAGGGATCGGTGGTTTCAGGCCCGCCCGGGTGTTTCACCCGACATTTCGGACTGATTACTTCTCACAAGGTCGTGCAGGAGGTCGCATGCAGAGTCCGCCAGAAAGTTTTGCGGGGCGCTGATAGCCGCTTTGGTCAGCCCCCACATGTGAGACCCTCATCAAACTGGTGCCGGAAGGAACCGGAGTCAGCACACCGCAGCAGACGGAGCTGCTCTGGACGGAGGGACGTTGATGTCGGAACCGACGCAGTCAGTTGTCTGAGCGTGGCCCACCTTCTTCGTGCTGCCGACGCTCATGGTGATTGGTCGACTCACCCGTGGTCGGGTGAGCGAAATACTGAACTCTTCAGGAGGGGTACTGATGCTGGATCCGCCGAACATTTGACCGAGGCCTGCTACTTGTAGCCAGCCTCCCATGTCGTGCCGACAGAAGAGCGATACCCCATAACCGGGCAGCCCGACGAGTCAGACTCGCCGGGCTGTTTTTGTTGGTGGTTCGGCTAGCGACATTCGGTCGCCACACTCGCATCAGGCCGGTCAATTGAGAATACTCCGTCGAATCGAATTGGGAGCCAGGGACGGACGCAGCTGCTCAGGAGACTCGTCCATGACCGCACCCCGACGACCCCACACGTACAACAACGGCCAGCCGTACATTCCGCCGCGGGGTCGATACGCTCCCCGCGAAGCCGTCGGCGATCATCTCTCGACGATCCATCCCGTTGTGCAGGGATTTCCCACCGCGGCTGAATTCACGCGCACAATCGTGCGGGAAATGAAGATCCGCTTCTATCAGCCAAAGACAATCAAGACATACCGCAACGCCCTGACCGGATTCCTGCGCTGGTTTGGTGCTCCGCCTCACCGAGTCACTCGCGAGGACATCCGCGACTTCCTCGAAATCCTGGTCGATGGGGGAGCCAGCTCCTCCTGGGTCGGAGTCCACCTGGCTGCGTTCCGGACTGCGTTCGACAAGATGTGCGGTCGGCAGGTGACGCTGGGACTCGAAACACCTCGCCGGCCCAAACGCATGCCTGTCGTGCCGAGCGTCCATGAAATTCGCCTGATGCTCGAAGCCGTCACGTCCCTGCGAGACAAACTGCTGGTCGGTCTGCTGTACGCCTTGGGAGTCCGCGTCAGTGAAGTCGTTCGATTGCGTTACCGCGACATCGACTTTGAACGGCGCGTGGTCACGATCTGGCAGGGCAAAGGCCGCGTCGATCGCCAGGTCATGCTGCCTGTCAGCTTCGAACCGTTGCTCCGCCACATGGCACACGCCTATGCCGCGGACGACTTCCTGTTTCCCGCGAAACGCCACGGACGTCATATCTCGCCCCGCACAGTACAGCGTGTTGTTAAGAACGCCGCCCGACTCGCTGACGTGGCCAAAGAAATCACGCCACATTGTCTGCGACACGCTTTCGCCACTCACCTCCTCGAAAACGGTACGGATATCCGTTTCATTCAAAAGTACCTGGGACATGCGAAGCTGGAGACGACGACCATCTACACAAGAGTGGCCGTTTTGCGCGAAAATCGAGTCACCAGTCCGCTCGACGTGCTGACTGGTGCAAGTTCACAGGTCGTCACGACTGAGAAACCGCCGCAGCAGGTCGGCTGCATGGCACTCGCTGTCACTCCGCGACCGACTGCTGCCGATGAACCACGTGCAGCCGACGCGACGGTCACCATCATGAATGACCCGCCCGTAAAACTCGACGGCATCGTCCTCAGTCTGTCCCGACCAGGCTGGGTGTCGCTGGAACTTCCGCCGCTGGAAATCTGGGAGCAGCACGTCCGCTGGCTGACGCAGCAGCAACGCGAACGCATCACCAGCCCCGACTTCTACCAGCACCTGCAGAAGCAACTCGGTGACCGATTCCTGCGACTGCTGGAATAGCGGCGACCGGCCGCCGCACACGTCCAGCCAATGGCCTCTCGGAGAACTCCGCGGCCCCCGATTTGCGCTGCACACCACCGACAGGCGTCCAGAAACGCTTCCCGGCTCGTGTTTGCAACGATCCGGTCTACCTTACCGGCCGGACCGCCCTCATCTGGCGCGTTCGCAGAGCATTCCAATTGCCCGCAAGAACCCTGCTCAGTACGATTACTGCACATTCTCACACTCGCAAATCCTTCTTTGCGACAGTGTGTCACCCAGAACCCCGTTAGGCGACCTCAATACGCGTGAATCGACGCCAACCAACTGCGTCCGAACTCACCACGATGGTTCGCGTTTCCCTGCTGCAAGACTGGGATCCAATCGGTGTCAACGACTGTCCCGAAGCGCACGATGAGTACGATTCGTACGTCGGCGGTGTTTGCTCGCTGCTGCTGTCTGGCGCCGACGCTTACAAACTTCGACAACATCTTGCCCACATCGAGACCGTAAACATGGGCCTTTCGTCGCCATGCTCACATTTGGACGACGTCGTCCTAAAACTCTTGGCGATGGTTGGCCGGTAACGCGGCGCAACGGTCGCCTAACACAGCATGGCCGCAGAGGTTTGGCATCCATGTCAAACACGCCTTCCCACTTCATCGAACGCGGCCTCTGCCATTAGAATCGTCTGGTCAGGCCACGCGTTCCGGCTCCGTTGAGGGGCGGCGTCGGCCATGCTTCCCGTTGGGCGACCTCAGCATTCACGTACGATGAGCCGATCAGAACGCCGACACCACCGTTTTCGGGTACGCGAACGTGCTCGGCGCATCCTCAAGTTCGTGCTGGGCGACTTGTACGCACCGAACGACGCGTCAAAGCGCGCAGAACATCTGGCTGGCTGCTCCTGCGCAATGTGTGGGAATCCGCGGAAGTACTTTGGCGAACGAACGCGGCAAGAGATGCTCCACGAAATGGATGACGCCACAGACGAGTCATCTGGCGAGTAGCCGGTCGCCCAACATGGCGTGGCCGCAGAGGTTTGGCATCCATGCCAAACACGCCTTCCTTCTTTATCGATTGCGGGCTCTGCCATTACAATCGTCAGGTCAGGCCACGCCTTCCAGCCCCGTCGAGGGGCGGCGTCGGCCATGCCTCCCGTTGGGCGACCAGAGCTGTCTGGAGATGAGTGATGAACTGGATTCTCTATTACGCAGTATGCGCATTGATGTGGTTTATCGCATGGGGAATCGGTTTCTGTTACTACCGTTCACGACGGCAGCACGGCCCGCTGTTGAAACGCCTCTCGTGGCCGGGACGCATTTTGTTGTTTGCTACGGCCGCCACGATTTCCGTTGCCTACATGTACAGTCACGCCGGCTATCAGCAACTGCTTGCAACGTTTCCCGATCAGCGTAGCTGGCTTGGCCCAATGGCTGACCTTTACGTTCCGCTGCAGTTTCTGACGCTTCTCGAGAATGGCACTCTGGATTGGGCGTGATCCCAAAACGTGGGTGTTGGGGAATCGGGAAAATATCGAGACTCCCTTCCGGTTGATGGTTGAAGTCGGACCGGGAAAGGAGTCTCGATGGAAATTCGCATGGAAGCGGATGGAC
>CAUZFZ010000199.1:0-16663 GCA_963579025.1 Planctomycetota bacterium | reverse complement strand
GCCGAGACCTCTTGCCAGGCGGGTCGAATCGCCTCGAAATTGTTCGGCGGCGGCTTCCAAAAGACGCACGCGACCCGAAGAGTCAGCTCAAAGCCAGTCGCACCAGCCCCATCGTCCGAGCAAAACCCTCCTCACTCCGCTCTGAGCCCCAAAATCCCCGAGGAGACAGACCGTCCGGGAATTGCTGGCCTTGAAGCATCAGCCACATAAGGGTTGTTGTCGTAGAGCAGCAGGCAGTTAAGACTCTCAATGTACCAAACTCCTCGACGACACGAGAAGTGCTCGTAATGGGCCATTTGGGCGTAGTAATTGGCCCAAAGCGGTGCAATGCGTGCGTCCATCATTTTTTCTCCAGTGCTAAAAACGTTGTTGTTCGCTCAAAGGTTTATCACGGTGGAGTGGTGGGTTCAAAATGGGTTAATCGAAAAACTTCGGAATATGGCCTTATTACGGATCAATAAGGTTTTCCGGCTTTGTCGCCGTAATGCCGTCTATATGCCTCTCGAATCGTGTCTGATTGTTGCACTCGGTCGTCGTCTGGGAATTTAAGATTCCACTCACGAAAGATTTCATTCCAAGTCCTCTGCTTCTTTCTGGCAGCGGCAAAGTCAGCGATGTCCTTCGTGGAATCTCGGCGTCCCGGTGTTCCAACGATGCGTCGTGGCGTTGACGACACGCTGGCACGTGTGCTCAACAGAAGCAGGTCTTCCACTTCGAGGCCGACACTCTCTGCCATCGTCTGGATGTCATTGATGTCGAGGCCCTGCCCTTCGAACATTCGGAGATTGGCTTCGATGATGTCGTCTCTGGTGAGTTGTCTCGCAATTTCTTTCAGTTGTTGGAGTCTGGTAGTCATGATGGGTCAGCCTCGCTTCCGTCATAGACCGCCAAGTCCGGTTGGCGGTCTATATGAGGCCTGTGTGATTTGTTTTCCGTCTCCTCATCCATGGGAAGCTCCCAGAAAAGTACGCTTTTCGGGCCGAATCCTTTGCGTGTGGATCTAACGCCCAAATCTTGTTTGGCCCGCTCAACTGTTCGGTAGGCGATTGATATATCGACGGACTTCCGAGCAACCACTTTCTGTTCAACCGGCCCCGTGCTCAGCATTTCAATCAAGAACGCCTTGGCCTCTTCCACTTTTGTGCCGCCCCCCGATTTGGCTCCGAGCAGGTCTTCAGCGGTGAAGTCACACGGCCCCCGCCATTCGATGCCCACGACATTCTCTTGGACGGTGACAGGCTCAAAGAGCAGGCTAGGTGCGAGGGGGCCTAGATTGCTTTTCACGTGGCACAAGACTCTCATGTGAGGGTCATCAGGTGACTTCCCAACGAGAAGTGCTGACCTCGTCGCAGCGATGATGCCGATGCTCCCGCCACCTCGATACAGCGAGTGTCTGCCGCCACTCTTGTTGAGATGCCGAACCACGATGATTGCGGTGTTGTTCTGCTCGGCGACACTCTTGAGCCTCGTCATGACCCGCCGAATTGACTGCTCTTTGTTTGCATCCGGCTGCACAAATGCCATGAATGGATCGATGATGATCAGCTTTGCACTCAACTGGACTGCCGCAGCCTGAATGTCAGTCAGACTATTTGGCAAAGAAACTTCACCGTTCATGACGGCGATCCGTCTCATGTTTGCCCCCGCAGCTTCGAGGCGACTAACGATCGTCTTTCGCAGACTGTCCTCACCCGCAAGCAGAAGAACGCCACCGTCGACGGCACTCGTTCCGTCCAGCATTGAGCGTCCGGTTGAAACACGTGCGGCGAGATCCAACAGGCAACTGCTCTTATTGCTCCCCGGATCTCCCTCAACGATGGTGATCTCTCCTAGAGGAATGCGAGGTTCCGTCAGCCATTCAGTTGGCTGTGGTTTCAGTTCTGATAACCGAGTGAATAGTGGTTTCTGGTCTACCGACTCCAAGTCAACACTCGGGTCGCCACCGTTTGCCGTCAGGGACGGTGAGGACTGGCTGTCTGGGCCGCGCTGCGGCCCAGACAATGCACCGCTTCCAGCGTCACCAACAGGCACGACTTCGGCGATAGACAGTTGAACTAGGTCATTCCGATTATCACTGGACTGCTTTGGCAACACTTCAGTCACCGTGATCTGCGAGGCGAGCCTCTCGGCTTTCACGACCAGCGCTCTTCGAGCTTTTCTCTCCGGGCATTGCTTGAGAACAATCTTCATCGTGCCACCTCCTCAATGAGCAAGGATTCGTTGTATTCCCGTCCTCCAAGCAGTCGGCCCGTTTTCTTCTTGTTGACGCCTCCCCACTGCTTGAAGAAGAAGGGGACTCCAGCGTCGTCGCATTGCTGCTTGATGGGCCAGACCCACTCTTCCTTCATGGGGCGGGCGTCCAAGCCACTCTCACCGCCGACGACGACCCAATGGATTCCATCGAGGTCGATCTCACCGAGGTCTTCCAAGAGCGGCTCAATCGAAAGCCAGCGAATCTTGGCTGGTGTCTGGCGAAGCGCTTCGATTCGAGGCAGACCAAACTTGCGATCCTCAACGCTGACGCCCCACATGACGTTGGGCAGGTCGGCGTATTCGTTGAGGTCGCCGTTGAGCAGCCTGCGGAGTTGATCTTCACGCTTGGTCAAGAGTTGGAAGATGTGCCAGTCGGCCATCCTCATCACTTCGAGACCGGCAATCTGCCAATCAACGGGGATGTCTTCGTGGAAGAAGTCAGACAAGCTGTTGACGAACCATGTCGTGGGTTTGGTTCGGCGAAGAGGTTCCGGAAGGCGGGTCGGAACGAATCTAAGCAGTCCGGTCCAGTTTCGCACTGGCTTGAGGGTGGCGAGCCCCTTGTGGGCTTCACATCGCTCACGGGCCACTTCACCGATGGCGTAGCAGTTGGCACAACCGGGACTGCACTTTGTGCAACCGAGCACGAAGTTCCAGACCGCATCTGTCCATTCGATTGAGGATTTTGACATTGCTGCTCTCCTTTCGTTTCAAGGGATCAGCAAGATCATACGCACGCCAGACGGAGAAATCAACTCAATATCGTTCGTATATGTTAACTAGTGTTTGTTTATGTTTAATACAAAGACGTAAGGTGAATGTACGGCAGGACTTAGACTTCGGATCTTCTCTCGATTCTTGATTTTATGTAACATAGTTCATAGTAGTTACTTACAGAAAGTTTTTGTGCTTTTTCATTAACGCCAGTCGGGACAACAACTTGCGTTGCAGTCAGGCGGATAGGTAAGAAGTTCCAGACGGGCTCTATTTTCTCCATAAGTGACTGTTGACACATAGGTTGTGTCGATATAACGGAGTGTTGTTTAAGAACGCAGTCATTCTTATGTCGCAACTCTCATTGATAAAAGGAGTTACATTGAATATGACCGCACTAAATGACTCGGCACGGACAATCCATAAAAATCGCAACTCATTTGGTGATAGGGTCTTGCGTATTTATGTTTAACATGTTTTCGGGGCCGCAAAACGGGCTGCCTCTGAGCCAGATGCTCCGGGAATGATTACCGTTCTGCCCGGCTCTTCCGTCCATGTTTTGGAGCGGATTGAATGGGGCGGCGCTTGCCGATTTCAAACGGCGGTCAGTCGAATGGTGACCATCCGTATATGGCACCGCAGCAGCTTGCTGAATTCTGGTGCCGGTACATTCTGCCCGAGAATGGAGTCCTGCTGGACTGCTTTTCTGGGAGCGGCGGAATCCTCGCCTCTGGCCTCGATCACGGAGCGTCACGGGTGATTGGCATCGAGCAGGAAGAGCGATACGTCGAGATGGCGTGGGAGCGGATTCGAAAAGGGTGATCTGATCAAGTTCGCTGTCTCGATTGAATCATCGAATTTCACGTGTCTGAGTGGCATGGAAGGAACCACGGAGAAGCGTGCGGCTCAACACCTCTGGATGGAAACGACACGGGCAGAGGCAGCGTCAATTCCTTCGTCGTCTCAGCGAACTTCCCGAAAAAGTTCGGGCGATCTACGAGGGCTTCCCCGATGGTCGATCGCCTAAATGAACCGTCAGACTGTCAAAGTGTCTCGAACGAATTCGCACTTTGACAGTTTGACAGAATGAAGTAGCGGGTCGGGAGACTGCTGGCATCCTGCTTCATTTAAGAGCATCTAAAAATGGGCGAAAATGGTCCTGCAAACTCATGATTGCCGCTGCTGCTTCGTCATAAAGCCGATCTGCGTATCGATCTGTATCTCGACCATCAAGACGGCCACTGCGATCAACTTTCCGTGCGTTGATGAGATCGGCAATCTCTTTTCCGTATTTCGGTCGCACGAGGTTCGGGAGGATCTTTCGCAGATACTTAATCGTGTGGCGTGGGAACTCCTTGTCGTCTCTCTGAACTTTGGTAATTACTCCCACGTGTGTCGTTTTTCCGCTCGGGACAGACTGCCACCATTTCGCAAAATTCGCATGAGGATGAGTCCAATCTTCTCGATACCACGGTAACCCACTGTCGCTGACTACGAGTCTCTCGCAACCAAGTGCATTCGCTCGTTCAACGCCCCACCACATGAGTTTTGCGACTTCAGGCCACAGGCTCCACTCCCCGTACTCGAAAGTCTTGGGGCGGTCGAAGATGACCCAGTCGCCTTCTTGCTCAGTGTCGGGGTGTTTTCGAAAACAGGAATCAACTTCCAGTCGTCCAATCTCAGCGGGCTGCATAGCGCAATTCACAGACAAGCCCAGAACCATCTTGCCGAATCTATCGAGCTTGTGGGCAATAGTTGCAAGTTGCTCGGGAGTGTATGTGCTGGCAGAAACTCGTCTGGAACTCATTTTCTTTCGGTCACTGTCCAGTGATTCCCCCGTCCGTTTGATCCGCCGAGCCCCTTTGGGCATCTCCCACTTCCAGTCTGTGGCCTCATCCACCCAGACAAAGACAGACCACAGGCTGTCCAGTATGTGTTTGGCGTAAACATCTGAGATTCGTTTTCCAGTCCGTTCGCTCGTCGGTCGATTTCGCCAATGGGCAAATAGCTCATCCAGTTTGTTCTTGTCGGCAAGCTCCCAGAGTGCGACATCGTTCATCGTTTTCTTCAGACGCTTTGCGTGATCCAGATCGTGCTGAACAGAAGTCGTTGGCTTGCCGTTATCTTTCCGCTTGCCAGTCTTCTCTCTGTGCGTCCGATAGGCATCTATGGCCTGATGGAGCGTCCTTACTTCCATCGACGACGGGTCGGAAGGGGCAGTTGTCTGTAGTTGATCAACAAGCGCCGAAGGCAGCGAGTTCTTCAGACGGTCATTCACATCTCCAACGGCCTTAGCAACAGCGTCACGGACGCTGGTGTCAATCAGACTCCGAATCTCCATCTCGCCGCTGGCGATGACAGACGGATCATCAGGCACGATGTCCAACCCAAGCTCATGAAGCAGGTGAAGGGATTGAGCCTCTTCGGACGCCTGTCCGGACTCTCGCTTGGCTCGCTGTGAGACGTGAAACGTCAGCCTTTCACCAGCAGCAATCTTCTTCGCATACGGCAACAGAAACGCTGACCAGTAATCGATCTTGTGGAACTCGCACTGCCGGTCAAAGAAGTCACGGACTGAATTGAGGCGGCGGATCATCTCGCCGTTGCTGACGCTGCGGACATTGCCCACAGTGAATCGTTTACGCCCAACTTCTGGACGCACGTCACCGTTCTTGTCCGGTCTAGGAAGTCCACCACGGTACGACTTGCTCATGGCAGCAATCATACGAAATCCGACAACAAATCCGACGAACAATCCGACAAGAGCCTCCAGCCCCGAGAATTCCGACGAGAGGTAAACTCTCGAAATCGCCTTGAAACAGGGATAACTCGCCCATTGGCGCACAAAAAAAGCCACGTGCGATCGCTCGCAAGTGGCTTTCAAATGGAGGATAGGGGACTCGAACCCCTGACCTTCTGGCTGCCAGCCAGACGCTCTCCCAACTGAGCTAATCCCCCCGCAGGTGTCCTCTGGTTTCTGCAGGACATCGTCACTTTGCGACCTGGTTCTGCAGCGTTTCCGCAATTACTCGAATCCTGTACTCGGGCGCGGAAACTAATTGGTCGGCTTTTGAACTGTCAAGCGCCCTCTATGACGACGTCGCCGTTTCAAGCGGCAACTCGATCGGTGCGTTGGCGGAAACGCTTAAGGACACTGATTCCGTGAATTCCATGTATCGCACTCCAGTCGCGAAGTCTGTGAATCGGATCGGCTCTGTACCTCGGATGGCAGCGATGAACTCTTCTTCGACTCGCCATCCGCCACGTTCCTGCTCTGGTACCTCGAGACGCTGGAGTTTTGAATCTCCCGCCTGGCCAATCAGAATTTCCTCGGCCGCGCCGAATGTTGCCTTCAGTGTGCCGGCTGAGCCATACAGATGGATCTGGTTTCCCGGCCCGAACAGGGTTACTCCGCTCAGGTGGTACATGCCTCGCGCTGTTCCGCTCGCGGTCGGGATCTCAGTCAGTATCTGCAGGCTGTCCGCCACCGTCGCCTGGGTCCTTCCATCAATGCCGGCCGGTCGATGCGGCTTGCAGATGCCGGACTGAGCGAACACTCGTGTCGGGTCCGGGCACCAGCGGATCAACGCTTCATGCAGGATCCCAAGCGCCAGAGTGTTAACCCCGCTGATCTCTCGGTCCTGCCGCCAGTGCAGAGGAGCCGTGTCGTCGTGAAATGTCGGCGACGCTCCCAGTACGACGACTTCGCGAAGTTCCCCAAGGTAGCCGTCGGCGATCAGGCGACGCACCGCTGAGTCGTGCTCAAGGCCCAGAGGACTGGGAACGATTTGAGTGACGACGTCCGGGTACTGGCGGGCGACCGCCTGCATACGACGGGCTTCATCCAGGCTGCGGGCCATCCGGGCCTCAGTCAGCACGTGCTTGCCGGCCACCAGTGCGGCACATGTAATCTCACAATGCATGTTCGGCCAGGTGCCGATCATCACGGCGTCGATGTCGGAACTGGCGACAAGCTCCTGCCAGTTGCCAAAGGGCTGAGGAATGCCGAATTCACTGGCGGCTCGAGTTGTGGATTCGCGACTGCGGTTCACGACGCCGCGCAGTTCAACCCCATCGATTGCCTGGAACCCCGGGATATGGCGTAAGCGAGTATTGGCCCCGGCTCCCACAATTCCAATTCGAATGGCCTCGGACATGCGATACCTGACCTCGAACGGTAATTCACAGCACAGTTGCCTGGATCAGCCAGGGCACAACAAAACAGACGAGCGGCGGGCGTCACCTCGTCGACTTTTCCGAACGTCGACCGGTAGACGCCCACTGCTCGCCAGGTTGAGTAAACACCTACGTATCCGTGCTGAATGATCTAAGTCTCGGTGGTACCTGCCGCCGCTTCCTCTGGCGGCCCGAAGCGACCGTGCGGACTCTGAATCACACAGTTCGGTTGTTTCTCATGGAACAGTTTCACTCCCGCGGCACTACAAGCCGATCCACCGTCCACGTCGAGGTACTTCAATGACTTGTTTTTGACCAGGTGCCCCAGGGTGGCGTCGGAAATGGTGGGGATTCCTCGTAGCGACAGATGTTCGATCGAACGATTTCCTTTCAGCAGCTCCAGCACCCCCTGATCGGAGATTTTGTTGCGGCTCAGGTCGAGCTCCTTGAGGTTGGGAAACGTCTTGAAAACATCGGCTTCGCGACTTTCGATGATCGTTGACTCTGAAAGTCTAAGTACTTCGAGAGTCTTCATGCCCTTGATCGCCTGGAGCCCAAGGACGGTAAAGCCCGTCCCTGACGCGTCCAGCAACTTCAGGCCGGTACCTCGAAATGCGACGAATGCCGAGCCTTCCACAGTGGTTTTCGAAACGTCCAGTTCTTCCAGAGTTTCGATCTTCGCAATGTCCGCCAGGGAGGAGCTCGTGATCCTCGATTGCGTCAAGTCCAGACTACGAATCGAGAGACCGGAAATCGCCGCAGCGTCCTGATCGCCGAACTGAGTCAATTCCGCAGACAGCTCTTCAATTGGCAGGCGGGTCAAAGTCTGCCCGATCCCCGCAGTTATTGGTGTGCTGTCGAGCTTCAACGATTTGAGCCCAGTCAACGAAGCCAGCATTTCAATGACCGAGTTGTCTGCCTTTGTGAGCGATAGATCGAGCGACTGGATGCTTGTGGCCTCGGCCAACGGTGCAAAATCCGCCGGTTCGATCCTGACACCCTTCATTCCCAGCGTTGTCAGATTTGTAAATGCCTTGAGACTGGCCACGCCAGCAGACGAGATAACCGCACCATCCAGGCGTAATTCCGTAATCTGCGACGCGGCTTCAGGCGTGGATGCAAGTTGCGCCAGCAGCGTGTCGGAAATCTCGTTGGGCCTGAGGCTGCGCAATTCGTCAAGCAGTTTCTGCGGATCGAGCGTCTCCACCACAGGTGGAGTTTCGACGGGCACGACAGCCGCGGCTGAGTCCGCCACGGACTCGACCTGTTGTTCGACTGTTTCGGAAACAGATTCGACCTGCTCTCCCACGGTCTCTGTCACGTCGTTGGCTGCGTCCTGGATCTGTTCGCACCCTGCGATCAGCATGAGGGCAGCAACGATAGTAATGGGAAATGCAGCACTGCCAGATTTCTGGCAGTCACAAAAGCGTCTGAAGCTCACCATTCGAATTCCTCCAGCGGGCAAGTAAAGAAGATCAACGCTGACGATCAGCGTATGAATACGGCATGATTTTTCGAGCGAGATGCCTATGCACCGCTGGAACCGGTCCGGCAGTCAGAAATTGTGGCCGTGCAATCGCATCGGATCAAGCAGACGACACGCCACGGCCGTGTGACTGGCCCCGCCGGATGCCGTGACTCATCCAGAAAAACATGGACGGCCCGCCACAACACCGTAGCAACGCGATGCCGGTTGGCGTGAAGTCTGTCAGGCACCGGCCTTGCGAGCATCACGTTTCTCCTCAGCCGAACTGCGTCGCAGATAAAACGGCTCAAGCAAAGCCGCATCTGCAAACTTATTTCGCTCCGCAAGCTCTTCGCCGATCGCAGCGATCCGCGAAGCATGCGGATTCCATGTGTCCTGCGGCAGTATCTGGATGGTTTTCGGAAGTTGCTCCGCGATTCGCGACAGGCCAGGACCCGACGCGGCAAACCCCGCCCCCGTCTGCCGGGCCACACGCTCGCACCATGACTCGATACCTAGAACATGCACAGCGGCAGATGGCTCCCAGTGGCCACTTGAGGAGCGTGTGTAATTGCCCACAAACAGCTGCTCACGCTGTGCGTCGGATACTGCACTGACGTGGTCAATCCCGTCCGGTGCCGCCATCGCGACAGCCTGCAATGTGTCGACAGCCGCAAGTCGACAGCCAGTCGCGAACGCGAACGTCTTGGCGAATACGACACCGACGCGCAATCCGGTAAAGCTGCCGGGACCCTGACTGACCGCGACCAGATCAACATCCTTCGTCGTGAGGTGGTACTTGCCGATCAGCGTCTGCACCTGCGAAACCAGTGTCTGCGCATGTCTTCGACGATCCAGAATACACGCATCGACGAATGCTCCATCGCGTCGCAACGCGATCGAACCCTCGAACCCCGATGTCTCAATCCCCAGCGTCACGCCCGTCATTTGAGAACCTGTCGTCGAAGACCGTGTTTACCGCGTCCCGGCGGAAGTGAGCCGCCCTGGTGTGGTGATCGATTCACGGATGGCCGCGTCAGAGACACATTCTGGTCTCGGAAAATGGAAATCCGGTCGGCTATGAAAAGTTGGCTGGCGGGGTCATACTTCAGTTTGACTGCGTTTTCGCACGTCTTCGACGCGGAAGCATGCCCGACCCGTCGCTCGCGGTCGGCACGAGTCTCTCCCCATTCTGCGACACGCTTCAGTTCTATCAGGTGAACGGCAGATTCGCCCCCGTCCAACGACGCCAGATGTTTTCTGCCTGCCGCCAAAGCTGGTCGCTGTCCCCCTTAATCTCACCGTAGCAGACCCGTCATGTGGACGGCCAGATTCTCGAATTTCCTTCGCGGATTCGAACTGAAATCGACTGGAAAGTGGTTCCTGCTGGCAACGCTGGTGGGAAGCGCTGCGGGGATCGGTGCAGTCCTGTTCCAGCTCATCGGTCAGGTCGTTGTTCAGTACACGCTGGTTGAGTTCGCGGGTTGGCTGCCTGGGGAAGCTGCCGGCGAACATTCCTTGTTTGAGCACGAGTCTCGTCCTCTGATGCTCGGAATGATCGTTGTCGTCATGGGTCTCGGCGGGTTGGTATCCGGCTGGCTGGTTTACACATTCGCTCCCGAGGCTGAAGGGCATGGTACCGACGCCGCCATCGAGTCGTTCCATCACAAGCGGGGTGTCGTCCGACCGATGGTCCCCGTCATCAAAACGCTGGCATCGGCGATCACTATTGGTACGGGAGGTTCCGCCGGTCGCGAAGGCCCGATTGCTCAGATCGGTGCCGGAGTCGGGTCGCTGCTGGCGACACGATTCGGACTGTCCGACCGCGACCGCCGCATCATGCTGGCCGCCGGTATGGCCGCCGGCATCGGTGCCATATTTCGCGCACCGCTCGCGGGCGCCCTGTTCGCTGCCGAGATTCTGTACAAGGACGCCGACATCGAATCCGAGGTGATCGTCCCCGCAGCCATATCCTCCATCGTCAGCTACAGCGTTTACAGCCTGTGTCTGGATCTGTTCTTGCCAACTCACAGTGGTTTCCTGCCGCTGTTCGGCAATGACCTGCACTACGAACTGAAATCGCTGTTCGATCTGATTCCTTTAGCACTGATGTCCGTTTTGCTGGTCCTTGCGGCGATTGCGTATATTCGCACGTTCTATGGAATCCATGCGCTTTCAAAGAAACTGACCCGCATTCCCAACATGATGAAACCAGCCATTGGTGCCACGCTGGCCGGGTTGATTGGAATCGGGCTGCACTCATGCTGTGACACATCCGGCAGTCATGCGGCACTGGCCGTGCTGTCGACGGGCTACGGTTCTCTGCAGACGGCACTGGAAGATCCCGCGAAGCTGGGCATTGGAGCCCTGCTGCTCATTGCGGCCGGCAAAGTATTGACCACATCGCTGACCATCAGCACAGGCGGATCGGGCGGTGTCTTCGGACCGTCAATGGTCATCGGAGGTTGTGTCGGAGCCGCGATCGGGTTGTGGTTCCAGGACCTGTTTGGAATCGACACGCAACCCGGCGCCTATGCGATTGTGGGGATGGCCGGATTCTTTGCCGGAGCCGCCCACGCACCGATTTCGACAATCATCATGGTTTCGGAAATGACTGGTGACTACCAGTTGCTGCTGCCCACGATGTGGGTTTCCACGTTGTGTTACCTGCTGTGCCGCCGCTGGACTCTGTATGAGAAACAGGTCCCAACACGGCTCGAATCGCCCGCGCACAAGGGCGATTTCATTGTTGACATTCTGGATGGCATGTACGTCCGGGACGTATTTTCGACAAGCAGTCGAATCATGACGATTCCCGAATCGGCTTCACTCGACGAGATCGTGCATCTGCTGGCAGAGACGCACCAGCACTATTTCCCCGTCGTGGACGCTAACGACAACATGGTCGGCATTTTTACAGACGACGACGTACGGGCCTATTTGTTCGACGAGACGATCTGGAAGCTGGCAGTTGCCCGGGACGTCATGGTGACTCACGTCGTCACCGTCACGCCAGAAGACGACCTGAACACCGCGTTGCAGCGGTTCACGTCCGTTAATCTGGAGGAACTTCCGGTCGTCGACCTCGAAAACTCCAGACGGTTGCTTGGCCGGCTCACACGACGCGAGACCATCGCCTTCTACAACCGCCGGCTCATGCAGCACAAACAGGGCAACGGATAACGCAAACCGATGCAGGTTGGCGCGAAGCCGCAGGTGCCAGACCGTGGGTGTGGTGCAGTCGGCGAAGCCGGCGCGGGGTCCAGGGTGGCCGCGATCAGGCGTACGCGTTGCGACGCCCCAAACCATTGCCCAATCCGATCTTGTGTCGTTCCAGACGCTCAGGATAAAAACCGCATCCTGCAGGATTAGGAACGGACTTCAGACAGTTGAGATGTGCAACTTGCGTTCTCTTGGGACGTGATCGTGCAATTCTCACTCGGGGTACACGGATGTGGTGTAACGTCTGCCAATGCGACGTGGTAAGTGAGTTAACCGCGGACAACAGCCGAGCCGTCTGCGCAACGTGCGGCCAGGTACTGAGTTCCGTGCCTGTCGCCCATCCGGCTGTTCCCGTGCAGAACGAACAGGGCGGGCCGCGCATCGAGGCGCGGGAGCTGCTGGATCGCTGGGCAAGCAGCCATTTGTTCGACCCCTACGGACCTCCACAAAAAAACGTCGAGTCAGGTGGGAGACCGGTCACAAGGCAGCCAAACCACCCGGCTGGCCCCGTAGATCCGCGGACAACAGCGGGACCGGCGGCGGACCTCGGTTCACAACAGGGCGTCTTCCCTCAGCCATCCGTCGTGGAAAGTGCTCCGACGACGCCCCTGTATCAATCACCGCCACCGCCCCACATGCAGCCCGCACGATCCAACACAGCGACAACTGCGGGCCACATGCCACACATGTTCGCGACCAGTGGGATTGCGGAACCGAATGTGGTCTCGACAGTGCCCGGGAGTCATACGCCCCCACCAGGCGTCGAAGGCTCGCTGACTGAGGTCGTGCCACAGCCTCCGTCGCCGGTCGTTCGCCCCGACGTTTTCGAAGCGGTCGAACCAACTGCTGGAACCGTGCCGACGGACAACTCGCCAACAGGTCGTGATCTGCTGTCGAGTGCTGACGAACTGGACCGGTTGACCAATGAGATTCTGTCGCGGGTCTCGCAGATCAGTGAAGACCGACGACAACGCATTGAACTCGCCGCCGCGGAAATTCCGGAAGATGCGACGGTAGAGCTTGAGCAGGAGTCTGACGTTGTCGGCGGCATCGATCTGACGCGGCGAGTCGACACGACACACGACTCAATGGCTGCTCACGTCGATTTCGTTGAGTCGCACGAGATGCGGGACGCCACGGAGAGCCCATCCGATTCGGAACCGACACAAGTCGCCAGCACGCTGCACACGAGTGCCGACAGCGTGGCGTCAACGACGACTGAAGTAGACCGTCAGGCGACCGAAGCAGATGCGGCATCGGCCTCTGGTATGCCGGGAATCGGTCAAATCCTGTCGTACATCGGCATCCTCGGCCTGACCGCGGGCACGTCGTTCGTCATTGTCGGTTACTTTGGCGGTCCGGCCAGCTATGCCCCGACCGGCTGGCTGGTCGCGACGATTGGCCAGATGCTGCTGTTCCTTGGGATCGTGACACTGGTTTCCAACGGCATGGAGCAGACATCCGCAGAGGTGCAGCAGACGGTTAACAGCCGCATCGACGAACTGTCAGGCCGCTTGGAGTCACTGGGCGACAAGTTGATCCGCATCGAATCGGCCGAGGCTGACGGCCCGCGGCGTCCACACGTCCTGGATCGGTCTGAAAGCACTCGACCGAAAGTGCGTGCTGCGAATTCAAGGGACAGTCGGTGAGACGCGCCGCAACGCCAGGATTTACGGCGTACTACGTACCAGGACATCCATGAGAGTTGTTCGAATGGCAATCCTGCTTGGCCCGGCGCTTCTGTCCGGCTGCATAATTGTGCCCTGTGAAATTCCCATCGTCGCGAAGGATGCGATCTGGGATGACGCGGCTCCGGTGACGCGGCTCCGGTGACGCAGATAAATGGCCGGTCTGTCACGGTGAATGGAGTCACGACGCAGATTGCGGGGCTCGACATATCCGGACTGTCCGACACTGAACGTCAGGCATTTAATGCATCTTTGAGAGATGTGCTGAGGGACAAAGACGTTCTGTTGCAGCCTGTCGCTCCCGGGATTTCGCGGCTATGGACGGCTGGTGAACCTGGTTTCAAGTATCCGAAGTTAATGGTCTGCGCACCCGCTATTCCGATTTTCATTCCGCTAATCGTGCCGGCCCGCCCTGATCGTATCGATGTCGCCAGGGAGCTACTGAGTGACGGGCTTGCCCGTACGACTCCGGAAGAAGCTCAGAATCTGCCGTCGTTGCCGGCGAAATCGAACGTGTTCTTTGTGCCACAGTTTCCGTTACGGCTTGGGAAGAAGGCCTATCACGGACCCTTCGGGACGTACGAGTCCGTCGAGGCGAGCGCTCGCGAGCGGCGTGTCGGCATTTTCGCGACCGAAGTAGCGCAACTGCGTGACGAGCCGAACTGGTCACTGAGGCAGGATGCTCATTACGCCGCGGGCACGCTGCCTGACTTTGAATGATAGATCGCTGTTCGCCGTTTGCTGAATGCGCTCCGTGGTTGCGCTGTCCACTTTCTGCATACGTGTCAGCAGCTTGCCAATGGATCGGAGTGTGGTCAGTCGAACTTGCTCTGAAGAGTCGTCCAGGGACGGAACGATGGCCGCAAGTGACTCACCGACTGAGGGCCGGTCGGCCTGAGGCGCCTCGCTTTTGTGCAGCCGGGCAAATTCGGCAATGGCCACGGCCTGGCAGATGGGGCTGCGGTCTTTGAGGAACTGACGCAGCACATCGAACCGCCCGGCGTACGTTGTCTTCAAGAGTGCCCGTAGGGCGGCCGCTCGCAAGGACTCCTGCTCCGATCGGGACATCGTCACAAGCCATTCGATGGTGTCGTCGTCAGAAACACCGCCCACTGCTTTGATCGCCGAACTGCGCACGCGGCTCAAGGCATCTGTTTCGGCACTCGTACGCAGGACTGCTCGGGCTGAAGGCAGCGTCAGTTTCGGGCAGTAGCCATTGTTGGCGAACATGGTGAGCAATGCCGCATGGCTCGCGAGGCGTATCCGAAGGCTCGTGTCGTCACCGTTCATGATTCCACGCAGGACTTCCGTTCCGCGTTCGTCGCCGATCTGCACCAGTGCCAGCGTCGCCCGGATCCGGACTTCAATGGCGTCGCTCTTTGTCAGGGCGAAAAGCGCGTCGCCGGCGACCTTGTCTTTGAGCATTCCCAGTGACTGCGCGGCCATAGTGAGCGTCTGCGGTCGCGGGTCGTCAGCCGGACCGGTGAGCAGGAAGCCGCCGTAGCGGCGACGGGGCGGAACTGGTCGCTTCAGTTCGGTCTCGGGCAACTGGATGAGCAGTGGAACTGCCCGCGCGTCTCCAACGAATCCGAGCTGCCGGGCAGCCGTCTGGCGCACGGTCGCGTCCGAGTCGTCGAGCAGCGGAGAGATCAGTTCGAACGCCCGCTCATGCTTTGCCGAGGCGAGTGCGAAGATCGCGGCTTTGCGAACGTCGGCGACGCCATGAGACAACAACGGTAAAATGGTGTCGGCAGCGCCGGATGCGTCAATCCAGGACAGAGCCTGAGCAGCGGTGCTTGCCAGCTCGATCGCGTCCAATTGACTGGCCGGCACATTCGGGGGTGAGAAAACAATATTGATGCGGCTTCCGGCTTCGCCTGCCATGTCCTTGTCTGTGACGCGGGCGGACTCAGCGGCGGCAGCCGACATGATGCGTATCAGCTCTGGAGCAGCCCGCTTCGAGTGCATCTGTCCCAGGGTATAGGCCGCATGCAGTTGCAGCCCGGGTTCATTGTCAAACTTGAGGCACGCCAGCAATGCCGCCTCTGCCTGCGGATGGTTAATGTCTCCGTATTCAAACTCCTCGGACAGGATCGACTTCAACGCCCACGCACTGACCTCGCGAGACCAGGCGGTTGAGCCGGGCGGATCGGCACCGTCGTCTGCGTTACCCACAGCACGCGGCGGACGATGGGGTGCGGTCAATTCGGCAATGAGCGGCGCGACTGGAATCAGCCCCATTCTGTAGCCCATGTCATAGATGGCATGGCCACTCGGATCGCCTGCGGCACGTCGGCTCAGCTCGATTCGGTGCGCGCCGTCGTCGTTAAAACTAAACGGCTGAAGCGGAACGACACGCAGCAAATGCACGAGGATTTTCGCAGCTTCGGACTCACCCGTTGCCGCCAAGGCCTTCGCCAGTTCCGACTGCATCTTCTGTCGGTCGGAGTGACGCTGACCGCCGCGATTCTCGCGAAGTTCACGGTCCAAAGCCGCAGCCAGGGGTTTGATCGAACGCTTGTCCGGTGTGCCCTGAAGTCCTTTCGCTGCGGCCAGTCGAAGTTTGAAGGAGTCGGATTGGAGGCGTTCGAGCAGTTCGGGAACGGCGTCCTGATCGCCGAGCTTGCCGAGTGCCTCGATGACATGCGGCTCATTCAGTGACCGCCGAACGCGGAGGGCCGGGATCGCGCGGGGATCGTCCAGACTGATCAGCGCCGTACAAATCCTTTGTCGAATCCTGTCGTCCTGCTCGTCGATCTCTTCCTGGGTGAAGTCGCTGCGCTGTTTGTCGCCGGACGTCTCGAAGAGTGGTTCCTGATTCAAAATGCCGGCCAGAGGCAGCGTGGCCTGTCCGTCACCGATCTCGCCGAGTGCGTTAATCACGCTCATCCGCGTGTTGGTGTCCGTTCTGGTTTCGAGAGTTTGCAGCATGGCCGGCATGATTCGCGGGTCGGTGTGCCATGCGTCGGGCATGTCTGCAGGGTGTGATCTCTCTGAGGCGACAGAACGTGGGAGTTTTGAGTTGGTTTTCTTCGGCTTTTGCCGTGAGTTGAAGTGGTCTTGGAGAAAGCGGCGTCCTTTGCGATCCTGATTTCTGAACGGAAATTCAATCTCGCATGGCAAGGACGCCGCCGTGAATGATCTT
>CAUZFZ010000198.1:0-17053 GCA_963579025.1 Planctomycetota bacterium | reverse complement strand
ACGGTTGAAAGATCGAATCGAGCAACATCCTTGTTGCCTCCTGAGTCCATGACACGTAACTGCCACTCCACGCACAGGATATGACAAACTCAAGTCACGTTAAAAGGGCTGCCCCTTACAGTTAATCGCGCTATCCAGGTCCGCACTGGTAAAGACCAGAAATCGAGTTCTCGCTTCCACACCCTCATGAAAGGACCACGCAATCGGCTCCATTTCGGCTCTCTGAGGCAAACGCCGTCGCAACACCGTCTCAGACATTCCGGTGGCAGACATCTCGCGGAATTGCAGCCACTGTTCGACCATTGGCCGCGCCAGATCTTCGGCCGCGCTCAATCGATCAGCGATCATCTCGCGAATGACGGTGAAGCCGGTGATGGTTTCGCTCACGCTGATGCTAAGTGCCGGTTCAATAACGGGGCTTGAGAATCGTTCGAACAGCCGACGGATTCGCTCGTCAGCATCGTCCGATGACATCAACGGTGCCTGGAAAGCATCCAGGATACTCATCATCCCAGCGGCAACGCCCTGCGGGTCGGGATCATCGGACTGTTTACCCGCGAAGTGCGATAAGAGTTCTCTGTTTCCGATCTGTGGCCACAATTCGGCGCACAGCCCCAGCAGACTGTCGGTTCCGGAATCTACTCCAGGATCGAATTGCTTCAACGGTACGGAAGCACAGAGTGCACGTAGAAAGCGGGCATGTGCGGTAAAGTCGGAATGGCCTGCCTGATCCCGGAGACGGTCAAGCTCCCTGTTCGCCAGGTCCAAGATCAACGACGAGACAGCCTTTGGGACAAGGCGACGTCGAATGCGCTCAGTTAGTTGCTCCGCTTTCCGATCAAGACTGGCTATCTCGGCGGCGAGCGCATCCGAATTGGCCTTGAGTTTGGCGATCCTTCGCATGACATCTTCAGTAGGCATGAGCGTCCTCCGTGCCGCAAGACAACAAAACCATCGGCTGGTTCGCCAAGGACCGCGTAACAAGTACCTTGGAAGTGAAATCCGTCAATACAGATCGCGCAGGACTCTCCTATAAGAAAAAGAAAGCGAGACCGTTTGGGGCTCTCACGCTCTTCTTCGGACCTCAGGAGAGGCCGACGTTGTGGCCTGTGCATTTTCGATTCGTGTAGGCCCACTTGCTCACCGCCGAGCGTCAGTGTCGGGCTGCTTGCGGCCAGGAAGCTCATGCTGAACGACAACAAACTGCTTTTCCAGTTCAGCCGGCATCTGCACGCTCGGCGCCAGAACAACGACGAACGAACGAGTCTGTTTTCCGGCAGCAATCTGTCGTGACAGAGCCTGAACAACCTCGAGCGAACCGAGCATCCGATGAAAGTTGTGCAGAGCCAGCAGGCTCACGGTGTCGTCATCACCCAGCGTGCTGACAGCCCGAACCGCTGCAACCGGGTCTGTCATCCCCTCATCATCTGTGACTGCAGTTTCAGGAATATTGAGTCCCCGATCGACATCCCACGTCGCCAGCAGCCAGTCTTCCGCATGGCACAGTTCGGCGATCTCGCGAACAGCTTCGTCGGGCTCCTGAGTCTCTACCCAGATTCCAGAGAAGCGTGCGCGGACAAGTTCCGTTATGTGATTCGAGAGCATAAGCCCTCCTTTCTGTTTTCGAGTCATCTTGACTTCGCCGATGGGTCTACTGAGGACCTTGCCCCAAGGTCCTCGACAGATTCGTCCGCCGTCTGCTGCCGACTCTGATGAAACTCAACCGTAGTTCGTGCGGCAGAGCAGGTTCCGAGTGCAGCCTCCAGAAATCGGCTTGCATCGAAGCAGTCGCGACCACTGAAACCACGCGTTTCAACCTGCGTCTTACCGTCCTTCTGAACGATCACGTCAATTGTTTTCATACGGCACCTCCGACCTGAACTGTCAGCTTGATGGATCCGTCTGCCAACGACTGCTCCGCGACTGTGTGGCCACGTCTTCTGGCCTCAAGCCTTGTTTTCTCGACGGCGTAGGTCTGGACAAAGCGATCGAGCTGATGCGGGGGTCCCCATCGTCCGCCGAAGTTGTCAAAGTCGACTCGGCCGGTTCCGACATCACACACGACTGGATACCGCCACTCTGGTAGTTGGACGTTCCAACCCGTTCTCAACTCGCTGAAGAGTCGGGTCTCCCCGAACACTGGCTTCGGCAGGGCCAGCCGGTGACACGCTAGTTCAATCGCTTGAGGATCTCGTACTTCAGTGTCGATGGTCACGGTATGTGACATGCTCACTGCTCCTTCTGAGGATCATGATATTGCAGAGCTGACCGTCAGCTCCTGAGTAAACTGAGTCTGCGAAGGTCATTGCTTCTGTGTTTTCCGGGCTCGTCTTGCTGGTTTATGAAAGCTGTATCACAAGCACCAAACTGCCCGCTGTTCTCTTTTCCGGAGTTCAGTTCGCGTTCGTCCTCCGGCCCTGTCTTGAAGGCTGTCCAGAGTGCTTTGTCACTCCACTGTGGACTTCACCTGTCGGGCTGTCTTGTTGGCGAAGGCGACGCGCGACACGACCGGCCAACAGACGCAGGAGTCGGCGAAGTGCGTTCTCATCTGTCTCCGTGGGTTTAGTGCCGTGATTCATGAGGGGATGGTTTTTGGTCATGAAAACTCCTGTCACTTGCGTTGGATTCGCTGCCAGGTGCGCACGAAAAAGCCCCGCGGCAACTCTGGGTCGTCGCGGGGCAGGCGAAGCAGGCACAAGGGCGTTCTTAACTGTGTCCACTCAGCCAATCAGTTTTCGACGAAGGGGCTTCAAAGCCTGTCTGCAAATGAAATTGAAAACGGCGATGCCGGTGTCGTCGGAATCGCGGGCAACCTTCAGGACTTTCGACGCGCACGTGAGGGTCTGAGATTCCCGCTTCGTCCATGACACGCTGCAGTGCCATGGCGTTCTGTGCTGCCGTCCCGGTGATCCCAAGTTGTACGCCAGTCTCAGAGTACATCAGTCCTTGACGCCTCAGCTCCACCACCTGCGAGCGATACGCCTCACGCTGCGGGAGATCGTAGAGGTCGACCACAAATCGACGTCGCAATTGCGTCGAAACGGCGTCCGTCAGTCTGGGGGTGCCGATCAGACCGGCCAAATCGATCTCGACAAAGGCCCGCATCACAACGAGCCATCCATCAATCATGCGGTGAGGAACAGCGATCAGCCTGGTAAGGATGCGTCGCATATGACGACCAAACTCAGACGAGTCGAGCAAAGCTTCGTCGATGACATTAGTCGCCATCGCCCGAATTTCTTCCATTGGTGGCAGTTCCAGTTGTTCATCGCCTGCTTGCTTAAGATTGTCTTCTTCCAGCAGCAGCGAATCGCGTTCGGACTGCAGGGCAACCAGCTCTCTCGCCATTGCCGGGAGATAGCCCGCCTGGCGAATGGCAGACGTAATCCTCTGCTCTCCGGTATCGACGGCTCTTAGTCGCGACTCGACCTGAGCAAGTCGCTGCCGTCGTCCGAGGTCGAGTCGAGTGGACTCTTCCTGAATCAGTGCGCTGAACTCAGTGTCGAAATCCGGGAGACACTGAATCTCTTCGAGAATCCTTCTCACGATGCGCCGCCCGGCGTCCACAGCATCGAGGGAGGAGCAGTTCCAGCAGGTGTAGGCCGGCACGCCGCGGCAGAAGATATGCCCTGCGCGACCGTGCCCTCCGAAGACGAACGTCTCACCACAGATGCCGCACTGCATGTGCTGAGACGGCCAGACGGTCCGCTGTCTCGGAACACCTTCCCGAGGGTCACGACCATCGACATGGTTTCTTCTGAAATGACCGTTTCGCTCTGCGAGAACTCGCATCAAGCGATCGAAGCGTGCTGCGTCGACGAACGCCAGATGCGGAACTTCGAGCGTGAGTAACTGATCCGGTGGCGCTTTCACAGACCGGCGCAGGCCTGTCGAGTTCCGCCGAACGGTCGTTCGATCATTCCAACGGCGCAACCCTTTAAGCACGGGATTCCGGACGAACTCGCTCAGTTGAGTCCCGTTCCATGCTTCCGATCGACAATATGGACCCGTTGGAATCGACTCAGCATTGAGCCAGTCCGCCACTTCAGCAAAGCTCGCCCCGTCTTCGAGCATCGCGAAAACCTTCTCCACGACCGGTTCCGCCTCGGGATTTTTCTGAATGTCGTCGATCGATGTTGCCCCTGACGGTTTAATGTAACCATAGATGGGGCACTGCCACGGCCCCCTGTTCAGGAATCGATTTCGCTTTGAGCGACGAATCCGGCGCGAAGTATCGCGGTTGTAAGCCTCATGCCGCATCACCGCAAAATAGGAATTTTGGCTCCAGCCTTCCTGCGCCGTGTCAACGAAATCATTCAGTGCGATGCACCGTGTGCCGTAGTCTTCACAGGTCTCGCAGAAGAGATGTGCATGCGCCCGCCGGGCTATGCGGCCAAGGTCTTCGCTCAGGACGAGGTCGAATCTGCGCGACTCGACAAGTTCGATCAGACGAATGTAGTCATCCCGAACAAGACTCTCTCCACTACCCTGGCTGGCCAGCACCTCGATTTCGACGGGGCCGTCCCTATGCTTAGAAATCCATTCTCGATACAGAGCCTCCTGGTCTTCCAAACTCCGTTCATCCTGGTGCACGGTACTGATCCGACACACCGCAACGACTCGAAGCACGTGGCCATTTCCGGCGGCCAACGGGGGATTCAACAACATCATCAGAACACCTCACATCCAAATTGAGAGATGCTCGACGAGCCCGGAATTGATTGTCCCATTGGGACATTACAAACGACCACAAAGGAGAAGGCATGACCACAGACGACAATAAACGACTAAGCCGTAAAGTTAGTCTCTAAAACAGGTTATGCCCCAACTTCTTAACTGTTCAGTGTTTGCAGAAATCGTCACGGAGTGTCCCCCCCCCTCTCCGCTCTCTGGCAAAGCAGTCATCGTAAAGCGATGACTGCTTTGCTTTTGCGCTGACCACTCAGGCAAGACATTTGTCGCTGCGCTGGTTTTGTGCTGATTCTCAAACTGTGCTGCTCGAACCATCGTCATTGTTCTTCTCCGAATCCCTGGAGTCCGCCGGGGCGTTCGTTCCCTGCCCGGCTTCTTCCGCCTCAGTATTGGCCGCCGACCATCCGGCTGACCGTCACGATCAAAACGCGAGTCGGCGAGCAGACATTGTGCGAGTAGAAGTTGCTGAACCGAGTCCCCATCATCGCGAGCTGCTCCATGCTCGGAATGCGGTACCAGTCGTTCGACGAATATCGTTTCGGCTTGCCGTCTTCATCGGTCAGCATCGCGACCGAGGTGTCCATCAGCCCCATGTCGTCGACGAGGAAGAGGACAATGTTCAGCTTGTCTGCTGCGGATGCGTCAAAGGATCCCGCAGCTCCTTCGCATACACCTCGTACCTCGTTAATGAACCAATCGCCTCAGAAAGGAACGCCTGGCGTTCATCCTCGATGGGCTGCCTGGCATCATCCAGCGGCATGTCACCCCGCTGGATGTTATGCACGACCTCTTTCCACAGTTCGTGATTGTCGCCCGTCACACGCAAAGCAAGCTGATCCAGCCGAACATCGCCGTTGTGCTTTTCGGTGTTGTGGCATTTCACGCAATAGCTATTCAAAAACGCATGCCCAGTCGCTCCATCCTCTGCGCCAGTAGTCGACGCAGATAGTGCGATGATGCAAATGGCAGCCAGGTTGTGATTGTTACTGAGCATCATGAACTGTCTCCGTTTAGCGATTCTCAGCGTCTTGAGATTCGTCGCTGCCGGCGAGCAGGTGTTTCAAGCGGATATTCTTGAAATGCACTACCGTCCCTTTTCCATGATCCTGCAGCGCAAGCAACCCTTTGCTGGTAGCGTGCTTTTGGTCCAAGTCTACCAGTTCCGACAAGACAACACCGTTGACTGTTTGAGGCAACCTGGGCTCTCGACTGACAATGACCATCTCATTCCACTCACCAGGCTGGAACGCCTTGCGAACTTTCTCGGCCGGAACGAATCGTGTCAGTGATTTCACGCCATATTTGGTGATATGTCCTTTCTCACCGGCGTTTGACAGGGCAAATCGGGATCGGGGGTCGTGGAGCTTGCTGCGACGGAGCACGCGCGGATGTGAGGGCTCCCGCCCGGGACCAGACTCGCATGCGCAGGGAACGCAACGGTGGTAATGATGTCAACCACCGACGCCATGAAGCAACGGCAGACGTTTCCCGGTGTGTCGGACCGGCAAACGTCCGGCATGACGCCTTTGGCACGTCGGTCGCGATCACCGCCGCGTGTTCCCGATTCTGTAGTTGCACGCCTCGGACGCGATCACCGGTCGCACGAAGCGAATTTGCCAATGAGTCATTGAGCGGCCTGCGATATCAATCACTACTCTTGACAGCGAGATTGGGCACGGCTGACGACACGACGACGGAGACGTCACAAGCCGGAGCAGATTGTTCGGAAGTTTCGGGACGCGGATGCGATGCTGAATGCCGGCAAGGATGAAGCGGCCGTGCTTCAGGTGGGATGCCATCTTCGACACGTGTAACGTAGCCGTTTTCAAGTGACCATGATTCAACGTTTATGTGGACTGATCTATACTCTGCCGTCCAGCCACAAGTCCTGTACTTACTTTGAGGCGTTTCGAATGCTGCCGCATCACAAGGGCACGGGATACAAAAACGCGACCGGAATCACAGCATTTGCGCTGTTACTCACCATCTGGTTTCTTTGGGTGATTCGCACTGATGGCCCATTCGGGAGATTCGTTGGACGTCCAAGAACAGAGTGGCTAGATGATGGTCGTACTGAGGTGTTGCTCGATGACTTTTCCTATGTCGACCCGAGTGGATCTCGGTGGCTGGCACCAAAAGGATCGAAAACCGACGGTGCGTCGATCCCGCAACGATTCTGGTCACTCATTGGAGGCCCGTATTCCGGAAAGTACAAGTATGCTGCGCTTATTCATGACGTAGCCTGCGAGGAGCGCACAAGGACGAGCAGCGATGTACACAGAATGTTCTATTTCGCTTGCCGATGTGGTGGGGTCAGCAAGACGAAAGCAATGCTGATGTACTGCGCAGTTAGCTGCAAAGGTCCGAGCTGGATCATTGTAGATCCGTCGGACCTTCCAGCCCATTTGGCTGTTTCAATGACTCGTCCGTTCGTAATACCACTCCCAGACGCTCCTCCAAGTAAATCCGAGAGTCTGAGTTTCTTGAGGGAATGTGAAGAGTTCTTGCGTTCTCGAGATCCGGATTTCGACGAACTGACCGACTTTATCAACCGACGATATGTCAGCGAACGCGAACGGCAGTGGTTCGAAGAATGGAAGCGCCAAGAGAGAAACCGAGCCCGGAAGTACGAAGAATTGAAGAAAAAAGGCAGTAATTAGCAACTAAAACTTCCCTTCTCGACCTTCAGATGACGGTCGCAGCGTGTCAGAGGTCGCGAAAGCGAAATGCCGCGACGGATGAGCCCTGCAGGAAGGGATCGCATTGCCGAAGCAGCTTGGAATTCAGGCCCGGCTGCCGTTTAGGCTCGGAATAGGAACACAATAAGCTCATTCGGAGTTGCGCTGACCGGCCTGCTCGGATTGAACGGAGCGTCCTTCAATTTCAGTTCAATCCAGTTACGGCCAGCGTGTCGGCTGGAAGCGGCTCTATGCAGCCAGTGCTCTGCTCAATTCCTCTCCGATTTCGGCCGGAGCGATCATCGACTCGATGATCACTGTAACGGTTTCCGGAATCTGGTCGGCGACCGGGCGACAACACCGGAGTTCCTTCGGCCGATTTCGTCGCGCGTCGGTCCCGTCGACCGGACGCAACGATTCTGCTGCGGTTGGTGCAATTTGCACCAACCATGCGATGAAGTTCGTTCCAGCTCAATCGAAGACAGCCCTCGGTGGATTACACCGCAGCGACGAACAACGATTCCTTGAAGCAAGCGGGCGATGCAACCGCCTGCAGTTAGCAGAATGCGGAACTCGCAGCGGTCGCGCTAGACCGATGACATCAACGATCTTGAGGGCGAATCAGTTTGACTGCGCTCGGTGAGCCCGGGATTGGGGCCTTGTGAATCAAATAGTTACCTTCCCGGGTGTGCCGGACCTCCGCGCAGCGGGAATCGCCGAGAACTCCGGCGTTGTCGACCGACGCGGGCAAGGGCATCCACCACCTCGACTGGAGAGCCGCCTTGTGGTGCCGTCAGTGTACGCTGGTTTGTGCCCTTTATTGGCTCTTGGTTTCGTACGTAGCCCGCTCGATTCGTCGGTAGTTTCGTGGTGGTAGACCAACCGCTTTTTTGAAGGCGACAGACATGTACTCGTCGTGGCGGAAGCCTGTGCGTGATGCAATTTCGGTAAGTGGGAGGTCGGTCTCTGCCAGGAGTTGCTTGACTCGATCGATTCTCAGGCGGGTGATCTCTTGATGCGGGGTCCGTCCGAGGATCTTCTGGAAGCGGTTTTCGAGGACTCGGCGGGAAAGAGGGACGTTCCGCAGGATGTCGCTGACGTTGATGCCGCTCATCGCATTCTCGCGGATGAACCGGACGGCGGTGGCGATGTCCGGGTCGTCGATGGCCAGAACATCGGTGGACTGTCGGGCCTGGACGCCAAGCGGTTTGACCAGAATGGATTCCGGGCCGACCTCTTCGCCGGCCATCATGCGGTTCAGTAATGAGGCGGCTTCGTATCCGGTGCGGCGGGTGTTGCAGATGACGCTGGACAGCGGCGGGTCCGCGAGATCACACAGCAGTTTGTCGTTGTCGACTCCGATGACCGCGACTTCTTCGGGCACAGCGATATCGAGTTCGCGGCAGACGTCGAGCAGCTTTTGAGCCTTGATGTCGTAACAGGCCATGATGCCCACCGGACGCGGCAGCCGCTTCAGCCATTTGATCAGGCCGCGCTTCTCGCGGTTCCATGAATACGGCTTGTCCGTGCGGGCGATAGATTCGTGAATGTAACACTCGCAGCCAGCTTCGCGCACGACACGCTCAAAGTGCTGCTTGCGCCAGATCGACCAGTTGAAGGCAGGGTCTCCGCAGAAGGCGAGGTTGCGGAAGCCGCGTTCGATCAAATGCTCGGCAGCGATGCGGGCAATGCCTGCGTCATCCGTTTCGACCCACGGGATGTCGGGCAGATGGCGCGCGGCACTCACGTCAACGACGGGCAGTCCAGTCCGACGCATCGCGCGCGCGATCTCGTCGGTTTCGATTCGGGCGATGATGCCGTCTCCGTTCCACCGAGACAGCCATGCCGGTGGCCGGCCGCCGCGCTCCTGCTCTGGCAGATAGATCGACCAGCCTTCGTGCTGACGCACGAATTCGACGACACCCTCCAGCACGCCCCTCGCGTACGAATTGGATGTTTCGATCAGAAGAGAGACAGAGCGTCGGTTTCTCACGGCGTTAAATACTTCCTGTGCTGTTCGTCCGGCAGACGGTGTTCCTGTCGTGATCTCCTCGGCAATCGCAGTCTACAGGTGAGAAGGCCACTCAGCGACGCTCCGGCCCGGCGGTGAATTATCTCAAGTATTCTGCGCAGAAGCTCATGGTAACTCGATCTCACATCGGAATAATTTCACCCTTGAGTGATCTCCGGTTCGGGCCGGGACGTGTGGTCGATTAAGCCGGAGACAAACGCATGGTTGTGTCGAATTATCTGAGCGAAATGAACTCACCAGAGAGGGGGAGACCTGTGAGCGGAACAGTTAGTGGGGCAATGATTGGACTTGGCTTCGGCGCTGAGTTCATTCCGATTTATCAGGCTCATCCGAATGCCAGTGTCTCGGCGATCTGTCGCAGGAACGAAGCCGAACTTCACAAGGCCGGCGATCAATTCGGGATCGGAAAGCGATTGACAAGTTACGACGACGTGCTCGCCGATCCCGAGATCGACTTTGTCCACATCAACAGCCCGATTCCCGATCATGCGTGGATGTCACTGAAGGCACTCGATGCCGGCAAGAACGTGATGTGCACGGTGCCAATGGCGACGACGATCGAGGAGTGTCAACAGATTGTCGAGAAGGTCAAAGAGACCGGGCTGAAGTACATGATGGCTGAGACCGTCGTTTACAGCCGCGAGTTTCTCTTCATCAAAGAGATGTACGACAAGGGCGAACTCGGAAAGATTCAACACCTCGCGGCATCGCATCCGCAGGATATGGACGGCTGGCCGAGCTACTGGGAAGAGATGATCCCAATGCACTACGCGACGCATGTCGTCAGCCCGTGCCTCGGGTTAGTGAATGGTCTGGCCGAGTATGTCAGTTGCTTTGGGTCGGGAACTGTTCGCGAGGACATCGCCCGGAAGTCCGACAATCAATTTGCTGTTGAGTCGTGCCACGTAAAGATCAAGGACAGCGACCTGACGGCGCATGTGTGGCGATGTCTGTATGACGTCGCACGACGGTACCGCGAGAGCTTCGATGTGTATGGCACGAAGAAGAGCTTCGAATGGACACTCGTTGAAAACTCGCCTCACGTCATGCACACGGCGAAGAAACCAGAGCCCGAGATTCCTGAACTGATCGAGGTTCCGGACTACGCTCACTTGTTGCCCGAGGAAATTCAGAAATTCACGCTGCCTCAGGAAATTCACGACGCCGAGCATCTGTCATTTCTGCAGGGTGGCGGTCACGGTGGGTCGCATCCACATCTCGTTAACGAATTCATCAACGCGTTGCTCGAAGATCGCGATCCCGCACCAAATGCCGTCACCAGCGCGAACTGGACGTGCGTCGGAATCTGCGCTCACGAATCGGCGACGAAAGGTGGAGCGATCGTCGGACTGCCGGAATTTACACTAAAGTAGCCGGCGTCCCGCAATTCTGCAGGACGAACTTTCAGGGAAAGTATCATGCGAATGAAATCAATTCGAATACCACGCCGTTGCGGATTTGTTCTCTGCTTCGCGTGTGCCCTACTGCCTGGTGCGTTTGCCACACGGTCAGCAGATGCGGTTGACGAAACGGAATCGCTCAACCTGCTCGTCGAGACGCTCGGCGACGTTCAGGAGCCGGGCGTTCTCCGAGCTTTAATGAGCGGGATGCTGAAAGGACTTGAAGGACGGCGCGACGTGAATGCTCCCGCTGGTTGGAGCGTGATTGCGGCGAAACTTGACGCTCACGACGACGAACGCGTGCGGGAACTGTCGAACCAGCTCTCTCAGATCTTCGGCGACGAAGCCGCCGTACAGCGGGCTCTGGCCATTGTGAGAAATCCCGACGCCGTGCCGCAGCAGCGGCAGAAACTCTTGCGGCTCCTGCTGTCTCAACAGAATCGGGAAGCGTCTGCGTTGCTGGAGAGCCTGCTGGACGAGCCGGACCTGAAACTCGCTGCGATACGCGGCTACGCGACTGTCCAGAATGCGGCCGCACCGTCGATTCTGCTGAAGCGTTATCCGGCGATGACTCCCCAACTGCGCCGTGCGGTGGTCGAAACTCTGGCGACACGCAAGCCCTACGCAGAAGCTCTGCTGGCCGCCGTTCGCAAACGCGAGGTCTCGCGCGACGACATCCCGACGCACGTGGCACGATCGCTGGCTGTACTGCTCGGCGACCGGTTTGTCGCCGTGTTCGGCAAACCGCCCAAACTTGGTGCCGATCGCGAAAAGCAGATCGCCACGTGGAAGTCCCGAATCACTTCGTCGGCTCTGGTGAGCGCCAACGTGTCGCGTGGTCGAGCTGTCTTCAAGAAGACCTGCGCGGCGTGTCATCTTCTGTACGGCGAAGGTGGAAAGATTGGTCCGGACCTGACGGGTTCGAATCGAGCCAACCTGGACTACGTCCTCTTGAACAGCGTGGATCCGAGCTACGACGTCCCGGCTGCGTACCGGATGATCACGATCGTCACTGTTAACGGTCGGGTCGTGAACGGGGTCATCGCCGAAGAAGACGGAACACGGGTCGTCCTGAAAACCGTCGAGCAACCGCGACTGGTCATTGCCAAAGCCGACATTGACGAACGGGTCGTTTCGAAGAAGTCCATGATGCCGGACGGACAGCTCGACAAAATGAACCGGCAGAATGTGATCGACCTCATCAAGTATTTGAGAACAACCGAGCAGGTGGAGTTGCCGAAATGAATAGAACACAGTTTCACTTTGCGTGTAGTGAAAGTCGCCACGACATTCGGAATTACGCGTGGCCGAAACTCCTGGCGAGTTTCGCTACGTCATATGCGATCATTGTGTTGTTAGCCGCTCCCATGGCGACGGCTCAAGAAGCCCGCAATCAGCTTCCGAAGAAGCAGCACAGAGATAGCGACGCACCGTTCCTTAAACCTGCGGAAGCTGTTGCGAAGATGTCGATTCCGGACGGCTTCGAGGTTTCGGTATTCGCCTCCGAGCCAGACATCGCAGAACCGATCGCGTTCTGTTTCGACGACCGAGGCCGGATGTGGGTTGCCGAAAACTTCAACTATCAGACGCGTCGCAAGCACACCGACGATCCAGTCAGTCGGATTCAGATTCTTGAAGACACGGATGGCGATGGCGTTTTCAATAAGAAGAAAACGTTTACCGACAAGCTGACCTTCAGTTCTGGGCTGGCCTGCGGCTTCGGCGGGGTCTTTGTGGGCTCTCCTCCCAACCTCACGTTTATTCCGGACGCTGACGGCGATGACAATCCTGACGGGCCACCCGAGGTTCTGCTAAACGGCTGGGGGATCAATGATCGCCATGAGACGCTGAATAGTTTCATCTGGGGCCCGGACGGATGGCTCTACGGTTGTCATGGGGTCTTCACCCATTCCAACGTCGGCAAACCAGGTGAGGAAGACGTAAAGCGACAGTTCATCGACGGCGGAATTTGGCGGTATCATCCAACTCGAAAGACGTTCGAAATTTTTGCACGGGGTTTATCGAATCCATGGGGATTCGATTTCGACGACCACGGTCAGGGCTTCGCCACCTGCTGCGTGATTCCTCATCTGTTTCATGTCGTGCAGGGCGGCGTCTATCACAAACAAAGCAAGCAGCACGTCAACCCGTACATCTACGACGACATCAAGACGATCCGCGACCACACTCACTTGTCGGCTCACGGTGGCGCACGATTCTATCTGGCGGACGCGTTTCCGAAGCAGTACCGCAATCGGCTGTTCATGTGCAACATTCATGAACACGCCGTGCTGACAGACATCATGGAACCGAACGGTTCCAGCTTCATTGGAAAGCACGGCGACGACTTCATGCCGACCAACGATCTGGCCTGGGTCGGGTTCAGCGTCGAGATAGGCCCCGAAGGCGGCGTCTATATTCTCGACTGGCACGATCAGGATGTGTGCGGCAACGCGGTGAAGTTTCCGAACAGCGGCCGCGTCTACCGAATCATGCCCAAAGGAGCAAAAGCTGTCGCTCGGCCGAATCTGAGAGCCAAGTCTGATTCTCAACTGGTCGACCTGCAGACTCATTCGAACGACTGGTACGTGCGACAGGCCCGAACACTGCTGCAGTCTCGTGCGGCGAGTGGCAAGCTCAATGCCTCGGCTGTTCACTCACAATTGAACGACCTGTTGATTACGACTGCAACTTCTCCGAAGCGGCTTCGTGCGTTATGGGCGTTGCAGGTCACCGGCGGCCTGAACGCCGAGCGACTGCAAGCGCTGCTTGACCATGAAGACGAACACGTCCGAAGCTGGGCGATTCAATTCCTCTGCGACAATAGCTCAGCCAACGCTTTTCAGAATGCGAGCAAAGTCGAAACATCGACGGTTGGTAAATCGGTTATCGAGAAGTTCGCGACGATGGCGACGACTGATAAATCGCAGATCGTGCGGCTTTATCTTTCGTCAGCCGTACAACGATTGCCGTTCGAGGATCGCTGGCCAATCCTGACGGGACTCGCTTCGCATGCCGAGGACATAGACGACAATAACCTGCCTCGGATGTACTGGTTTGCGCTGGAACCGATGGTGCCCGACCATCCTCGTGAAGCTCTGAAGCTGGCCGTTGGTGGAAAGATTCCGTTCCTGCAGGAGTCGGTGGCCCGGCGACTGACCACGGGCAACGCCCCCGTCATCAAGTTCTCAGCAGTGCAGAACCAGGCGACCTGGGACCGGCTAATCCAGACGGTGGCGACCGGCTTCCGAGTCCAGAACTCGGGTGAACGCGGAGTGGTCCACCATCGTGCCTTCCGTAATCAGGTTGCCGTGCAGACGCATCCGAAGGACCGGAAGACACCGTGTATTCTGCAAACTCGGTTTGTCGACATTCCGAAAGGAAAGAAGACAACGCTCAGGATGCGAGTCAGTCATCACCCACACGGAGACTGGCAACTGCGAGTTCTGGCCGACGGAAAGGTAATCGCAGATCAGATTGTCGGTTCAAAGACGGTGGGCAAGGACGAGTGGCTGGATGTTTCAGTTGACCTGACCGGATTCGGCGGCCGTCGCATCAATCTGGACATTGAAAACCGTGCCAACAATTGGGCCAATGAATGGGCCTACTGGAACAAAGTCTCAATCATCAGTGAGTAAATCATGAATTCGAAACTCTGCTATGCGTTTCTGCTTGTTGGTTCGCTTCTCGGCTCAGTTCGTGCTGATGAGAAGGCAAAACTCGTATTCATCTCCGGCAAGCCCAGTCACGGGCCGATGGCGCATGAGCATCGTGCGGGCAACACAATCCTGGCCGACGCTTTGAACGAATCCGGCCTGGATGTGGAAGCTGTCGTTGTTCCGTACTACGGATATCCCAAAGACAAATCGATTCTGGAAAATGCTGCGACAGTCGTGATTTTCTGCACGGGACATCGCGGCCATGTGCTCAACCCGCATCTCGACGAGTTCGATACTCTGATGAAGAAGGGCACCGGCGTCGTGATGATTCACTGGGCGACGGAGGCCGAAAAAGGAAAGCCGGGCGAAAAGTTTCTGGAGTGGATGGGCGGTTTCTGCGACCTCGACTGGTCAGTCAATCCGCACTGGGCTCCGCGTTTTACAAACCTGCCCGTGCACCCGATTACCAACGGAGTGCGTGAATTCAGCGTGAACGACGAATGGTATTACCACATGCGATTCGTCAACGACATGAAGGGCGTGACGCCAATCCTCTCGGACCTGCCGCCGCCGGAAACTCTTCGCCGCCCCGACGGAGCACGTAGCGGAAACCCGGCCGTTCGCAAAGCGGTAGCCAACGGCGAGAAGCAACACGTTGCCTGGGCCTATGAACGTCCCACCGGCGGACGCGGCTTCGGCTTCACCGGAGCCCACAACCACAAGAGCTGGCAGAACGAGAGTTTCCGCAAGGTCGTCCTGAACGCGATTCTCTGGACCGCAAACGTCGAAGTCCCCAAAGACGGCTGTCCGTCGCCGGCCGTGAGCGATTCGCGGCTCAAAGAAAACGTCGACGACAAGAAACCCCGCAAAAAGAAGAAGGCCACAGCCGAGGCCGCAAAATGAAGATCAACCCAGTTGCGAACCAAGTGGTCCAGACTCTCGTTGCGATAGCGGCTCTCTGCATACTCGGTTCAGACACGTTGATGGCTGAGTCTCGCCCCAACATCCTGTTCTGTATTTCAGACGATCAGAGTTACGCCCACACTGGGGCCAATGGTGATCCGGTGGTGAAAACGCCTGCGTTTGATCGCGTTGCTCGTGAAGGGCTGCGGTTTACTCACGCCTTCTGTGACGCGCCGACATGCGGGCCTTCGCGATCAGCGATTCTCATCGGTCAGCACATCTGGCGTTTAGAGGAAGCCGGGAACATTCACAGCACACTGCCAGCGAAGTTCGCGACCTACACAGAGTTGTTGGCAGAGGCTGGATACTCCGTGGGTTACACCGGCAAGGGGTGGAGCCCCGGCCGACTTGAACCGGGCGGCCGGAAGGCCAATCCCGCCGGAGAGCCGTTCAATCGACGAAGTCTGAAGCCGCCGTTCAGGGGTATCCGACCTATAGACTATGTGGCGAACTTTCAGGACTTTCTCCAGCAGGTTCCAGAGGACCAGCCGTTTTGCTTCTGGCTGGGAACATCGGAGCCGCACCGTGGTTATCAACCTGGAGCGGGGAAACTGACGGGCAAGGATCCCGCGAAGGCTGTTGTGCCGCCGATCTTTCCCGACAACGACATTGTGCGGAATGATATCCTGGATTACCTCGTGGAAGTCGAGCATTTCGACGGGATGGTTGCACGGGCCATCGCAGCAATTGAAGCACGCGGTGAGCTGAAAAACACGCTCGTCGTGATCACCAGTGATCACGGCATGCCGTTTCCGCGAGCGAAGGCGAGCCTCTACGACGCGGGTTCGCGCGTACCCTTGGCAATCCGTTGGCCGCAGGGAATCCGAAAGTCCGGCCGAGTCGTGACATCCTTCGTCAACCTCAGCGATCTGGCTCCGACGTTTCTGGAAGCAGCGAACCTGAAGCCGCCATCGGCAATGACCGGACGCAGCCTCATGGACCCGTTCGGTAGGAAGCTTGCATTCGAACGCGATGCCGCCTTCATCGCCATGGAACGTCACGATGGTTGCCGAAAGGGCGGCAAGGGATATCCGTGTCGCGCGATCCGGACGAAAGAATACCTCTACATTCACAACTTCGAACCCACTCGCTGGCCGTCAGGTTCTCCGGACCCAGCAGTCTGTGCGCGGTCGATTCCTTTCGGCGAAATCGACACTTCTCCAACGAAGACATTCATGATGGAACATCGAAACGAACACGGTGTCGCGTGCCTGGCTGAGTTGGCATTCGGAATGCGGCCGGCCGAGGAACTCTACGACCTGAAGAACGACCCTCACCAGATGGTGAATGTTGCAGGCTCAACGGCGATGACCGAATTGCAGGCGACGTTGCGCCAGCAGCTTTTCGATCATCTCAGGAACACTCGCGATCCACGCGTCATCGGTGGCACGGCGGATTGGGACTACTACCCGTACTACGGAAAAATCAGCACGAAGGGATAGATCGTCAATGAGAAGCCACTTTGAGAAAGTACTTACCTGCCTGATAATCTGCCTTTTCGCAGGGTGTGATCTCTCTGAGGCGACAACACGTGGGAGTTGTGAGTTGGAGTTCTTCGGCTTTTGCCGTGAGTTGAAGTGGTCTTGGAGAAAGCGGCGTCCTTTGCGATCCTGATTTCTGAACGGAAAT
>CAUZFZ010000197.1:0-17183 GCA_963579025.1 Planctomycetota bacterium | reverse complement strand
TTGACCGCAGGTCTCCCGGAGACATGGCAGATCGTCAGACATTCGGTTGACCCGGGGAGACCTTCGGTCAGGTCTCCGGCGGGGTCAGGAGACCCGCGCCGAACAAGAACGAGTGCGGCAGGGCTGGATCAACAATTCACTCACGGTGCTTTTGTGATCGCGTAGAGCATTTTGCTTGTTCGCAGGAAGATGTCGCCGTCCGAGAAGGCTGGCGTCGAATTGCTCGGCTCGCCCAGGATGTTTTCGGCCAGTTTCTCGAACTGCTCGGCGTTCGGGGCGAGGACCAGGGTCGTGCCTGCCTGGTTGGTGACGTACAGCCGACCTTCGGCCAGGACCATCGAGCCCCAGAAATTGCCGCCGGGTCCGCGATCCTTCCAGCGTTCCTCACCGGTTGTGACGTCCAGGCATTGCAGAAGCCCGGGTCCGGCGTTCGCCATGAATAGCGATTCGCCAATGATGATCCCGGACCCGATCCGCTGCGGGTTTTTCGCCGTCGCGTGCCACAACCGATGTGTCTCAGTGACGTCTCCCTCGCCGTCGAGCTTGAACGCCAGAGCTGGCCCGGTGTAACCACCCATCGCGATGCCGAATCCATCGCCAATCACCGGCGATGTGTAGACCAGATTCCCGTTTCGGCCCACAAGTCCGTCGCATGACCAGTCGAGTGTGCCGGTGGCGGGATCGAGCGACACGACTCGCGTTGGCATGCTGCAAATCAATTGAAACCGATCGCCGACAGCCGCGATCACAGGCGTGCTCCACGAACCCGCCATCTTCCCGCCGCGGTCATTACTTCCGCCGGGCTCGTCGAACTTCCAGGCCACTGCGCCGGTTTCGAGTTCGAGAGCGACCAGGTACTGCTCTTTCCCGGGACCGAAATTCAGATAGACGAGACCTTCGTGGATGACGGGCGAGGAGCCGTAACCCCAGATGTGTCCGACCTGGCCGAGATCACGCTTCCACAACTCCGTGCCTTCGAAGTCGTAACAGAACAGTCCCGCCGAGCCGTGCCACACGACGACGCGCTCGCCGTCAGACGCCGGTGTCGCCGCACCAAACGGGTTCGTCTGATGCGTCTTCTCGACGATGTTGAACGTGACGGGCTTCGTCCACACGGCTTTGCCGTCGGCTCGGTCGAAACAGTGCAGGGTCCGCTGCGTTCCGTCGGCGGCCGCGGAAGTGACGAAAACTCGACCATTCGAGACGATCGGGCTTTCGTTGCCCCGAATTGGCAAGGGGACCGACCAGCGAATGTTCTTTTCCTTGGACCATTCGAGGGCATAACCGCCGCCTTCCGCGATTCCGTTGCCCGCGGGACCTCGAAACGCCGGCCAGTCGGCGGCACGGCCGGTCGAGGAGGCGACCAGGCAGAGAACGGAGAACAGCAGACTGAAACGCCACATGCGATGGAAACAGGGAGCGTGATATTGAGCGCGCATAATTGGGGCTTCCCTCAGGTTGATATCCGCTGTGCAGGGTGCAATCGGTAACCTGCAACAATAAAGTGACGTCCAGTCGTCCGATTCTGGCTCCATCCCGAGGCCGGATGGTGTCCTCGCCGAACCGGAATCGCAACAGTTCACTCGATCGGAGAATGAGATGTCTCGCCTCGCCTGGCTCGTGCTGATCGCAGCGTCTGCCACCATCACCGGCTGCGGAGGCGATTCCGCCCCGCCCGCAGATGGAACAGAACCCGTTTCTGTCAGTGCGCCGGAAGTCCCCGAGCCCGCCGAACCGTCGAGCGAATCGCTACCAGCGGACGCCACACCACTGTTAATTGAGTCAGATTTGCCGTACAGCCCACCGCCACTCATCGTGCCGGCCGAGAACGCTGAAGGTGACACGCCTGTCGCGAATCCCGCCGACGATGCGGTCCCCGCCGGGAAGCCGCCGGAAACCGAAGTTATCGAGCAGTAGGCTGCAACCTGCGAGTGGGCATCTGCTTCAATCCGTAGCAGGGCAATCCTGAACCGCATCGGGCAGTTCTTGAAGCTCGACTGCTCACTCTCGACATTCCAAATCGAAACCGGCAGAATCCGCCCTTCGACCAATCAATTCCTGACCGACCCGTCGCGCCGGAAAAACTGACTATGTCCGAAACAGAGACGACCGATGCCCCGACGGAACAACTCTTCGAAGAGGCCGAACTCCGGCAGTTCGAAGCCGACGATGTCGAAGCAGGACGAGCGATCTGCAAAATGCTTTCGCTGCTTTTCATCTACACGGTCATCGCAATGTCGATCGTTTCGCTGTGGACGGTGTGCGTGACCTCACCAGATCACGCTGCCGAAGTGACGACTCCTGGAGACTGATTCGCTGCGAAGCCTCCCACAGAGACATCAGGCCCGGCCAATCACCGGGCCTGTTTTTGTTGGGTTCGCGACGAGCCGAAACCGCTGTCCCGACGACCGGGAAACTCACTCATGCACGATGGCCTGAAAATCACAGTCCTGACAGCAGCTATTAGCGTCGATTAGTGCTGATTAGTGTTCCGTTTTCATAAGGAAAGCCGCTCAATGCCGTCGATGATTTCTGCCCCGCAGCCGGACGCTGTCGAGGCTGGTGCTGAAGTATTGGCCTCGGGCGGCAACGCATTCGACGCCGCGCTGACGTGTGCTGCCGTGCAATGGATCGTCGATCCGCATTCCTGCGGAATCGGCGGCTATCTCGTGATGACCTACGGACTGGCGGACGCGGACGGCCCGCAACCAGTTTTCGACGCGCCGGCATTGGCGGGAGCGAAGACATCGCCGGACATGTGGGAAGACGTCGTCATCGGACCTAACCCGCGCGGCTGGGGATTCTTCCTGAAAGGCAAAGTCAACGAGGACGGGCACCAGTCCGTGTGTGTGCCAGGCATCGGTCGGGGCATCAAAGCGATTCAGGAGCGCTGGTGTACACGCAGCCTGACCGAACTCCTTCAGCCGGCGATTAACTTGGCGGAGAACGGCTGGACTGTCACCGCAGGCACGGCTGCCCGCTGGAAGGAGCCGCCGAATTACTACGCGGCATCATCACTTCGTCAGAAGCTGGACGTGACTCCCGATGGACAACGGATCTACCTGAAGCCGGACGGCTCGACGTACGAGATGGGCGAGCTGATCCGCAATCCGGACTACGCGCGCACGCTTAGAAGGATTTGCGACAACGGACTTGATGACCTCTACATCGGCGAACTGGCCGCTGAGATGGTCGATGACGTCAGCGCGAATGGTGGCTGGCTCACTGCCGACGATCTGTCGAGTTACTCGATCCGTGAAGAATCCACGGTAGCGGCCACTTATCGTGGCTACACAATTGTCAGCAACCAGCCACCTCACGGCGGACCGACGCTCGTCGAGACACTGAATATTCTGGACGGATACGACCTGGCGTCGCTGGGACACAATTCTCCTGAGTACATCCATCGCGTCAGCATGGCGATGAAGGCCGCATTCGCGGATCGCAATCGTCATCTGGCCGATCCGCAGTTTGTCGACGTTCCACTCGACTGGATGATCTCACGGGAACGCGCCGCCGAGTGGCGTGACGTGATCGATCGCGACGGTCCGATTGAGGTTGGTCGGCGTCAGCAGGATTCGCCGGACACGACACATGTCTCGATCGTGGATGCGGCCGGGAACTGTGTCTCTTTGACGCATTCACTGGGCACGTCGTCCGGAGCGATCTCGCCCGGTCTGGGCTTCATGTACAACAACTCGATGGTCAACTTCGAACCGCACGCCGGTCATCCGAACAGCATCGCGCCAGGTAAAGGGCGAACGACGGGCATGACACCGACAATCGTTTACAAAGACGGAAAACCAGTGCTCGTCATTGGTGCCCCGGGAGCGACACGGATCGTTACGGCCGTGCTGCAGGTTATCCTCAACCGGATCGATTTCGGGATGAGTGTTTCGGACGCCGTTCACGCGGCCCGGTTCGATTGCCAGGGCGACTCGATTCTGTGTCAGGCTCGGATTCCGGAATTCGTCTGCCGGGAGGTGCGTCGCAAACATCCGATCGAGCGCGTGCCGCAAAGCCATGGTGCGTTTGCTCTGGTGTCGGCAATCGCTATTGATGAGACGACCGGCGAACTCACCGGCGCCGCTGATACGGGTGGTGAGGGCATGGCTCTGCTAGTGCCATAGTCTCTACTGGTCTGCACCAAAGCAGAGGACTTCCCATGTCGAACGCCCCCTTGACCGCACGCGATCTGCCGCTGGGTACAATCGCTCCGGATGCGGCGTACAACATCCTGCTGGCCGAGACGATTGCCGCCGCACAGGATGGCCACGCCCCGAGTGAAGATCGGTTGGACCGGCTACAGGCTGCGCAGAGCGAGCTCTGGTCGGAACTCAACGCACGCAAAGCACGCGGAATGGTCGAGTACGCCCGCTTCGCTGCCGGACAGTACGGATTCTCGCTGGACGACTCCGGCGGCCTGGACTTTCCCTGGAAGTTCACGGAACACCATCGCGTCGGCTGGGAAAGCCATTTCTACACCAGTGACCCTGCAACAAAGTCGCTGAAGCCCATTCAGCTCGATCATTCGCTGCCACGAGTGATCGTGTTCGCGACTGGTCGCGCGTTTGCCGAACAGAATGCGCGCCTGGGCCAACTGGCCACGAAGGATGCTCTCGGTAATGCGCGTCATGTGATGTCGGCGCAGGTTTACCTGGTCGGCAGCCGCCTGGTGCCCGACTATGGTTCCTCGCCAGCACAGGTCGCTGCAGTGGCTTACGACATGGTCACCAGTGAAGAGGAAACTCCGGCTCTGCGCAACCAGGCGATCCTCGATCCAACATTCACGCACCACGCCTCGATGATGGCCGCGGAGCGAATCTTCGGCACGATGGTTGGCGAGATCGAAACGCATCCCACCGGACGGTTCATTCGATATGACGGACAGTTGGACGGTAAGCCATTGCCCGACGAGGAGATCATTAGCAACCTCAGCCAGCTAGTGCTGGTCGGTGGCAGTGTCGGGTGTGTTGTGGCTCATCAAGTCTGGCACTGGCTCGATGGCATCCTAGTTGAACTCGGTGTATCGGAGTCGGTCCGGGACGAAGCCATGCGTTCGTTTCTGGTGGTCAATCTTGGTCCCACAACAGTGTTGCAGACCGACCCGCGCATGAATCGCCTGTCCGTGATAAACCGGTTTGACGAGTTTGTCTTTGCGGGCAACGACACCGCCCCGATCGTCGCAGCATCGGATGCTATGGGCAGTCCATTCGTTCCATCTAACAATGCCGCAGACGAATCACGGTCCAGCGAGTATCACGTCGTGCTGAATGTTCCGGCGACATTTTACGACGGGCCGTCTGGACGGACGTTTGACCCCGTTCCCACACACTTCGGCCACTCGATGAAGTACTACACAAACGGCCTGCGCGATCTTGGAATAGGCAGCCTGGTTGGTCAGACACTGCAACATCACGGCGCGTTCGTGCTCGGTGAACTGATCGAGTCATGGGCCTCATAGACCACGATGTTGCGAGTTGCTCCGGGTTGATGCGTTTCCCCGGCTGAATAGACCCGTCAATGAATGAGCAGCGATATCTGGAACTGATCTCGGATGGGCCGCATTCAATTGGCTCGCGTTTGCTTCGTTTTGTTCTGCGTGTCGCCTCGTGCGGTTATTCCGCCGCAATGTCCGCTCGCAACCTGATGTTCGACTGGCGACTGCGGCCGATCCACACGACGCCCGTGCCGGTCATCAGCGTGGGCAATCTGACAACCGGCGGGACGGGGAAGACGCCGGTTGTCGCGCAGTTGATTGAATGGCTGGCCGCCGCGGGTGCCCGCCCCGGCATTGTCAGTCGCGGCTACAAGCAACTTTCGGAATCCGGCAACGATGAGGCCCGCGTGCTGGAACTACTTTGTCCAAACGTACCGCACGTGCAGAACCGGGATCGCGTCGCAGCGGTGCGAGAGGTGGTCTCAGCGAACGAATGCAATGTTGTTGTCGCTGACGACGCGTTTCAGCATCGGCGCATGGCACGCGCTCTCGACATTGTGTTGATCGACGCGAAACAACCCTGGGGACACGGGCACGTATTGCCACGCGGACTACTCCGCGAAGCCAGAAGTGGTCTGCGCAGAGCCGACGCCGTGATTATGACTCGGGCCGACCAGGCCGATCCGGAAACGCGGGTCGAGATCTGGAACGAAGTGCGACGCTGGAAACCGGAGGCAGCCGCGATCGAAATTGCATTCCAGCCAGATTCACTCGTCGATCTCGGTGGTGAGCGACATCGGCTCGACGTAATTGACGGTCCGGTATTCGCTTATTGCGGTATCGGCAATCCGGATGCATTCCGCGGCACGCTTGAGCAGCACGGGCTGGATGTCCGCGGCTTCCGCCGGTTTGCGGATCATTACCATTACACGCGATCTGACCTGGCCGACGTCGAACGCCGCGCGGCCGATGCCGGAACGAAATGGCTGATCACGACGGTCAAAGATCTCGTCAAAATCGACGCCGACTGGCTACAGGAATCGCGTCTGTTGGCGCTCGATATTCGCGCCCATTTCCTATCCGGCGAGGACAAACTCCGCGAGCAGGTTATCCAGGCCGCGGAGTCGACAACGTAGTCAACTTACTACTGTCCACCGTCGCCCTGTCCGCCGCCCTTTTTCCTGCCTGGGCGTCCTCCCGGTCCTGGACCCGGTCGATCGTCGCCTTCCGGTCGCGCTGGTGGACGGAACAGTCCGGGACCGTGTTCGCGCATGGCCGCGACGAACTCATCTTTCGTCACACTTCGATCACGGTCCGCATCCGCCCGCTCCATCACGCTACGCGGCACTTCCTGGCGATCCAGAAAGCCATCTTTGTTGCCGTCGACGCGGTCGAAGATCTTTTCCGGCGGATCATCCAGCCGGCCGAACCGGGGCGGACCGCCAGGCGGTCCCACATCTCCATCGGGCGGTGGCTCAGGCCGGTTATCGAATTCGGGATCTCTGTAGGCCGGTTCTGGTCCACCAGCAAGATCGGAATCGCCGGGCTCATCGTCGGGTCCCAACCTGAACCGCTCGCCGAGCTTCACCTCGTCGAAGGTGATGACACCGTCCTCGTTCTTGTCGAGGCGTTTCAACATGACGCGTGAAACTTCGGCCCCACTCAGTTGCTGGTCCTCGTTTGTGTCGAGGCGAGCGAAGATGGTTTCCGGCGTGACCGGCGTTTGCGCATTGTCTGTTGCTCGCGGCGCAGTAGCGACTGACGATCCCGGCGGGTCAACAACACCAGTGACGACGTCCGCAGCCGGCGCATCGTCAGCGATCCCGGACGATGCGAATGTTGGCTGCCCGGCCGGAACATCGGCGTCATTGCCGTCTGGCAGAACCATCGCGAGTAAGACGCCTGCAGCCAGAATGGCGATACCACCACCAATCAGCCAGGGAACGGGAACTGCCGCAGACTTTTTCCTGTTGCGGCGTTTCCGACTCGCGGGTTGCGTCGGTCGAGCGTTCTTCGCGGAAAACAGTTCTTCGTACAGCTCGTTCGCCTGACGATGGTTCGGTTTCAGTTCCAGAAGTCGTTCAACACTGGGCAGCATGCTTGCACCGTATCCAGACTGAACGGCGTGCTCGACTTCTTCAGACAGCGTCTGAACCTCTTCATGCAGGTCGCTGGCTTCCGCTTTCAGATCGACCACCGCACGGTTTTCCATATCAGACGGAATCTGCCCAAGCAGCTGTGCCGTGCGTTCGTACTCGCCGGACTCAAAACTCTTCTTTGCGCGACGATACAGCGACCGGCTCTCTTCGGCGGCGTTGTCGTACTTCTCCTGTGCCTTCGGCAGTTGCCGCCTGGCCCATTCCGCGAATTCCACTCCCTGCTTACCGGGCGATTCAATCAGCGTCTCCAGAGCATCGACCGCACTGCGGAACTGTCCGCTCTTGAGCAGCGATGTGGCCTGCGACTTCTTCTTCTGCAGGTCTTCGAATCGGGTATCGCGAAGATCGTCCACCGCCAGGCCGACACTCGCTTCCACAACCGATGCGTCACCCTTCAGCAAAGCTCCGAGTGCTGAGGCAAACTCCTTCATCGATGCAAATCGGTCATCCACTTTCTTCGCCATCGCCTTCAGACAGATGGCTGAGACTCCCGGCGTGATATCCGGACGCAGTTCGATTGGCGGCGTCGGCTCTGTCTGCATGATGTGGCCGATGACAGCAGCGATCGTACCCTCAAACGGAGTACGACCGGTCAGCAACTCGTACAGCACGACGCCCAGGCTGTAGATGTCGGTCGCCGCGCCGAGTTTTCCACACTGGACCTGCTCCGGGGACATGTACGACGGCGATCCAAGAATCGTACCGTCGCGGGTGAGCTTGGCGTCCACCTGGTCGTCGGTCTGCCGAGCCAGCCCGAAGTCCATCACGATGGGTTCATTGCGACGGTCGATCATCACGTTGGCTGGCTTCAGGTCGCGATGAATGATGGAGTGATCGTGCGCTTCCTGCAGTGCCAGTGCCAGCTTGCGCACGATCGCGGCGACCTTTCGCTCCGGCAGTTGCTTTCCCGTCTGCACGTAGTCAGACAGAGGACGCCCCTCGATTAAGCCCATCGAAATAAAATGCCGGCCCTCGTGTTCGCCAACGTCATACACCGGGCAGATATTCGGATGCGTGAGAGTCGCCGCTGATCGGGCTTCCCGGTGAAACCGTTCGATCAGGTCCACAGGACCGTTCGCAGAAAACTGCGGGACTTTTAAGGCGACGTCACGACTGAGCTGCGAGTCGTGCGCCAGATAGACCGATCCCATCGCCCCGCTGCCCAGCAGCTTCCGGATCTCATACCGACCAAAATGACTGGGCATCTCCCCGTCAGACTGGCTTAACTCGGAAGCCGACTCTTTGGCCGACGCGCCGGGCTCGGCCATCGTCTCATCGAGTGCGTCCGTGTCAGCATTGGGGACCGACGAAATGACGACATTGTCCGCTGGTTCTTCCAGAGTGTCGTCGGCAGTGGGAACAGACGGAGTTTCGACGTTGACCGCTTCTTCTTCCTGAGTTTCGTCCGCATTGTCCGGCATGGGAGTCCTCGTCAAATTCTGAACGCATCAAACCAGAACAAATGCTGTGACAAAGAGATCTCAATCTGACATCTCAGCCTGGCAAGTCAACGTTCAGAGCGAGTTCCGTAATTTGAGGCGTCCGATCCACAGTTCGAATCAAACGCGCATAGGCGCCGGAAGTAACGGTGAATCGTCTGAGATCCGCGAAATTCCCGCACAACGGCCCAAGGGCGCTGAGCTACGAAACAGCGGCGTGCACGCGGACAGCCTGGCGTGACAGACGGCGACTTGAGGCGTATGCGCCGGCCTGGTTCAACGGATCTTTCATACCGCTGGCAGTCGCGACACATCTCAGCCGGCATACCAGCCGACCATGATGTTCGTGATCTCGACGGTCTCCAACCTTGAACTGGCTCCCGTTTCCGGGTGCTTCAGTTCAACATCGTCGAGTGTCACCGAAACCCGGTAGGCCTCTGCGATTGGAGGGTTCTCCGCATCCTGTGTTGTGATGCTTAGAGTACCTGCGATGGCTTTCCACCGATCAGTCGGGGGGTCGGCTGCGATACAGGTGCAGGGCTGGGTCGGGTTGGCTCCCAGTCGAAGCATTTCGACCTGCACGACATTGGCGTCTGTGCCCAGGTCGAGAGTCTGGGGAATCTCTGCGCCGGGGAGTTTCCTGCGATTGACAGTGACCGTCAGTCTCCACTCGCCATTGGACGACGTGTGGAAGACGAAGAAATCTCCGCAGCCGCCCGTATTCCCGGTAAACGCATCAGCATCGGGCGGCCGGCTCGATGTCGTACACCCACTCAGGATGATGGGCACAAGGCAACAGGTCGCAACGTGCAGCAAACAACGGCGTGGCGTCATCATCTGTCAGCCTTATCCCGGAGCCGGTCCGCTGGGTGGCTCAGGTGTCTTTTCCGGTTGACCGGCAGCGGGGTCAGCCGCCTCAGCCCCGGCGTCCGACTTTGGTGGCCCAGGCTTTGGCGTCTCTGGCTTAGGCGGATCTGGCTTTTTCAACTCTTCACCCCAGATGTACCAGTGCGGGTACACGTAGACCCAGAAGCCTGGCAGCAGGTCGGTATTCCCGGCGTACTCAGTTCCGTCCCAGTAGCCATAGTCATGGAACCCTTTGAATCGGCGGAAGTCGTCGCGGACTTCGATCTTCTTCAACAGACGCCGGTACTTGCCATCCACACCGGCCTTGATGCGGGCTGCACCCGACTCGATTTCGGTCGGACGCGTCACCGGGCCGTTCACTTCCGGCGCTTCCAGTCCACCCCCCTGTCCCGCAAGCCGAGCGGCTTTCGTGACAAGACCGATGAAGTCCTTGCGACGCCCGTGTTCATCTTCACCGACCGATCGCTGAGCCATCGCCAGCACTTCACGGAATGTGAAGTTGCCTCGGTATTTCGACTCCCGCAGGTTCATTCCGAACGACGCCACAGCCGAAGCCCAGACGAAGTCACCGGTCGGTGCCTGAGCCTGACCTCGAATGGCAATATCCTGCACGGGATAGTCCTTCCCAGTTAGCTTGCTGACCTCTTCGTCCGGAAGCTTGTACCTCAGCCGCAGAGTGAACAGTTCCGCTGATTCCGGGTCTGTCACATCGCCGGGTTCGGCCGGCTTTTTCTTACTGCCCTGATACTTCAGAGGCTCTTGCCCCGGTTGCTCCAGAATGGCTGCTCTGGGAACGATCTCGTAAAGCGCCGTGACTGTGTGTCCGGCTCCGATGTCTCCCGCGTCTTTCGTGTCGTCGGCGAAATCACGATTGGCCATGACACGGTTCTCATAACCGACCAGCCGGTACGCTCCGACCGTCTCCGCGTTGAAGTCGACTTGAGCTTTCACATCCTTGGCGACCGTGTACAGCGTGCCGGTCAGTTCTTCGCCGAAGACCTTCTTTGCTTCGCCCTGACTGTCGATGTAGCCGTACTGGCCATTGCCTTTGTCGGCCAGTTTTTCGAGCTTCGCATCCTTCAGGTTGCCCATGCCGAAGCCGAACACACTGAGAAACACGCCACTGGCCGCTTTCTCCTGAATCAGCTCGACCAGTTTGTCGTCTTCGCTGATGCCGACGTTGAAATCGCCGTCCGTGCAAATGATGACTCGGTTGGCTCCACCATCGATGTACTTGCGGACGGCCGTGTCGTACGCCAGTTGAATGCCACCTGCCCCGTTAGTCGACCCACCCGCCTGGAGACTGTCGATGACCTGACCGATCTCGGTTTTCTTCGCACCCGAAGTTGTCGCCAGTCGCAGGTCGGCCGTGTTGGAGTAAGTCACGATCGCGACCTGGTCGTCTTCGGTCAGTTCACGGATCAGCATGTTCATCGACGCGCGGACCAGCGGCAGCTTGTTCTCCGCCCGCATGGAACCCGACGTATCGATCAGAAACACCAGGTTGGTCGGCGGACGCTGCTGCTCGTCCAAGTCCTTCGCCCGCAGCCCAATCCGGGCCAGCCGATGCCGTGGCTGCCACGGGCAGATGTTGACTTCGATGCTGACCGAGAACGGGTCTTCGCCCTCGGGCTGCGGGTAGTCGTAATGGAAGTAGTTGATCAGCTCTTCCACCCGGACCGCGTTCTTTGGTGGGAACTGCCCCTGATCCAGAAACCGTCGCACATTGGCATACGAGGCTGTGTCGACGTCGACCGAGAATGTCGACCGAGACGTTTCCGTGTCCAGCGGAATCGGTCGGATAAACGGGTTCTCGGTGATTCGGTCGTAGGCTTCGTTGTAGGCATCCGGTCGCGGCAACTGTGTCAGTGACTCACTCTTCGGTGAGGTTCTCGTGCTTTCCCGGCCGAAACCAGTATAGAACTTGACAACTTTGTCACTGAGTTCATCGAGCGCCTTTTCTTCCGGCGACTTTAATTTCAAGCGACTCTCAGTGGCCGCGACCTCAAATCCTGGAACGCTCTCCTCGACCGGTGCATCAGCCGCCGGTTGTTGTGTTTTTTTGAGCGCCTTCCCTCCGAGTGGTTTGCCGGTACCCGGCTCCGGTCGGATCGTTGCCAAACGCAGTCGATCAGACTTGGTAAGCTCAGCTTCGCCTCGCGGAAATGCCGAAATCTGGGCAGGCAGCGGTCTGGCAACACGACGATCCGCGGCACCTGGACTCGCATCCCCCTTCGCTGCGACACCCCCACCACCGATTCCAGCGACAGAACGACCCTCACCGGAACCTCTCTTGCCTTTATCGCCAACGAGCTGTCCCTTCTGGCCGCGCTGTTGACCGCCGGGCTGCGGTGCTCCACCAGAACTATCCGCAGCAGCCGGATCGGCCGGCCGTGGTTCCGCGGTGGCCGTCAGCGTCGGGCCACCGTTCTTAGCCTGGCTGGGATTGCCCTGTTTCCCAAATTGTTCAGATTTCACTCCAGAATGCCCGGCTGCGGACACGCGTGACGGACTTGGCGAAGTGGATGCTGCAACTGGCGGTGGAGATGACTTGTCATCATCACTGCTATCCGAACCCGGTGACGAACGGCCTGGCTCGGCCGGTCGCCGACGCACGCGATCTGCGTAGCCGCGAACGATGTTGCCGGTATCACCATTGATCTCACCTGCTCCCAGGTCCCGTCCAACAACTTTCTCGCCGGGAAGCTGTGTCGCTGCCACCTTGGCGCTGAAATCCATTTCCTTCGTATTTCGATCACGCGGTACTTCAATTGCACGTCGACCACCCGACTGACCAGCACGGCTGGACGTGGGCTGCTCCGCACTCGCCAGCTTTTCTGCCGAAATCGCTTGGATCAAGGTCTTCCGTGCCAGTTCCGTGGCTGTCGTGGCTGCCGAGGCTGTCTGCCCTGAGCCGACATTCTGCGTCTCCGCAATCTCCGTTTGCAGGTCTTTTGCGAAGTCTTCCTGCGTAATCCTTGGCGCGGTGTGAGCCACAATGGCCGATGCTGGAAGAGTCGCCTCGCCAATCGCGTCACCCATAAGCAACGGATCAGGCTCGGGCAGCGCCTGCAAGACCAGGCACAACGCCGTAACCGTCGTCACGCTGGCGACAATGCCTCGCCAGGACCGCCACACAGGAGTCCCTGTTGCCTCGGTAGCGACCTGGACCGTCGGGATTTCTCCTCCGGCGCCCGAAGCCATTGCCACTGCGGCCCGTTGGGCATCCGTCAATGACGGAGCCGGTTCGGCGACAAGCTCGTCACGTAACAGGCCGATCGTTTCCTGGATTTCGGAGAGCGCCTCACGGCCTTCTTCCGAGCTTTCCAGGAACTGCTCGAACTCCGCACGCTCCTGCTCATCAAGTTCGCCCAGAGCGAACGCGGTCAGGCGAGGATCATCGGGATTGAAGTCGGAAGCGGGGAATTGGGAGGTCATGGGACGTCCTCATCGCACACAGAAAAACATTGAAACGATGACAAGGTGAGAGGGTGACAAGGTGAAGGGGAAAATCCCCGTCACCTTGTCACCGCTTCGCCCGTTCACCCCATCACCTTGTCACGGACCATCAGCTCACGCAGCCGCTTGATCCCGACGTGAAGCAGGAACCCCACATTCGAGACCGAAAGTCCGGTGACATCAGATATCTCGCGGTAGCTCAGTTCGTTCTGAAATTTCAGTCGAATCACTTCCTGCTGGTTGTCCGGAAGATGTTCGAGTAACCCCAGGGCTTTGGCGGCCGAGTCATTCGTTTCGGCAGCCGAGTCAGGGGCGTACTGCCCTGCATCAGACGTGAAAGTTCGTTCGTCGAGATCAGTTGCCGTGCTCATCCGGCGTTCCTTTCGCTGTACGTCCAGGGCCCGGTTCCGGCAGACAGTGAACAGCCACTGCACCAGATGGCCCTCAACTTCGTCACGGTCCTGCCGGCAGAGTCTCAGAAAAGTCTCCTGCACGACGTCACGGGCCGATTCGAGATCTCCAGTAATCCGCTGCGCATAGCGCACCAGAGGCCCTTCGAACTCGACAAGAACATCCCGTACCCATTCGGTCCGATCCGATTGGGTTTGCGTGGATGATTCCGAATTTGCGGGCTGTCCGCTGTTGTCCATCATGGTCCCCGAGAACCGCAGCTCTGAGTCGTCGTCCAGTCCAGACAGCCCAGTGCTGCCCTGATAACGGTATGACGACGACTGCCTTAGTAGAGTTTTGGGAATTTTCCTGAGCGAGCAGTACAAGCGCGAATCGGATTTCTTTCGCGACTTTCCAAAAGACGATGCACACCGCTGCGAAATTATTCCCGAATGCGGGGAATCGCGACTCCCCAATGTCCATCAGGAGCGGTCGTTCACACGTCCAGTCGTTCCGAGTTTGAGATGGCGGTCGCGATTGGTCGTGGCTGGATTCGCAAGAATTCAGACGTTTTCTCGGTCCGGCTGAATTCTTGCGAACCCAGCGACCTCAAACTTGGAACTACGGACGTCAGCTACAGGTCGACCGGCTGTTCCTGCTCTTGCGGATCGCTTGTGAACAACCCGCCGACGTCGGCGATGCCACGCACCAGACCGTAAGCGGCTGCGGCTCCCACCAGCACTCGCAGCATCAGGTCCAGACGTTCCTTAGTCCGATCCCGACGGCGTTTCTTTTTGCGCAACTTTCGCTTCTTCTGCGTCGCCGCGCTGGGCTTGATCTTCACTCCCAGTCGCTTCAGTGCCGGCAGAAACTCCTGATGATCTGCCAGAGACCGAAATCGCTCGTTCGCCAGCCGCTTGACCTGCGACGACGCAGGCAACAGCCGATTGTCCAAGGCATTGATCAGGTCAGCAGTATTCATCTTCGAGAGCACATCCTTGCCTAGTTTGTTGCGATGCGACACGTACCAGACGCGATCGTTTGGCGTGACCGGTTCGACTACCGGTTTCGCCACATGCCCCGCCGCCGCGATGACTTCTGCTGTCGCCCGTGACTCGGCACACCACGGGCCCCATGCGACGTAGCGATCTGCTTCCTCAACATCCACAAAACTCAGCGACTCGTTGTGCCGGTGGACGGTCGTAAGGTCCCGGATCAATTCCGTGCAATTTGCATATCGGTGTGACGGCTCGGGCGCCAGCATCTTCTGGAGAATCAGGTCAGCACGTTCGGGCACTTCGGGGTTGAGCGATTTGGCTGACTTGAAGACGCCGGATCGTTTGGCAAACAGGAGCTCGACCAGACTGGTCCCGACACACGGCAATTCACCGGTCAGCATGACGTACAGCATGACCCCCAGCGAATAGATGTCGGACTGCGCCGTTGCGCTGCGAGCGTCCTCGCATTGTTCCGGCGGCATGTACTCCGGTGTGCCGAGGCCCGTTCCCGACGCCGTCATCGACATGTCTTCCCGCACCAGGCGGACAAGCCCGAAATCTGAAAGTTTCGCAACTCCCGCACGACTGACGAGCACATTTGAGGCCTTGATATCCCGATGAACGACGCCCTGGTTGTGAGCGTGCTCCAGCGCCGCAGCGCAGACGAGTACGACATGCAGAGCGTCACCAACCGTCAGACGCCCCAGATCGTCCAGCCAGTCCTGCAGCGGACGACCGTCAACAAACTCCATCGCAGCGTAGTGCCAGCCGCCACTTTCGCCAGCAGAAATGGCGCGCACGATATGCGGATGATCCAGGCTGGCGAGGGTGTGTGTCTCCCGCCGAAACCGTTCCACGAGAGTTGGGTCGTAGGCAAGTTTCAACGGCAGCAGTTTGAGCGCCACCGAACGATCCAGACCGAGCTGAGTGGCTCGGTAAACTTCTCCCATGCTGCCGGCGCCGATTCGTTCCTGGACACGGAACTCGGCAAACATCGTCCCGGCGGCAATGCCGGGCCGGTCGGTGTCTCGACGAGTCTGATCTGCGACCGTCGAATGCAGTTTCTTCTTTCGGCCAGACGACTTGTCAATGGGCGGCAGGTTGACCGTGCTGTCGCCGTTGCGGGACGTCGCCTCGGAACGTGTCTCATTCGGAGGCAGCCGGAATTCGCTTGAGGAGATCACGGTAGCACCTTTCCACACTATGGCTCGCAGCAAAGCGACCGTGGTGAAGGCCCGCACTCAACTCAAGTATCGTCTCAAACACGCTAACCTGGCACCGATTAACGATCAATGGGCATACATGCGTCGCACCGAGAAGCAGCGGGTCACCGCAACGGACTGAGTATTGCATGCCAGCGGGTATTGGTGAATCCAGGCTGGACGAAGGGTACACTTGGTTTCTGATCAGGCTCGGTTGTGCGCCCGGTGACTGGTCGCGAAAGGCATTGATCCCACCCGTCTTGTTCAGCCGTCGTGACAGCACTCGGAACGATCGACCTGCGAACCGACTCAGGAGCTGCGAATGGATTATCTGGTCCACCTTGCGTACGTGCTTTATCTGATCTCGTATTCCGTGCGGGATATGGTGTGGCTGCGAGCGCTGACGATCGTCGCTTCGATCGTGTTGCTGCCTTATTACCAGTACCAGTCGCCGCCGATGTACGTCCCGATGGTGTGGCTCACGTTGTTCACGCTGATCAACGGTGTCCAGGTCGTGATTCTCATTCTGGAACGGCGACCGGTGAACATGTCCGACGAGGATGCGGAACTGTATGGACTGGCGTTTCACACGATGCCGCCACGTGAGTTCCTCAAACTCTACAAGCTGGCCGATTGGCAGGACGCTCCCCAGGGCGAGCGGATTGTGGAACAGGGCCGGGCCGTCGGGGGAGTGCTTTTGCTGACCCACGGACGAGTACGGATCGACCTCAACGGACGGGAAATCGCAGAGATGTTACCGGGGCAGTTTGTGGGTGAAATGTCCTACCTCACCGACGAAGTCGCGAGCGCCCAGGTGACCGCACTGGAATCCTCACGATGCGTTTTCTGGCCCTCCGAGCAACTCGAGCGATTCTTTGCACTGAACGCCGATCTCAAAGGCACGTTCATGGCCATCCTCGGCGTCGATCTGGTCACCAAGGTGAAGCAACGAATCCACAGCGCCTGAGAGCAAAGTTCGTGTTGTCCGGGATTGCGGAAACCGCCAAAGTTCCGCCATCTGTACGAATGATCGCCAGACAGAGGCTCGACTGTTCCGGCTGTCACGATTTCTGAGCGGAATCGGTCTGTCATGATGACTTCCAGTGCATTTCTGATTGCGGCAATCGCGCTCGGTCAAACGCTCGATGTTGATTCACAGCCGTCCGTATCGCCCGAAGTCGCGTGGCCCGTTCTATCCCGAGCCGAAGCCCGGCAAAAAACCAAAACGG
>CAUZFZ010000196.1:0-17334 GCA_963579025.1 Planctomycetota bacterium | reverse complement strand
AGACCCGCGCCGAACGCGCGAGTGCAGCATTGAGAACCAGTCGTTCGCCATCTAAAACGACGTAATGAATGTGACTGCCCGGCCGCTCGACATCGCCATCATCGTGATCTACCTGCTGGGGACGGTCGGGGTGGGAGTGTGGTTTGCCAGACGCAACAAAACCACGGAGGAATACTTCCTGGGGGACAGGTCGTTTCCGGGCTGGGCGATCGGATTGTCCATGCTGGGGACGTCGATCAGCTCCGTCACGTTTCTGGCGTTTCCCGCTGCCGCGTACACGCTGGATTGGCGGCAACTGGTTTCGAACCTCACGCTCCCTCTGGTGGCCGTACTGGCGATCATCGTGTTCATCCCGTTCTTCCGACGCGGCAAGACAACGTCAGCGTTCGAGTACCTTGGCGATCGGTTCGGCCCCGGTGTGCGGCTTTATGGGGCGTTGAGCTTCATCCTGCTGCAGTTGATTCGGCTGGCAAAGGTCCTGTTTCTTGTCTCGATCCCCATCACGCTGCTGACCGGTCTGGATATTCGACTGGTCATCGTTCTTGTCGGAATCTTCATTTCGCTCTACACGATTGCCGGCGGGATTGAAGCGGTGATCTGGACGGACGTCGTGCAGTCGATTGTGTTGTGGGCCGGCGGGATCATCTGCCTCGTGACGATAGCTTGGCAACTGCCCGGTGGCGTCGGGCAAATCTTCGAGGTGGGCGTGCAGCACGGGAAGTTCGATGTCGGCTCGATGGGCTTCAACTTGCACGAGCGGACGTTCTGGACGGTGGCGCTGCTGGGAATCGTGAGCTGGCTGACGATGTACTCCAGCGATCAGAACGTGGTGCAGCGATACCTCGCGGCGAAAAGTCTGAAGGAGGCGCGCAAGGCAACGACGATCTACTCCATCATTGCCGTTCCGACCTGGGCGTTCTTCTTTTTCCTGGGAACGGCCGTGTTTGTTTTTTACACGGTGAATCCGGATGAAACCGTGACCGCGTTAAAGGCGGACGCGGTCTTTCCTTATTTCATTCTGACTCAGGTTCCTGTTGGCATAACCGGACTGATCATCGCCGGAGTACTGGCGGCGGCGATGTCGAGTCTGGATTCTTCGATCAACGCCATTTCCACCATCGTGACGGTGGACTTGATGAAGCCGTATCTGGCAAAGGGACGGGACGACCGGTTCTATTTGCGCGGGGCCAGGCTCGTAGCCGTTGTGGCGTCCGTTCTCATGATTCTCGGAGCCATTGTGTTCAGCTCCATCGAAAAAGAGAGCATGAATGATTTGAGTTGGATCGTGGCGTCGGTTTTCGGCGGCTGCCTGCTCGGGTTGTTCATGGCAGGCTTCTTCACAACACGAATCGACAACCGCTCGGCGGCGATCGGGCTGGCGGTCGCAATTTGCCTGAACGTCTACCTCGGCGTCAGCGCAGCCGGCTGGTTACCTGAAACCCTGACCGTTCCGATTCATTCTTACTGGACTGGCATTCTGGTGAATCTTGCATTCCTGATCCTCGCTGGCGTGGTCGCAGTATTCCGAGGTCGAAACCAGAAGGACTTGAGCGGCCTGACTGTCTGGACGCTGGACAGGGAGACGGCATGAGCGATGTCGAGGCTCAATTCGATGTCGTTGTGGTCGGTGGCACACCGGGCGGTATCGCAGCGGCGTTGTCCGCGGGGCGAGCCGGCCGGAAGGTGCTGTTGATCGAATCCCACAGCCACATCGGAGGCATGTCCGCCAGCGGACTCGGCAAAAGCGATGTAGAAAAACGCCATTTGGTTGGTGGCTTGTTTCGGGAGTTCACCGACCGTGTGAGGCAGCACTACCTCGATCGTTATGGCAAAGATTCACCCGACTTCGAGCTATGCCGCGACGGCTACTATTTCGAACCTTCGGTGGCTGAAGCTGTCTTCAGCCAAATGTTGAAGGAGTGCCCGAACGTCTCCGTCCTGACTCAGCGTCGTCTCGTTCAAGCGGAGGTGTCCCAGAGCGTTTTGACGCGAATTGAAATCGCACACTGCTCTGAGCATGGTGCGGGCAATGAGTGGCGTTCGGCCGGAGTCTTCATTGACGCAACGTACGAAGGCGATCTGTTTGCAGCGGCGGGCGCGGACTATCGACTGGGACGCGAGTCGCGCGACGAGTTCGACGAACCACACGCGGGAGTCGTTTCCTTCGATTACCAGAACGCCGAGTTTCTGCCGGGAACGACAGGCGAACGAGACGGTCGTCTGCCCGCCTACACCTATCGCCTGTGTCTGACGACCGATCCCGGAAACTCGCATGTTCTGACCGAGCCACCATCGGACTACCGTCGCGAGACCTACACTGGCTACTTCGACGATCTCGCCAGTGGGCGGCTCAGCGCACCGAAACATGTGAAACCCGGTCGCGGTTATCACCCGGCGCATTTCGACACGATGTTCCGCGCCCTGTCCGTCACGGACATCCCGAACAACAAGACAGACGTGAATATCAATCCGCGTCCGCTTGGTTTCCCGTTTCCGGAAGAGAACGTCGGTTATGTCGAAGGCGACCACGCCACACGACAACGCATTTGCGAGCGGCATCGCAACCTCACGCTGGGGCTGCTCTGGTTTCTCCAGAACGACGACGAGATTCCTGAACCGCACCGCGTCATTGCGCAGCAGTATCATCTTCCACGCGACGAGTTCACCGACAACGGCCACTTCCCGTTCCAGCTCTATGTCCGTGAAGCTCGCCGCCTGATCGGCGAATACACGCTAACCGAGCACGACATGACATCGCGTGCCGGCGAGCAGTCTGATCACGCCGACACAATTGCCATCGGCGAATTCCCCATCGACAGCTTCCCCTGCCGCAAACGCCAACCCAGCGACACGGTCGTTCTGGAAGGCTACCTGGGGATGCTCGATTCGATCACGCGGCCTTACGGGATTCCGTACCGAATCATGATTCCGAAGTCGATCGATGGATTGATCGTTCCCGTGGCCGCCTCAACCACACACGTCGCCTACTCGTCGATCCGCATGGAACCCACCTGGATGGCGCTCGGGCAGGCGGCCGGGACCGCAGCGCATCTCGCGCTGTCTCACCAGACCCAGCCTCGAACGGTTGCCATCGACTCGCTGCGCCGGCAGCTCGCGACCGACGGACAGGTGCTGGATCACGACGAAATCAATACTTCACGCTGAACCAATCCCACAGAGCCTCGACGACCGTGGTTCCAACGTGTATCGATCGACGGACGATACGTCGGGAGCGCCCGGGAAATAGAGATCCAACTGATAACCGCAGTTGCCGCGCCGTGGAGTTGCCGAGAAAAGAGACCGCTTAATCCCTTCTACGCCGGGCCGACGCGTGAGTTCTTCTCGCCCAACGATAGAATTACCGTGTACTCATGTCAGGGAGATGAAGCGGATGGCATCGCGAAAATCGATCACGGAAAGCCAGAAGAAGGCCGTCGAGGAAGAAATCAAGGCCAGGCAGCGCGAGGTCAAGTACGACCTCCGCGACTTCACCGTCGATTACCTCGTGCAGGAGTTCAGAAAAGACCGGTTTTACATCCCCGACTATCAGCGAAAGTTTATTTGGCGACTTGGAAACCGATGCCGGTTCATCGAGTCCGTGCTCCTCGGGATGCCCATCCCGATGATGTTCGTCGCCGAGATGGAGGACGATGGGCGGCTGGAGATCGTGGATGGTGCCCAGCGAATTCAGACGCTCGAAGCATTTCTGGACAACACCCTCATCTTGAGTGGTTTGCAACGCCTACCAGCACTCAACGATTTCAGATACTCGGACCTGCCTCCTTCTCGACAACGAAAGCTTGAGGGTAAGGCACTTCGGCTTGTCGTTCTTGAGGACGAAACGTCAGCCGAGACGCGACAGGAGATTTTCGATCGGGTCAACACGAGCGGTGAGCCTGCGAAACCGAGTGAGATTCGGCGCGGTGCTCACGCTGGCGAATTCATGAAATTCGTCGCCAAATGCGCTAAGAAGCCCCTCTTCACTGAGCTGTGTCCGATGAGCCAACGTCTCATAGACCGGTACGAAGGAGAAGAATTGGTCATACGCTTCTTTGCGTACTCGGAGGACTATCATTCATTCAAACATGACGTGAACGCCTTCCTTGAGGAATTCGTCAAGCGACAGAAGAAGAGTTTCGACCGGGAGCGATTGAAGCAGGAGTTCGAAGGCATGCTCCGGTTCGTGAAGCAGAACTTCCCAAATGGTTTCGCCAAATCGAGCAAAGCCACGATGACTCCACGTGTGCGATTCGAGTCGATAGCCGTGGGCGTGAATCTCGCTCTTCGGGCAAACGCCGACCTGATCCCACTCCGAGTTGAAGGATGGCTGGATTCGGACGACTTCAGGGAACACACAACTACGCATGCGAGCAACTCTCTGCCTCGCATGAAGGGAAGAATCGAGTTTGTCCGTGACCAATTGCTTATCGGCTTGGAGCACTGACATGGACGATGTGATCGAAGATTTCGAGACACGCGTGCTCGAATTAGACGCCTACTTGAAGGTGTTGGACCGACTCGAAAAACCTGACGTCGCGCTGATGAATCGTTCGACACAGCGTGAAGTCAGAGTTTTTGGAGACGACAGCTTCAAAGTCATGAAGGCCACGGTATTCCTGCTTCTTTACAACATTGTTGAAGCAACCGTTCCGTCAGCATTTCGCGAAGTCTACCGGCACCTTGAGAGTGAAGGGAAAGCCTTCGCTGATGTCCGTGAAGAGTTGCGGAAACTGTGGGTCGGCCAGGGATTTCGAATTCTGGACTTTGATAGTGCGGCGCGCCGGAACTACCGGGAACTCACAGAGGACATGACAGAAGCAGTGATAAACGGGACAATCCTCTCCCTTTCCGAGGACGAGTTGCCGATCTCCGGAAATCTGAATGCGAAGGAGATACGACGAGTCTGCCATCTGCACGGGATCGATGTGGCCACTCATTTTCGTGCACGAGGGGGAGTTGAGCTTGAAACAGTGAAACTTCACCGTAATCACCTGGGACACGGAAACGTCACGTTCAGCGACTGCGGTCGGCAATTCACCGTATCTGATCTGGAGCGGATTAAGCGTGAGTGCGTGGTGTTCGTGCGAAGCGTTTTGAAGAACATAAAGAAGTATGTGGAGAACGCGGAATACGCGGCGTAGTGCGATGAACAACGTTATGGAATCGGAGTCTGTGCTAGATTGGTGCAAACGCACCGTGCCACCCCCTGCGCCGAACGGCTCATCACCTTCTATCTCGATCGTCGATCTGTTTTGCGGCTGCGGCGGTTTGACGCTCGGAGCATGGGACGCTGTACGACGATCAGGGCGACGGCTTGATATCCGCATGGCTGTCGACTTCGCGGAGATTCCGCTTCGTGTCTTCCGCGATAACATTCGAACGGATGCCTGGCGTGTTCGGCATGCTGATGTGGGCAAACTGCTCGATGGCCAACTCGGTAGTCCTTCCACCGCAACGGAACGGTACTGGAAGGGAAGAGTAGGACCGCTAAGCCTGCTCGTTGCAGGGCCACCGTGTCAGGGTCATTCGGACCTTAATAACTCCACTCGCCGCAAAGATCCTCGGAATGAACTCTATCTTCGCGTGATCCGGGCAGCGGAGATCTTTAAGCCCGCCGCGCTTGTCATCGAGAACGTTCCGACCGTAATTCACGACCGCCAGAACGTCGTCGGAGTATCGAAGGAGTGGTTATCCACACTTGGGTACACGACTGCGGATTCCGTCGTTCAGGTTTCTTCGCTGGGTGTACCACAGTTGCGGAAACGGCATGTGCTCGTCGCGACCAGAGTTGGGGCGTTCGATTTTGAGCTGCTTCCAAAGAGCAACGAACCGGCCACGGTCGGGCAGTTTGTCGCAGGCCTTGAGGATGAGCCTGACATTCGCGACGAGCCCTATTTCCAGCCGTCGCGCATGTCACCGGATAATCTGAAACGCGTCGGGTTTCTATTCGAGCGTGACTTATTCGACCTTCCGAACGAACGACGTCCTGAATGCCATCGGGACCGGCCACACTCTTACATTTCGATGTACGGTCGGATGCACTGGGACAAACCGGCCCAGACAATTACAAGCGGGTTCGGCTCAATGGGCCAGGGAAGGTTCGTGCATCCATTACGGCAACGCACATTGACGCCACATGAAGCGGCCAGGTTGCAGGGATTTCCAGACTTCTTCGATTTCTCGGACGCGACGGGCGTGACCGCACTTCGCGAAATGATTGGCAACGCTGTTCCGCCTCAGCTAAGCGCTGCGATCGTCGCACAGTTGATCGAGTCTGGAGTCGTTTAGATTGCAGACATCGTCAGCAAGAAGACCGTAGTCGGATGATGGTAGCCGTGAGGCAAACCAATACGAGACCGGAAATCGCCGTCCGAAAGTTGATTCATCGCCTGGATTTCGATTTCGGCTGAATCAACGGTAGTTACTGGATCGCCCGACCTTGGGCTTCTCAGGCACCGCAAGGTCATCTTCGTGCATGGCTGCTTCTGGCACCGTCCCGAGTGGATCTAAGGGGTCTCTTTTACATCATCTCCTGACCTGTTGGCGGAATTGAAGGAAGGAAGAGTAAGCCGATGCTCCGAGACATCACCATGAAACAACTTCGAATTGCTACCGTCGTCTGCGCATTCAGTTTTTCCATCGCGCACGTGAAAGCCAAGGACCAGTTTCTCGTTGATGAAGGAAAGGCTTACGCTGTAATCATCATCAACGAATCTCCGGCGCGGTTGGCGGCGGCTGAGCTGCAAACTCTACGTTGCGAAGATCTCCGGCGCGCGGCTCGCAGCCGAAGGACAGGTGCTGGATCACGGTAGTATCAACACCTCACACTGAACTGAGGATTCTCAACCTTCATGAAACACATACCTTCATTCATCATCGTTCTGGTCCTTTTCTCGACGGTTGCGAGGGCCGAAGTTCCGTTACTGGAGAACGGCAAGGCGAGCATTCAGATTGTCGCGGATGTCCGCGGAGCGACTCTCGCTGGCACAGCGGTCTTGAGCGATGTTGCCGGCTGGCTCGCGGAGTCGCTGAACCGCGCCAGCGGCACGACTTTCGTCGTCGCCAATGAACTCGGCGATCAACCTTCGTTGGTCGTCGCGCGGGTGGATCAGTGGCCGGACGTCGCGCGGGCGGCGGGGCTGAAGTCGCAGAAGTACGACGACTACGCCATCGCCACTCGGCCGGACGAACGTCGGATTTATGTGCTCGGCAACAGCGAAGAGGCTGCGGGGTTTGGTGTGGCTGATTTGCTCCGACGGTGGGGCTTTCGGTGGTTCGCTCCTTCGAAGAAATGGCATGTGACCCCGACTCTGAGAAACCTCTCGGTTGATCTTAACTTCGCCGAATCGCCGCAACTGATCGAACGTCGAATCTGGTACGCCTACGGGATGAGTGGCGACGATCTGAAGCCGCTGATGCTCGACTACCAGCGATGGGCGGTGGCCAATCGGCTCACACTGAGAGGCTTGACTCGCACGGGGCACAGTTATGGCAACATTATGGGACGTAACAAAGAAGCCTTCGCCAGCAATCCCCAGCTGTCCGCGATGAAAGAGGACGGCACACGCGATCAGACGAGTGTTTCCAACGCTCGCAAGTTCTGCGTCAGCAATCCCGATTTGATCGAACTGGTCGCCAGGGACCGTGCACAACTGCTGGAGACCAGCCGTCGAGCGAATCCGTCTGCGTTTATGGTCTCGATCGATCCGTCCGACGGACAAGGCACCTGCCATTGCGACGATTGTAAGGCGATCGGCACGACCACCGACCGCGCCATGCATCTGGCGAACGAAACGGCGAAACGCCTTCGAGCTGAGGATCCGCGAGCGTGGGTCGGGCTTTACGCTTACTCCAGTCATCGGCTTCCACCAACCATCGACGTCGAGCCGAATGTCTACGTTCAGGTGGCGCTCGGATTTAACCGGACGCAATACTCGTTGCCCGAACTGGTCGAGCGCTGGTCGAAGAAAGTCCATGCGATCGGGCTGCGGGAATACTACGGCGTCGAAGCGTGGGACTGGGGCCTTCCAGGCCGGGCGCGCGGTGGGCGCGTCGAGTACCATCGCAAATGGATTCCGTACTACGCCCAGAGAAACCTCAATGGAGTTAACGCCGAGACCAACGCAAACTGGGGAGCGCAAGCTCTGGGCCTTTATGTCGCCGCACAACTCCTGTGGGATCCGAAAGCCAAAGTTGACCGGTTAGTCGATGATTTCTTCGAGCAGTTGTTCGCGGACGCCGCTGAGCCGATGCGCGCGTTCTATCACAAAATGGAAGCCGCTCCGCCACTACGTCCCGCGACGTTGATTCCACTGTTTGACGATCTGCAATCCGCGTGGAACACGAGTACTGATCCGGCCGTGCGGGCCCGACTCACCGATCTGAAGGCCTACCTCGTTTACGTCGCGATGTTCCGGGAATTCGATCTCGTCCGTGGTCGCAACAGCGATCGAAATGACGCTTACTACGCCGCGCTGAAACCGCTCATGAATTACGCGTGGCGGATCCGACATCGTGACGTCATTCACTACTACGCATTGGCACGCAGACTCTGCAACGGGCTGCCCGTTCAGGACAACCGGCTCGAATTCTACATCGCGAACAAGGACCGCGATCCGATCTGGAAGTCTGGCAACGGCCTGACCGATGCCGAAATCCTCACCCTCTTCGACCAGACCGTCGCAGCGCTGAAAGCCGATGGTGATCCAACGGTCGCGTTCTCAAGGTACTTCGACCGCGTGACCGTGCCGGGTGACGACGCGGGGCCGAGTTACATTCATGCGAAGCAGCAGGACAATCGTTTCGCGGTCTCCCGATTTCGAGGCGGGCTGTTGGGTTACCTCGGCGCATCGGGTCCGCAAACGGCGAAGTTCGGAATCTCGCCGACGTCGAAGCCAATCACGATGACGGTCACCATGCGAAGCGACGTGATCTTCGAGAAAGAGTTTCGCGCAGGGGGCACTGACGGTGCGGCGAAGTTCCACGACGTCGAAGTCAAACTGCCGCGAGCGTTTGAATACCGAGTCGAAATCACTGGTGACTTCGAAATCAGTGTCCCGCCCGAAACACCATTTGTGTTCGAGTCATCGGTCGTTCGTCCAGCTTGGATTTCCTACAGCGGCCCGCATTACTTCTACGTTCCCAGAGGAACTCGTGAACTGATCGTCGATGCGAATCCGCGACTGAGTCTAATGATCCCTGGTAAGGGCCGCCGCGATCTGAGTCCAGCCGATCGGGTTGATGGGAAGTCGTACATCGTGGTGAAGGTCCCTGACGGAGCGGACGGCTCAATCTGGCAAACCACAACGCAGACCCGCGGTCAGGTGATGCTGCTCAACACTCCGCCGCTGTTCAGCTTTCACCGCAACACAGTCTTCGTCCCGCGCGAAGTATCGGAATCGGAAGGGCTGAGCACAAAACGACGAGACGAATAGAGCCGGGTCCCACTGGACCGAAGCATCCGTAACAAAGAAACCAATATGAAAAGAGCACGTCGTAAAGTAACAGCGATTCTGCCGGGGCTCGCCCTCGCCTGGATGGCTTGTTTCGCGGTGGCGTCCATCGCTTCTGATGCGACGCCGGAATATCCCCACCCTGTGAGTAACCCCCGGGCCAGCCTGATGCTGACCGGCGACTGGGCACCGGCGGATCATCACAAGATTGATTTCGACAAACTCCCGCGACTCCCGGTGCAGCACATCGTTGTCAGCGACGTTCACGCCCGGAATGGCGTGAATCAACACAACTATCTGATTCACTACGACGGACGTTTCTGGGCCATGTGGAGCGATGGTCCGGAGATTGAAGACCGGGTGGGTCAGGTCGTGAAATACTCCACGAGTCCAGACGGCGTGAAGTGGGATACGCCGCGTCTGATGACCCCCTATCCGCCTCAATCGGGACCGGACTCGCCGCATTACAACACGCGTAATAAGAAGGGGTTTCGCTACATCTCGCGCGGGTTCTGGCTCCGCGACGGTCAATTGCTGGCTCTCGCTTCCCTGGACGAAGCTGCCGGCTTTTTCGGGCCGAGTCTCGCGCTGCACGCCTTTCGATGGAATCCCGTCACGAAGGTTTGGGACTCTGCTGGCGTCGTTCAGGAGGACGCGATCAATAATTTCCCGCCGAAGAAACTGCCCACTGGCGAGTGGGCCATGTCGCGGCGGAAGTATGACTATCGACAGTCCGGCGTGGAGTTTCTGATCGGAGGAAAAGCAGCCCTGAATAAGTGGAAGTCCTTTCCCGTAATGGCAGACAAAGACAGCGCCTTGAAGGCCGAAGAACCGCTCTGGTGGACGCTTCCCGATGGAAACCTGATGTCGCTTTTTCGCGACAACGGCCGCGGCGGTTATCTCTACCGCGCGTTCTCGACCGACGATGGTCGCACCTGGAGCAATCCGGCCAGAACTGATTTCCCGGATGCCACCTCGAAATTGCACGGTCTGCGTCTGAGCGACGGGCGCTACGTGCTGGTCTCGAACACTCATCCCAAACGTCGCGATCCGCTGACACTGGCCGTCAGTGAGGACGGCCTCGTTTTCAATAAACTGTTCTATCTCGTCGGCGGGCGACACGTCGACTATCCGCACGTCATGGAGCACGACGGCTTTCTGTATATCGCTCATACCGGCGGCAAACGCTCAATAGAAATTGAACGCGTACGGCTGGCCGATCTAAACTCCGCCAAAGTGCCGGCGCCAAAGAAGCTGGATGCGACGCCAACGACGAGTTCGACTCTGTTGAAAGAAGAGGACTGGCGTCGTACATCCTTTAAGCCGATTGTGCCAGGGGAAATCGATGCTCTGATTGCCCGTGAACCGCAGGCCCGTCGCATTGAACCGGCGGCGCTGACCACGGACGAGCAATTCATCCGCCGCGTCACACTCGATCTTACCGGTCAGTTGCCTGAAGCTGCGGACCTCACCGAGTTCGTCGCCAGCACAGACTCCGCTAAGCGTTCGAGACTGATTGATCACTTGCTGGAGACTGACAGTCACGCTCGGCATTGGGCGAGATACTGGCGAGACGTCGTGAGTTGTCGAATTACGAATCGCCGGAGCATGGGACTGACTCGCAGCTTTGAAGAATGGCTGTACGAGCAGTTTCGTGAGGATCGCAGTTGGGGAGAAATCACCCGAGACATACTGACAGCCGAAGGTGAGCTGCGGTTCTCTCAGAGCGTCTCACCCAACAGCACTCTGGTGAAGCAGCCCGGCTGGCAGGCTCGCCCGAATTCGGAAGGCGGCAAGCTATTCTTTCTGGTCGCCCACGATACCGATGAGGCCGAGGAGCGAGCCGCCGAAACCTCGCGCGTCTTCCTCGGCATTCAGATCCAGTGCGCCCAGTGCCACGATCATTTCACCGAACCGTGGAAACGCGCGCAGTTTCACGAACTGGCCGCGTACTTCTCGCGCATCAAATATCAGCAACTGTTTGAAGACAAGAAACTGGTTGGCGTTCAGTTGGTCACTGTGCCCGATCGCGAGCACAAGATGGTGAGCCTGGAAGATCCCGAGTCGTTCTCCGTCATCCATCCCCGCTTTCTCGACGGTCGCTCGCCGGACCGAAGTCTCAGCGATCACGAACGAAGGCGGGCGCTGGCTGATGTGGTCGTCGACAAGCAGAACTACTGGTTCGCCGCGGCTTTCGTTAATCGAGTGTGGGGCGAACTCATGGGTGAGTCGTTCTACAAAAACGTGGACGACATGGGGCTCATGAAAGAGGTCATCTTTGCGGAAGTCCTGACCAGGCTGACCGGAGCCTTCCGAGGGACGGACTACGACATTAAAGAGCTGTTCCGTGCGATCACGAACAGCGAGACCTATCAGCAACAGTACCGCCAGGGCGAAGGTTTCGGAGAGCGTCGACACTTGGTCGCTTCCTGCCCGGCTCCGTTACGTGCCGACGTGTTGTGGGATTCGCTGGAGCATGTGCTCGGAAGGCTGGGTGCCTCGCAATACCACACGAAGGGCGGCAAGCGATTCAATATCAGCATTCTGGAGGGCAAGTTCAAAGCCGAATTCGATTTCGATCCGTCGCTCAAGAACGAGGACGTCGAGGGGACCATCCCGCAATCGCTGTTTCTGATGAACAACGCCGATCTGAATAAACGCATTCAAGCTGTGGGAATGAATCTGCTCAGTCGTGTCCTCAAGGAGTCTCCCGATGATGCGGAAGCCATTGCCAGCATTTACCTGCAGGTACTCGCTCGTCGGCCGACCGATCGCGAACTGTCGAAGTGCCGCGCCTACATCGGCAAGATCGAGAGCCGCGCTGAGGCCTTCGAAGACATCCTGTGGGCGCTGATTAACTCAACGGAATTTCAGACGAAACGATAATTCAATGCCTCAACAAACTCCTCCAAGCGTTCGGGCCAATACTCATAAGAACCTCAGCCGCCGTGCATTTACATCGACGTTGATTGCCGGAGCCGCTGGTTCAGCCACGCTGAGCTGGAAAGACGCTTTTGCTTCGCAGGCTGCAGAACTGCGTAAGCGTGGTATGTCGTGCGTCCTCCTATTCATGCGCGGAGCTCCAAGTCAGTTTGAGACGTTCGATCCAAAACCGGGCACGGTCAACGGCGGCCCGACGAAGGCGATTGACACGGCCGTCGGCGGCATTCGTATCGCCGAGGGCTGGGACAACATCGCTTCGCAGATGCAGGACATCTCCCTGATTCGCTCGTTGACTAACAACAAGGAAGGCAACCACGACCGAGCGGTGTACCAGTTGCACACCGGCTACGTTCAGTCGCAGACGGTGAAGCATCCCAGCCTCGGTGCCATCGCTGCCGCCGAACTGGGTCCGGACAGTTTTGACCTGCCCGACTTCGTCACCATTGGTCATCGCGCCGGCATCATCGGGTCGGGCTTCCTGGGTACGTCGGTCGCTCCGTTCGCTGTTCTCGATCCCACGAAAACGCCGAACAACATCGAACTGCCGCCCGGCATCGCAGCCGATCGTTTCACTCGTCGACATAACCTGTTGCAGGATCTGGAAGTCGACTTCGCCGAATCAAGCGGCAAGGCCCGTGTCCGGAATCACCAGATTCTTTACGGCAATGCAAAGCGAATGGTCCTCAGTCCGCGGCTGAAGGCGTTTGATCTCTCGCAGGAAAAAGACAACGTCCGCGACCGCTACGGTCGCACGGATTTCGGCCAGGGCTGCCTGCTGGCTCGACGGCTGGTCGAACAGGGAGTCACGTTCGTCGAGGTCGAGTCGCCCGGCTGGGACACCCACCAGGACAATTTCAGCCGTGTGAAGACGCTGGCGAGCGGCGTCGATCCGGCGTTCGCCACGCTGGTCGCCGACCTGAAAGAGCGCGGCCTGCTGGAGAAGACGATGGTGATCTGGATGGGCGAATTCGGTCGCACACCGCGGATCAATGCCAACGCCGGTCGCGATCATCATCCGTTGTCGTTCAATGTCGCGCTGGCCGGTGGTGGCATTCGAGGTGGCCAGGTCATCGGTGCCACAACAGACGATGGCACGCTGGTCGACAAACACCCGGTCACGGTTCCCGATTTATTCTGCACCTTCTGTCACGCTCTGAAAATCGACCCGCGCAAGGAAAACGTCAGCCCGCTGGGTCGGCCTCTAACGATCACCAAAGGCGGCGAACCGGTGAAGGAACTGCTGTGACGTTTGCTTTACGTTGCCTTGCCGAAAGTCCGCCCTCGCGTGGTTCCAACGTGTACCGATCGACGGATCAGGGCAAGTCGTTTGAACGCATCGGCCAGGTCCGCATTCCCGGCACACGAGTCGATGAGCACATGATCGTCGAGCGTGGTGAGTGGGGTAAGCTTCCAGCTTGCCAACATGCAGGTTCGCAAGCTGGAAGCTTACGCCACGGCGGCAGCCTGTGGATGCTGCTGCGAAATACAGGCGGAATCGCACAGAGTGTCTCCACCGATGGCGGCCGAACGTGGAGACGCTCTACCTGCAGGGCCGAATGTTCCGCAACAAACGATTCTTCATTCGTCGGCTGAACTCCGGAGCGTTACTGATGGTGCGCACGCCAGGCGTGTTTGTTCTGAGCGTTCTTCGGCACTTTCGGCATCGATCAGCGCTTTCAGCGTCCAGATCAATCAACCTCTGGTTGCGGAACAACTCACCAGACGGAAAACGCTCTCACATGACGGCGCTGGTGTCGGACGACGACGGAGCGACGTGGAAAGGCGGGCTGCTACTGGATGAACGAGAGTCGTCGTATCCCGACGGTATTCAGTCGGAAGACGGCACGCTCTTCATCATCTACGACCACCAGCGTTACACGCTCGACCGCGCCGGCAAGCGTGGAGTGGGCTCCGTACAGACTGCCGTGTTTGGCGAAGAAGATGTTCGCGACGGCAAGCCAGTCACTAATCCTCCCCCCCTTTAATCCTCCCCCGAGGTGGATCGCTACTCGGACATCCGAAAAACAATCTGAGTCGCCGGACATGTTCCGGAATTCTTTGGCCGCAGCCCTCACCCTTGGTGCTTCTTGAAATTCTCGGCCTGTTCGAAGATGTCCTTATAGACCTCGTCTCGGTCGATTGGTGGGTAGCCGTGATCGGCCAGCAGGATGATTAAGTCAACCTTCAGTTCAGCTTTAATGTCGTCACGCTGGCTCCAATCGGTGTATTTCGCTTTGTCATCGACGATGACTTTTACCTTCTTTGCCAGTTCCAGCAGCTTGTCTTCCGGGTATTCAAAGTCGTACTTGATCGTGAGTGCTTTGAGGATGTCGTAGAACGCCTTTTCTTCGAAGTCGATCCCCAGTTCCGCGAACGATTCTCGTTCTTCTCGGATCGCGTGATACAGATCAATAATTTCGTCTGTAAAATCTTCCAACACTGTACTTTGCAGCACATCGTGTTCGCTGCGGTCGTTGTACTTTTCGACAAGAGCGGCGAATTGTTTGGAAAAGTCGACACCCTTCAGCTTGTTGGTTTTCTTAAGAGCATCAATCGCTTTGGCGAGTAACTGTTGCAGCAGTTTGATCTTTGTGTTCGGCAGTTTGATCTTGTCGATTTTCGCCAGGTAATCGGGATCGAAGAGATCAACCTGGGTCGTATCGCCCTGGCCCATCTTGAAGATTTCTTCCACGCCGTCGCTTTCCAAAGCATCGGCAATCATCTGCTGAACTTTGGCGTTCATCTGAGCCACATCGGGTGCGTCACCCTTAGTCAGCTTGAACACGATGCTGCGGATGGCCAGATAGAAATGGATATGGTCGCGTTCGTCCTGATTCAATTGATCGCTGCCGACGCAAATGTCGTAGGCCGCTTTCATACGTTTCGCGAGGAACATGAAGCGTTGTTCCAGCTCTTCGGTCACCTGCACAAACTCCGCCGCCATATTCAGGCAGTGCAGTTGCTGTATCGGCTGATCGGAGAAGTACGGCTGCGAATCAAACCTGTGAAAGATTGCCTTCAGCAGATCCAGATGATCCTTCACCACCAAAACCGACGCCGCCACGTCTTCAAAGTTGTCCTGGTCGCCTTTGCTGTACTGGGCCAGAGCCAGATTCATCTGCCGCTTGATGCCGATGTAGTCGACCACCAACCCTTTTTGCTTCTGCTGATACTTGCGGTTCACCCGTGAAATGGTCTGGATCAAGCTGTGATTTTTGACGGGTTTGTCGATGTACATCGAATCCAGAAAAGGCACATCGAAACCAGTCAGCCACATGTCGACCACAATCGCGATTTTGAAATTCGATTCGGTCCTCTTGAACTGATCATCAAGTTTCTTGCGATACTCTTTCGTTCCCAGCAAGTCGTACAGAACTTTCTCATCATCCTTGCCACGCGTCATCACCATGTTGAGGCATGCCATCGGCATGATTTCTTTCTGCTCCTGCGCGCTAAGCTGCACCCCGTCGGCACAGACTTTCACTTCAGCCCACTGCGGACGCAGAGCAATCACTTCCTGGTAGAATGCATAGGCGATGCTGCGATTGCTGCTGACGAACATCGCTTTGCCCTCCACGGTCGAGCCTTCCGCGATTCGAGCTTCGTAGTGCCCGACAAAATCAGCCGCCAATGATTTCAGGCGATCGAAATCACCCAGAATCGAGTTCATTTGCAGGTTGGCTTTCTTGCTAGTGTCGATCGCGTAATTGCTGGCCCCTTCATCAGCACACTGTGCGTAATACTCTTCGATTTCTTTCAGCTTGCTGTTGTCCAGCAACACCTTGGCGGCTCGTCCTTCGTAAACGATGCGAACCGTGATTTCGTCGATCACCGATTCAGTCATCGTGTACGAATCCACCACAGGTCCGAACACATCCAGAGTCGCGTCGATCGGTGTGCCGGTGAAGCCGACATAAGTTGCCTTGGGCAGCGAATCATGCAGGTATTTGGCGAACCCGTAAGTCTTCTTCACGCCACCTTGTTCGGTGACCGTCACTTTTTGGTCTAAGTTCACCTGGCTGCGATGAGCCTCGTCGGAAATGCAGATGACATTGCAGCGATCGGTCAGCAGTTCGACGTCTTCGGTGAATTTGTGAATCGTGGTCAGAAACACGCCGCCACTGCTGCGTCCTTTGAGCAACTCTCGCAGTCGCGAACGGCTTTCGACACTGATGACGGCTTCGTCGCCGATGAAGCCCTTGGCATTGGTGAACTGAGCCGACAGTTGATCGTCCAGGTCAGTGCGATCGGTGATGACGACGATTGTTGGGCTGGCGAGTTTGACGCTCTTCATCAGCAGTCGAGCGAGAAACAACATCGTGAAACTCTTGCCGCAACCGGTGGCACCAAAGTAAGTCCCGCCTTTGCCGTCGCCTCGTTCGCCGTTCTCTTCGATCCGCATGTGTTCCAAAATGTTTTGATACAGCTTGGTCGCGGCGTAGTACTGTGGATAGCGGCAGAGGATTTTTTCTCCGCGGCGTGAGGTGTCGGGCAGGTAGATGAAGTTACGAATCACATCCAGCAGGCGAGTCGTCTGGAACATGCCCTGGATCATGCTATACAGCGAATCAATGCCGTCGGCTTCGATTAAGTCGCGGCCATCTGTCTTTCGCCACGAGTAGAAGAACTCGTACGGTGCGAAGAACGAACCGGCTTTGTTGTTCACGCCATCGCTGATCACGCAAAACGCGTTGAATTTGAACAGCTCGGGAATGTCGCGTCGGTAACGGATGGTGAGTTGTTTGAAGGCGTCGTGAATCGTCGCTTCTTCGCGGATGGCACTTTTGAACTCGAACACGACCAGCGGCAGGCCGTTAGGCGTCGTTCAGAATTAACTTACCCGCTTCGCCTGTTTTTATGTGGGTGAATCTCATAATTCCAGTCGCCGTGAAAAGCATTACGTTTTAGACGCACGCTCTGCATCTCACTGTCCGTCACC
>CAUZFZ010000195.1:0-17598 GCA_963579025.1 Planctomycetota bacterium | reverse complement strand
TCGCTGAGTACAAGTTTCGGAAGGCACTGGCCGACTATGACAGAATCCACGCCGTTAAGACGCGACCGCTCGACAGGCCGAATTACGCCAACGACGTAATCAAATACAAGACTCGATTCGCGCTGTGCTGAGCCTGGGTAACCAGAACGGGTTCATGGCGGACGAGCTCAAACGACTCAACGGCGAATTGAATTCTCTAGATCGGTCCATCGGCAAACTCGAATCCCAGCCCGTCGCGGCCGAACCGATCGAACTTGCAGCGTCACCGACGCCCTGCAGCGCATCGATCCCATTTGGGAAGTCCTGCATCCGCAAGAACAACGACGCGTCCTTGAGCTGCTTGTCGAGACCATCACCGTGTCGAAAGAAAACGTAGAGGTTCGCTTCCGCACCAACGGGATCGAGCAGGTCGTCGAAGAATTGGAGCCAATGGGAGTAGGAAGCGATGGGTGATAAGGTTGAGAAGAGCCAGCAGGAAAATTACCCAGGCCTGACCGTTTCACGCGACGGCGACGCGATCGTCGTGCGAATCCCCGTCCGTTTCTACCGCCGCAACGGCCGCCAGATGGTGCTTACCCATGGCGAGAATGGACAAGCCGCGCCCGAAGCGGAAACGGTTCGGATCGACCGCTCGGCGCTGAGTTCACAGCAGACTCAACGCAGCGGCCCGCGCCCCGGCTCAGTGAGCACCTGGGCGATGCTGATCAAGCGGGTCTATGAAGTCGATCCATTGGAGTGCCCTCATTGCGGCGGCCAGATGAAGATCGTCAGCTTTATCGAGCGGTGGCAGCAGGAAGTCATCGAGCGGATCTTACGCCACTCTGGTCTTTGGGAAGGCCCGCTACGAATGCTGGCCACCGCACGAGCACCCCCGCTTGCTCCCACGCCGAGTTTGACAGCGCCCGGCGAGTTGGAACTGGTCCCCGACGGCGAGTTCTTAGAGTATCGCCGCCGCGAGAACCAGGAAAACCCGCTGGGCGAGTTTCAACTGGTACTCGATCCCGAGTTTCTCTAGCCGAGCGACGTGGCCCGCCAGCGGCTGTTTGCGGCCACTGCGACCCGTCTGCGCCGCCGGTCCGCGCCGACATCGACCCGAATCAGCTGATCTGCGGCCATTCCCGCCTGAAATCACCCTTTCGCCCCTGACACAAGGCCCGTTCGAGCCGACGCACCGAGACGTCATCGAGTAATCGGAAGAAATGCCAGAAGAATCTGCCCCAGATGTTTGTCATTCGCCGCGATTCCACCCATACTAGCGCCCGCGACGGCCAACTCCGGCCCTCGGCCCGTATTGGAATTCCTATCAGTTATCAGTTATCAGTTATCAGTTGGAATTCCTATCAGTTATCAGTCCCGTATTGGAATTCCTATCAGTTATGGACATCCGGATTGTCTACTGCGGGACCTGAGGTACGATCGCCACAAAGGCAGCGAGTTTCGCTGCCCTCATCCAGGACGCTCTGGGGACGCCCGTCGAGCTCAAAAAGGGTCGGCGAGGGCAGTTTGACATCGTCGTCGACGGCCAACCAATCGTTTCCCGAAAGTGTGGATTGCTTGCCAAACTCTTGGGCAGGCCCTGGCCGAACCCCGAGGACGTCGTAACGGCTGTGCGCGAAGCTATGCAGTAAATCGCGGGCAGGAGGCCAGATAACAAAGTTTTGATCCTGCCATCCCATCAACTCAACCCTTTGTTGGGGAGCGCATCAAAGGACCGTTAGATGGGGCTCTCAGCGGCCTCGGCTACATTGCCTGCTCATCGCTGTCAGTTCCTTGACGGTCTTTGTGCTTGGCGTGCTTATCCACATCCTTTGTGTAGTCACTAATCACGGTCTTCAAAGGGCAGAGTTTGAACGCCGGACATTTCTTGCATCCGGCTACGATCGCAATGGGGCATAGAGTCATCCGACGTCTCCTAAAGAGAGTGTCACGCTATCGGTCAGTAGATCGGCACGGAATGGGCGAGTCAAACAATGCCCTGGTTGATCCGAGCGTCGTCTTATATCCTCGTGGCGAACGCCGCGGAACTCAAGTATTGCGTTCAGGTTGGAAGAGCATCACAATGGCGAAACTGCTGGCTTGGTGGCGTAGCCAAGCAAAAACGGTTGAACCTCGAGTGGGAAAGCCCGGACAAGAGTGAATTCCTATGGCCCGTGATCGTGATATTGATTATGCCGCAGTCGCTGTCCAAAAAGCGATCGTGGAAAAGTTCAAGGACGCAGCGCTAGAGGGCCTCCAGACGGTCGCAGGCGAACGGACGATCTCCATTCACCACGCCGACCGCAAAGCCGAAGGCACAAGAAGTGATTTGCTCGCGGCCGTCCGCAATGCGACGAGCTACGCTAACCTCTGGGAAGTCCTGGAGAGCGATGGCAGGTGCATTGGCTAATCTGGGCTTGGCGGTGTCCCGTGAAAGGCTCTGCCCGTTTCATCTACTCAACCGTTTTACGGGGATGGCGAAAATCAACCGTTTTTAAAATAGCCATACCTTTTCTGGCTAGGCCGTGGCGTGTTCATCAAACGTCCCTCAGAGGTTGCTGAACACGAGGGATCGGCAGGACACGCCAGATGGAGGTGCAATGGGCGGCATCAACCCAACGTATTCGTGTTGAACGAAGTGGACTCGCGGACGATGCAAGGCAAGATCTTCACCAATCTGTTTATCGCCGGCGAACTCCTCGACCTCGACGGCCCCATCGGCGGCTACAACTTCCAAGCCGCCTTTAGCAAGCGTCGCTCGAAGGCGAGAATGTTTGAACCAGCTTCTCGTCGATTCAGCGGCTTAGGGCCAGAAATTTCTTGATCGCCGAAGGCAGTGGTGATTCGATCTGCATCGCTTCGCCTGAGACGGGATGTTCGAAGCCGAGTGACATTGCATGCAACGCGATTCGCTTGCGAATCCATCGCGGATGCATGGCCAGTTTTGTTTTGTAGCGAGGATCACCCAGAATCGGATGTTCGGCGTCTGCAAATTGAACGCGAATCTGGTTTCGCTTGCCCGTTTCTAAGGTCACTTCGACCAGCGTCGTGTCGGACATTCGCCTGAGCACGCGATAATGAGTGATCGCGAGTTCGGTCATTGGAGATGGCCGGGTGACGTACCGTTCAAGATTCTTGCCCGTGGCCAAATGAGAATGAAACGTCCCCTTGTCGTTGGACACCACGCCAGTAACGATCGCTGCGTAGACGCGAGCCGGCTTCCGCTTTTTGAACTGCTCGATCAATTGTTTGGCAACCTTCTCGTGTTTGCCGAAGATGACTAGGCCGCTCACATCACGGTCCAGCCGATGGACCACCCAAGCCTCTCGTTTGCTGCGTGAATGGCTCAGGTAAATGGAAACACGATCGACCAGCGTGTTTATCTCACCGCGGTCGGTCGGCACAGTCAATGTTTCCGCGGACTTGTCTACCACGATCAAGTGATCGTCCTCGAACAAAACGGTGAACGTGCGATCGTCCCAGCGTTTCTTTTTCTCGTGATAGCGCTGTGTCCGATCGAAGCGAATCGAAACGAGGTCTCCGGCAGCTACAGTCGTGGCACCAGTTTGACACATTGCGCCGTTGATCGAGACGCAACCATGATCGACCATTCCTCGAACCTGACTGTGCGAGGATTCGGATAGCTGTAGAACCACGACGTCAACACGACCGGCGCTGTTGCTATCAATCGTCGTCGAAAGTGTCGTCATCGCCATTGAGCAAGATATCCCGGTGCGAATTTAGATAGTCTCTACCGATGCGGGCCATACTAACACGAGTTGCTAACGCGACCGTGAGATGATTGTCACACTTGCGTGACTTTCGTGCTAGGACACTAATTCCAATAAGTCGCCACTACCGACGAGCGTGATGATAGGAACACGCAGCTCTTTGTTTAGTTGTCGCGAGTTTCGTCATCGCGAAATGGCTCGCCGCCCTCGTATATGTCCGGCATGTGTTAGCGGCACGGGGCAATATTGTCCCGAGTACACGTTGCGCTGCGTGCAGTTCTTAGGAATCGTCGAAATACGACCCTTTTCCGGAACTCAGACCGGCCTTCTGAGCGCCTTTTCGCTGCCGGGGGATGGCTTGTGCCGAGAACTCGTCGGAACAGGGGTTGTTGCAGGCTTCCAGCAATCGAAGGTTTTCTGACGCTGTACTCTAATTGACAATGGCTTGACCGGGAGACAATTGGCCTCCCTCATTGAACGCTAGCAGGTCGAATCCTAACTGCCGAAAGCTGTATTTCACTTGCTTGTGTACGTTATTCGACTAATCGGCCCTAGTCAGCGTTGCCCGTGAATCGTGGCCCACCTACAATCTCACGGCGAATGATTCAAACTCTGTCAGGGACGAGAAGGTAAATGAGAATGTGGCTTGCCATTCTAGGGTTGGCATTGGCGTCGTCGGGATGTTCAACCCCCATCGTGCAAAAGGCTTCGAATGCGATCAAACATCATGGCGCGTCGAAACACGACGTTCGCAATCGCGAACTATCCGAGACTGACGACGCCGAACCCCAGTCGGTCGATGCAACGGACACCGATCGGCGGGGAATTGATCTTTCCGACTATCCTTCACCAAAGCGTGGTATGAAGCGCTTTGTTATCGAACTGCCATACATCGAGACGCCGCGCATCGTGACGCCGCGCATGGAGACGCCGCGCCCCGGATTTCCCGCTGGGGGCAGTGCTCTGTTGCAGCGTCAAGGTCCGAAGGCCGCCCCCCGCTACCCAGCACCAATTCCCAATCCGGCTCCACCCACATTCACAGAAAAACATACGCACCTCGTCGAATTGATTGCCGGTAAAACACTTCATATCTCCCCGCAAAGAGAAAGATCTATCGATCTCTGATTGGAGCCAAGGCAAACTCGATGGAATGGTCATAAATACTTTGAAGTGATCGGTTCGATTAGAGTTTCACCGTTAGCAATCAATTACCCAGACGCCACAGAGAAATTCCTTAGCGGCAGCCCACTACTTGTGCCGTACGACAGCCGACAGCCCATCGTCATTTACGCGCCTCAAGACTATGAAATTCGCTACCGGAAATGGAAGGGTAGTTGGCAGCCGTCGCGCACGTTCGAAAAGGCAGTCTGGTGATAACGGAGCGTTCCTTTAGACGGCATTTAAGCGACAAGCGTGTGTTGCAATTGCCAACAAACCACCGTTAGTTGAAAGTCACTCGCAAAGTTCAATGGGGCCCGGCTCACCCGACACCAACTCTCCGACAACGCCAACTCTGCTCACACCCATTGATCTTTGCGAGCAACGGAACCGCCTGCGGCGGAAAGTGTTTCTTAGCCGCTCGCCGCGGAGGCGCCTCTCTCTGTTGCCGCTGACGAGATACGAGGCGCACATGGTCGCGATGAACGTGAACACCGAAACCTTGCTTCGTGTTCTAGTCTTTGCTCAGAAAATAAGCACTTGAGTTGCTTTCAGAAACAGAGTAGCGACGTGATTGAGAGCGGCGCGACCGACACCTACGACGTCGTGTTGAGCGAGTTGCCTGCGGGAGATGTTCAGGTCACGGTGGTGGCGGACTCCCAGACTGAGATCAGCACTGATGGCAACAACTTTTTCTCGTCCAGAATTCTCACTTTTACATCCTTGGACGGTACGACGCCGCAGACAATTACGATTCGCGCTGTGGATGATTTGCTTGGCGAAGGCTTGCATTTCAGCACGATCACACACTCGATCACCAGCACTGCCGATCCGGTTGACTTTCCCATGTCGCTGATGATCAGCGACGTCGTGGCCACAGTCCTGGATGATGAGAACATCAACTTCGCGGTTGATTACCTGGACGGCGCGGGCGAAGGCTTCTTTGATCCGACACTAGGTGCGATCAGGCAGAACGCGCTGGAGTTTGCCTTGGATATTTGGGAGGGTCTGCTCGAGGCTTCCTATGCCGGCGAGACGATTGCGATCGACGCTGAGATGAACTCTCTGGGCGGAGGAATCCTCGGCGGCGCGTCACCGAATTCATTCCGGAACGTCGGAGGCTTTATGGCTGGAGAGGCACTGTCAAATCATCTCTTCGGATTCGATCTTGATCCTGCAGATTCGGAGATCGGGATTACACTTAACTCCGACTTTGGAAGTTGGTACTACGGGACCGACGAAAATCCGTCTGGCAGTCAATGGGATTTTGTGTCGGTCGTCATTCACGAAATCGGCCATGGGCTGAATTTCTTCAATCTTATTAATAACGTGGACGGATCGTATTTCTTTGGGATACCGGGTATCTATGACTCCTTCCTTGAGTTGGGTGACGGAACGGATCTGACTTCGATGAACAACGCAGCCCGTGCCGCGGCGCTCATCAGCGACGATCTATTCTGGAAAGGCCCCAACGGAACCAGCGAAAACGGCGGTTTGCGTGTGGAGATTTACGCACCGACGACTTATGAGCCCGGCTCGAGTGTGAGCCATGTGAATAAGCCAATCTACCAGAACGTAGCGGTTATGACACCGTCACTCTTTAACGGCTCCGCCCTACATCAAGCAAACGATTTTGAATTGGGAATGATGCAGGACATGGGCTGGACGATCACGATCGGCGGGGGCGCCGCAGCCATGGCCGGTGGCGGGGACGGAGGTTTCTTTTTGGCGGACGTGAGTGGAAATGTTGGGAAACTCACCGGTGGAGATGCTCTCGGAACTAAATTCTCCATCGCAGCGAAAACCATGGATCTACAGCAGCAATTCCATCTGCCTGTACCCGAGATGCAGAATAAAAAGTCACTTGCGATGGAATCGACCGAATTGGCTGATCGGCCCCTAACGCAGTCCGCCTTTTCACTTTCTGAGAATTCGGCTGGTTTGAATGTGAATCTTGCCGGTGAGAACGTGAACGACGACACGATTGCCTTGGTCTTCGAGGATATCGCCGACGATTTGGACCTCGCCCTGCCTTCGATAGCAAGTCTGGTCGCACGAGATCTTCTCGGATCGAAAGACTGGAACGTCCTCGACAAGGTGTTCGCTAGCTACGCGGTCTAGTAGACCCATTTTGCAAGATCGTTTTATATGCTGCTGCGAAGCACATAACGCAACATCTTGAAAATGACACGGACCAGGGCCTGTGTCGATTCGGATACTTATGAATTGGGTGTAACTCGCATTCCGCTCTTACGCAGCCTTGCCGTAGAGCGTATTTTGTTCAGTGTGAATTCGGTGTTCGTCGAATTTTTCCAGTCGCCGTTGAGGTAAATCGATCGCAGGTAAAGCATGGCTTGGGCACCATCGACGGTCCAGCGCATGCCGCTCAGTTCCATGCGGTCTTTGACCACGTGACGGCATGCCCCTTCGATCACGCCGCTGCCGATGGGATAGCCAGCGGCTAGGTATTCGTCGTAACCCATGTGGGCGCGGTTGTTTTCCAAGTAGCCGATCACGACCAAGAGCCGCTTGCGTTTTACACCGCAGAGACCGGCCAGCTTACGACGCAAGCCGCCGATCAGGTATCCGACCTTGCCGTCGAGCAGCATGCGCAATCGCACAGCCACAAACTCTTCCGCTGCTTGACTCTTCTCGGCATGAAAACAATGAGCCGCCTTTCACAGATACTCCATCACATGGTAAAGGTCCAAAATACCGATCGGGCGGATGGCGTAGACGAAGCGATCAAGCGACAACTCCCCAAAGATCGACACGTACCGGCGCCGGTGTGGCTCGGATGAACGACGCACTGTGCGATCCTCTTGCTGGAGCGTCTCGCCCGCATCGCCACAACCAAACTTTGCGACATACGCTTCCAACAGACTGAAACCGAGGCTCAACAGCCGGGCAAACAGATCGCGCTCGACTTGGTCAATCCGAAAACCCTCTTCGTCGGCTTGATCAATCCACTCGACCATTGCTTTGAACTCTTCGGTCGCCTTGATAAAGTGCTTCTCTTGGGCGATGATCATCGTCGGACCTCCTTCGGTGGAATGGCATGAAAGACACAACCATCCGTTCTACTACGGGAGGTTCACTTTTTCTCAAGCTAGCACGCAGAGTCCAGACAGCTTTTAAAGTCTGATGTAGCGTTGAATCCTATCGACGTTTTGGCTGGGTAGTTCGTCCCTTTCCTGATCCTGAATACAACCGCGCGGAACGCGGTCGGCCCTTCGCATTCTGATTACCCGTCCAACTAGGGCATTGCAAGTGTTTTCTTGAAAAAAATCAAGAAGTCTCGCCAAAATCGGCGCAACCCACTACGTGGCCTTAGTTAAGGTTGCCTGTTTCCCGACGTTTGTTGTATAGGGGACTGTTCGGATTCGCAGCAGCGCTGAAGAAAGACGCAAATTGTCGCGACTCGCCTGGCACGAGAATACGCCCGCTCTGAATATCTGCTGACATGTAAAGATTTCTATTGAACTTCCTCCCCAGTTTGTCGGTGTGAGAGGGGGCAGAAGTAGATCATAAGAGTTGATTGGGTTAAGTTGTTACGTCGATTTGAGAACTTGCGCATACCATTTCAATACGTGACATTTGACGAACCAGAAATTTCGAACCTAATAAAGAGAATGCTATGCGAATCTGGGTCGACGCTGACGCTTGTCCTGGCGAAACCAAAGAGCTACTATTTCGCGCTACAAAGCGAACACAGACCCAGGTCACGCTGGTCGCCAACCAGCCACTGCGCACTCCGCGTTCCGAGTTCATTGACAGTGTGCTTGTGCCCGCAGGCGCAAACGTCGCCGATCGACGTATCGTGGAACTGGTTGAGCCGGGCGATCTCGTGATTACGGCGGACATTCCGCTGGCTGCTGATGTGGTCGCCCATGGTGGACAGGCCCTCGATCCTCGCGGCGAGCTTTACACAGATGCCAACATCGGTGAGCGACTTGCTGTGCGAAATCTACTCGATGAACTTCGCGGTGGAGGCCAGATTACTGGTGGACCGTCGAATTTCAACGCAAAAAATCGTCAAGCATTTGCGAATCAGCTCGATCGCTGGCTGACAGCGTCGAAAGGATAACCGTGTCCGAAATATCTGCATTTCACGAAGCGGGTCATGCCTTCATGGCGATCTACCTAGGCGCTCACGTTCGCTCGATTACGATCGAACCCGACTGGGATGACGGTCCGGAACGATTCGGTGACGCTCAGATTGAATGGCCGCTAGGCAAGTTCAGCCGGCGAGAGCTGAGCGAGAAGATGGTCATGGTGGCCTTGGCCGGTCCGGTGGCGGAGATGATCCACAGCGGTGAGTCGTATCACCCCGGATTTGTGGCGGAATGGGCGTCGGACTGGTCCGAAGCCTGGCAGGCCGCGGCGGCACTTCACGCCGAGGAGAAGCGTCGACTGAAGTACCTTGAACAAGTAACGACACAGCTCTACCAGACCATAGATCGTGAGGATCATTGGGCGGCCTTGGCGGCGATTGCCGACAATCTGATCGCTCACGAAACACTGGAGGGTGAGCAGGTCGGAGATATCATGGGGCAGTGGCTTCAGTAGCCCCGAAATCGACATCGTCAACGTGTCGTCTAATCAGTCGACGAATTCAAGTGGTTGCCGGCGAGCCAGGCGGTACTGAATGCGGCCTGAAAATTGTAGCCGCCGATCGGTCCGTCGAGATCGAGAATTTCGCCCGCGAGGAACAGGTTGGGCACGATCTTGCTCTGCATCGTCCGCGAGTCGATTTCGGCAAGTGCTACGCCGCCGGCGGTGACCTCCGCCTTTTTGAAACCTCGAGTGCCGCTAATCGGAATTCGAGTCTGCTTGATCGCGTTCGTAATCCGTCGACGATCGCGATTTGACAATTGCGCGCCTTGGACTTCCGACAAGCCGAGTCCGTCGAGTAGCGTTTCTGCCAGTCTTCGGGGAATCTTGCGGGCGACGGTGCCGGCGAGCTGCTTCTTACCGTCGATTGAGAATTGGCGGCGCAGTTCTACGTCGAGATCATCCGCTCGCAACTGAGGCAGGAAATCACATTCCAGCACGAGCGACTGCGGTTGTGGATGGCCGGTGACGGCTCGGCTTACGTCCAACACAGATGGCCCGGAGAGACCGAAATGGGTGAATAGGAATCCGCCACGCGCCTCGGCCAGTTGGTTCGACTTTGCGGCCGAACGCCCCGAGGGCCGCTGACCGTGAACTGGATTGCCGTGAAGCGGATCGTCATCGCTGGCTGTTACCCGCAGCGCCACATCGGGAATGGTCACGCCGCGCAGTGCAGCGACCCAGGCGGCATTGGTTGTCACAGGAGTCAACGACGGACGCGGCGGAACAATTGTGTGGCCCAGAGCTGCCAGCCAGGGATACCCGTCGCCGGTTGTGCCGCAACCAGGATACGATCGCCCTCCGGTTGTGACAACAACTTTTTCGGCCGATAGAGTACGCTGTGGCGTGACGAGTTGAAAACCGTCGCTGGTGCGAGTCAGGTTCAAGAGCGGCTCCTCCGTCGCCAGTTCGCAGCCGCTGCGGTCGAGTCGTCGTCGCAATGCAGAGAGGACGTCGCCAGCCTTGTCGCTTTTCGGAAAGACCTTGCCGGAATCTTCGACTTTGGTCGCGACCCCTTCCGCTTCAAACAGAGTGACTAGGTCCGAGGGACTCAGAGCGGCGAGCGCCGAATGTAGAAAACGTCCTTGGTTGCCGAATGCCGTGACGATACCGCGAGCATCGGTGGCCTGTGTGATGTTGCAGCGCGTGCCGCCCGACATGAGGATCTTCGCGCCCGGCTTGCGATTTTTTTCCAACAGCAGGGTCCGCTGCCCCTCTTCTGCCGAGCGTGCCGCTGCCAGTAGCCCTGCTGCACCGGCCCCCACAATGACCACGTCCCACCGCATGTTTCACATCCCTCCACGGTGGCGTTCGCCAGGTCGTCGGACCATCACTGCATACTCGATTTCGCGTATCGTTCGTTGGTTGGATTCTATCTGGCCTCATCACGGAGCGGTAGAACGGTGAGGCTTTACAAGACAATGAATCGGAACGATCATTGGGCAGCACGTGCGGGAACTCACGCCCTTCAAACGTAGTCAGCCTGCTTGCAAATGAGACGGTTCAAGCCATAAAAAGAAATCACAGTCGGAAGGAACCCCGCAATTACAGGCGACCCACACTTTCAGCGGTTAATGACCTGGCTCAAGCTGGAGTCCGAAGCCGAGAAACAGCAGATCGACGAGCGGCGGCGACGCGGAACCAAGGCGGATGCCGAGCAGTCCGGTGAGACGCTGCTCGATCTGGTGATCACGAACCACGAATCTGGGTTGGGCGGCCGGACGTTGCTGACTCTGGTCAAACGGAACCGTACGCTGCGCTTGCCGTGGAATCGGCTGCGGGTCGGGGCACCTGTTGTGCTCTCGACCGAGAATGCAGACGGAGAATCGCGGCAGGGAGTCGTCAGCGCGCGCCGCGGCGATTCGATCGAGGTTTCCGTTGACGAGTGGCCTGAGGGCGATCGGTTTCGGCTCGATCTATCGCCTGACGAGATCACTCGAAAACGGCAAGCGTTCGCGTTGCGAAACATTGAGCAAGCTAGCGGACGAACCGCAGCGCTACGGCGAGTGCTACTCGGCGAGCGGGAACCTCAGTTTTCGGAGCTGCCGGAATGTGATTTTGGGGCGTCACTGAATCCATCGCAGCAGGAGGCTGTGCGATTCGCTCTGGCCGCACAGGATCTCGCGATCATCCACGGCCCTCCCGGCACGGGCAAGACGACGACCATCGTCGAGCTGATTTCTCAGGCGATTCAACAGGGGCACAAGGTACTCGCCTGTGCGCCGAGCAACACGGCAGTCGACAATATGTTGGAACGACTGGTCGCGGCAGGCCATAAAGTCGTCCGCGTCGGACATCCGGCTCGTGTGGATCAGCGACTGCGCGACCATACACTCGACGCCCAGGCGGCCCGACAGGTGGAAATGAGCATCGTCCGCGAAATGCAACGCGAGGCCGAAGACCTGTATCGCCAAGCGAGTCGGTACACTCGCGCGAAACCACCACCAGGCGCGAAGCAGGAGATGCGTCGCGAGGCGCGGCGGCTCAAGGCCGACGCGCGACTGCTTGAACAGAAGGCAGTCGATTCGGTGCTGGATCGAGCCGACGTCGTCTGCGCGACCACGGCGTTCAACGAAGATCTGCTCGGTGATCGTCGCTTTGGATTGGCGGTCATCGACGAAGCGTGCCAGAGTACGGAGCCCGGCTGCTGGATTCCTGTGTTGCGCGCCGATCGGATTGTACTGGCCGGAGATCATTGTCAGCTACCGCCGACGGTTCTTTCGACACAAGCGGCACGCGAAGGATTTACCACAAGCTTGCTGGAACGGCTCATTGCGCATTACGGAGACTCGGTCACACGACAGCTCGATGTTCAATACCGCATGCATACGCAGATCATGCAGTTCTCGTCGGAGCAATTTTATAGTGACAAACTTGAAGCACATGAGACGGTCGCGTCGCATCTGCTTCACGATCTTGCGAGTATCGAGCCCTCGCCGCTGACCGCCGAGCCAGTCACGTTCATCGATACCGCCGGAGCCGACTGGAATGAAGAGCTTGAGCCGGACGGCGAGAGCAAGCGGAATCCGCAGGAGGGAGCATTGCTGCTCCGCAAAGTCCGTCAGTTGCACGCGGCCGGACTGAACCCGCGCGATATCGCCGTCATCGCACCCTACGCCGCCCAGGTGCGCTGGCTACGCGAGCAATGGGATTTGGACGATTTAGAGATTGATACCGTCGACGGTTTTCAGGGACGTGAAAAAGAGGCCGTGCTGATTTCGTGCGTCCGGTCCAACTCGACGGGCGAAATCGGATTCCTGTCCGACACGCGACGCATGAACGTGGCACTGACACGTGCCCGGCGAAAGTTGATCGTTGTGGGCGACAGCGCGACACTCGGCGGCCACAAGTTCTTCGCCGCATTACTGTCGTACTTCGAGTCGATCGGCGCCTACCAGTCTGTCTGGAACGAGGAGTTTGATATATAGAGGAATCCGACATTTAGTGGTGCCCGACAATTAGCGGAGCCGTGAGGCATCTCAAAAGAAACCCCTGGCCCATTGCTGAACCAGGGGTGTTCTTGCTACTTCATGAAGGTCCGATTGCATCAAGTCGATCGTCTGCTCACTAGAGCAGATTTACTACTCGATCCGCCAAACCCTTCTCGCCCAGGATAACCTGGAGATTCGACTCCGTGGCGATCTTCTCCAGTGCCTACCCCCCAGAGTTTGTACCAGGGTGAGTGAGAGAATCCGGGTTAATTAAACGGCTGCGTTCTGGAGGCGTAGGCGTAGCCGAAGCCGGAAGAACGCAGCTGGCCGCATACGCGGCGGGGGTCTGATAATTCAATGAACTGTGGATGCGGTGGTGGTTGTAATCCATCCGCCAGCGGTCGATCACCCAGCGGGCGTCCTCTAAGCTCAAGAACAATTCTCCGTTGAGAAGCTCGTCGCGTAGTTTACCGTTGAACGATTTGACATAGCCGTTTTCCCAAGGGCTGCCCTTGGCAATGAACAGTGTCTTCACATTGGCTTGTGCTAGCCAGCGACGAACTGACTTGGCCACGAATTCCGGCCCATTGTCACTGCGAATGTGCTGCGGTGTACCACGCACCGCAAAGAGGTACTGCAGAACACCGATCACGTCCTGGGACGTAAACGAACGGCCTACTTCTATGGCCAGGCATTCGCGAGTGTACTCATCGATCACGGCCAATAATCTCAACTGACGTCCATCCTCTGTCCGATCTGTCAAAAAGTCGTAGGACCAGACGTGGTCCTTGTGCTGAGCGCGGTGACGCACACAGCCATTCTCGCTGCCACCTGAAAAACGTCGCCTGCGATGCTGTTTTCTAGGCACTTGCATGTTTTCTTGCTTCCATAATCGGTGAACCCGTTTGAGGTTCACACGCCAATCACGCTTCACAAGCAGATCATGAATTCGCTCTGCACCATAGCGTGGACGTTGCCTGGCCAACTTACGCATCTCGCGAAGTAACAGTCGTTCGTCATTCGGGCGACAGGACTGGTATCGCTGGGTGCTGCGAGCTTGACCGAGCACTCGACATGCGCGACGTTCTGACACCTTCTTTGGCCCCAAACGGCGACGCACATCGGCGATTGTTCGCCGTCGACGTTCGGGGCTTACCAGTTTCCCTTTGAGGCTTCCTTCAATATCTCCATGTCGAGAGCCTGGTTAGCTACTAGCTTCTTCAGTCGTGCATTCTCTTTCTGCAATGCCTTGAGTTCCTTGGCCATCACCGGTTGCATGCCTCCGTATTTCTGACGCCAGCGGTAATACGTCTGCTCTGTGACCTCAAGCTGCTTGCAGATCTCTGGCACCTTCATGCCCTTGCCGAGATTCACGTCTGCACGACGTAGCTTCGCAATAACCTGATCCACTGTATGTCGATTCTGCTTCATCTGAGAAAATCCTTTCCGGGCCTCCGGCCCGAATGGATTCTCTCACTCACCCTGGTACTATTTTAGGGGAGGCTGTCAATTCAGGTAGCGCAGTTTACTTTCCGTCACCCTCTTTCTAATAACTGATAACTGATGCGATGACTGGAATGCCATTAGTATCATCGCTCTTTCTCAATCGAATCCGCTCAAAGCAGTCGCGGAATTCAAGGAGAGTTTGGCATCGGATTGCTAAGCTTCTGGACCGTCGGCGAAACGTTGAATTTGATCTCGTCTGGAAACGATGGCGAGTTGTACAGGATGCACATGGCAAAAAGAGATCCCAACTACACTGTCAACCGCCAAGCCCGAACCGAACATCGCGTTGTGCCACGCGCCTTTTCGGGGCAACTGCTGCACAATCTGCCCAGGTTATTGACACCCTTCGGCGAAGTTCAGGCCGAGCTTTATCTTGCTGATCCAGAAGCGAACCGTTGCGTGAGCCTCTTTCGTTCAGGCACACGCGTGATCGAAGACGTCACCGAAATAGAGGATCTACGCCAAACCCCTTGGCAAGGTGGTTTTTTGCAAGGCGTGATCGACGCACCTTTTCTCAACTTGTCGCCAGGTACTCGACTGGGGGTCATTCGCGATGACCGTTTCGAAACATTTCTCGATGTGCTACCTCTGCTGCAAGTTCAACTCCAAGACATCATTGAGCAACAACAGAAAGCTGCCGAAGAAAAAGCCAATCAAAACACTCTGAAATCTATCCAGCGCGCCTTCCACGAAGCGATGCTCGCACTGCCTGAGGAAGATTACGACTGGTTCAACCTACACAAGCCTGGAACAGGCCGCAGGAGAAAGCCCCCTTCGCCGGGCGGCACGGTGCTTTCCGATGGGGCCCAAGAACCGTCCGCAAATGAGACTAGCGACGACTCCGCCAATGGCTCCCAACAGGCAGAGTTTTTTGAACACGCAGGGCAATTAAACTTCGCTACATTTGCCGCCTCTTCACCAAAGAACTCGTGCAACACAACTTTCCTGACACTGAGGAGAAACTGCGCTAGCCGCTTTTCCAGTCGCCAATCCTTAGGCGTGTTGCTGCGGCTTTCGAGGAATGAACCCGCAACATTCCCGCGTTAGGCCGGGCAGACGTTGGCTGTGCGATTCGCGTCCCTATCAGCAGCTCACGTCGTGGACTAGAATTTTAGCCTGAGGCGAGCTCCCGACACATTTTCTACAAGACCGTACGCATGAAACATATTCGTAATTTCTGCATTATTGCTCATATCGATCACGGCAAATCGACACTGGCCGATCGACTGATCCAGGCCTGTGGGGGCGTGACGCAGCGTGAGTTTCACGACCAGATACTCGACTCGATGGATATCGAGCGGGAACGGGGCATCACGATTAAGAGCAATACCATTACGCTCGACTATCGCTCGCCCGACGGGCAGGACTATCAACTGAATCTGATCGATACGCCTGGTCATGTTGATTTTTCGCACGAGGTGCGGCGTTCGCTGATGGCCTGTGATGGGGCGCTGATCGTGATCGATGCTTCGCAGGGGGTTGAAGCGCAGACGGTGGCCAATCTTTATCTGGCCCTGGAACATGAGCTGGAGTTGCTACCGGTAATCAATAAGATCGATCTCCCGGCGGCCGACGTTGACCGGGTCCGCGAGGAGATTGATGCCGATTTGGGGCTCGATCCGTTTGCAGCGGTGCCCGTTTCGGCCAAGACGGGCGCGGGAATCGAAGACTTACTGGCGGGGATAGTTGCGCAGCTGCCAAGTCCGCAGGGTTCTCCCGAAGCGCCGCTGAAGGCCTTGGTTTTCGACGCCTTTTTTGATAAGTACCGGGGCGTGATTCTGCAGTGCAGGGTGATGGAGGGGACGCTCAAGGCACGCGAGACGATTCATTTCATGCACTCGGGCCGTGATTATACGGTCGATGAGTTGGGCACCAATCAGTTGAAGCTCAATCCCAAGCCGCAGCTCACCGCGGGCGAGGTCGGTTATATCGTGGCCGGGGTGAAGAGTGTGCAGGATATTGAGATCGGCGATACGATCACGCTCGTATCTCGCCCGGCAGCCGAGCCGATCCCTGGCTACCAGGAGGCCAAACAGGTCGTCTTTTCTTCGATCTATCCCATGGACACGGGCGACTACATCGACCTCACCAAGGCGCTCGACAAACTGGCGATCAACGATGCGGCACTCACTTACGAAAAGGATAGTTCTGCGGCGCTGGGCTTTGGATTTCGTTGTGGGTTTCTCGGTCTGCTGCACTTGGACGTGATACAAGAGCGGCTGCAGCGCGAATTTGACATTGGTCTGGTCATTTCGGCCCCCTCGGTGAAGTACCAGCTCACCTTGAAAGATGGCTCGACTATAGAGGTCGACAACCCCAGCTACTGGCCCGATCCGATGAAGATCGACTCGGCTACGGAGCCTTATATCAAGGCCTTGATTCTGACACCCGAAGAGTATGTCGGTCCGGTGATGGAGCTTTGCCGTGAGCATCGCTCGGAGAGTCAGACGATGAACTATTTGTCGGCGGGGCGGATTGAAGTCACCAGCGTGATGCCGCTCGGTGAGGTGCTGTTTGATTTCTATGGCAAGCTCAAAATGATCACGCGCGGCTACGGATCGTTTGACTACGAGCCCATCGAATACCGAAAAACTGATGTGGTAAAGGTCGATATCCTGGTCAACAAGGAGCCGGTCGATACGCTCTCCTATCTGGTGCATCGCGACAAGGCGCGCACTCGGGCGCTCCACTATTGCGAACGGCTGGCCAAGGAGATACCGCGCCATCAGTTCAAGATCCCAATCCAGGGCGTGATCGGTGGCAATATTATCGCCCGCACGACGATCCAGCCGTACCGCAAGGATGTGACCGATAAACTGTATGGGGGCGACGTGACGCGGAAGAAAAAGTTGCTCGAAAAACAGAAAAAGGGCAAGGCGAAAATGAAGCAGTTCGGCAGCGTCAACATCCCCCAGAAAGCCTTCGTCTCAGTGCTCCGCGCTGATAAGGACTAGACTTGCAGTGCACGATCCTTGGATGCTGTTAGAACCGATTTCAAAACTCCTATTCTCTCGTTAGAGATGCTCGCTGCAGGAATGAAAGTCTATAAAATTGCCTCCTCACCAGAATCCGCCCTCGAATTGGTACGATAACTGATAGGAATTCCAATACGGGCCGAGGGCTTTTTCCCAAATGGCTAGCGCACGCTTGTAGAGCGGTTCCGCCTCGGCATACTTGCCCTG
>CAUZFZ010000194.1:0-17714 GCA_963579025.1 Planctomycetota bacterium | reverse complement strand
TGGAGATCAGCCCGTTGCTGCCGTCACAACTCCGCAGTCAGGGAACAAAATCCCAATCTTCGGCGGCTCGCCGTCTGTCCGGCCACCACCAATTCAAGACACAAACCAGTTTCCCGACGGGCACTAGACTATGCAGATCTGGCTCCGGGTTTGCCTTCTTCGATGACGAAAGTTCCATTGGTGAGGACTGGGGCGCCGGGTTTGTCAACGAATGGTGTGGCTCGGAAATACGTCGTCCACGCGTTGGGTGTCAATTCACACGAGACGTAGCCGCGGTTTGAGTTGTACCACTTCACGAAGTCGTTCTGTCTGGCGGCTCGTTCGTACTCGGGAATGACGTTGCCGCCGTTGCCGCCGTTGCCGCCGGAAGTCATGGAGGTGCCGACGAGTTCCGTGCCCACCAGCGGTGACTTCGGATCCTGGAAATCAAGCTGCAGGTCGTTGACCCAGTTGACGTGAATGTCGCCGGTCAGCACGACCGGGTTTGGAATCTTCCGCTCATGGAAGAAACGCAGCAGACGGCGGCGGCTGATCTCGTAGCCCGGCCACTGATCCATGCTGTAGCGACGATCTTCGCCCTCGCCTCGATTGAGCGGAGCCATCATCACCTGCTGAGCCAGCACGTTCCATGTGGACGTTGACTGCAGCAGACTCGACATCAGCCAGTGTTCCTGCTTCCGGCCGAGCATCGTGGCCTGCGAATCGAACACCTTTCCAGTCATTGGTTTCTGGTGGTCGCCGTTTGGCTGGTCGGAGCGATACTGCCGAGTGTCGAGGACATGGAAGTTGGCGAGCCGGCCATACTGGCAGCCTCGATACAGCTTCATGTGCGGTCCCTGCGGAAACGATCGCCGGCGCAGCGGCAGGAATTCGTAGTAGGCCTGATAGGCATTCATGCGACGCGCGAGAAATGATTCCGGAGTAATACCCTCTTCCTCGGAGACAAGGTTGGCGTAGTTGTTGTCAAACTCGTGGTCGTCCCAGGTGACGAGCCACGGGAACAGCCGATGCGTGTCCTGCAAGGTCATGTCGAGCCGGTACTGAGAATACCGCGTCCGGTAGTCGCCGAGACTCTCGATCTCATTACCAATGTGCTTACGAGGTCGATTGTCGATGCCCTTGTACTCGTAAATGTAATCGCCAAGGTGCACAACGAGGTCGAGGTCTTCCTTCTGCATATGCGGGTAGCCATTGAAGTACCCGCTTTCGTAGTGCTGACATGACGTAAACGCGAACCGCATCAGATCGGGTAGCGCGTCCTGGGCTGGAGCCGTTCGAGTGCGGCCCGCGGGACTCGTCTCGTCCCCGGCATGAAATCGATAAAAGTACCACCGGTGTGGCTCAAGCCCTTCGACTTCGACATGCACGGAATGTCCAAGCTGCGGCATCGCAAGCGCCGAGCCTTTCCGGGCAACATCGCCAAATGCTTCATCCGTCGCGACTTCCCATTGAACCGACACTGGCTCATTCGGCATTCCGCCCCCATCAAGTGGATTCGGGGCGAGCCTTGTCCAGATCACAACGCCATCCGGCGCGGGATCACCGGAAGCGACTCCCAGCGTAAACGGATTGCTGTTGAACTGCGGCCCTCGTAACCTGTCCTTCAGCACGCAACGCCATCGTCGGGATCGCCGAGACCGCGGCCATGTAACGAAGAAAGTCGCGTCGTTCGATTCCGTAGCATCGAGTGTCTGTCGGTTTTCGGAGCATTGTTGATTCCTGAATCGGTAACCTTGCGATGAGGCACCCATTCTAGCCGGCAACCTGTCATTGTTGCTGTTCGGACGGAGTGATGGACTTTGGAATGGCCGTGCAGACCCAGACCGCCGACGTGCGACTGACACAGGCCGGAATGCAGATCGGATCGCCAGCATACGTGTCCCCCGAACAGGTGGACGGTGACCTGGCACGCGTGGGTGTAGCATCCGACATCTACAGTCTGGGCGTTGTGATGTACGAACTGTGAACCGGCTTTCCGCCGTTCCGGGGTCCCGTCATCTCGGTGTTCGCGCAGATTGTGACGCAGGACCCGGAACTGCCCCCGAATGCGCGACACGATCTGACGCCGGAACTGGAAGACATCTGCCTGAAAATGATGTCAAAGCAGATCGAGGACCGGTATCAGTCGATGGCCGAAGTCGCCGAGGCGCTGACGGCATACATTCGCAATGAACTGACATCCTCACTCGTCGAAGCGGATCAGTCTCAATCACTCACGGAACGCGACCCGGACATCGCGGCCGAGAACTGGACGCACGATGCAGCCGACACCCCAGAGCTTCCACCTCAGCCGTCTGACCCGAATGCTGAAGAACTGCGTGCTTTGATGCTTGATATCGAATCATCACTTAAGCACGGAGAGTTCCCGGGACTCCTGACGCAGGTCGATCACGTTCTGGAAATTCAACCCAATAACCAGGCCATGCAGCGTTTACAGCAATCGTTGAGAAATCGAGACGCGGTGGCGAATCGAGTCACGGTTTCTGGTCTGTGCCGCGGACTCCTCACCCAGTCGCGCTGGCAGATTGGAGTCAGCGTCATTGTCGTTCTGGCAGCCGTTGTGTTCTGGCTTCTGAGTGTCTTCACCAGTCCTGCCTGATCATGCCACGGTTCTCACTTCCGGATCCCGTTCGCTACTTCGCTCCATTGGTTTTTATGAGTGGCACGTTCCCTTTATCCCCCAACCCCAATCTCGGCCCCCGTATTCTTTTAACGAGATGGACTGATTGGAGTCGCATGCTGCGCACGGAGTGTTTCTTGAACGCAACTCTGTTCAGTCCGTCAGACTGTGATTTCCGTGACGCTTGCCGTTGATCTCAGAGTGATTTGCTCATGGACAGCCTGATGGAGTTCGAGATCGCTCCTCGCCGATTCGATCGAGATTATCAGGGCATAGCGAGCGTCGTTGTCGTAGCACTCTTGCCCGGGGCGCTCTCGCCACCAGCCGGTGACGGGGAAGACTGCGACGAATTCTGACTCGGCGAGCTGACTGGCTGTGCCTCGCCATGTGTCGGAGTGAATGGAGCCTTTCGTTCGGAGAGTCTTGCCGAGCGACCAGTTGCGGCTGTCCGATACTGTTCTGCCCGGAGAAACCTGCGGGTGATCCCAGACGTCGCGCGTCAGACGTTGCCGCAATTGCTGCATGCTTTCCTCGGGGCGTTTCACGTCGAATCTGAGTCCGTGGGATGCGTAGCGGTGCTTGATGTTCCAGCCTTTTCGTCCGGGGCTCGGTTCTATGAAGTAGGAGAGGGTGACCCGCATCATGACCTCTTCTTCTGCGAGGTCCTGCAGGACAGTCTTTGGGAACGGCAGGGCATGTAGCTTCATTTCCTTTGTGGAGACTTTGCTGCCTTCTTTCTGGAACGGCTGCATCGAATCCTGAATGATCATCGTGGCGACATTCTTCGCGCAACGTCTGGCCCGCTGAAGATTGGGGACTCCCCAGCCGTAGCAACGCATGCGATCATGGCGCCGTGCATCTGGAAACTCTTCGAGCATCTCCGGTGTCCACCCAGCAGAGTGGACGAGCAGGCCGCGGATTGTTTCGGGCCAGAACTCGGAATACTCGGCCAGCAGCGTTGCGCCCATCCTTGATGCGAGTGCAGTTGCTGCACTGGTATCTTCGCTCACGGCAAGCAGCGCTTCCGGCGGGTTCATTGCCGTTGTCAGCAGCGACAGGTCGTCAGTCTTTGAGACAAAGCCTGTCGGGTCTCTTGCCCAGTTCCCTCCTTCGAGCACGATGTCCGGTTTGATGGGCCATTCGGGCGAGTCCCAGGCCAGCGAAGTCGTACTCGCAGGTGAGAGTCGCCCCTTCGGTGCAATCGGCGTCCACCCTTTCAACGTCGGATCCTGAATCCACACTTTGTCCGTGAAAGCCCCGACAGTGATGGCATTCCAGACCTGAGAGGGATCCTGAACGCTGGCAATGTGGTTTGCGTCTGGATAGTTCGCGACGAAGTCGGCTGCGAGATTGCCCGCGGACACGAACAGCAACCGTTGCTGCTTGTCGAGTGCTCCAGAGCAGGCCTGATCAAGCTCCGCAGACCACAACGTGGGACGCCACGTGTCGCGGTCGTCGGCCGTAATTGCCAGACAGAAGACTCGCGACCGCTCGGGAGCCTGCAGTTCCGCCATGGCCATCGAGCCGACTGTTATCGGTCCGTAGTCTGGAGGAGAGTTTTCACCCACATCAGGAAGGATCTTCACCGCCTCAAGTCGATGAGTTAGCTGAACTGGATCCGTTGCAAGCAATTGCTCTTCGAGTGGCCCATACAGTGCGAGCCCGGCAAGCTCGGTCCCATGGCCCTGTCGATCATCACGAGGCCATTCCGGATTCCACGTGTGGACGTCGCCGTCAGCCAGCGAGTCCTCGAGGAGCGGATTTCCTCGGTTCACTCCGGTATCGAGAACACAGACGGCCGGAGCAGATGTGTCCGCCGGCGTTGTGCGCGCCCGCAACGCATGGATGAATTCAGCCTGATCTCGCGGGGGAAGCTGCACGAACTCACCGGGGACGATTTTCGCCCGCCTGAATTCCGCCAGATAGTTCAGCAGTCCGGGGAACTGACTCCAGCGATCGAGGGATGCGTAGGCCAGAATGACGATGACTTCGGGAAACCGAACAGTGTTCGAGCTGACCTGCATCCCGAGCAAATCAGCACTAGCTCGAAATACTGTCTCGACTTCGTCCGGTGATCGCTCCAGCCAGACTTCCCACCAGAACTCGTCAGTCGGCAGCGGATAGTCATCTCCGGAATCCGTCCAGTAATCACGAAGGACGGCAAGTTTGACCTCGGCGATGCTGGCAGCGAGATCGTTGTTCTTCGGGTTACCGGTCTTTGTGGTCTCGGTCGCATACTCCTCAAACCGTTTGACGAAGTGATCGATCTTGCCCTTCGGTATGGCAACGGTGGCGACCTGTCGACCGGAAACCTCGCGGACATTCAGAATGCGAATGCCTTTCGGCTTGTTCTCAAGTCGTTCGAGCTTCAATTCGTGGTCTGAAGCGCTCGCGAACGTGACCGGCACAATGTGCAGGTCCTCTGTCGCCGGTTCCTTGCCATGCTCAGCAATGGCCTTGTTCTGGACCTCGCGAAACTGATCGGCCAACTCATGGCCGTGCTTTGCACTATCTCGGGGTGGCGTCCGAAACGTACCGTCGCCCCGCGAGGTCGACGTGTAGCTTTCAGTTGAAGCCGTATCTGAGAGAAGAAAATGCCTGTATTCGTCCATTGAACCGGCTACTGGCTATGAGTCTCGTTTCCGCGCTTCGAGTGAGTAGACGAGCTTAGCAGGTGCAACAGTACATTTGTCCTTCAGTACGGAATCTTTTGCGGCATCGTCGCATGCCCGGCAAATCTCGGCGTGGCTCAGGTCGATCGCTGCCGCGATGATCTTCTTCCACGGCATCCGGTGGGCCGCAAATGACGCGAGCCGATTCTGGATCAGCTTTCGAACGGCGGCTTCATCGGGGCGTCCGTAGCGGACAATGTCGTCGAACCGGCGAAACAGAGCCTCATCCAGCATGCCGACACAGTTGGTCGCTGCGATGACAAGACTGTCTGATTCGTCCTGCTCGAGAAACTGCAGAAATGAGTTGAGGACACGGCGAATCTCACCGACATCATTGCCGGCCGCGCGTTCGCTGCCGATCGCGTCAAATTCGTCGAACAGGTAGACCCCTCTGGTCTCTTGCATGGCCTCGAAGATTGTGTGCAACTTTGCGGCGGTTTCACCCATGAACTTGGTGATGAGGCTGTGAAGCTGAACCGCAAAGTGGGGGAGTTTCAGCTCACCGGCGAGTGCGTGCGACGTCATGGTCTTGCCGCATCCGGGAGGCCCGATGAGCAGCAGCTTGCGGCGACTGCACAGGCCGAACTCGCTCAGCTTTGTCTTCTGACGGTATTCGAGCACGACCTGCTGCAACGCGTCGGTCTGCTCTGCTGCCAGCACCATCTCAGACAGCCGGGTGCTCGGGTAACTTGCAGACAGGACCGACGCCAGTTCGCCGGATGGTCGTACAATCGGCACGGCACCACCCATCTTCACACTCGTCTGGCGTCCCCGAATGTCCTGAATGAGTTCCTTCAGTTCTGAAGCAAGTCGACCCTTCCCGGTTCGAGCGGCGTGAGCGGCAATCTGCATCGCGACGGACACAAAGCGCTCGCCGTCGGCGTCGCTATAGCTTCGCAAGAGTGCCTTGATCTGTTCTGCCGTCGCCATGGTTCAGCTCTTCAATCGGTTTCCGGCATCTGCTCGTACAGAGACCTTGAGCAGAAAACATGCCGTACTCCGGTTATCGAACTTTCCGACCTTAAAGTAAAGCAATTCACTCTCTTGAATAACCGTGGGCGTGTTCACGTACTTCAGAACACACAGGAAGGACAAAAGCCACTCATTGCCCCATAGAACGCGACGAACGCGTGGCCCTCGCCCGACTGCGGGCCATCAACACAGCGATGTCACCTGAGAGGCCTGGCCTTACACGAAGGTCGGGCTTATTTCACAGGCTCGAACAAGGCCCGTTTCCTTTGACTCGGCCATATGTTTCAATGTTCATTAGGACGAATTGACCGTTATTCGCTTGATTTGATGTCCCGCTGCGACTGCTTCGGTTCAGAGATACACCTCGCGATCCTGCATCATCGGAGACACTATGCCATCCACCACACAGATCATTGCCGAGGAACGCAAGGCTTTGATGAATCTGTTGAATCCGATTCCGAAACGATGCATCGACGAAAACATGCTGATGGCGTCGTGGAATATCGCGCAGTTCTCAAACAAGAAGAGTGACCGGGCTCTACAGTACATTGCCGATATCTGCGAGCGGTTTGACATCATCGCCATTCAGGAGGTGAAGTCCGATCTCCGTGGCCTTGCGAGACTTCAGGCGCTGCTGCCAGGTGATTATCGGATTCTCGTGTCCGACCCGACCGGCAATACCGAACGGTTGGCGTTTCTCTACGACCAGAGGACCGTGCAGGCGACAGGTCTCGTCTGTGAGATTGCGTTTCATGGATTAATCAGAGATCCCGTCACGTTTCAGTTCAACCGGTCGCCGTATTGCGCGTCGTTTCGTTCCAGCCGGTTCGATTTTACGGTCGTGTCTGTGCATATCGTCGAGGGCTCGTCGCACGGTTCCGCCGGGCTGGCTCTGCGCCAGAAAGAGATCGAGTCTCTGGTCGCATTCCTCAAGAAACGCGCCGGACAGGACAAGGGCAAAGTCTTCGACCCGGACTTCTTCGTCGTCGGCGACTTCAACATTCAGAAGCATGGCGACCGATTCTTCAAGGCTCTCACCGAAGGCAAGAAGCCGAACTTTGTCATGCCTGACGGTATGGATGACCTCGGCACGAACTTCAAACAGACAAAAACATTCGACAAGATCGCCTGGCTCCCCAGCGATGAGTTCGTCTTCACCGGGATGTTTGGCGCCGTTCCCTTCGGGGATGTCCTCTACCAGGATGCGGCCGATCCAGCCAAAACGGCTCGCAAGCAAGTCAGCGACCATCTGCCGCTGTGGGCCGAGTTCCGCGTCACGGAACTCGAACGTGAACTCGATCAGATCATTAATACCTGATCCGATGCCCACAATCGTCGATACGTCTGGCTTCTTTCGCAGGCCGAAGGTATGGCTGGAGTACTCCCCAAAAACGGGCCCAGTGGTTATGAGAGTCTCAACTGCTCATTGACGGGCAAGGAGACTCTTGATGACGAAGAAACGCAGGAAGCGGGACACGCCAGAGCGGATCGTGATTGCAGACTTCCGGCAGGTTTCGCCTGACTTCCGGTAGCTCGTTACCTGTCGAATCATACTCGCACCTGGAGACCCACCATGCCACAGATAGATCGACGCCGTTTTCTGCAAACATCCTCCACTCTGGCTGCCGCCACTTCGCTGGGAGCATTTTCCGGCACTTCCGTACTTCAAGCTGATTCACCCAATGAACGTCCACGGGTCGCTGTGATCGGATGTGGAGGACAGGGGACAGGCGATGGCCGGCGTGCAACCAACTACGGCGACATTGTCGCTGTGTGTGATGTCGATACGTCGCACTCGGCGTACGCCAAAGCGGCCTATACCAGACGTATGGCGGCGAAGGGTAAGGAAGCGAAGATCGATGTCTACGACGACTATCGAGCGATCATCGATCGTAACGACATCGACGCCATCATCTGCGGCACGGTGGATCACTGGCACGTCAAGATCTCGGCCGAAGCGTTGAGGTCAGGCAAAGACGTCTACTGCGAAAAGCCGCTCACCCTGACAGTCGACGAAGGTCGCATTATTTCGCAAGTTGCAAAAGAGACAGACCGAATCATCCAGGTGGGCACTCAACAGCGTTCCGACGAACGGTTTCTGAAAGCGGTCGCCATCGCTCATTCGGGGCGACTCGGCAAACTTAAGAAGCTCACCGTTGGCCTGAATCACAATCCCTTCAGTAAACCGCTTCCGGCGGTCGCGCCCCCGAAGACACTGAACTGGGATCACTGGAAGGGGCCTACTGAAGACGTGCCGTATCGATTCCTTAAGAATGGCAAAGACGGACAGACGCTGGTGCGTACCCTTGGCGACGGCAGCATTGACGCGTCCAACTGCCACAAGGAATTCCGTTGGTGGCTACAGTACAGCGGCGGCAAGATGACGGACTGGGGGGCTCATCATGTCGACATCGCTCAGTGGATCATCAACCAATGCGGACCGGGCCAGGGGCCAAAGTCCATCAAACCGGTCATGGTCGAAACCAAAGTTCCGTTCGACGAAAACGGAAACCCGACGCTCGACGACCGCTACAACACGCCAAACCACTTCACCGTACACGTGCAGTACCCAAACGACGTGCTCATGGAGATCACCAGTGAGGGGCGCAATGGCATTCTGGTCGAAGGCACAAAGGGGCGAATCTTCGTCAACCGTGGCACGATCGCTGGTAAGCCGATCGAGGACCTCGACAACAATCCGCTGCCAGGCGGCTGGTTGGAAGATATCTACGGCGGACCGGTCGTCGAACACGTCAACAACTTCTTCGACTGCATCGCAAGCCGTAAGAAGCCTGCTTCCGACGTGTGGACTCACGTCGCTTCGATCAACACCTGCCACCTGAGCAACATTGCGATCCGCTTGAATCGGCCAATCGAATGGGACGCGGCGACGCAGACGATTAAAGGCGATACCGTAGCCAGTGCGATGCTGAAACGAGATTTCCGAAAGGGTTACGAAATCGAGCTTTAGGTTTATGCTCTAAGCAGGCCTACCAGCACGAAGCGCGAGCGAGTGGATCGTTGAACCTGGGACATTCACTCGCTTGCGCTACGTGCCGGTAAGCTGTTTCTCTCAAGCGCATTCACATTGCCGACAGTGACATTCAAGCTATGCAGATGCAGCCTTTAAGAATCCTCATTGTGATCGTTGCCGGGACATATGCTTCCACGTCCTGCGGCCAGAATACGACTGATTCGTTCGATGTACCGGACGACATCCAGTCGATTCTCAAGAGCCGTTGCGCGTCTTGCCACGATGGTGACTCGGCAGAAGGCAACGTGCGGTTTGATGTGCTCTCCAAGCTCGATCTTGATGCACGGGTTGAGCTGCTGAACAAGTCCCAGGAGCAGCTCTATTTCGGGCTGATGCCTCCTGAGGATGAAGAGCAACCGACAGAAGCCGAGCGCGCACAGCTCGTTGACTGGACGTCAGCAGAACTCAGAAAACACAGCGCGTCCAGGCTCGACGAAAAGCTCCGTAAACCGGAATACGGCAACTACGTCGATCACGACAAGCTGTTCTCCGGAGAGTACGCGCATCTCAAAGGCTTCACTCGCGACCGCCGATGGTTGATTAGCGAGTTCATATTCAATGCCAGGGTCAACCACCTGATTGACCACCAGGGCGTAAGAACCATTGATGGCGTAAGAATGAACGTCATCGGTGACAACGGCGTGAATATCGGAACGAAGTTTGGCGGCGCCAGCCTGCGGCAGAGCATCACCAACCCATTCCTGCTGCCAACCAATATCGGTGTGCGCTATTACGACACCACCGCGCTGACCGGCGGCCACCTGCTGACGATGCTCTCGAACGCCAGGAAGATCGCTGCCTACATGTCCTCCGAGCCGGCAATGAAGGCGCACTATCCCGCGATGTACCGCATCATGAAGATGGAGCTGGCTCATCGGGAAATCCTCGCGTCCCGCGAGCGGTTCTTAAACACCTATATCGAAAACGTCGCACAGGACTTCTACAAAGAAAGAAATGAAGCTCTGCTGCCGGAGTTTGTCCGCATCGAGGTGGACGAGGTGCAGGTGCCTTTGGATTCAAAGGGCAATCCGAAGCCAGGAGAAACCAATATGGAACTCTTGCGAACCCGATACGACCGGCAGGATATCCAGGCCATCTATCGCGGAATTCAGGAGTACACGCAGGAGGGCGTTTCGTACGAAGACGTCATTGAGAAGTGCGAGCGCGATTGGTTTAACTTTGGAATCCACGAGAAACGGCTCCAAGGCCGGGTCACGCTCATGAAGATCATGGGCAAGCGGTGGGACATGTCGCTGATCTACGAAGATGTCAAACAGCAGAATATGGCGCTCCCGCCGTACAAGCCGCTCTCGGATAGCGAGATGCAGGTGATCAATGCGGCGATCAAGAAGCATCGTAAGAAGGACGATCGTTACCGGCGGATCATCGAGAAGTGCATAAACGATTGGGAGGAGTCGCTGAAGGCTTCGCGCGTCGCGGATGGGCAGGCGGGCAAAGAGCAGATCGACGACCTGGTGGACGAGCTCTTCGCCAGGATCTATGAGCGTGAGGCGACGGAGCAAGAGGCGCATGAAAACATCGCACTGACAAAGACGTATATGAAGACGCTGGGCAATCAACAGGCGATCGCCAAATTGGTTGAGACGCTGATCCTGAGCTCGGAAGTCGTCTACCGCTACGAATTCGGGCAGGGTCCTGCCGATGAGCACGAGCGCCGCATGATGTCGCCGCGTGATGCCAGCTACGCCATCGCCTACGCAGTGACGGACAGCAGTCCGGACGCGGAACTGGTTGCTGCGGTGAAGGAAGGCCGGCTCAGCACACGGAAAGACTATCGCCGCGAAGTGATCCGCATGCTCAAACGGCGGGATCAATATTACGTCGTCGACGAAGCGATCCAGAAAGCCGGCTTCAATTCGAGCATCACCAATACCCCGATCAGAAAGCTGCGATTCTTCAGGGAGTTCTTTGGCTACACGAAAGCGATGACTATCTTTAAGGACGATGCCCGCCTAAGTAACGGGGCACAATATGACAACGTTAAAGGGCGGCTGGTCGATGAAGCCGACATGCTGGTCGACTATATCCTGCAGCAGGATCAGAACGTCTTTGAAGAGCTGTTAACCACTGAAGAGTTTTATGTCTACCACTCTGGCAATAACGAAGCGATGAAGGCGGCTTCGGATCGAATCAGAACAATATACGACTACTTTCGAGCCTATGACTGGGACAACTTCACCCAGGAAGAGCTCTACGGGCACTGGGACTTCATCAACGAGATGAAGATGATGGGCACGGTGTTCCCCGACTTTGCAACGAATGCTAAACGCCGAAAGAACTGGGTCAGGACATTCAAGAGCCAGATGACCAGCTACACGTTCCGGTTTGCGAACGGTCAAAAAGCGGCCGCGCCGTATGACGCTACTGGAATGGCTTACTGGAACAAAAGTGATGCCTCGACGCGAACGGCCCAGCAGATGCGAGGCCCTGACGTGGGCAGGTTCTTCGGTATCGACTTTGCGAATTGGGACTACCCCACGACCCAGCCCGCGAAGATTGCCAATCGAAAAGGCATGCTCACCCACCCGGCCTGGCTGATCGCTCACTCACTGAACCTGGAGACCGACCCGGTGCGCCGTGGCAAGTGGGTACGGGAAAAACTGCTCGCGGGCACGATTCCCGACGTGCCGATCACAGTCGACGCAATCGTGCCGGAAGACCACCACAAAACACTTCGCCAGCGTCTCGACAAGGCGACCGGCAACGACTACTGCTGGAAGTGTCACAAGAAGATGAATCCGCTGGGCCTGCCGTTTGAGATCTACGACGACTTCGGCCGCTTCCAAACGCACGAGCGCATCGAGCATCCGGAAAACCTGATCAAACCAGCTCCGCGAGAGAGGGGGCTGCATATCGACGGCAGGCCAGTCTACAAGACGCTCCCGGTCGATTCCGGTGGCTCCCTCGACGGCACGGGCGATCAGGCACTCGATGGCGAAGTCGATGATGCGATTGAACTGGCTGAGCGTCTGGCGAAGTCCGCAAGAGTCCGGCAGTCCATCATCCGTCACGCCTTCCGCTACTTCATGGGGCGTAACGAAGTGCTGTCGGATTCCAGCACGCTGATCGATGCGGAGCAGGCCTACCTCGTCAGCGACGGCAGCTTCGACGCAGTCATCGTGTCGCTCTTAACATCCGACTCATTCATCTACCGCAAGGCGATCAATAGAATGTAGGACGGGCACTCTTGCCCGTCCCGGCCGAACAAAAAGACGGGCAAAAGTGCCCGTCCTACACAAGGAAATAACCATGGCGATCAATAGACGAACATTCCTCGAAACATCCGCGCTGGGCGCCGGGACTTTGGCGCTCACGCCTTCATATAATCACTTGCTTGCGGCGACACGGCCAAACGCACATCCCCACCGGTTCATCTTCATCAGAAAGTCGAACGGCAACCTGCCGAAGACGTTTTCGCTCCCCACGTTTTCTGATGAACAGAAAAAGAAGGATCAGACGAAGGAAGCCTTTGAGGCGGACCTCGACAAGCACGAGCTCCCGGGCTGGTTGAGAGTGCTGAAAGATCACAAGGAAAATATGACCATTCTGAATGGTATTTCCATGAAAATGAGTGGTGGTGGTCACTATTCATTCTCGGGGTGTATGGGAGCGTACAAGGCGGGTCGAAACGTAATCAGTGGTATCAAGCGAACGACTGTCGACTTTGAACTGGCCAGGCTGTTTCCCTCTCCCTTTGGCCATGTTGAGTTGTCCCTGGCCTCGGGGTCGGGAACGGTCGCATTCCGGACCGGCATCGTCTCCGGCTTCTCGGCACCGGCGAAGCATCAACGAAACTTCTGCTACGCCGACCCTCAAACCGCTTACGACGAGCTATTCAAGTCGGTGACGAATTCCAGTGCCGTCGATTCTGACAACACGCTTCTTGATCACCTGCACGAACGGGAAGGCAGGCGACTCAAAGGGCTTGATGGTGAAGAGCGGACAAAAGTGAGCAACCATGTCGATTCGATCCGATCGATCCGCGAGCGAAATGAAAAGGTGGCTTCGCTTTCAGGTGTTATCTCAAAGAATCTACCGACGCTCGATCCGATCCACGCCAACGGTGGTCCCAACGCCAGTCTCATCGAAAAGCAGGATGCCTTCACCGATGTCATGCTTGCAGCCCTGATCTCGGGTTTAACAAACGTCGTGACCTACACCATCGATGATCTGGGGACACCGATTACGACGCTGCCCGGCAATAAGGGGCGAGTCGATCTTCACCGTTTGGGGCACAGTAACGATTTGCAGCTCAGAGACATTGTTAAGGCCAGTCATATGGCTCAGGTGGCGAAGATGGTTGCGAAGCTGAAAGCCGTTCCCGAAGGCAACGGCACAATGTTCGACAATACGACGATCATCTACTTCCCCGAAACAGGAGCCGGTCACCACGGGCCAGATACCGAAGCGCCGATGGTGGTCATGACGGGCAACAAATCCAAACTGGATATTGCCTGTCGCTATACGCGTCTGCCGTTCCACGCGACTGAAGGGCATAAGACACTGAGCAACTGGTATACGACGTTGCTCAACGCCTATGGCAACCCGATCGAACACTACGGCGATCTGGATCTTGATATGTCGCGCAAGAAGATGCATCAGACGGGTGCGATCGAACAGTTCATGGCCTGAGTCTGAACGACGAAATGTCGTTTTTTTGCAAGTGGGACTCGACGCACGAAGCCAAACGACAAGCACGCACAACCTCAATCAGGCAGCGGGCCTGAGGAAGCTTGTGGTGGTTCTCGGTTCGGATGCGCAGGACGATTTGCGGGCTGCCCATTCCAAGGCGGGGGATACCGCAATGATATTGCCAGGATCGCGGGCCGCTGCTACTTGGAATCCGCGCGAGGATTGTTTCCTCGCCGATTCGGGTCAGTTCATGTCGGCGTGATGCCAGGGAATGGTCTTGATGCGGTGGCGAGTGCTGGAATGTCACGGAAGATACTCGACCATCGCCATGCTTTCGGGTCTGGTCGTTCTGCTGGCCCTCGTAAACGTGCAGCTCCTGACAGGCGTCCGGCACGTAACGTGGGACGCTGATGGGTTCTTTGCACCGGCCCAGATGCTCGTTGCCGACTTCGCTCAAGCGGGTCGTCTCCTTCTGTGGAATCCGTGGACTAATGCCGGATCTCCCGATGGCTGCGATCCGCAATATGGTGCGTTTTCACCCATCTGCGTTGCGTTCGGGTTTTTGACTGGCGGAACGGAATCCGGTTTCAACCTGTACTGGCTCTTCATCTGGCTGTTGGGTGGCGTCGGCATGCTGTTCCTGACGCGGTCGCTGAACGCTCCGCCCTGGGGCTGTTTTCTCGCAAGTGCGAGTTTCATGCTGTCCGGGTTCTACACGGGACATGCCAGTCACACGAGTTTCATACATGCCTGGTCGTTCCTGCCGTGGATTATCTGGCGATGGGACGTGTCATTGCGAACACGGTCATTTATGGCTGCCACACAGGCGGGCGCCATCTGGGGGCTTTCGGCACTGGCGGGCTACCCGGGAATCGTCGTCGCTAACGGTGGAATGGTGCTGTTCTGGGCAATCGGACGGATCGCCTGTTCGATGCCTTCGAGCCCGGCCGAGACGGCCTCAACAGCATTCGAGTGCGACCGCGGACCGGGCAATCGCCTCAGTCACGGTATTTTTGGATGCGCGGCGATCGCATTGCTTGTCGCCACCGGACTGGTCGTCCTCAGTCCGACCTACGTCGGATTTCTGAAAGAGACCGCCGGATTCTCATCGCGTTCCGGTCCTTATGCCGCGAGAGGTCGCGGTCGAATCAAACGCATTGCATCCGGCGGCGCTGGCGTCACTCGCCAGTCCGCATGTGGCGAGACATCGATCGGCATTCTGGGCGGGCGACGACGTGACTTCGATCAGCGTGTATGTGGGTGCTGTGCCTGTCTGGCTCGCCGTGCTTGCAGTGGTACTCCAGCCGCGAGATCGCTGGCGCTGGTGGCTGGTCGTGTTGGGGTTACTGGCAATCGGATGCGCGATGGGACGTGCCCTGCCCATCCGTGGGTGGCTCTATGACCTGTGTCCCCCGACACGCTATTTCCGACACGCCTCGATGTTTCGTGGCTATCTGGTTTTCGTCATCACCATTCTTGCCGCCGAAGCCAGCCGTGACTGTTCGAACTTGATCAAGGCTCGGAATCAGCGTGACGACGGAGCGACAGCGGAGTCCTGCCCGGTGAAAGCGATTCGCGTGTCGGCCATCGCTCTCGCCTGCCTGGCCGCCTCTGCTTACGGAGCGCTGCTGCTTGCAGTCGAATCCATTCACAAGTCTCGTCTGTTAGCCGATCTTCACGTCGCCCTGTGTTGGGGAGGTGTCGTCTGGTTGGCATTCCGGTTCTCATCTCCGCAGAGATGTTCCCTGTCGTGGCCTCGACTGGCAGTGCTGTTCGTCGTTGTGGATCTGGTATTGGGCTGCTTCCTGACACAGGGAATAATGTCGACGAGAAGTTCCAGGGCCAGTGATCAATGGGCGACGATTGCGGCCGAGCACAGATCCAATCTCGACTTGCCAGGATTCGCCAGAGTGAATGACGGATCGTTTGGTAATTCAACCTCGAATAAGAACCTGCCACTGAAACGGCCGATTCTGCACGGGTACCAGCCACTGAGGAATTCTCTGCACGAAGCCTGGGCATCCGATCCGGTTTTGTCGGAGCTGGTGTGTTCAGAGGACCGGTTCTGGTTCGCAGCTCGGTCAGCAGTTCCTGAAATCGCTACCCGCAAGTCAAACTTTCTGGCCTACCGCGAAGGAGTTCACCGAACGGGAAAACTGTCGGTCGTGATTCACCGCCCGGACGAGTTAGCGAATGATTCCGACGAAGATTCCGACGAAGATTCCGACGAAGATTCCGACGAAGATTCCGACGAAGATTCCGACGAAGATTCCGCGGCGATCGCTGCGGAGTCGATCGTGGGTCGGCTGCCTGTGGCCCAACGGATTCCGGTCGACCTGATTGAGTACACGCCCGACGTTCTTGAGTTCTCCTGCACAGCACCCGAAGAGGGGTTTCTACTTGTCACAGATCGTTGGGCGCCTGGTTGGTCAGCAATGGTGAATGGTGTGTCAGTAACAGTGAATCCGGGTGCGTTCATTTTCCGCGTGGTTTCGCTGGCGGGTGGCAAGAATCATGTACGCCTGACATATCGCCCATTCGGTTTCCCCCAACTCACAATATTGAGCTGGACGACCATCGGAATCCTGGTCGGCCTGACGCTTCTGCAGGCACGAATCAACGTGCGTAAACGGGAACTCGCAAAATGACGACGATCCCTCTGGACGAATTCTCTGGTGACGATGTCATCTTCTGCATCCCGATCTACAACGATTGGGAATCGGCCCGAGTCCTGCTCTCCGGTATCGATTCGGCCGTCGCAACGATGAATTGCACAGCCGTGTCAGTTCTGTTTGTTGACGACGGTTCAGCCGATGAGGAATGCCTGTCGTCGCAATCCATGCCCTTCGAGCACCTCAGACAAGTCGAGGTATTGCGATTGCGCCGGAATGTCGGTCACCAGCGTGCCATTGCAATTGGACTGACCTATCTGCATGCCAGTCGCACCTGCCGTAGAGTCTGTGTCATGGACGGTGATGGTGACGACGCCCCACGTGATGTCCCGCGTCTGATGGCCGAATGCGAGCGACAAGGTGGGCAAACGATTGTCTTCGCGGCGAGGAATCGTCGCTCGGAAGGACTCATTTTTCGTCTGTTTTACCGCCTGTTCCAGGTGCTTCACCTGCTTCTGACCGGCAGACGTGTGGATGTCGGAAACTTCAGTGTTATTCCGAGTCAATTGCTGGGACGGCTTGTGGGCGGTGCGGAACTCTGGAACCACTATGCGGCAACCGTGTTCAAGCTCCGGTTGCCGACAAGTGCAATTCCGATTGACCGCGGAGAGCGATTTCGCGGCCGTTCGAAGATGAGTTTCGTGTCGTTGGTCATTCACGGGCTGAGTGCGATTTCGGTATTCAGCGATGTTGTCGGTGTAAGAATGCTGATGCTGAGCGCGGCAACGGCACTGCTTTCGGCCATTGGGATCGCGGTTGTTGTCGCGATCCGTTTCTTTACGGAACTGGCCATACCGGGCTGGGCGACAACCGCGGCGGGTTTACTGCTGGTCGTGCAACTCAATTCCGTGCTGCTGTCCACCGTGTTTGTGCTGGCGATTCTGCAGTCACGAAACTCCGCTTCGTTCCTGCCGCTGCGAGACTACGAGCATTACATCATGGGCATCCAGATGGTGTTCCCCGTTCAGCAATTCCCGGACGGTCTGTCTCCTCGGGGATTTTGGGGCTCAGAGCGGAGTGAGGAGGGTTTTGCTCGGACGATGGGGCTGGTGCGACTGGCTTTGAGCTGACTCATCGGGTCGCGTGCCTGT
>CAUZFZ010000193.1:0-17794 GCA_963579025.1 Planctomycetota bacterium | reverse complement strand
ACGTGGATGGGCGACATGAATCCGAACCTCTTCGGCATCCGAATTCAGCTCAACCTGTGACACGGTCCAAGGTGAGTCCAGACACAGAACCGGCTGATAAAGCTCCCGGTCTTCCATGCGTGGATACCTCCCTCAAGGAAATCCGGAAGCCTACCAATACGAACCCAAACCCATGACAAACCCAGATGGACCCATTAGTTTCGGACTCGTCCAGACACAGCGTCTGTCCCTCGTCATCGCCGTGTTTCCTGTCGGACTGCGGAGTTCTCCATGACCAGTTATCGCGTTCTCTCTGCTCTTGTGTGGCTTCAGTTGTTCGCGGTCGGCACTGCGGCTGAGCCGTTTCTGCGGATCGAAGGTGGAGACGGTCTCGGCAAGGGGCAGCACATCGTATTCGTGACGGGCGAAGAGTATTACCGCTCCGAAGAAGGCATGAGCATGTTTGCCGCGATCCTTGCTCGACATCATGGATTTCGCTGCACCGTGCTGTTTGCGATCGACCCCGCAACCGGGCTGATTAATCCCAATAAGAGCGATCACATCCCTGGCCTGTCCGCACTGGATGACGCCGACCTGATGGTGATCTTTGCTCGGTTCCGCGAGCTGCCGGACGCGGACATGAAACACATCGTGGACTACGTCAACGCGGGCAAGCCGGTACTGGGAATTCGTAACGCAACACACGCGTTTCGATATTCGCCGAACAGTCCGAGTCCGTACAGGAACTGGGATTTCCGCAGTCAGGAATGGCTTGGCGGATTCGGGCAGCAGATTCTGGGTGACACGTGGATCGCTCATTACGGCAAGTTTCAAAAGGAAGCCACGCTGGCACATGTCGCCAGGACGCATGGCGATCATCCCGTGCTGCGTGGCGTCGCTGATACGATCTTCTGCCGCACCGATGTGAACTCAGTGAAGCGATTGACGAAGGATGACGTCGTGCTGTTTCACGGTCAGGTTCTTTCCGGGCTGAAGCCCACCGATCCTCCCGTGAAAGATGATCGCAAAGACGTCCGCATGCCGTGGGCCTGGTTCAAGACCTACACCGCACCATCGGGCAGGCAGGGCCGATCGTTCGCCACGACGGCGGGCGCGTCTTTGGATTGGCTCAGCGAAGACCTGCGACGGTTGATGGTGAACGCAATGCTGTCGTTGACGGGACACGAGCAGGACATCCCTGCGAAGACGAACGTCAGCTTCATCGGCGAATACCGTCCGAAGCCCACCGGTTCCCTCTCCGACTCCCAGTGGACGAGCGCGAAGCTGACACCGGAGAGTTTCGCGCCGAAAGCGAAGTAGGACTTGTCCCGGGCGTCTGACTGTCTGGTCCAATCTCGATTGCGATCGCGCGGCACTGCACCCTTTCCGCCTGCTCCCAGCGCGACCCCGCCTCCCAGTCATCCTGCCGGGCCAGGACCCAGACACCGTATCGATTCGAATCCGCATCCGAATCGCTGCCAATCTGAAGCGCACGGACTGACCGGCCTCTGGTCCCGGCCGGTCCGGATTTCGGCGTGTCGCATGGGGTGTCTACGGGCAGACGGGATTATCAGAAACTCGACGCTGTTGCGCTGTTCTGGACAGATTCGGCAGGGCGACTCCACTTTGCCTGGACGTCACAACCGGTACAGGTCGATACAGCTCGAAGAGGATCGGCACGCCCCCCTGTGGATTAACTGGACGGAACCATGTCTCAGCAGACGCCGCAGGACACATTTCGACACACGTCATGGCTGGGGTCGTTGTCGACCTCGTTTCTTCCGTCACGACTGGCGAAACGGCGGCGGAAGCGGACGGGCGGATGGACTGCTGTTGAATCCGTCGAAGAACGCGTGTTGCTGGCGGCCACGGTGGACCTCATTGGCAACACGTCCGATTTGAGGCTGACTCCGGCCCGCGCGGCGGAACTTGCCGACGAAAACGGTGAGCTGGATGTCATCGGCGATGAGCAAAGCACGGTGCTGCTCCAGTATGGCTGGGAAGCCGTCTCGGCGGACCCGGAGTTTGTCACGTTTCAAAGACAGGAGAGCCTTAACCCGGACGCGCCAGACATCACGCTGCGAATCCACAGGGACGTGAGCTTCGAGCTGCTGGTTGGGTCATTTCTGTCCCAGGGTGGACCGGTTGTCTTCACGGAAGACGCGGGTACCGATCGACTCGAGCTGATTCAGAATGAGTTCGTGCTCTTTGCGGCGCCGATGTCAGTGCTGCGCGGCGATGATGCGGGTAACGACCCCATCGTGCTGGTTTATCATGGCACGGCCCTCGGCGACCGGATCGACGCGTCCGGGTATTCGCTGCCGGTGCACTTGATGGGACACGGCGGCAAGGACCGTCTGATCGGCAGCCCTCTGGGAGACACGCTGGAAGGTGGCGGAGCCAATGACCGGCTGGAAGGTCGCGGTGGCCCGGACGTGCTCCGAGGCGGATCGGGAGATGATCTGATTCGCGGTCAGGGCGGTAACGACACACTCGGCGGGGACGAGGGCGACGATACTCTCGAAGGTGGAACTGGCAACGACCGGCGCAGCGAATCTTCGACCAGGGGAAGCACGGATGTGCTGCGTCTGACCGACGACGGGCTGACCGGCGTTGGGACCGATCAACTGAGTGAACCGCTGCCCATCGTGGAACTGATTGGCTCGGGGTTTCCCACCCGGATCGATGCCAGCGGCTACACATTGACGAGGCTCGTGCTCCGCGGCGGCGGAATGAACGACACGCTGATCGGTGGCACGCTTAATGATACGCTGGTCGGCAACGGCGGCGACGATGTACTGGATGGCGGGGACGGTCGCGATCGTTACGTGGGCGGTGACGGCCAGGACGAACTGCTTCTGGACACAGGCGACCGGCACGACGGAGATGCGGCCGACATCTTTCAGATCGATGTCGCCGGTGACGTGACTCTTGCAGGCGACTCAATTCCACGCATCCCGCCCGGTGCGCTGCTGCGCGTTCTTGGCTCGCCGGGAGCCGACCGGATTGACGCTTCCGCCCTCAATCACCCCGTCGAGATCATCGGTGGGGAAGGTGACGACACTCTGGTGGGCGGTCGCCACACCGACAGCCTGCTCGGGGGCTCCGGCAACGACCTGATCTCGGGCCTTGGCGGAAATGACACACTCTTCGGAGACGACGGCGACGACACCTTGCGCGGCGTTGGTGCCAACGATGTGATTCACGGTGGGGGCGGCAGCGACGACATTGACGGCGGTGGCGGTAGCGATCAGGTCTTTGGTGGGAGCGGCGACGATCGGATTGCTGGTGGTCGAGGACGCGACGCATTGAATGGCCAGGCTGGCGCGGATTCGATCGATGGTGGAGCGGGCAACGACACACTGCTCGGCGGTCCCGGCGACGATACGCTCGATGGCGGAGAGGATGCGGACACCATCCACGGTGAGGACGGCGACGACGTCTTCTTATCCACAACCACAATCGACCAGGTTGATGAGGCCAATGGCGAGCGACCGGTTCTGCGAGTGAGCGGTTCGGTCGTGCTGACCGACAGCGATTTGCCGGTGTCGTCCTTTCGACCGCAATCGACTGCTGAGGGAGAAGCGGCGGCCGAGCTGGAGATCATTGCCGAGGGCGAAGGTGTCAGCATTGATGCGCGTCAGGTCACGCGCCGCCTGTTGATCCGCGGAACGGACGGTCCGGACACGATCATTGGTGGCGTCGCCAGTGATGTGATTTTTGGCGGCGGCAGCAACGACGTGATCAACGGACTCCGGGGTGACGACACTCTGCAGGGCGAAGACGGGCACGACAGCATTCGCGGCGGCCCGGGCAATGACGAGCTTTCCGGCGGCGACGAAAGTGACCAGCTCAACGGCGGAACGGGTGATGACCTGCTGCAGGGGGATGCCGGGAATGACACGCTGCTCGGTACCAGTGGCGACGACACTCTGGAGGGAGGCACTGGCGAGGACAAACTGTCTGGCGGCGGCGGGAATGATGCGCTCGACGGCGGAAGCGGTGAAGACACGCTCGCGGGCAATGCCGGTGACGACATTCTGAACGGCGGCGGATCTCGGGACCGGCTCGAAGGTGGCTCCGGCGATGACACGTTGAGCGGCGGCGAGGGCTCGTCCAGAGACACGCTGGATGGAGGCCCGGGTGCGGATTCTCTCAACGGTGAGGGAGGCGACGACCGAATCGCGCGCGACAGCAGCGACACCGTCGTTGCGGATCCGAGAGACATTCGAGTTCTGTTCGTTCGCGGACGTGTCAGGCTCACCGACAGTGACCTGCTGATTGATGGCGACGACAGCGTGCCGGAAATCTTCGGAAGCGAAGGCGACGACATCATTGATGCCAGTCGCGTCACAGTGCCCGTCCGCATCTTTGGATTCGGCGGCGACGATGTGCTCATCGGTGGCATGCAGCGGGATCACATTGACGGCGGTCGGGGCCACGACAGCATCAGCGGCCTCGGACAGAACGACACGCTCTTCGGGCGGCAGGGCAACGACACACTCAATGGCGGTGGAGCCAACGACCGACTGGACGGTGGCGGCGACGACGACCTGCTGTTGGGCAGCGGTGGCCACGATGTGCTGATCGGTTACCGCGGGAACGACACACTTAACGGTGGTGCCGGCAACGATCACCTGGATGGCTGGCAGGATGACGACGTGCTGAACGGCGGGACGGGCAACGACACGCTCGAAGGCGGAGAACAAAACGACACGCTCGATGGCGGTGCGGGCAATGACCAACTCAATGGCGGCATCGGCGCGGATCGAGTCTCCGGCGGAGCGGATGACGATTCTCTCAGCGGTGGAATCGGCAACGACACGCTGGATGGCGGCGAGGGGTCGGACGAGCGTGTGGAGCGATTTAACAAGTCTGAGGATGTCACGTCCGGACTCCACCGGCTGACGGTCAGGGCTGACGGATCAGTTTCCGGACTCGGCTCCGACACGCTGATCGAGCCACTGCGTCTGACCGGTCTGATTGAATCAGGCGACCAGCGGCACAGGCATCTGATTGATGCGTCCGCTTATCCGCACCCGCTACTGATCGATGCCGGTCGTGGCAACGACACGATCCTCGGCACTCCGGCCGCGGATACGCTGATCGGCGGTGAGGGCAACGATAACCTGTTCGGAAACGACGGTGCTGACGTGCTCGACGGCGGGCAGGACGACGATCTTCTCGACGGCGGCAATGGGCCGGACAGACTCTCCGGAGGGTTTGGCCTGGATCGAATGTACGGTGGCGAGGGAAATGATGTCCTCGATGGCGGTGTGGACAACGACCGGCTGTACGGGGGCCCCGGCCGCGACCGGCTGCATGGTGATCATGGCAACGACTTCATTCGAGGTGGCGATGATGCCGACACGCTGAGGGGGGGATTCGGAAACGATGACCTGTTCGGCGACAACGGCGGTGACTGGCTGAGCGGCGGTAATGGCAACGACGCCTTCAACGGAGGCCGTGGCCGCGACTTTGTTTTTGAGGAGATTCTGAGCCACGTCACGGTGACCGACACCGGCTTCACGGGATGGCTCGGCTCAGACGATTTCGAGGACGCGCTCACGATCCGGACAGTCTCGGTATCCGACCGCGCGACGAGCGGCATCCTGATCGACGCATCCGCCCGCACGCAGCCGATCACACTGCGTGGTGGAGCCGGCATTGACACCCTGCTCGGCGGCGCTGCGAACGACAACATCGCGGGCGGCGACAGTGGCGACTTCATTCGCGGCCATGGCGGGAACGACGTCCTGTCCGGCGAGGCAGGCAACGACGTGATCGGCGGCGCGGCGGGCAACGATGTCATCGACGCAGGCGAGGGCGACGACCGTGTCCTCGGCGGTCCCGATAACGACACGATCCTGGCCGGCCCTGGAAACGACACGGTCACAGGTGGAGCCGGCGACAACGAATTCGCGGACACCCCCGAGCTGATCGACGACGCCCTGTCGTTCGACTGGAGTTCGCTGTTCTCGCTGTGACGTCACTGCGGGCAGTCAGACGTTGACTGGTTGACGACGATGAGCGGGTAATGAACAGGAGTAGGGTGCGTCTCAGCGTAAATGGCCCGGTCTCTGAACAGCGAATCACAGACAGCCAACGGACTGGCACACAATGTTCAAGCGAAACCAGCAACCGAAACGACGCCGACGAGCGAGCCGGGCGACGTCCATCGAGCCGGCGGAACAGCGGCTGTTACTGACAACCGTCATCGATTTGACCGGCAACGGAGCCAACACGCTCAGTCTGTCGCCCGCCGATGCGGCGGCTCAGGCGGATGAGTCCGGGCGGGTTGATGTGCTCGGTGATGCAGAGGATGTCGTGCTGCTGGACGCGGGCTGGACGGCCGTTGCCGCGGACGCGGGCTCCGTCACTTTGGAAGCGGGGGACACGCGGCTGACCATCTCCGGACCTGAGTACCGCATCCAGCTTGAGGCAGGCTCCGACCCCGTGTTTGTCCGCGGGACGGGAAGCGCGGTTGAAGTCGCTCGCGAGTCCGGGGAAGAAACGACGGTTCTGCTTTCCGTGCCGCTCAGTCTGATGAACCGGTGGAATCTGGTCATCAACGGCAGCGACGGCGCGGATACAGTCGATGCCTCGGGACTGTGGATTTATCCCGTCACCATGTACGGACACGGCGGCAATGATGCCCTCACGGGCGGTCGACGCGACGACTTGCTGTCGGGCGGAGACGGTAGAGATCGCCTCGCTGGCGGACTCGGATCGGACACGCTCGATGGTGGTAAGCAGGGAGACCGCCTGGATGGCGGCACTGGAAAGGACCGGCTCGACGGCGGGGACGGAACAGACTGGCTTTCGGGCGGCGCTGGAGCAGACACCCTTGATGGTGGTTTCGGGAACGATCGTCTCTTTGGAGGCGACGAGCCGGACGTGCTTTTTGGGGGTCCGGGACATGATCGACTGACCGCTGGTCGTGGTGCTGACACACTGGACGGCGGCGGCGGGCGTGATGAACTGCTTGGTAACACTGGTCCGGATTCGTTGAGCGGTGGCATTGGTGCCGACACGCTTCTGGGCGGCAAAGGAAATGATGCAATAAACGGCGGCGAGGGAGATGACCTGCTTGATGGAGGAAGCAGTCACGACACGCTGCGAGGCGATCAGCACAATGACACACTGCGCGGCGGCGACGGCGACGACCTGCTCTACGGCGGCGACGGGACGGGCTCCGATCTCCATCCGTCTGATGCAGATGATCTGCACGGCGGCAGAGGCGATGACACGCTGGACGGTGAATCCGGCCGCGATCACCTCAACGGTGGCGACGGAGACGATTCGGTCCTGGCCCGCGACGGTAACGACCGCGTGACGGGCAGCACCGGGAGAGACCGCTACACCGTGCACGTCAGCGGAGACGTCACGCTGTCCGGCTCCGACTTCGTCGACATCATGAATTCGGTTGTCGAGATTCATGGCAGCGACGGACCGGATCGGATTGATGCGTCTCAGCTTTCCGTGAGGACACGCATCATTGGTCACGACGGCGACGACACGCTGATTGGCGGCTCGCGCGATGATCAGTTCTATGGACAGGGTGGCGACGATCTCATTTTCGGTCACGGTGGTAACGACAGTCTTCACGGGGGTTCCGGCAACGACAATCTTAAAGGTGGCGACGGCCGCGACCGCGTGGACGGCGGACTGGGTGATGACCTCGTTGTTGGCGACGCCGACGGTGATTACCTGAAGGGCGGACTCGGAAATGACACGCTGCAGGCCGGTGCCGGCGATGATGTCCTGCGCGGGGGAGACGGAAACGACCACCTGGTCGGTCTGGACGGGAATGACGACCTCGCTGGCGACGCAGGCAACGACAGTCTGGTTGGCGGTGCAGACCGCGACACACTCACCGGCGGACAGGGCAGCGACACGATCGACGGCGGACTCGGCAAGGACTTCCGAATCGAAACCATCGGGACGTCCATGTCCGGATTGTCAGTGACTCTGGACGCGGACGGTTCGATCGACGGAGACGTCGTGTCCGAACGCATGGTGCTGATTCTGTTCGGGAGCTTTGGTCCCGACCACATCGACGCAAGCGCCTACCAGTACCCGATTCGCATCCGCGGACGTGGTGGCAGCGACACCATCATCGGGACGGCATTTGCCGACACGCTCATTGGCGCGAGTGGAAACGATGTCCTGCACGGCGGAGGTGGCAACGACCGGCTGCTGGGCGGTCCCTCGTCAGACGACCTGTTTGGCGAGTCCGGAGCCGACACGCTGTTCGGTGGCGGCGGCACCGACGAACTGTCCGGTGGCGACGACTCCGATGTCCTGGTGGGCCACGGCGGCAACGACACGCTGCACGGCGACGGCGGCGACGATCGTCTCGAAGGTCGCGTCGGCGACGACCTACTGGTTGGGCACAGTGGCGTCGACACCCTGGACGGTGGAAAGGGCACGGACTCGGCAGACGACGATTCTGACGACGAACGAACGGGGATCGAGGAACTGCTGATTGCACTCGAAATGGTGCTCGAGTGAGTTTCACAGCTTGAGTCGCGAAGCGACGGCACGACGTAGCTGGGGGCGTCAGTCCGATGTCACACACACAGTGCCTTTGGACTCACGCTGGCGACGACGTGCTGGTATCAGACTCTGCTTTTCCACAATAGCATCGGCTGGTCGGTCCCTCACCGCACGCCTTATGCAGAGTCAGCAAGGATGTCCGACGAGAGAGTTTCCGCTTCGGGCAAGACTCCCGGTCCAGTCAGCGCGACGTCGAATTCTTCAAGCTTCGGCAGCAGACGTCGGGCGATGCGGCAATCGTAGAATGCCTGTGATTCCTCGTACTCGGTTGCCGTGACCTCGGCGTGCTCGGCGAGGAAGTGGATTAGCCTCCCGTTGCCAGCGTGTGCCTCAACTCGGACATCAACGTACCCGTTGCCCAGCAGTCCTCCGACGACCGACGCGAGACGGTCAATGCCTTCGCCGGTTGCAGCGCTGACTGCAACCGCGGACTCGTGCTGCAGTCGCAACACGTCCAGAAGCGATCGATCTTCAACGGCGTCGCACTTGTTGAAGACGAGCAGCGTGTTTGAATGCTCGACGCCAATTTCGTCGAGTACGTTGTTCACTGTCTCAATCTGGTGCTCGGCGTCCGGGTGCGATGAGTCCACAACATGCAGCAGCAGGTCCGCGTGGCGGGCCTCTTCCAATGTCGAACGAAACGACGCAACCAGATGATGCGGCAGGTTGTGGACAAAGCCGACCGTGTCGCTGAGCAGGACATCGCCCCAGGCCGGAACGGTCCAACGTCTCGTCCGCGTGTCCAGCGTCGCAAACAACTGATCCGCCACGTACTCGTCCGATCCGGTCAACGCGTTAAGCAACGTGCTCTTACCCGCATTCGTATAGCCGACGAGTGATACGGTCATGTGCTCGCTTCGCTGAGCCACCATGCGGCCGCGGTGCTTTTCGACAGCTTTCAGGCGTCGCTTCAGGTCGGCAATGCGGCGATCCACCAGCCGGCGGTCGGTTTCAAGCTGCTTTTCACCAGGTCCGCGACCAGCTCCGACACCCCCTTCGATACGCTCAAGGTGAGTCCACAACCGCTTCAATCGCGGACGGAAGTACAACAACTGGGCCAGTTCGACCTGCAGCTTCGAATCGTGTGTGCGAGCCCGACTGGCGAAGATGTCGAGAATCAGCTCGCTGCGGTCGACAATAACCGTGTCGAGTGCCTTCTCGATGTTGCGGCCCTGACTTGGGCTGAGGTTGTTGTCGAACACGACCAGTTGAGCATCCAGCGACTCGACCAGGAGTTTCAGCTCTTCAAGCTTGCCCGAACCCATCAGTGTGGCCGGGTGCGGCGTGTGCCTCATTTGAGTCATCTCGCCCACGACTTCGACACCGGCGGTTTCGACGAGTCCTCGCAGTTCTTCCAGCGGATGCTCGCTGCGGTCGCGGTCGTCTGAATCGAAGACACCAGCGAGAATGGCCCTCTGATTGGAAACTTTGAGCTGTTCGCGTTTGGGTTCAGCCAAGAGTTGTTGTGCCTTCCTGATTCGCGGATTGGTATCCAATGGACGCCGGTGTGTGCTGTTTCCAGTGTAGACCTCTGAAGTCGGCGAAACCATACCCCTGTCCCCAGACCGAGTCGAATGTGGCGGCAACCCATCGACATGGACTGCCTGCTACAGGTTCGCAAAGTCGCGATCTCTCTCGCCAGGTGCATTGATCGCAAGCAACGACTGTGGAGCAGATAGCAGCCCGCACGTCGTCAGCAGCGACGCGGGATGATCGCTCGCGGCTTGCTGGTTCGTCCTGCGGAGCGAGGCGGCTACTTGAACTTCTCAGTCTCGGCGACGGCGAGTTCATCGCAGCGCTCGTTTTCGGGATGCCCGCTGTGGCCCTTCACGTGCGTAAACGTGACCACGTGTTGCTCGAGCAGTTTGTCCAGCCGCCGCCACAGGTCTTCATTCTTCAGCGGTTTCAGCGACTTTCCCTCGCGTCGCTTGAAGCCGTTGCGCTTCCAGCCGGGCAGCCACTGCGTGCACCCCTGCATGGCGTACTTGCTGTCTGTAATCACGTTGACACGCGTCCGTCGTTTCAGAGCTTCCAGACCCGATATGACAGCCTGCAGTTCCATCTGGTTGTTGGTTGTGTGTGCCGCTCCTCCGGACAGTTCCTTTTCGGTCTGCGTTTTGACATGGCGCAAAACGCACGCCCAGCCCCCGGGCCCCGGGTTGCCGCTGCAGGCTCCGTCGGTAAACAGTAATACCTCGGCCTCTGCGGACCCGGTCTGTTGAGTCATGACTCAATCGAACGAAGGGACGGAGGAAATGGAATCAGGCGGGACAGTCGGCGGGAAATCAGGCGGGGCGTGAATTCAGCTCAGCGTTCGCGGTACACGATGCGTCCGCGATTCAGATCGTAAGGTGAAACCTCGACCTTCACGCGGTCACCCGGCACGATGCGGATGAAGTTCTTGCGCATCTTTCCGGCGACGTGAGCCAGCACCATATGACCGTTCTCCAGTTCCACACGAAACTGAGTGTTGGCCAGTGCTTCGGCAACAGTTCCTTCAACTTCAATGGCCTCTTCTTTGGCCATAAATCCGGTTCTCTCTAACACTAAGGGCGGGGGATGGGACATCCGTCACCTGGCGGCCGTGCCGCCTGGATTATGAGGAAGCGGGCATTCTGTCTGGAACGGGCAATGTTTGCTACCCCTGGCTCGTCGCACCCGCTCGGACCAGTTGTCCGACGTTACGTGGTCTGTTTGCGGAACGCAGGATGTTCCGGATCAACTGTTGCCAATTTCGAGATTCTCACCCATGATCTGACCCCATTGGATCATCGGGCCGCGTCCAGCACAGACAGGGTTTTGTTCATGAGGATTGAATCTCTCGTCGCGGAACTAAGTCCAATCGAGTTTGCGAATGTTGCTCTGCGGGAGTCCGATGACCGGTATCGCGAGCTGGCTGAACATTGCCGCGACGTCTGCTGGATGGCGGACGCGCCCTCCGGGCGTCTGTTCTATCTGAACCCGGCGTTCGAATCGGTTTTTGGTCTCGCCCCCGATCTTGCCTACGACGACCCCGACGGCTGGCGGTACATCGTGCATCAGCAGGATCGTTCTCTGGTCCATGAATGTTGGCGACAGCTTGACTCCACTTTCGACGGATGGGACATCGAGTACCGTGTTGTGCGGCCGGATGGCGGCGTGGTCTGGATTCACGAGCGTGCGTTTCCGGTTGGCGACCTGCACGGTCACACGCTTCGGATCGCGGGAATCTCGGAAGACGTTTCAGCACGTCGCAAGGCATCCGACCAGGTGAATCGTTACCGGTCCCGCCTGCAGAAGCTGGCGTCTGAACTGGATGTCGCGTCTGACAATGAACGCCGACGGATCGCCGCGGGACTGCACGACGATGTCGGACAGAATCTCGCGCTCGCCCGAATTCAACTGGGCCAGTTGGGACAGCATGTTTCTGAGGATTGTTCTGAGTTGCTTGAGTCAACTGCGGAGTTGATTCAACGAACAATCGATTCGACGCGCGAGCTGATGTTCGAGCTCAACCCACCTCCGCTCGATGAGCTGGGGCTCTGGCCGGCGCTCGAATGGCTGGCGGACAAACTGAAACTGCAGGCTGGCATAGACCTGCAACTGCAAATTGATGACCACGCCACGAATGCCGAGATCGGCGACGAGCAGGCGTCAATTCTGTTTCGCGTTGTTCGCGAACTGCTTCACAACGTCGTTAAGCATTCCGAATCGAAGCGGGCCATCCTGCGTCGATTAACAACATCCGACGATCTGACGATCCAGGTTGAAGATTTCGGATGCGGCTTTTCGCCGCCAGTCGACCCACTGGGAGTGAAGGGTCTCGGACTGTTTCTGGCCCGCGAACGGATGCGTTTTCTGAACGGTTCGCTGGACGTGCAATCCCAGCTCGGCGAGGGCACGACAATCACAGTCACTGTCCCGCTTGAGACTGCGAGCTGACCGGGGCATGAGGCCATTGGATCGCGTAGCGATGTTGATGGTTGACTCGCTGCTGTTTGCCCGAGCATCATGACGACAGATCAGTCGGAAATTGATGCTCGCTCCGGGCGTTGGCCGAATGATAGCCGCTTGCAGGAGAATGCCTCGATGAGCGCAACAAACGACTCCAGTCAGGAATCGGATGCGACGACCTCGGGCAAAAAGGCAAATCGCTCACCGGTCGAGCGTGCGATTGTCTGGGGAATGATTGGCGTTCTGCTGGTTGTCGTCGGTATCGAAGCACATGGCAGACTCGGTTACAGCTCCACATTGAATGCTTTGCGGGCCGTGGTTAAACAGTCCGAGCAGGAAGCGGCATATCTAACATTGAGCAAGGCGCGCGAGTCCATTGCTGGATTTCCGTCCGAAGTCGTTCTGGAACCTGGACCGTTCGAGGGCACGATTCGTCTGAGCTGGTTCAGTCTGCTGAAGTCGTACGAAGTGGACCTGATAATTGAACCCGGTTCGGAAGACCCGATGTTTCTCGGGTACACCACCCCCGACGCACCCCAGGAGCAATACGGGACGTCAGAATCCGCGTCGCATTTGGTCGACAGTGTCGCGGCGGACGCTGTTCCCCGTGGTTTTCCCGGTTCGCCCCCTGGCATGTCCGATGCCCCCTTCGCACCCGGCGGAGACCAGGGCGATGGCGACCGGCGTCGCCGCCGCTCGCCATCCGTTGGCATGATGATGAGCCAGTTCGCGCGATCAGCAGAGGTCCAGGCGGAACTTGAACTGAGCAAAGAGACTGTTGAGGAATTGGAGACTGCTCTGGACGCGGCTCGTCCGGACTTCAGCACTCTGCGCGAAATGTCTGCGGAGAATCGTCGCGTGCTGTTTACTCAACTGAATTCCGATATCCAGGAGGTGTTAGAGAAGACTTTGCCGGAAGCCCCATTCCAGCGACTACGGCAACTGGCACTGCAGCATGTCGGACCAGCCGCACTGCGCGAGCCCATTGTCGTGGCTGAACTGGGGCTGTCCGACGAACAGCAGGTTTCGATCAACGGCCAGATCGAAGCACACGAAAGCAAAGTCCGTGCGGCCCTGGAAGGCGGTCAGGAAGACGCGGTCGAGCAACTGACTACGGACGTTGCAGGGTCGTTGATGGCGGTACTTACAGCAGAACAACTGGAAAAATGGCAGGCGTTCCTGGGTCAGCCGACCGAATTGGATCTTGATGACATTGCACAGCAGCAACGTCAATTTGGTGGAGCACGTGGCGGCAGCAGCGGATTCGGATCCGGAGAAGCACCGGGTCCTGGAAACGATCGACCTCAACGTCCGCCGCTGGATGAGCCCGCCGACGCCGAAGCGCCGAGTGTCCCACCCGGCGCGTAGTACTCGTGTGGATCAGAAAGGAATATCGAACACATGCAGGTGCTCAAAAACCTGGCCGAGAAGAACCGGAAATGGGCGGAGGCCGCAAAGGCTGCGGACCCGCAGTTTTTCGAAAACCTCGTGGCTCAGCAGAACCCGAAGTTTCTCTGGATCGGTTGTGCGGACAGTCGCGTTCCGGCCAATCAGATTACCGGGCTGGCTCCGGGTGAAATTTTCGTTCATCGCAACATTGCGAACGTCGTTGTCCACAGTGACTTCAATTGCCTGTCCGTCATTGAGTACGCAGTTGCGTACCTCAAGGTGGAGCACATCATTGTCTGCGGGCACTACGGCTGTGGTGGTGTTAAAGCCGCCATGCAGGACAACAAACTGGGCCTGATTGATAACTGGTTGCGACACATTCGCGATGTTCGGCAAAAGCACGAGAAACTGCTGACCGGACTCAATGATCCGGAACTGGAACTTCGGCTGTTGTGCGAGTTCAACGTGATCGAACAGGTCTACAACGTGTGCCACACGACCATTGTGCAGGATGCCTGGGACCAGGGTCGGGAGCTGGCCGTGCACGGCTGGATCTACAACCTCGCGGACGGCCTGTTAAATGATCTGAATACCTGCGTGACGAACCCCGATGAACTGTCGTCGATTTACCGCATTGCGGTGTCGGCATCGACCAAACACGTGTAGGGCTGACGCAGCGTAACACGCGATTCATGGTCACGACGGAGCTATCAGAACCGTTGAATCATCGACGCCTGCGTCTGGGGTGAGCGACGTGCGGTTTTCGTAAGCGCCGCTCTACTCAAACAGCTTCTTCTGATGTGGCCTGCGACTCGTCTGCGATATGCCCAACGTGGACCTGATGCGCTGCACATCGGAATCCGTTGCCTCCGATTCGTCAGTTCTGACGGTCGACCACCAGCGATTCACCGCTTCGCGAATCTCGAAATCGGTCGCATCCTGATTGTTTCGCAGGACCGCCTCGATTTCGTCGAACAACGGCGATTCCGATGGCTGTGGCGTGCTCTTCTTTTTCACTTCGTGAGCCTCATGATCAGCCAACGGCACGGATCGTGGTTTCCGACAATGCCGTCATCATTCTCCCTGATCACCAGAAAACTGACTTATGATCGTCCTTGAATTAAGTGTCACATTGTCGTCTTTCGCTCCGCGAAAGAACGCACTTTCGCGGAGCGAAAGGCGACACTTAATGATCGAACGATCCTTATGAGCCAGCCAGTTCACGCAACTCCTGTAACACCGGCCCGTGAAGCGTGTCGTCCAGCTCCTGCAGGAGGCGGGCGACAGTCATGCCGTCCATCAGCCGATGGTCATACGCGATCGTGACCAGACTCTGTTCATTTTCATCCATCGGCCCGTACGTGATCGCTGAAGTATTCGGCGTGGGTGGCATCTGAATCGTGGCACCGGCCCCGGATATGGTTGTCAGACCAAATGTCCCCAGCCGTTTGAGCCGGCGGTTGCCCGACAGGTTCATCTTGCCCCAGAAGACCAGCCGACGCACGAATCGCGGGTACATGCTGAATCGCCTCTGGGTCCGGAAAGCGATTTCGACCGGATGTGTCTGATACTGATCGAGCCGCGTCTGCAACTCGTCGAGTGCTCGCTGGTCGGCCTTGTCAAAGCGTCCGAAAAACAGCCAGTCGTCGTCGCGGTACCGTCGGGTGACGGCGACCATCGGGACGACATCTGGCGACTCACCCTGGTGTTTCCACGGAAAGTCCTGATGCCATCGCCGCAATATCGGGTTGGCGGCTCCCACGAGGGAGTACGCTTTCATGAAGATCACCGGCCACGAGATCCTGACGGCTGAGTTCCGACGGACCTCGACCAATTCGGAGAGATCGATCAGCCGGTCATGCGCGCAAATCGGCATGGCCTGGTGATAGCTCAGCAGAAGCGACACCATGTGCCGACTGCGGGGAATTCTCAATCGTCGTGGGTGGAATACTCGTGCCATGATTACGGCGCAGCCTGGTGGATCACCCCGGACTCGTCCAGATCGCTTCGACACGCTGTTTGGAGGCACATGCACGAGCTTCGTCCACCGTTGGATACTCGCGCACACGCCAGTTCTCTCTGGCAATATACGCAGTGTGCGTGCCCGGCTTCACATCCGCCGATAGCATTTCCGACCACAACGTCTCACCCGTATGTTCGATGAATCCCGTTTCTCATGCTAAAGGCAATCCAGTGATGCACTATCGCCGCTGTTTCCAGCTCAGTGATCGGGCCCTCCGCCTCTCTCATTCGTTTTTCACCGCCTTGATAGCGCTGACCGTGTCGCTCCTGCATGGCCTGCCGGGGACGGCTTCCGCAGATGTGAAACTGCCAGCGGTGATCGACAGTCACATGGTGTTGCAGCGGGATGTGCCGCTAACGATCTGGGGCTGGGCCGATGCAGGCGAGAAAGTCACGGTCACGCTGGGTGAGGCTTCAGCGGAAGCCACGGCGAATGACGACGGCAAGTGGCTGGTCACGCTTCCAGCGATGAAAGCGGACGGCAAGTCGCACGCGATGAAGGTTGCCGGTAACAACACCATCGAACTGGAAGACATTCTGATTGGTGAGGTGTGGGTCGGCTCGGGGCAGTCCAATATGGAGTGGCCGATGACGCGAACCACCGGAGCCACTGCGGCTATCGAAGCGGCGGACCACCCGCATGTTCGCCTGTTTCATGTGCCGAAAGTCCAGAAGCCGGAGCCGGCGGATGATGTAGTCGCGGACTGGAAAGTCTGCACTCCGAAAAACGTGCCCGCGTTTTCGGCTGTGCTGTACTACTACGGAAAGAAGCTGCACGAAGAACTGGATGTGCCGGTTGGTCTGATCAACAGCTCCTGGGGTGGTTCTCCTATCGAGCCGTGGACGATCGCCGATGGCAAGTCGGGTGGCATGTACAACGGCATGATCGCGCCTCTGCAGCCATTCGCCATCCAGGGAGCCATCTGGTACCAGGGCGAAACAAACGTCATCCGGAAGAACGGACTGGCCTACTTCGATCGCATGAAGGCACTGATCGAAGGCTGGCGCCTGGCGTGGCAGCCATCCCTGCCGTTTTACTTCGTGCAGATCGCACCGTGGAGCGGCGGTCGCTACGAACCGGGTCAGTTGCCCGCTCTGTGGGAAGGACAGGCGGCCAGTCTGAAGATTCCGGAGACAGGCATGGCCGTCATCACCGACCTGGTCGACAACGTCGCGGACATTCATCCCCAGAACAAACTGGATGTGGGGAATCGACTGGCCGCGTGGGCTCTGGCAAAGACATACGGCAAAGATGTTGTCTATTCCGGTCCACTGTACAAGTCGATGAGCGTTGACGACGGAAAAGTTCGACTGACGTTTGCTCATGCAGACGGGCTGAAGTCGCGCGACGGAGAACCACTGAGCGAATTCCAGGTCGCTGGCGAGGGCGGCGAGTTCGTCGATGCGGTGGCTGAAATCGATGGCACGTCGATTGTCGTCAGTGCCGAGGGTGTCGCCGCACCAGAGCACGTACGTTTCGGCTGGCACAAACTGGCCAATCCGAATCTGGTCAATAGTGCGGGACTCCCGGCGTCACCGTTCCAGACGAACGACTGGCAGGGCGGAACGGGCGAGTGACCTTCCGGGCGGATCTTCCGGCAATTGCCGCCCCGGTTACACCGGGAAACCGTCTTCGCGTAGCAAGTCGATTGCCTGCGCGTACGCCGTCACGGTTTGATCGATATCCGACTCGTCGTGAGCCAGTGATGTTGAGCCGCCCCAGCCCATCCAGTCGACTCCGCCCAGCAGAAGAGCACACCGGAAGGCATGTGAAAGCGACTGGTCGAATGAGCGATCAAGCTTTCGCCAGTCCCCGTCGAATGGAACAAAGTCGTCGCGGTCCGGCCGTGGGCCGTCATAGTCAGGCAGCATCTTGATCGCCGAAAAGTGCCCGTAGGCAACAATGCGGGCG
>CAUZFZ010000192.1:0-17895 GCA_963579025.1 Planctomycetota bacterium | reverse complement strand
GCCTCAACGGCACGCACTCGTATTTCCAAAGTCGAATAACCGTTCTCGCTCATAGCGAGCGGCTTATCGCAAATCTAACAACTCGACTCTATATCAATGTTGCGCTTTTTTTGCGATGAGCCATACGCATCGATCTTGTCGGTCTTGCGAGTGCTTTCGGCAATCACCCGCAGCTTGCCGGCATGAGCCAGCACGACACGTTCGGCCGACTGTTCCGCCAGTCCGGCAAACCATTCATATCCAATGGTGGCTTCAACCGTGAGCTGATACGGCGCGTGCGCTTTCAGGAACGCTTCGATGCGGTGCATCTCACAGCACATGAGTCTCTGCCTCTTGACGACGCGAATGGTGTCGTGATGTTTTTCGACGACACAGAAAGTGATACTTTTCTTGTGGAGGTCTGCTCCGATAAATCGCATGGGAGTTCCTTTTGTGGCGGTGCGAGAAGAGTTCAACGTTTCTTCTCTTATCGACCACGCATCAAAGGCCCCTCGACACTCGCGAGCAGACCTCTTTCCCATACCTTCGGCCTACCGAAAACTCACAGCCTTGAAGCGGAGCTCGGTCGCCGCGCAATTGTCATGACGCGACTCGCTTCATGAGCCCGCGTGGATCCCGATTGAACCTGCGTTGAGATTCGTTCCATTCGCAGGAAGCGCGGACTCGTTGAGATTGCGATTTGCCGGGCGAGCCAGCTTGAGTAACTGACCTCGCGCCGAGAGCTTCCGAATATGGCTCAACGTGACCGTTGACAGCGAGTCACTGATCCAGGCGGAAGCAACTGGTCCATCACAACGCCGGAAGATGATCCGCTGATCGTCCCGCATGAAGCTGTCGCGGATTATGTTGCCGATCAGCACTGTCGTGGCGGTTTCAGCAGCCGGGTCGTGGGCTCCGACAAACATGACTTCAACGGTCCCGCGCGAGACGTAGCTGTAGCAGCACGCCACCGCTCGACCGTTGATCGTCAGAGTCGCGATGTCGACGGCTCCGGCATCGACCGCCAGCGGATGCACGTCCTGCAACATGGCCAGCCCACTCTCGGTTTGACTGGTTCCGCGTTCCGTTGCCCGCTTGATCTCCGCAAAGGTCTGAAAGAGATCCCAGCGGCGTGCGGTTTCTCCGTTGCGTCCACCCAACGGACGCCAGCGATGAAAAGACACCGGACCATGCTGGTCAAGCACCTGCTGGGCTCGCGCCAATTGCATCCGCAGTTCCAGGCCTCGCTCTTCCAGAAACCAGTCCCACGAACCCTCGATCTGGATAACCGGGTACTGGAGCGTGTCCGTTTCCGATGGCTGAATGCCGCAGCTCTGCATCGCGTTACGCGTACGACCGCGATCGACTCTAGATTCGTCGATGCCGGACAACTCAATCGCATCCCACTCGCGAGTCTGGGTGATGTGACGCATTGCCGCAGCCAAAGCCGCTGCCGGATTCGGTCCAATCTGCCCATGGCACGCGCCCCAGTCGTCCTGTGGCCACGTCAGCACGTTCGCCATGCCCAGCTTCGTTTTCACGGGACGCAGCGCGAACGGAACGATGCCAATAGGTTTCGCGGCGAGAGTCACAACCAGCGCTCGCAATTTCAGGTCGTCACCGAACAGACGCCAGTAACTGCGCAGCCATTCCCATGACTGCACAAACGACGCATCTCGAGTTTCCTGCCACAACTGTTTCCAGGTGACTCGCAGATTGGCGAGTTCATCAAAGCTGTTCATTTCGGCAACCGCGATCATTGGTGTTTCCCCAGACAGAGCGCGGCGCACCGGTTGCGGCGGAGTTTGTGGTGCAACTCCGGCAACGCGACGAATGCCGCAATCAGGATGTCAATCTGACCGGCTTTCATGAACGAACGCTTGTGGCGCAACGCGATGTCCATGCAAGGCAGCGTGAGGACGCTGTTTGGCTGCGGAACGAACACGCAACCCACGTGCCGACGGGCACGCCGCGATGGTTGCGGGCTACGTATTGCCTGACGCGACACGTGTGCTCGTGTCACGAGCCTGTCCGCAGAGGTCTGTGTGCAGCGGGAATTCCGTCGAATTCGAGAACGGCCGCCAGCCTGCCTTGTCCCTTCGAGGATGCATACATGGCTGCGTCGAGTCGCGGTTTCCACCAGCACGCCGGCCGGAATGTTGCCGCAATGCATCATCCGCGATTCGGTACGGCAGCATGTTTCGGTTCGACGACACTCGTGGCAGTCAGCGTCAGGCGTTTTCCGGGCGACTCCGGCGGAGCAGCCACAACAGCACTCCGCCCAGTCCCAGCACCGTCGGCCCTTCCAGACAGATCCACCACAGCGGCAACCGCTCAGCCAAATCAATGCCAATCAGTATGACACCGCAAACCAGCACGATCCGACCGATCAGGTCCAGCACCGGGCGGTAGCGATCCACGTCGAAGGACATGTACAGCACGAGTCCACCCAGGAAGGCGTAGAGCATTGATGCGGAGCGTGCGAGATATCCCATCAATGGTGCGTCGGGCATTTCGCCCAGTCCGATCGTGTAGTGCATCCAGTTCATCGCGCTGAACGGCATGACAACCGCCAGCAGTGCTATCAAGTCGAGTCCGCCGAGGATGCGTAGAAACCAGACGAGTTGTCGACGACGGGTGTCCCTCGCGAGATCGGGTGATTCAAGACTCATGATGTGACTGCTGCTCTGTCATGACCTGATTGCCGGATAGCTGACGTGGACATCGTAGGTCGCGTTCCTGATCGCTCAAAGTTGTCAGCCCGACGCCGGTGTTGCTCTCATTGGAGCACCGGTAGACTCTCTGGTCACCAGCAACGCCAGTAGGAAACCGCGTCCTTTGCGGACAATCTCCAGGAGAACAGAATTGAGACGCATTGCAGTTATCGGTCTGGGCCGTTTCGGAATGACGCTCGCCCGCAATCTGGCTTCTCTGGGGGCACAGATCATCGCTGTCGACCGTTCCATGCCCCGCATCAACGAGATTAAGGACGAGGTCGACCTGGCGGTGAGATTGGATTCGACCGACCCCGAGGCCATCACAGCGCAGGAGATTCACAAGGTCGACGTGTGCGTGATCGGCATCGGCGAGAACTTCGAGGGAGCACTACTCACGTCGGTGATCCTTCAGAAGCTGGGCGTCCCGCGTCTGATCTGCCGGGCGAAGACGGAATACCACGCTGAGATTTTCCGCCAGATCGGGGCCAGCGAAGTCATCCAGCCCGAAGCGAGTGCCGCCGAACAACTCTCACGCCGCCTGGCACATCCGCATCTGCAGGACGTTATCGAACTGGCGGAAGGTTTCTCTCTGGTGGAGGTCGAGTCGCCTCCATCGTGGTGTGGTCGAGCAATCAATGAGATCGGTCTGGGGGCCAACTATCACGTGAACCTGGTGGTCATCAAACGGACTGACGAACCGGACGGCGACGAACCTGCGCAGGAACTCGTCAGCGTGCCTCGACCAGAGACCATCCTTGAACCTGGCGACCGCCTGCTTCTGGTCGGGTCGAATGATGCGGTTGAAGGTCTGCCTCGCGACTGAAATCCGAGACAGAAACAGATCTTTCGGGAATTTCTGAATCGACGGGCGCATCCAGCGCGTAGCAGTAGCCGAACTCCCCAGAGTTTGGCTTGTGGCGGGAACGACCAAAATCTGGCGACTTCGGCTACCCCTCGATACACGACTGACACGGTACTGGCCGTGCGCGAGTGACCGCAGGCTGATCTTCTGCTTTCGACGTTGGTTCCCTTTTCTCTGTGCGTCATGGACAGCCCTGATGAGTGATGAGAGTCCGTTTGCGTTCCGACTGCAGGCCCAGGATTCGGGCACGGCCGCCCGACTGGGTGAATGGCGAACGCCGCATGGTGTCGTGGAAACGCCTGCCTTCATGCCGGTCGGCACATTGGGAAGTGTCAAAGGACTGACGCCCGACCAATTGCGGCAGGCGGGGGCTCAGATGGTCCTTGCAAACACGTACCATCTGGCACTCCGACCTGGAGCTGAGGTTGTGGCCGAACTTGGTGGCCTGCATAGGTTTATGAATTGGGACGGACCGATTCTGACCGACAGTGGCGGATTTCAGGTGTTCAGCCTCGCGAGTCTGCGGAAGCTCGACGAAGAATCGGTCGTGTTCCGATCGCATATTGACGGCAGCGAATTCGAGCTGTCACCCGAGCGAGCCGTGAAGATCCAGGAGCAACTGGGTGCGGACTGCATCATGTGCCTCGACGAGTGTCCGCCTCACGATGCCCCGCCTGAGAAGATGCAGGCCGCGGTCGACCTGACGACTCGCTGGGCAGGCCGCTGCCGGGATGCTCAGCAACGTGACGACCAGGCCCTTTTCGGCATCCTGCAGGGTGGCACCGATCGAGCACTCCGCGAGCGGTCCGCCGAGGGATTGTTGCCGCTCGACTTTCCGGGATACGCGGTCGGCGGCCTGAGCGTCGGTGAAGACCCCGAACACATGTACGCGACACTCGACTTCACCGTGCCGATGCTGCCGACAGATCGGCCTCGGTATCTGATGGGGGTGGGGCGTCCGGAAGACCTGCTGGAAGCGGTCATTCGCGGAATCGATCTGTTTGACTGTGTCATGCCCACGCGGAACGGCCGGAACGCACTGGCCTTCACCAGCGAAGGTCGCATTCGACTGCGAAACGCGAAATATCGGACTGACGATTCGCCCCTCGATCCGGAGTGCAGTTGCCCCGTCTGTCAGCAATTCAGCCGGGGATATTTGCGGCATCTGTTTATCGCGAAAGAGATGCTCGGCCCGATCCTTGCGTCATGGCATAACCTCGCTTTTTACCAGAATCTGCTCGATGGGATGCGGCAGGCAATTCGTGTGGGTCGGGCGTCTGAGTTTCGTTCGCTTCAACTTGCCCGGTGGGGTGCGTCGTCCTAGAATCCCCGCCCTTCGCGGAACAGGATCCGCAGCAACTCGTGCTGCTGAGCCGACTTCCGACAGCTTTGAACTCTCGCTGGAAGGACAGACCGCCGGAAAGCGGTTCTGCCCGAATATGTCGGCGAGAACCCTGCTCTGCGGTGTCTATTCACCGCTGTGCCAAAGTAGCCATCTCGTTCCGTGAGATGAGCCATACGGACCAACGAGCGCTGCCGCGGTCATTTGACTTCGCACGATCGCACCGGGACGGCTCATTTCACAGAACCAGATGGCTCCTTTCACTGAGAGACTGCGATCCATGACTGACTGGTTTCAACTGCTCCCACTGCTGGCTCAGGATCCACCCGCCGAGCCTGAACAGGGTTCTCCCCTGGCGATGTTCATGCCGCTGATCCTGATCGGCGTCTTCTTCTATTTCATTATTCTGCGTCCGCAGACCAAAGAGCGTCGCAAGCATAAAGGCATGCTCGACAGTCTGAAGAAGAACGACCGAGTGGTCACGGTGGGCGGAATTGTCGGTCATGTCACCAACATTTCGCAGGACGGGAACGAAATCACACTCCGCGTTGACGACAACACGCGGCTCAAGTTTGTGCGGAGTTACATCAGCTCGGTCCTCACCGACGACACGGAAGCGTCGGAATAGACAGACGCGGCTTCCGACCGTTCAGCGGTCCTCCATTAAGGATAGCAATCGATGTTCTGGCTACTGGCACAGCAGACTGAGGAAGTCGCAAAGGTTCCGGCGACTTCCGGCTGGATGATTTTCTGGATGCTTCTGGCCGTGATCTTTGTGCCATTCATCGTCGGCTCGCTGCTGGCGAACGTGCTCAAGCTCAAGGACTACAGCAGCCGAATGGGCACAGTGCTGTTCTGCCTGACAGCCGCACTGACTCCCTTCTGCTTCCAGCTTTCACAGGGTCAGAAGATTGGAGACTGCTTCCGCCTGGGGATCGACCTCGCGGGTGGCACGAACCTCGTCTATCAGGTCGATCGCGATAACATCGACCCCGAGAAGAATTTCGAACGGTCGATGGACAACATGGTGGGAGCCATCATCCGTCGAGTGAATCCGTCCGGTACTGAAGAGGTCACAGTGCGGCGCGTCGGCAGTGACCGAATTGAAGTCATCATTCCGGGAGCGGATCAGGCCTATGTGGAAGAGATGAAAAACCGCATGACCCAGTTGGGTACGCTGGAATTTGAGATTCTGGCCACGCAGCAGGACAAGTGGGGCGAGCACCAGTCGCTGATTGTCGAAGCCAACAAGCTGACTGACAATGAAACGCGGGTCGTCATGGACGGCGTCGAAGTCGCTCGCTGGGTCGAAGTGGAAGAGACCGAACGAATCACCAACGGCGGGTCAGTACTTCCGGCCGAGACCCGTGAAGTCAAACGCGGCGACGAGACGATCCAGCAGGCACTGGTCGCGGTCACACCGCAGAGAGAAGAAGTCACGGGCGAATTCCTTGTCCGGGCCACCGAGCAGATGGACCCCAGCGGACGACTTGTCGTCGGATTCCGCTTCAATCAGACCGGTGCCGCACGTTTCTTCGAACTGACCAGCAAGTACAAGCCACTGCAGGACGACACCAAGTACCGCCTGGCCGTTCTGCTGGATGGCATTATCGAATCCGCTCCCAGCCTGAACGGCGCCATCGGTGCCCAGGGGCAGATCGAAGGCAACTTCACCCGGACGGAAATCCAGTCGCTGGTCAGCGTGCTGAACGCGGGAGCGCTCGACATTCCGCTTAATACGACCCCGGTCAGTGAATTCACAATCAGCCCGCTGCTGGGTGTCGACATCCGCCAGAAGGGCGTCACCGCGATTGTCATCTCGGCCGTGTTTGTCATCGTCTTCATGGCCGTCTACTACCTGAAAGCCGGGTTGATTGCCGTGATGTGCCTGCTGTTCAACATGCTGCTGATCATGGGCACGATGGTGTTTGTCCAGGGTACGTTCACGCTGCCTGGTCTGGCCGGACTGGTGTTAACGATTGGTATGGCGGTCGATGCCAACGTGCTGATTTTCGAGCGTATTCGCGAGGAAGTTGCTCGCGGAGCCAGCACACGCATGGCGATTCACAACGGCTTCGATAAGGCCTTCAGTGCCATCATCGACTCGAATCTGACGACTCTGATTGTCGCAGTCGTGCTGTTCATGATTGGCACAGATCAGGTTAAGGGCTTTGCCGTCACCTTGTTCATCGGCATCGTGATGAGCATGTTCTCGGCTCTGTACTTCGGACGTCTGGTATTCGAAGTACTGGAGCAGAAGCGGCTGCTCCAAAAGCTCCCAATGCTTTCTATCGTCAAGTCACCAAGTCACGACTTTGTCGGCAAGCAGAAGATCGCGGCTCTGGTGTCTTGTGTCCTGATCGTCGCCGGGATGTGCAGCGTGGCTTACCGAGCGGAGAACAATCTGGATATCGATTTTCGCGGCGGCACGATGGTGACGTTCGAATTCGATCAGGCACAGGAACTCGACAGCTTCCGCCAGCCGCTGGAAGACAAATTCGGTTCCGGCATCACGATCGAGCGGTTGACCCGGGGAGACGAGTCGCAGGCTTCAGAAGCCGGACGTCGCTGGAGACTGCGGACGACCGAACAGTCTGTTGACATCGTGCAGACAGGAATCGCAGACACTCTGGGAGACCGCGGCCTGAAGCGTGTTGAGATGGCCTCGATTGAAGTCGTTCAGATCGCGGCGGTCGCTGCCGATGAACCCGGCGACGACAAGCCCGATGAAGAGACGGAAACGATCGAAGAAGAAGAGGAGGAGAAGTCTGCGTACGCTGGTGGCTGGCAATCGAATCTGGCATTCACCAAAGAGATCACGGCAAACACTGTCAGCCGGAATCTTGCGGCTGCCATCACGGCCCTTCCGAATGGGGCCGCTGACTATCCGGAGCCCGCCAATATGTTCCGGTTGACCGGAACCGCCGGTAGCGGAGTCGGCGCCGCTGAGGGCCAGGTGCAAACATTCACTGAAATGCTGCTGGAAGTTCGGTCAGATGTTAATCAGGCCGATCTGGAAACCGCGCTCAACGCGATGCGGGACAGCATGGCCAGCACGCCAATGTTTGAAGAGGTGAGTAAGTTCTCCACAGCCGTTGGCGGAGAGATGCAGCAACAGGCCATCCTCGCCATGGTGATCAGCCTTGCGGCGATCATTGCTTACATCTGGTTCCGCTTTCAGCGCATCACATTCGGCTTTGCGGCAGTTGCGGCACTGGTGCATGACGTGCTGATCGTACTGGGAGTCATGGCACTGGCCTCGATGCTCAGCAACAACCCGGTCGGCTCGTTGCTGATGCTGTATGACTTCAAGATCAACCTGCCGATGATCGCGGCCTTCCTGACGATTGTCGGTTATTCGCTGAACGACACGATCGTCATCTTTGACCGCATCCGTGAAGTACGGGGCAAGAATCCCGCGCTGACGGAGGACATGATCAATCGTAGTCTGAATCAGACGTTGGCCAGGACAGTGTTGACGTCATTGACCACGTTTTTCGTCGTCGCGATTCTGTACGCTTTCGGTGGCGAGGGGATTCACGGCTTCGCGTTCTGTCTGCTGATTGGCGTGATCGTCGGAACATATAGCTCGATCTTCGTCGCGAGCCCGGTTCTGCTGTGGCTGATGAACCGATCTGAGTCAGCGGCAAAGCCGGCGTAGACCGTCACGATGGCGTCACAGCGCGGTAGCCGAAGTCGCCAGACTTTGGCCAGCATGCAGACAGCGCACAAAAAACGCCGCGGATAAATTCCGCGGCGTTTTTCGTTTTTTGCAGTCAGCAGCAATGGCCGTCTTAGTTGACCGAATCCTTGAGTCTCTTCAAGGGTCGAATCTTGATCTGCTGCGAGGCCGGCTTGGCCTTGAACATCTGCTCTTCCTTGGTGAACGGGTTGATACCTTTGCGTGCTTTTGTGGCCGGCTTGTACTTGGTCACAATCTTGCACAGGCCAGGGATCGTGAATCCCTTGTCGACCGTCTTCGCGCCTTTATTCAGTTCTTTGTCGATCAGGTCACCGAGTGCATCGAACACGGCGCCGACATCCTTTTTCGCAACACCAGTTTTTTCTGAGAGTGCAATCAGGATTTCGGTCTTGGTCAGCGGTTTCGCGGTAGCAGCAGCTTTCTTGGCCATCGAGGGCGTCCTTTCAAACAGCCTTACAAAAATGTGTCATACGCGGACTTGAGTCTGGGGTCGAAGGCGGGTGTATCGTCTGACGTGTGCGAGCGACCCGAGTCGGTCAGAAATCCGAACGACACCAAACCGAAGCCGGTGCGGAGTGATAAGCGCTGATCTCGTAGAAAGTCAACCAGATCGGCCAATTTCCCGGGGTTTTTGGACGAAACTCGTCATCGACTGGAATCGCCAGGTCGATGTCATGCCCCAACGACCCGGCGCCGGTTGTGAGTTGGACCGCCAGACTCCCTCCTTCGATCGGGATTGCCGCGACCTCGTGGAAGTCTCACGCGGTCGAATGAATCGCTGTTGCTTTGCTAACTCACAACGACTGCCGGGAGAGTTGATCCATCAGCCGGCGCGGATACAAACTGAATCCGTGTTCGTAAGTTTCTTCAACGAATCAATCAGCAGGCTGAACTCATGACAGACCCGCAACGATCGCTCAACGTCGCCATTATCGGCGGCGGCATGTTCTTCGACGACATCATCGGACAGAGCTTCAAAGATCTGATGCGGGGTGGCGTCGCCGGTGCGTTGACCAGCATTGGCATGAGTCACCTGGCGTCGGCTGTGGCCGACATCGAGATCAACGTATCCGCAATCGGCACGCGCAGTGAACGCAGCGGCACGGCCGGCCGCATCGTCGACTGGTTCGCTGAAGAGTTTCCCGATCGAAAGATCGATGCCTGCTACGGCGACGCTGTGTGGCGCGACATTCTTGCCACTCATAAGCCCGACGTGTTGTTCGTTGCTACTCCGGATCACGTTCACGCTCAGCCCATTCTGGACGCTCTCGACGCTGGTTGTGACGTCGTCACCGAAAAACCACTGTGCCTGACGACACAGGAAGCAGATCAGATCATTACTCGTGCGAAGGAAACAGACCGCATTGTCGCTGTTGATATGCACAAGCGATTTGATCCGTTTGTACGCGACATGATGCTGAACGCCCACGACAAGTACGGAGCGATCAATCGAGTGCGTACGGTGCTGGAAGAGCCGCTGGAAGTCAGTACCGACATTTTCGCCTGGGCAGAGCAGAGTAATCCGTTCGCTTACGTCGGCTGCCACTGGTTGGACATTGTGCATCATTATCTGAAGGTCAAACCACGCACTGTTTTCGCGACTGGCCAGAAGAATCTGCTGTTGCACTGGGACGAACATCACGCAGAGGTTGCGCGCAGACGCGGGGTCGATCCGTCGACGTTCAAGCGGCCACATGCCATCAATACGTGGGACAGCATCGACGTGGCCGTGACTTACGAAGACGGCATGCGCGGCGATTACAACAACAACTGGATTAATCCGGCGGAATTCGAAGGTGCCGTGAATCAGGAGATCGAGCTGTATGGCATCTACGGACGGGGCATCGTCGACCAGCAGGACCGCGGATTCCGCGAAGCCGTCATTGGTGACGGATCACGCACGCGCAATCCGTCTTTTGGCGGTCGCATGCAGCATCACGGAGCCAACCTCGAAATCTTCGGTTACGGCAAAGCGTCGATCGTGTCCGGGTTACTGGCCATCATTCGTCGACGCGTGCTGGGCGAGTCACTGGAGAGCCTCGACGAAACCTATCCCACGGCTGCCAGTCAGCGTGATGTCGTGCAGGTGATTGAAGCCGCATCGGAAGTCGCCGACAGGAACTACGAACACTTTCAGGCCGGCCGCGGGACGCCGGTCACAGCCCTGCTCTCGGATTCAGAGATTCGGATTCTGAATCCGCTGGGGTGACGGCAAGGACGAATTTTCGGCAACTCACTCCAGCGGCAGCCAACTGTCTGCGGAATCGATACCGCTCGGCTGCGGTGTTTCTTCAGTGATGACCTTCCAGGAAGCCCCGGTCTCACGCATGTCCCGATAATCCAGCGTCGAGTACGCAAACCCCAGGTCCGGTGTCTCGACCGGAACACGTTGATGCTGTGACTTCATGGATGCATCGAGCATGCCACTCACCATCAGCGTTCGCTCGACCGGATAGGGTGCTTTCCCGTCAACAAAGTGTTGCTGGATTGCATGGGAGAGCGCTTTGAACAGATTGCGGTTCTCCCACGGACCGACGTACCAGCGAGTCGCCCGGATTTCGGATTCGCCGCGTAACCGGCAGGCGAAGTTCCAGCGAGTCGCGTTGTAGCTTTCCGATCTGAGGATCATTGAAGTCAGTCCGTCGCGATGTGTTACGAGAACTCCGTTTGTCCCCACAACATTCTCGTCGCCGATTGCTTTGAATGGGGATTGTGGATCTCCCAGTTCAGCCTGCATGGCGGCCTCGGCCAATGGCATTGACCAGCGGCCTTCCTCGGCTGCCTTCTTCAGGCCGGCGGCATCGAGAAATTCCACACTCGCAATTCCGGACTCTCCGCCGCGACGTGCCTCGACCATCGACAGCAGCAGTTCGAACGCATGGAACCCATACGCTTCGATTGGCCCACCGTGGATCACCAGCACCTCATCGAACTCGCAGTTCTTGGGCAGTTCCAGCGCGGGGTCGCGTTGAGCCAGCGGGGCGGAACTTCCAGCCATGAGCGGTATGCTGAGTTCTTTCGCCGTGTCGTACATCTCCTTCGCTTCGCTCCACAGATGCGACAGATGCTTGTCATTGAACACGGGAATCGGCCGACCGGCTTCGTGAACAACGGTCGCGATCTCGTCAAAGAAACGCTTATGCGGGTATTCGATCTGGCCGAAGTCATTCGTGGGGTAGTCGCCATGCTCAGCGATTGACAGCACGGCATCTACCGCGAGCCGACTACCACCGAGGCACAGTGCTTCGCGAATGGATTCGCAGATCGGGATGCCGTAGGCCCGGGCCGTATCTCGTGCCATGTCACCATCGGGAAACTGATCGGCATAGAAGCTGACCACATCGACGGGTGGTGTGGTGCGTTTCCCATTGAAGATGTACGGCTCAAGAAAGTTCTCAAGGATGACGTGTGCGTGCCAGCGGTAGTGGAACCCCGTGAAGATCGCTGCAACTTTGGGTCGTGGCATGTCGAGGGCTCTACATTGTCCAGGGGCCAGCGTGACGAGACCGGCCACTCCTGCACTGGCAAGGAACTCGCGGCGTGTCACAGGTCCGTGTGAGCGGATTTCTGGATTCATGGTCAATCGATCTCGAAGCTGGGAAAACGGTCGATAGGTTCGCGACTTCTGAACAGAGACGGCCCGGTAGACTGGCCGCACCCACCGCGCGTCGACCGCCTGCGGGCAAAGGTTGCGGTTGTCGTTGTCCGCCAGATCGGATGGTCGCTCGCTCCGACTGGTCTTGTTTGCCATCATGAACGAGCACGACCACGCTCGTTTCGATCGTCACTGTAAGGGCACAATCCGATGGGCAAGCGAGTTAAGATTGTCTGTACCGAGTGTGGCGCAAAACATCGCGTCCTGAAATCGCGTTTGGGTCAGGAGCGAAACTGCCCGAAGTGCGGTTTGACAATTGTCCTCGACTTAGAGTCCAACCGTTCGACGTATGATCTACTCGGTGGCTCCTCAGTTAAGTCAGAATCCCATAAGTCCGAAACGCAGAGCAACCAGACGCCCCGTGCTCAGGTTGGTGCGGACTGGTCGGACGACGATTTCGCGCAGGAGAATACTGATCTGCCCGGCGAAAAGGTACCGGTCCTCAGGCGCGGCGCTCATCAAGGAGCGGGCGGAACCGGCAGTCGAAAGCAGAACAGTGGGACTCGTGGTGGTGGAATCAGCCTTACGAACAAACCGATGCTTATAGTGGCCGGCCTGATCGTTTGCGTGCTCCTCGGCCTGCTCGTGCATTTTGTGGCCGGCTATGTCGGCTCCAATCCACCGAAACCAACCGAGACGGTGTTGATCACCTCGTCGACCGCCGCCATCACGATTGCGTGACTCCGGTCAATAGATCTCGTGGTAATGATGCGCATACGTTTCTTCGCAACGCGCGCGGAGAGCGGGGTCGGACAGAAGGTCGTCCTCGAATCGGTCCACACTCAGGACATCCGGTGAGATCCAGGACAGGTCGCCGCTGACGACTTCAGCGACAACGCGACCAACCCCCGGTGAGCGATCAATACCGCCCACGCCACACGCCGAAGCGATGATCAGCCCGCTCAGGTCGTTGCACTCGGAAACCAGCAACCGGCCATCCGGTGAGACGGTCGGAAGCCCGCGGCGTTCCTGGACAACGGTTGCTTCACTCAGAGGCGGGAAGAACTCACGCGCGGCATCGGACAACTGCTGGTAATACACAGGATCGGCTTTAAGCGCTGCGATTTCAAAGTCACTTGGAAACTGATCCATGTCCACACTGAGCGGTCGGTATCCGTAACCACCAACGAGCAGTCCCCCCTGTTCCGGACGCACATAGATTTGCGGTTCGGTGATCCTGACGACGGGCTGCTCGGCGAGCACGCCTGCAATCGGACCGGTCACAAAGGCCTGATGCTGAACGGGAACCGCGCACAGGTTCAAGCCGAGTTTGCGGCCGAACTGACGTGTCCATGCGCCGGCGGCAAGCACGACTCGGTCCGTCGAAATGACGCCCTGATCCGTGCGGACACCTCGAACGGCCCCTTGTTCAACGATCAGATCCAGCGCGGCGACGCCAGTGTGAATACTGACACCTCGGTCGCGCGCAGCCGCTGCATAGGCGACCGCAACCGACTTTGGTTCGACCCAGCCGTCACGCGGGATTCGCAGGATGCGGCAGCCTTCCGGGGGCTGAAACGTCGGGACCAGTTCGCGGCACTGCTCGTTGGTGACAAACTCGACGGGATGTCCGAGTTCCCGGGCCGCATCGTGACGGGCTGCCAGGTCCTGCTGATATTTCTCCGTGAGCGCAACTCGCAGACTGCCCGGCTGATGGAAGTCGATGGCGTGTCCCGTGCGTTCTTCGAAGTGCTCGAAGAACTCGACGCAGTAAGTGCCGAATTTCAATGCGAAGCGGTCACAGTTGAGGTACCCGGTCTGACCGGCAGCGAACGGTGTTGTGCCGCTGGCGACAGGTCCCTTGTCAATCAGCGTGACGTTTTGCTGACCACTATCGGCCAGGTGAAACGCCGCGCTTGTTCCGAGAACTCCGCCACCGATGATGACCACGTTCGCCGTTCGAGGAAGGCTCATATGTCTCTTTCGAATCTGATGACGTCACGACTCATTTTCTGAGGAACGTGTTTCGACTGATTTTCCGATTCGACGGACAACTGCCTGACGCGCGAGCAGTAGCAGAATAAGAATGGCCGCCGTCAGCGAGGCGTAATGCAGGATCGTCAGCAACCACAATGGAATCACTGTTCGATCTCCGTCTGCGGTTCATGGCTCGGCTGGAACAGCCAGCCCAGTGGTGCGCCGTTTGTTATGGGCCATGCCGCGAGAAATGCAACCGCGGCGACTGCAATGCCGGCGAGGGCCGGTCCAATGTTCCAGGGCGACTCCAGCACAAACCGCCAGACGATGACGGTGATGATGCCTGCGACCATCGAGAAGACCGTCGCGCGAATCCGCGATTCGCGGTACCAGAAGACGGCGACCAGAAACGGAACGATCATTGTTGGAGCCCAGAAGTCGTAAACGAATTCCAAGATCGCTGCGATGTCGTGAACGAACCAGGCACACACCGCGGCGCCGACACCACTTAGCAAAGTCGTCACTTGCGCCACGCGCAACAGTTGTGGATCGGTCGCGGCAGGATTGACGTGTCGTCGATACACGTCTTCCATCACGACAGTCGATAGACACGACAGGCAACTGTCGGCCGACGACATGACCGCAGCAATAATTGCGGCGATGATCAGTCCGGTCAGCAATGGAGGGAACGTCGTGCGAATCAGGGTGGGGAACGCAATCTGCCGCGCCTGGTTCGCGGCGTCGGCCTGAGTCATGTTGCCCCCGGCCGCCGTGTCGGCCTGAAGAATTCTCTGCTGTTCCGCGGCCAGAGATTGCTGGACCTCAGGACTGATCTGAGCGGCCGTTCCCAGAGTGAACGTCGCGATCGGCAGGAAGACGAGCAGAAACACACCGGCTCCTGTAACGCCCCAGCGCGCCTGCTGAGAATCCTTCGCAATGAAACACCGCACGGCATACGGCGGAACGAAAGTCTCCCCCAGCAGGAAAGCAACAAACAGGCTGATGACGCGTGCTGATGGCCAGTGACCGGTAATTTCAAACTGCCCCGCCTGAGCCGCCGCCTGCATCTGTGCGAATCCACCGTGCCGGTTGAGCAGAATCGCCGAGGCCAGTCCGATGCCTACCACCAGGATGACGAACTGCACCACATCAGTTTTGACGACGGCCTGGATGCCGCCCACCGTGGAATAGAAGACGGTCACGACGGCTCCGATCAGCAGAGCCGCAGTGTAATCCACACCGAGAATTGTGTTGGTCACCGTCCCGATCGCCGCCATCTGCGCCGCCAGCGCGCCGACAAGGAAGATCGTGCAATTGATCACAGCCAGCTCGCGAGCCAGCGGTCCGAACTTCAGCGAGAAGTAATCGCCCACGGTGACCAGGTTCATGCCTCGCAGCTTCGGAGCGACGAACAGTCCTGTGAAGATCAACTGCAGGTGCCAGGCGCACGTGACGACGGCCGCCGCGATGCCTACCTCAGTGACTCGGGAGACCATTCCCACCGAGGCACCGCCGCCAATCATCGTGGCCGCCGTTGTGGCCATGACAACGACCCACGGAACGCTGCGTCCGGCGAGCGTGTAATCGACTGACGTGCGGACGCCCTTCGCCGAGCGAATCCCGATCCACATCAGCCCGGCCAGGTAGACCGTCAGAATGCTGAGTTCGAGGATTCGATCCGTGGGCATGAACGCGACCAATGGACGATGAGAAGAACTGCTTTGGCGTTGGCTGGTGGTGAGAACCCGCGAGTGTCGTCGATCGGGTCGCGTCAGGCGATCCAGTTCTGGAATTGAGATCCGTCGAGATTCCGTCGACTGATGACGATGACGAGATCGCCGCTGCCGTTCAGATTACTTTTCCTTGGAAGCACAGCGGTCGTTGCAATCGGGCCGGAAGGTTCCCTTCGTAGCCCGTGCTGCTGACAGAGACACTTCATTGCCTGGCATGTTTCCGCATTCGCTTTTCCTTGCCATCCCGGTGATCCCGATACCGAAAGATCACCTGGCTATTCTGGACGCTCTCGATCCGCCGGTCGGAGATCGGTCCGCCGGTGACGTAGCGGGCCAGGTCGCCAGCAACGGAAACACCATGCCGATCGCGTTCCTGAATGCGGACGTTCCAGTCGATGCGTCCCAGACGGTTCAGCAGCCAATGCAGTCGGGCCGTCGTCAGCCCGGACGGTACCTGCAGCTCTCCGGCGTCCAGCGTCTGCTTGAACAAGGCCCGCAGCTTTCCGCAAAAGACGGGCATCAGCTCGCGGGCCGGCAGCAGCGTGCTGCGTTTCTGTATCACCAGGGTGCCGTCGTGGTGCAGGACTCCGGCCGTCACCAGACAATGCACATTCGGATGCACGTTGAGGTTTCTGCCCCAGCCGTGCAGAGCACTGATGATGCCGGGAGTCGCTCCCAGGTACTTCGGATCACTCAGCAGTGTCTGGAGCGCTTCACGGGCCGCCCGCATCAGCAGGCCAGCAAACAGCCTGCGGTTGAACTGCCACACTCGATTGAGTTCTTCGGGGACCGTGGAGATGACGTGCACATGATCGCAGGGCAGCAGTTCATGGCTGAGTCGATCGAGCCGTCGCGGTCTGCCGTTCGTGCGCTACGCGGATGATTTCGTGGTTTTCACGAAGCCGCTGCGGAGTGCTCAGCGTGTGTTGCACTCGGTGAGTCGTTATCTGACCGATCATCTACGCCCTGTGGTGAATCAGGAGAAGAGCCATGTGGTTGATAGTGATGGAGTCGCCCCTGTTTTATCGTTACCCCCGTGAATCAGTTCACTCGTTTCTGAAACCCACCGGCAGCGAGCCCGCTTCCGGTCCGCGCCGAGCCCACGCAATACTGTCCGCAACACGTCGACACGACACAGAGCCGGCTGACACACAGCGTCGCAGCGATCATTTCACCAACGATCCTCACACCGCGCATGAAAAAAGCCCGAGCTACTCGAACAAAAGATTAGAACTCGGCTCGGCTGCGCCTCACGAGTTTCCAATCCACTGGTGTTAAATACCGACTTTGTCCGGCGCGACGAGCGTAGCCACGGCGAATGCGGTCAGAAGCGTCCCTACTATCAGAGCCGCATAGCGAACGGTGTTTATTATACTAACGTATGATCTGTATGTGCTGTCGGGCAACGTGCTCCATAGCAGCACAAAACTTTTTTTATCTTTGGGATGTGTGTTGAGGCGTTGGGCGACTACGTCAAACCATCGGTGCGTATCTTTTCCGGCGATGACATGAAGTTGTTGGGAATACAAGACGGAAGAAACATACAAGTCGTACATCTGAAGGATGATGTTATTGAAGAACGCCCCTAAGAAGTGCGCCATGATGAGAATGCCGCCGGCACAGAACAACAATGGCGAAGGGAGATGGCCTTCTTTCAGGGCAAAATAGATAATGGCCGCGGCAAGGGAAAATAGAGCGACGTAGAGTGAGATAACATAGCGGACCTGAGCGAAGAAGTCTGTTAGGCTGCTGCGGAACTCCGTGCGAGTGCGGGCGAGTTCATCGTCACTCGGACCCTTTGGATAAGAGCGACGCAGACGCGTTAGTTCGTGGGTGTACCACGACGGAAACTCCGAAGAGTGTGGGCGTGATCCCAAAACGTGGGTGTTGGGGAATCGGGAAAATATCGAGACTCCCTTCCGGTTGATGGTTGAAGTCGGACCGGGAAAGGAGTCTCGATGGAAATTCGCATGGAAGCGGATGGACC
>CAUZFZ010000191.1:0-18363 GCA_963579025.1 Planctomycetota bacterium | reverse complement strand
GAGCCGCCGCATGCGCCGACATAACCCGCTCCCGCCACTGCGATCATTCTCCATCGATCCGCGACACCCTTCCACAAGCCTCACTCGACAAACCATCCCGCAAAAACTCAAATCCCGGACGCCACTGCGCTCGGCGAGGGGCTTCCGTTCGCCGATCTGCACGGTTCGCTCGACTGGCTCGTCGTTGAGATCCACAACGGTGCCGTATTCAGGAACAGTTACTTCCCAACCGAGACGTTTTTCTATCGTTCGCGCCAGAGCCAGCGACGCGCCTTCTTCTCCGTGTGTGAGGAACAGTCGACGTGGCGGTGACTGCAAATGACTCAGCCATTCAACCAGACCCTTGCGATCGGCGTGCGCCGACAGTCCGTCGATGCTGCGGATGCGGGGATAGACACGGCGCGTTCGGCCGTGATCCGGACTTCGCGATGGCCGCCCAGAATTCGGCGACCCAGAGTTCCTTCGGCCTGGTGTCCGACGAACAGGATGGTCGACTCATCGCGTCCGATGTTCAGCCGCAGATGATGCTTGATGCGTCCGGCATTACACATCCCGGCCGGAGCCAGAATGATGCACGGCGTGATGATTCGATTGATTTCCATCGACTCTTCGGTCGACCGCGTAATGCGCAGGCGGGGAAATTGCAGTGGCGGTTCGTCGGAGCGAATCAATTCCACGGTTTCGTCGTCGAGCCAGCTCCCGTGCTTGCGGAAGATGTCCGTCACGTCTGACGCCATCGGACTGTCGAGGAAGATCGGGTTGTCCGGAATCCGATCGGCATGCACGAGGCGACTGATGTAATACATCAGCTCCTGAGCCCGCTCGACGGCAAACACGGAAATGACGACATTGCCACCGCGGCCGACCGTATCTCGAATGACGTCTTCCAATTGCGATTCGACGTTCCCGTTGGTGACGTGATCCCGCTCGCCGTACGTCGATTCCATCACGACGTAGTCGGCGTGCTCGAAGTACGACGGATCCCGAATCAATGTTTGTCCGGTTGCCCAATGTCTCCCGAAAAAACAATCGTACGACGCTGCCCGTCTTCCGTGACAGCGATCTCGATCATTGCCGAGCCGAGAATGTGTCCGGCGTCGTGCCACGTTGCCGTGATACCGTCGGCAATACGGGTTGGTTCCAGGTAGTCGACGCCGTGGAACAACGGCATTGTCTTGACGACATCGTCAACCACGTACAGCGGCGTTTCCGGATGACGACTGCGTCGCCCTTCTTTTCGGTGTCGGCGTTTTTTGTACGCAGCGTCTTCAGTCTGAATCTTCGCCGAGTCGCGCAGCATCACGTCGGCCAGAGCGACAGTGGGGTGCGTCGCATAGATCGGTGAATCGAAGCCGTCCTTGACGAATTTCGGAATCAGCCCGATGTGATCAATGTGAGCGTGTGTGACAAGCAACGCGTTGAACGAATTCGGATCAATCGCGCATTGCTTCCAGTTCCGTTCAAGAAACTTCCGTTCCTGAACCAGGCCGCAGTCGATCAGCACGCGGTTGCCGTTGGCTTCGAGACAATATCGCGATCCAGTGACCTGCCGGTTGGCTCCGAGAAATGTGAGATGCATTGCTTCCCACCTTGCTGATTGAAAGTCAGGTTGCCTGAGGCACGTACAAAGAAGGGCATGTGCCGTCGCTTAGGGCGCTCGCCGCAAGTGCGTCAACCGGATTCGCTCAAGTCCTGTCGATGGTAAACCTCAATCGCATCTCGCCTCCGGGTTGTAGTAGGGCAGGTCACCACAGCCGAGATGGTCGCTGGTGATCAGCAGGACATTTGGTGGCTGGCACGAGGGAGAGAGTCCCGATGTACTCGACCGTACCCCGGCACATGCCTTCCAACGGGGAGCCGCATGCGTATGCGCAGAAATGGGTCACTCGTAACAGCCGCCGCGATAATCCATCCGAAGATTCCCAGGGCGGCGAGTCATTCCTTGAGCACGTAGTCTCCGAAGTTGCGATTCCCACATCAGTGGTCGACCGAAATGACACCATCATCGGCCGCCCACTTAACGAAATCGAACGACGAGATGATGCCCTTCGGATAGTGACCCTCATCTAGAACCAGGACACGGTGGCAGTGATCTCGCCTCATCTTCCTTGCAACGGTCTTCAACGAGGCGTTGGGCCCGACGTATGTCACCGGTCGTGACATGGCCTCTGACACTGCGTGCTCATCGAGCTCATTGGGTGGATTGTCTTCGAGCAGAAGGTAGTCCCAGCGCTGTTCGGTTTCATTGAAGTAATTGGTATATCGATGGCGTCTGCTTGGACCCGAATCACACTGACTATCCAGGAAGTTGACGATGTCTGTCGTGGTCAGTATGCCGATGCACCTCCGATGCACATCAACAACCGGGATGCCGCCAATGTGATGAGCGAGCATGTTCTGACCGGCTTCGTGCAAAGACGTCGCTGGCATCACTGCAACAACGTCGGTCTGCATGATTTCAGCTGCGGTGAGTGTCTGTGTTGTCGTGGTCATTCTGCTGCGTCCTCCGGAGTCATTTTCGCGGGGAGCAATTCAACGGCACTCAAGGCATTACAAATTCATGCTGGCCCGGTCTGACAGTCAGGGCCGGGCAGGACGCTTTGCGTACCACTTTTTCCGCAACACTCCCCAGCAGCATGTGAGCGATCATCCCCTGGCCGTGACTGCCAATAACAATCAGATCGACGTCGTTCTTCTTCGCGTATTAGATAATCTCGTAGAACGGTGTAGCCGGCTGCATGACAGTCTCGATGGATACGCGTACGTCGTCGCGTCGACCAAGGAGCTTTTCGAGCTTCTGCTTTTGCTCCTTTTCGTAGTCATCGCGGAATTGCTGGGCCGTTGACGGGGCGTTGAGGAAAATGTCGTCCAGGACGTGAAGCACGTGAACTTCGGCCTCAAAGGCGCGGGCCAGTGCGACTGCGTAATCATACGAGTGACCGGAAGACTCACTGAAATCAACTGGTGCAAGGATACGGCGGACTCGGATTGACATTGTCGATTCTCCTTTGAGTGTGGGGGCGAGTTCTAATGAAGCAACGCGCGTGCCACTTGGCGATGGCTACTAACCACGCAGCATCTTCTGAAGCGAAAGCGTGCCGCGACGGTACGCGGCTTGCGGAAGTCGATTACCGACACAACCGCCTACACAGACAGGAGAACGAGCCATGCGTGCCATTCAGGAAGACACGGCTGCCAATGTGATGCAGACCGCCGTTAGAACGATTTCCTCGGAAGCCATGCTGGATGACGCATCGAGGAAGATCAGCGAACAGGATGTGACGGCTCTACCCGTTCTGAACGATCACGGTCGCTGCATCGGGATTCTTTCCACCACCGACCTTGAACAGTTTGAGGACCGAGACAATCCGTACTCGCCACACCACCACTTGCGACAGAATGATTCGGCAACGACGCGAGTGTCCGAGTTGATGGCGCGGCGAGTCGTCTCTTTGCGAACCAGCACACCACTGAGCGAAGTCGCACAGACACTCGGTCGGCTGGGACTGCATCATGTCCCTGTTCTCGGTGATTGCGATCGGCTCGAAGGTTATATCTCTGCAGCAGACCTTTCGCAGTAGTTTGCTGCCGGCGTTGGCCGTACATCTTTTTCGCGGCAGCGAAAACCGCATCATGCAGTCGGCCTTCAACGAGGACATCGGCAACTGCGACTGACGACCAGTCCGATACAACCGCCCGATTTCAGATGAATCTGACGCGACCGCAACAGTGTTGCTGGCCGCGCTTTGTCAGGGCTGCTGGCTGAGGTCGAATCGATCAATGATCGAAGGTCTCAATAACGCGAAACGCTCGGTCGACGTCCTTGTTCTGGACATACAGACCAATCGGTAGAATGCCGGTAAGGCCCGCCTGACTCTCGCCTTCGATCCAGCAATGGATGCCATCCGCCTCAAGAATCGCTCGAATCAACTCCGCGGTCTCGGCGGATGTGACCGTATAGACCTCGACGGGTTCACTCGGATCGAGGACTGCCTTCTGTAGATCATTCGTGTTCATAGCGCACATCCTCGTGAAGTGGGATCCTGTGCTGCAGTGGTGACGCCAGACGTGATGGCATGGCGTGGCTCCTGAAATGTGATTGTCTTCGCACTATGTCGATCCAGGTCCGCAGCCCCTGAATTCGCCAGACTCTGGACGCGTCTCCTCACTGAATGCGTGAATCTGCTGACCAGACATAGCGATTTTCGTACCGAACGCAGTGGTTGACTCACTCAGTAGAATTGGGCGTGAGACCGTGCGGGGTGTGTGCAGATTCGCTCTGCGCGCGTGCGGCGACGGGCACACACCCGGCAGCAGGTCGTACCAGATCGCGCAGCCGTCTCCTTGATTCGACGAAACCACGCGAATTTCTGCCTCACCTTGAGTCGTTCGGCATTCGACATGCAATGTTGTCTGTCGGGACGTTCATGAACTCAGGGGCCGCGCCTTGCCAGATCGACTGTCGGCGGGCTCAAGACTCAAGACAACGAGGTGATACCATGACGCATGCAACTTCGCTCATTCAGTTGCACTTTGAACCTGAGACCGTCGTTGTCAATGTGCTGCGCGACCTGCGGGAATTCGAGTTTGCGCAGATTGAAGAACAGGCCCGACGAATCATCGAACTTCTGGATGTGCGGACTTTCCGTAATCTCGTCATCGATTTTTCACGGACGGACGTCTTCGGCTCGACCGCACTCTCGTGCTTCAGTCAGCTCTCAAACGAGGTCAGTCAGCGAAACGGACAAATGGTGTTCTGCGGACTGTCGCCGCACGAACGCGAGATGCTGCAAATCACGCGGCTGGACACGCTCTGGCCGATGGTCGGCACGAAGAAAGAAGCGCTGAGGGCCATCCGGAACGGATCGGAACTGGCCACGGCAACGTAGCCGACCAATGGACGGTCGAGGACTGGATTCGCGAGACTCAGAAAGCGTGACGCTCAGGTTTCCGGCGTAACTGCTTTGAGTCAATGCTGCGGATCATTCCCAACATCGTCGGTGATCTTGTCGGAAGTAAGCCGGTCATGTGTGGAGTGTCACAAGCTGCTGCGCGATCACACGGGCTTGTGATCATGCGATTGCTGATGCATTGACCGCAAGGACGACTGGTTACTTGTCGGTCCGCAGGCGTGGTATTTCCCATCACCTGTTAAAGCGCCACCTGTATGAGGGCCATCAGCCCGAATCCAGTCATGAATGACCATGCGATCTGGTCCGGGCTGCGCGTTTCCAGTGCGTCTGGAATCAGCTCGACGACGACCAGATACATCATCGCGCCTGCCGCGAATCCGAGCAGCGGGAGCATCAGCGGTTCGAAGAACCACACCAGCAGACTCGCTGGAACCGAGGCAATTGGCTGTGGAAGACTTGTCAGGAACGCCAGCCAGAAGCATTTCCACAATGATGCTCCTCCCGCGCGGGCCGGTAAGGCGACAGCCAGTCCTTCGGGCATATTGTGAATCCCGATGGCCACGGCGATATACAAGCCGAATCCCGAGAGCGAGGGGTCGTGTCCTTCGGCTCCGAATCCGACGCCAACGGGGACACCCTCCGGAATCGAATGAAACGCCATCGCGATGAACACGAGCGTTTCCACACGCCCGCCAATCGACTTGAGCCAGCGTGATTCCAGTCGCTCCGGCGTCAGGCTGCGTCGGACCAGCCAGAGAAATGCGCAACCCAGACCCATGCCTCCAAGCGTCTGCAGTACGGGCCACAGTTGCGTCGTCTGAGCATTCCCTAAGGTGAATCCCGGCAGGAGCAGGTTGTAGACCGAGGCGGCAAACATCAATCCGCCGGCAAATCCATAACCGATTCCGATGCGTCGCTTGATGTCCCAGCGACGGACGGCCAACGGCAGGACACCCAGACCGCAGGCAATGCTGGCCAGCAGACCGGCAATCATCGCGTCCCAGACGAATTGATATTCGGCAGGCATCGGAGGCCTCAAGTGATCAAACCGCCTGGGAAGGGAGCGGATTGAAACGGCTAAGCGTATTCGGACGGACTGATGTCAAACCGTTCCAGCAGGCGATACAGCTTGCGGCGATGAATACCGAGAGCTCGCGCGGTTTGGGCTTTATTACCGTCGTGAGAGTGCAGCACCTGCAGGACGTGCGCGCGTTCCAGGTCCTCCAGCTTCTCTGTTCCGGAGAGAACTGACGCGACAGTTGCCGGTTCGTTGGAATCGCTGGAGCCTGTGACTTCTCGGGGGAGGTCTTCCAATTGCACACATCCGTCTTCGGCCAGGATCGTCGCGCGTTCGATGACGTTGATCAGTTGCCGCACATTGCCTGGCCAGTCGTATCGCTGCATGGCCTCGCGCGTGTCGGGACTGATGGTCCAGTTCTGACCGAGAAAGTGATTGATAAGAAGCTCGATATCGCCACGGCGCTCGCGCAGTGGTGTCAGTTCGATCGTCAGCACGTTGATCCGGTAGTACAGGTCTTCGCGGAACTTTCCGTCGGCAGCCAGATCGGCGAGGTTGCGATTGGTCGCGGCGATCAGCCGCACATTGACGCGACGTTCCTTGTGCGAACCAACTCGCCGCAGCGAACCGTCCTCCAGAACTCGCAGCAGTTTCGGTTGCAGGCCGAGTGGCATTTCGCCGACTTCATCAATGAAAATCGTGCCGCCGTCCGCGACTTCGAACAGGCCAGGTTTCGTTGCGGTGGCTCCCGTAAACGATCCCTTCTCGTGGCCGAACAGTTCGCTCTCCACAAGCTGTTCCGGCAAAGCCGCACAGTTGATGGTGACGAATGGTCTGTCCGCTCGCAGGCTGCTGGCCTGCAGACCTCGCGCGACAAGTTCTTTACCGGTTCCGCTTTCGCCCTGAATCAGTATTGCTTTGTCGGTCGGCCCGGCTCTTTCGATCAGGCGGTGAACCTGCTGCATTTGTGGTGAGTCGCCGATCATCCGGACTTTCGGGCGGCTGCGTTCAATAACGGCTTTGAGTTGGCGATTCTCTTTCTGCAGTTGCGAGCGCTCAAACGCCAGACGGCAGCGTTTCTCCAGTTCGGGAAGCGGGAACGGCTTTGAGAGATAGTCACACGCACCGAGCTTCATTGCCTGGACCGCTGTGTCGACCGTTGCCTGACCGGTCAGCATCAGGACTTCGGTTTCGACATTGTCTTCACGCAGCCGGTCCAGCAGTTCGAGCCCATTCATGCCGGGCATGTTCAGGTCGACAACAGCAACATCAAAATGCTTCTGCTGACAGAGGTGAAGAGCATCATGCGCGTTCGGGGCTTCAGTGATCGTGTGCCCCTTACGGGACATCCACAGCGCACACGTTTCACGAAACTCGTCGTCGTCCTCGACCAGCAGTAGATTCATGTGCCTGTCGGCTGATTCTGTCATCCTCGATTCCCGGTCTGAGTTCGTAGTCTGCTGCGACCATGTTACGAAAACGCTTCCACTGCTGAGATGATCGATCGAGCAATTTCCACGAGCTTTACATTCCTGTCGTTCGACAGCTTCTGCAGTCGTCGCTCCGCAGCTTACCTCGATTTCATCTGCTGACGCCTGGCTGACGTTTTGAGGTTGCACCTTTCTGGACTGCGGTGATGCATCACTGCTTTCCTATCGTGGCGAAGCCACTTTTGCGGCGCAGCCGCTTTCGTCTCATTTCGACGGCGTGCCTGTCATGTCCCCCAGAATGGACCGGGAAGAAAACAATCAAGAGTAAGCCGCTTCGCCGTGAATGGAAAAAAGGGGAAAGCGACGATGCATCGTCTCCAAATCTGTGCAACATCAAAGGGCTGACGCCAGGGGCTATATGCTTCCTCCGCGCCGCGGCTGAAATCGGGGAAACCGAGACTCCCGGATTCTTAGTCCGCGTATCGGACGGCACCGCAAAACGTGTGCCGCCCGAGTCTGGGACATCTCAACGATAAAACGACCGGACGCCCTCTGGAGCGACCGATCGTTCACAATGCCAGTTGCTCACAAGGCGATGTCCTCACTGCCGGATATGCGCAAACGGGACCGCGTTGTATGTCGACGGTCCGGCATGTGCGGAATGGACCACATTAGCGCGCCATTCCGCACACGACACGATCGATCAGCACGACAGTTGAGCTTTGCGTGCTGGCATAACGATTGCACGACACGTTGCGGGTCTGTGATTCGCCCCAACTGGAAGTAGCGAGTCTTCGCTGGAGCAAACTCATGGCAGACCTCACAACACACTGGCTGGGGCTTGAGTTGTCACATCCACTTATTCCAGGGGCGTCTCCTCTGGGTGATGATCTCGATCGTGTGCGTCGGTTGCAGGATGCGGGAGCTCCGCTGATCACATTGCGATCATTAATAGCGACACCGTTCGGCATCGAGGACGAGTGCTGCTGGCTGGATCAGGGATCCGCCGACTTTTCCGTCCGGTCAGTACTTGCGGGCCTGCAGCGAACTCCTGCGACGGCTTTGGATGCCGACGCTTATTACCGGCACATTCAGTCCATTCGAACGACTGCTGGCACAGATCTGCCGGTGATTGCCTCACTATATGCGCGTCGCTCAAAAGACTGGCTGGCGCTGGCGGAGCAGATTGCACAGGCAGGAGCGTCTGGCCTGGAACTCAACGTCTACGACTTGTGATCGAACACAAGTGCGACGGCCCGGCAGTTCAACGAGCGATCGAGTCCATTGTGAAAGAGATCAAGGCCCACGTCTCGATTCCGATTGCTGTCAAGCTGCTGCCGGTCTATCCAGACTTCGAGCCGTTCGCGATCCGCCTTTCGACAGCAGGCGCTGACGGCCTGATCCTGTTCAACGGTTTCCAGCGAGGAGATTTCTCTCTGGAGCAGATTCACGACCCGGTATTGCGCGCAGCGTCCAGTCCCTTTGATCGACACTCACGTTTTCGCTGGCTGTCGAAGCTCAGCGGCCGGGTGCGGTCAAATCTCGCCATGAGTGGCGGGGCTCGATCTGCCGTCCACGCGGCCCGGGCGATCCTGTGTGGGGCGAACGTCGTCCAGCTTGTCAGCACGCTCATGCTCAACGGGCCAGAACAACTGACAACGATGCTGGCAGACCTCCGACAGTGGTTTGATTCCGAGCGATACGAGTCGCTCAACGCAATCCGCGGCGCTGTCTCGCAAAACCGTTTCGGCGACTTCGACCAGTTCGATGCAGCCTATACCCGAGAGATTCTCAGACCAGCGGGATAACACTTTGAATTGCACTGCGAACTGACCAACGAAACAACCGATACCGTGTGCTTCAAACCGTTCGACGTTCGCTCAAACGACGCTCCATCACGACTCCCCAGCTACGGCCGGTGAGTTCTTTAATGCGACGACTGTCCGCAGTACGGCGGCCGGTTGCGTGGCGTGATGAGCATCAATCGGCTTGGCTGGTCGCGCGTGATGAACAGCCGGCACCGAGCGAATTATCGTGCTGTGAAAGGATTCAGACGTGCGAACGGGCACGCATCAGGACCATCGTCATGTCGTCCGTCTGGCGGTGTGAAGCTCCGAATGAGCGTGCGTCCTGATAGATCGCGTCAATCGCTGTGGTTCCCATGCACTGGCAGTCTCGAGACACCGCCGTTTGCAGAATCTTCTCCTGCGCCGCTGCAAACGCAGCATGAATCAGATCGCTTGTGTGCTCGGTGTCTTCATCACTCAGCAGCAGTTCGTGACTCAGACACTCGGCTGCCGTGCGACTGGCAATATCGCCACACACGCCGCCTCCAATCCCATCGGCCACGATGAACACGCCACCGACGGGATTGGCGACCCACTGATCCTGATTGACCTCTCGTAATCGCCCCTGTGCCGTCCAGCCGCCGCTCGTCAGACGCAGTTCCACGGAGTCCGTTTCGAAAGACAGCCGGCCAATCAGTGCTTGCAGCATTGGGTTGCTCCCTGCGTGGTGAACTGTCAATTGCGCTGTCACGCAAATGTGATGCCGATCACCGCTTTGGGTCGCAGGAATCCGTGGCAACCGCGCTGTTTCTGTCTCGACATTGTTTCCGCCGACCGACGGCGCCAGATGTCGAATGCCGATTCAGCCTGTGAATGCACGTCGAATTATCGCTTCGCCGCCACTCGACGTTTGCACGCAGGCAGAAACTGACAACGATGAAATTTCACCGTCCTCGTCTGATAGACGCTCGCCGCACGACTGATGAAGTCATGCCGCACAGTGCATGTGTGCGAACTCGGCCCATCGCGTCGCGGACGGCGGCCAACCCAAAGCGCACACAACGTCGAAACGGGAGTCCCATCACCCGGCTTTCAAACGACTTCCGTCCTGATGACCAGAGAGCGTTCGACAGAATCGGCACAAACGGAATGACGATTGCAGCACAGCGTGACACCCTCCATCGCGTGTATGGAGTGCCTGCCATGCACATCAACTGGCTGACATTGACTGTTCCAGGGAAAGGAATCGAACCATGACAACCACGAGTGAATTAACGGTGGCAACTCAAGGCGCTGCGACAAGTCAGCTCGCGTGGCTGCTGGTCGGAGACGTCGCCGACATTCTCGACGACGGGATCGACGCGGAAAACCTGCGGTGGCTTCTGCCAGTTCTTGAGTCCCTGCTGAACCTCATGAATACCGAAGAGCAACAGGATGGTGCTGCCGGATATCTGGATGATGTCCTCGAGCTGTCTCCCAACTCGTTCGAAGAGGTCGAGGGACTCCACGCGGTCCGCAACGAGTTGCGTGCAGATCTGCACCGGATCATCGGTGGGATCCGTCAGACAATTCGTCCGGAGTCGTCGCAGCCGCTGCAATCATTCGTGGCACGCTCTCTGAGTGCGCAGTTGATGAGTTGGGTCGACCGGATGACGACTCATCACCGTGCCGAGCGAGAGCTGTCACAGTCAGTGTGGTACCTGGATCTGGGAGTCGGCGACTGAGCCGAGCGCTGACTGTATCCTGCGTTGATCAACATCCTGAAACCAGTGTGGAGTCCAACATGGCGTTTGTGTCGCGACGCGTTCTCGTTGTATCAGTGCTGATTGCTGCCGTGTGTGTAGTGGGAGTCTATTCATCGTCCGAAGCGGGTCCCAAAACAGCCGCAGATCCGGCGGCAGTCGCGCGGACACGTAAGACTGTTCGCATGCTCGACGATCTCTACAAGACGGCCGTCGTGCTGATTACGAAGCACTACATTGAGGACGAGGATTCGCTGGCGGCCGGTTCGGCGGCCAAGGCACTGTTTGCCGCGATGAATGAGAAGGGCTGGCACGAGGTCCGACTGCTGGACGCGACCGGGGAACCGTACAGCGACGAAAACGTCGCGGCAGACGCATTCGAGAAGTCAGCAATCCAACGGCTTCTGAAGGGCGAGGCATTCGTGGACACGGTCGAAATGCGGAAAGGCAAGCCAGTGCTCAGAGCTGCGACACCAATTCCAGTCGTGCTCGAGAAGTGCATCCTCTGTCACGAGAACTACCGCAACGTGAAGAAGGGCACTCCCATCGGAGCGCTGCTCTACACAATACCTGTTGAGTGAGTATTCGTAACGAGACTTTCCCTGGAAGACACAGTCGGGGTTGCACCGAGCCCACTTGTGGTGGGCAATGCGGTGGGGAGCTGTATTGGTGGTGTTGCCCCGGCTGTTTTCTGTCACGTTCCAATCTCCAATGGCTCGCTCAACTATGGCATTGCTGCCGCAGGCATGGAACTGGGTGAAACGGAAGCAGGCTTTGCTGAGCAGCAACCTGCCAGGGGATTACCAGTGAGCCAATGGCGTGTCAGGCGGACGCCGAGATGTCTCGGCGTCCGCCGTTTTCAGTGCATGGGAGTCACGCTCCGCAAGTCTTCCGGGTTTGGGGTAGAGTCCAGGCAGCGCAGCCATTTCGGCGACCGAACGCTGAAATGGATCGTTCGAACGAGTTACGGCATTTGATCAGACCACTAACAAGCCTCGGTCGACATGCAGCTTGACAACAGTCTCCAGCGCGTCCTCGCCGACAAGAACCTGGTGATTCGCCGGTTCTATGAGCGGTTTCTCTCTGAGCAACCAGAGGCGAAGGAGTTGTTTGCGAATGTCGACATGAAGCAGCAGGCGCTGATGCTCACGATGGCGTTGATCGTTGTGGAAGCTCACTCGCGCAACAGTTACCCCGCCGTCGAGCATTACCTGCATGTCCTCGGCGACCGTCATCGGGAGGCCGGAGTGCCACGCGACATGTTTGTTCCGTTTCGCGATTGCCTTGTCGAGACGATTCGGTCGTGCCACGCGGACGAATGGGACGAAGACCTCGCGAATGAATGGAGAGCGGAGCTGGATCGGGCCACGCAGACCATGTTCGAGGGTTACGACGGTGACTACCCGTATTGACCGACTCCGTCCTCAAGTGTGCCAGATGTCGCGTGCATATCCGCACGCCCGTGCGGACGCGATCGCCTGGTAACCGGGAGCTGGGCCGTCGAATCCGGAATTTCGCCGTTTTGGGGACGCGATTGACTCTGGCATTCAATGTGCGTGCATGCGGCTGTCTGCCTGGAGTTGCACGATTCCTGTGTCCAGGCAGGCCCGATTCCCAGCTCGCAATTCACAGGAGCACTATCATGTCGACCGTGCCCATGCCCGTTCCCGATCCGACATACGAGCCAGACCGTACCAACCCACCAGAGTGATTTTCCCGCGATGAGATTCGCCAGTTCGAAGCTGCCGACACCGAAGCCGGTCGACAGATTGGAAAGATCCTCGCCAGTCTGTTCGTCTATACGCTCATCGCGATGGGCATCGTGACCTGGTGGACATTCCAGGTCGTGCAACCCTGACGCGATCCAAGTTTCAACGCGGTCGGTGCAGCGATCGAGGATCTTCAAGTATGGACCAGAATCCACTCTTCGGACTGTACCAGCAATTGCAGAGCTACGTGGGCTGGGACGATCAGGACGCCCGCCGCATCGCAGCAGTGAAACCGGTCATCGAGTCGGGCTTTCACGGCATCGTTGACGACTTCTACGAAGAAATCGTCAGGCATCCGGCGGCATCGCGCGTGATCACCGGTGGTCAGCAGCAGATCGATCGGCTCAAGACGACGTTGCTTGCCTGGCTCGAAGATCTATTCGACGGCCCGTACGACGCGGCGTTTGTGGCGAAACGGTTTCGCGTCGGTCGACGTCATGTCGAAATCGGACTCGACGCGTTCTACACACAGGCAGCACTGTCGCGAATCCGAGTCCATCTGCAGGATAAGCTGGCAAAACATTGGAATGGAACGGCGGAGGAACAACATGCGACGTCACAGGCGCTGAACCGTCTGCTCGATCTCGACATGACAATCATCGAGTACGCCTATCAGACAGAGTTCACCGCACGCGAACAGAGGCAGGAGCGACTGGTCACGCTGGGCAAAGTGTCGGCCGGTATTGCTCACGAGCTTCGCAATCCACTGAACGCGGTGAAGACGTCAGTCTATTACCTGCTCAATGCGCGCAACCCGACGCCCGAGAAATCACGTGAGCACCTGGAGCGGATTGATCGACAGGTTGAGACCTCGGACGCGGTGATTACGGCGCTGTCGCGATTCGCAAAGTTGCCCGTGCCAAACCTGCGACCGATCGACCTGTGTGATTTCGTGAAACACACTCTTGAGGCCAACCCGTTACCAGACAACGTCGAACTCGAATTGGACTGTCCGGACTCGACGCCCGATGTGGCCGGCGACCGGGATCAACTGCTGATCGTGCTCGGAAATCTGATTCGCAATGCCTGCGACGCGATGCCCGACGGAGGCTGTCTGACAATTCGCGGCCAGACAGTCTCATCGGAGAAGCTGCTGGCGGAAACGGCAGCGCAGCGATTTGCCCTTTCTGTGACAGACACGGGCAGTGGAATCGCACCAGCCGATCTGAAACGTATCATGGAGCCGCTGTTCTCAACGAAGACTCGCGGACTTGGGCTCGGTCTGGCACTGGCTCACGCGATCATGGATCGGCATGATGGAGAATTGAGCGTCGCCAGCCGGCCAGGCCACGGAACGACGTTCACCATGCTGTTGAATCTGTCGCGGCAGGAATGACCAAGTACCACATGACTGAACCTCCCGCCCGTGTGCTGATAGTTGAGGACGAACCCGATACCCGGTCGAACCTGGTCGACATTCTGGAATTGTTCGGGTTCAGTCCATCCGCAGTTGATACGGGCAGTGCAGCGCTGTCGCACCCGGATTTGGCATCGATCGATGTGATCGTGCTCGACCGGAAGCTCCCGGACACGCTCGCAGATATGCTGCTTCCGGAGCTGAGAACGGTGGCACCAGATGCCAGCGTGATCATTGCGACGGCGTATGGGGATTTGGATAGCACGATTGGGGCATTGCGGCTTGGAGCGGCCGACTATCTGATCAAGCCGATCAACCCCGATGCCCTGCGCGCATCGATTGAACGCTGCCTGGAAAATAAACGATTGCAGCGCGCTCGTCAGCAGAGCGAAGCCGCGTTCAGAAACCTGGTCGAATCCGCCGGCAGCGTGATTCTCATCGTGCGTCCAGACCGAAGGGTGGCTTACATCAACCCGTACTGCGAGCAGTTCACCGGTCGTTCTGCGGAACACACCGTGGGCGCTGATTGCATCAAGACGTTTCTTGGTCATCAGGACGCCCGTCCTTACGAGACGCTGTTTCGTCGCATTCTGAAAGGCAATTCTGTTCGTGAGTTCGAACTGGAAATTGTCTGCGACAACAATCGGCGCCACTGGATGGTGTGTAATGCCCGGCTGCTGGATGACTACGAAGGCGAGCCAGCCGTCCTGATCATTGGCCAGGACATCACGGCCCGACGCGACGCGGAAACGCGTCTGCTACAGGCCGAGCGACTGGCAGCGATCGGCAAAGCGATGACCGGTCTGGCACACGAAAGTCGCAACGCTCTGCAACGCAGCCAGGCATCACTCGACATGCTGGCCGCCGACCTGCAGGACGATCCGCAGGCCATCAAACTGATTCAGCGGATCCAGACGGCTCAAGACGACCTGCACAGGTTGTACGAAGACGTCCGCGAATACGCCCGCCCGATTCACGTCAGTCCACAACCAGGCAAGGTTGACGAACAACTGCAACAGGCCTGGGACGAACTCATCGTCAAACGCGACGGTCGGCAAACGTCGCTGCATGCGGTTGTCGAAACAGATGACACGGTTTGTGAGATCGAGGCGTTTCTCATTCGTCAGGTGTTTCGCAACATCCTCGACAATGCCCTGGCCGCGTGTGACGACCCGGTCGAAATCCGCGTGACTTTTTCAGACCAGAGCATGAACGGTCACCCGGGCCTGGGTATCCGAATTCAGGACAACGGTCCCGGGCTCGGCATCGAGTCGCATAGCAAGGCCTTCGACGAGTTTTTTACAACGAAGACACATGGCACTGGTCTTGGCCTGGCGATCGTCAACCGCTTCATTGAGACACACGGGGGGACAATTGATATTGATTCGGAAACACCAGCGGGGTTCGGTCTTCTGATTGTCCTGCCTCGCAAAGGTGAGCATTCGTAATGGCACGGACAATGCATCAGAAAACGCGTCGAGTTACCGACCGGCCGCAGCCGGATTCAACGAGCATTGAGAGTCACAGCATGAAAACTTCCAACAGGATTCTCGTCGCGGTCATCCTTACTCTCAGTTGCTCATCGTCGATCCAGGCGCAGCTTGAGTTTGAGCACGAGCCGATCAGCTACCACACAGCTCCGGTCAACGACCGAGTCACACAGTTAATTTCGGCGATCGAGGACGGAACGGCCGAGCTGCAATGGGACGATGAACACGGATGGTTGCCATCTCTGCTCGAGGCTCTGGAGATTCCTCGTTCGTCACAGATGCTGGTTTTTTCGAAAACGAGCCTGCAGCTGAATCGAATCTCACCATTGCGACCGCGGGCTCTCTACTTCAACGACGACACGTACATTGGCTGGGTTCAGCGCGGGGATGTGATCGAGGTCTCGGCCGTGGACCCGACTCAGGGGACAATCTTCTACACACTCTCTCAGCGTGACCAGGCGCGTCCGACGTTTGTGCGAGATAGAGGCAACTGTCTGGTCTGCCACGCATCCACGCGAACAAAGGGTGTACCAGGCCTACTCGTCCGATCCGTATATCCGTCGCGTAACGGCCAGCCGCACTTCGGACTCGGCACGATTACCACAGATCATCGGACACCGTTTTCAGATCGGTTTGGTGGCTGGTATGTCACCGGGCATCATGGCGACATGCGGCATCGTGGAAACGCTATTGCGAGTGACTCGCGTTCCAAGCCAATCGATCCGGAACCAGGTGCCAATTGTGAGAACCTCAACGGAATCGTCAGAGCGAAGCCATACCTGGAACCCGGCAGTGATCTTGTCGCGATCATGCTACTGGAGTACCAGTCGCAGGCTCACAACGCACTGACGCGGGCCTCGTTCCAGACACGCCGGGCAGTTCATTACGACTCGATCATGAACAAGGCACTGGATCGGCCCGCAGACTTTCGCAGTGACGTGACCAAACGCCGCATACGTTCGGCCGGCGACCAGTTGTTGCGTCACCTGTTCTACTGTGACGAGTTTCAACTCACGTCCACGATTCGTGGGACATCGACTTTCACGCAGGAATTTCAGCAGCAGGGACCGCGCGACAAGCAGGGCCGGTCGCTGAGGGATTTTGACCTCCAGCGTCGCCTGTTCCGTTATCCGCTCAGCTATCTGATCTACTCACAGTCCTTCGACGCGCTCCCGCAGTCGGTGGCTCGTTACGTCGAAGAACGCATGGGCGACGTGCTCTTCGGACACGATGACTCACCGGAATTCGCTCACTTGAGCGACGCAGACCGGCGGGCGATCGCAGAGATCATCCAGGCCACAAAGCCGGCTCTGTGGAAACGACTGTCCGATGACTGATGCGTGAGTCACTCAACTGCCGGTTCATCATCGGAAGAACCCGCAGGCTGGCATTGCGGCCACGAGATTGCCGCGGCAGCCACCAGCGCCAGCAGCATTTCCAGACTGTTGATCTGCATAGAAGCCTCATGGTACGTGACGAACTCCGCCGGACGTGCAGCACGCGGGTCGGAGGTCATTTCTCGCAGCGTCGCGTAAATCCAGAAGTAATCCACAACCATCAGCAGCAGACAGATGACGACCAGTGCGGACGTAGTTCTCGCTCGCCACTTCCCGATGCCTGACAGTTGGCATCCGACGACACCGGTCAGCAGGCCCGTGATCAGGAGCGCAAATCCAAAGTCGTAGTAGATCGGAAACCTGAGGTCGGCTAGATGTGACTTTGTCAGGGCTTCGATCTGCGGCGAGCCGATCTCCTGAACCGTCGTCACGACAAACAACACAGACGCGCAGAACCAGCCGGCAAGACAAAGTCGTGACAGTGTGAGGCACGCGCAGCGAATCAGGTCCAAGAGGCTTCTCCAGAATTCATCACATGGCCGACGTGTGCATCTCCATCGGCTGCTTCAGCAGCCACAGGCTGAACACGCTGAACGCGATCATCCCCGCCAGCATCGGGAGCTGACTGCGAAAGGCTGATCTGTGATCACCGAATAGCCGAACGGACGTCTTCTGAGCAACCCACAGACTGTAGACGTGACCAACAAGCACCAGCGCGATCTGCACGATCCACAACACTTCCAGTGACACGAGCGGTGGAATCGACCAATGCGCCGTGCCGAACAGGTTCCAGTTCCAGCCAAACGGATCGCTGATCAGAGCCACGACCTTCGGGCCTTCCATCAGCAGATGCTCCATGTTGTGGGCCAGATGGTAAAACAGAGCGATCGGCAACAGGGCGTAGGCGTACTTCACGAAGTAGTCGTGATACGAAAGCGGCTTCTTCGCGAGTGCCTGTTGCGTGACGCCACAGCGGTACGAAATCCACACGAGTGCCGCGTATGGAGATAGGCGTGTAAAACGGACCCACTTCGGCGTTGAAATCGGACCCACCTTGTGAGTGTTTGACCACGCGGGTGTCGTGATCGTGAGTCGGTCGAAGTTGGGGAGTCGCTCAGGCTTGTTTGCCGGGCTTCTTCTTCTCTTTCATCGACTCTTTGAAGCGGAAGCTTTCACCATTCATCTCGAAGATGTGGCAATGGTGAGTGCGTCGATCCAGCAGGGCTGCTGTCATGCGTTCGCCCTGGAAGATCTGGTCCCAGTCACGAATGGCACTGCCGGGGAGTTTGCAGAGATCAGCGCAGCAGCGAACCTCGCAGGCATGGCTGCGCTTGTTTTTGTGATGCGCGCCGGTGAGAAGTCAAACAGGGGAGTGGCTGGCCTTCATGGTTCTTTAAGCTTCTCATTGGCTGGACCTTTCCTGGGAGGATGCGTGCGTTAGCAATTGACCAGGGAAGGTCCATGCCCTTTACACCACCGACCGCATTTGATGCATCATCATTTTCCATTTTCCGGAGGTC
>CAUZFZ010000190.1:0-18388 GCA_963579025.1 Planctomycetota bacterium | reverse complement strand
GCAGAGTCCTGCCGAGCGTTTAAACAAATACCGCTACCACAACGACTGGCTGCAGAACCTGCTCATTTCCGCTTCCTGCGGCGGATACCGATACAAACAATCACCCCAGAATCCGTGACGGTCAGAGCAATTCCACCGCGAACGTGCCCTGATTCTCCAGATCGCCACACAGGCGGTCGATGACGTATGGCGTGACAAGTTCCACGCGCTGCCCGGTGGCCACACGGAGGGACTTCGATTCCGTCATGCGGGGCTCGCCGCCGGTGAGCGTGGTCGTCAGGCGAAGCTGATACGTGCCAGCCGGACCGCGATTGACAAACGAGTACGCCAGCAGGTTGTCGCCGACCATGCGCTGACCGAAGTCGAACGCCGCGTCTGCCTGTGGACCGGGTCCGGGTCGCTGCGGCGCTGGAATCTTCACCCCGCGAGCTGCAAGTTCGGCCGTGGTGGAAGTCCGCTCGGTGACACGCAAGTTGTCCCACCACACCGTACCAACTCGCAGCAACTGCGATCGTCGTCCGAAGTCATCCAGCGTATGTCCGTTGAAGCCGCGCGCGCACAACCGGACACGGATGCCTTTAACTGGTGTTCCCTGGGGCACGCTGAAGAACTTTCGCACGTACCGCCAGCCGAAGGTCCCATTGCCATACGTAAACGTTCCGCCATGACGGTATTCCGGCTGACGCGGACGATAGGCGGGCATGTAGATGCCTTCTTCGTTCACGCATCGGACGTCGACCAGCTTGATCCCGTCGGCTCGCACCCAGACGCCGGCTTCAATCACGCGGGCTGTTCGCTGGTTGAGTGGAATCAGGTCGCTCTCAACCAGTTTTTCGTCGCCAGGATAGACGTCAAACCGCAACGAACGACTTCCGCTCCGCGACACCATCTCGTCAGAAACAACCGGCCCACGGTTTTCAGCAAAGGCGTGATTCCAGTCTGTCCATACATAATAGGTCGGGCCAATGGCATGGAATTTCTTCTGCTGCGAAAAGCCCACCGGGTAGCCGTTGTTGTCGAGCTGTTCGAAACTCGCATTGGACAGCAGATTCGGTGCATCTGTGAATTTCTCCGTCACGACGAGATCGTCAAATTCCCCCGGACCGGTGAGTACCAGCGCGATCGGCTGATCGGGCGTGGGGGCCTTGTCGGCTGGCAATTCGACTTCCAACTGATGCCAGGTGCCTCCCGGTGCTGCAGTGGCCGTTTCGCCGCCCAGACTGATCGTGCCGCCTCGACACCAGACACTCGCTCGCCACGGCGTGTTGAATCGCGGCAGCTCTGCCGCGCTGATGGGAATATTCTGGCGGCTACCGGGAGACCAGGCACTGCCGCCTGTATGAAACGTCGCTCGCTGGTAACTCTGCCTGACCGACACGCCCGCTGCCAGTTTCAATGCATACCGACCACCGTGTGGCTCATTGGCATTCCAATTCCAACCTTTATGCTTCGGCGTCCACGCGTTCTTGCTGAACGACCAGTAGTCGGGCACAAGGTCCTTCTGGTTGTAATACCAGTCGCCCTTGAAACTCAGCACGTGGCCTTCGCCGTTGATGTTGACGAAGTCTTCCTCAAATCCGGGGTTGATCGCGTAGTTGCCGCTCCAGCCTGCTTCATATTGCGGGGCGGTGTACGCCGTATCAATCTTTGCTGAAGCGAGTGCGGCAGTGTCCGTCGGCGTCTGGTAAACCAGCCCAGGAGCCGGCTCTGCATCCTGGCCATGAATCGAAACGGTAGGAATGCTCAGTGCCAGAACAACGCCAACCAATAAACTGCTGAAGAGACGAGTCGCATTCATTTCGCTGACCTTTTCTACGTATCTGATCGTCCCGCAACGCCTGGGCTCATGACTATTCCACGTACTTAAGCGCCCGCAGCTGACGCAGGATTTCTTCGTCGACTCGTTTCGTGTTGTCCTCAGCGGAATCAGCCTCGTCACCCTGAAAATGCCGAATGCGAACGCCACTCCTGTCGTCCAACACTGCCTGCTCAAGTGATGGAAGCAGCGGAGCGTCATCAGGAATCGGGCACGGTAAACCGGACGGTTGAATTGCATCGCGACCGATGAAGACGCGTTCCGGCCGCCGCGAATCATTTGTAACAACGTCCAGAGTGAGGCTTGCGTCTACGTCAGACAGTTCGATGTAGAGCGATGTCGTCTCCTGTCGAGGATAGGTCACCCACTCAATGCGACTTCCGGCAGACGACGTCTGGATGCCGTCACGTCCCCGCTGAAAGCCCAGTGGGACAAACAACGCGATGCTGCCGTTTTCTACGTCCAGGGTGATCTCGTGTTTGCCGCCACCTCGCGCCTGCACCAGCCAGTAATCCTGTTGCGTCAGGCCGCATTTCATATGACGCTTCAGTGCTTCGACGGCAGCGGGTTCGGCGTTGGCGAGGTTGGTCGTTTCGTCGGGCAATCGATATAGCTCGCAGAGACCGCCGGGCTCGGACACAATCAGTTTCCACGGGTACGCAATCGCGGCACGAGACAGCCTGCCTTCGATCACAGCCTTCGTTTCGGAAGTCACAATCCGGGATGGCATCGGCCGGCCAGACATCGCCGGACTAAGATCGATACCCTGGAAGGTCGGGGGTACGTCCAACCCGCATTGCCGCAGGATCGTCGGCGCAACATCCACGAGTGACGCCGGTGCATCGACGATGCGGCCCGCATGTTCATCTCCCGGCAATTGCATCAGGAAGGCAACGCGAGTTTCTTCTTCGTAGAGCGTCGCACCGTGCAGCGTCCAGCCGTGCTCTTCGAATGCTTCGCCATGATCCGAGAACAGCGCGACCAGCGTATTTTCTGGCAGCGCGGCGAACAGCCTGCCCAATTCGTGATCGAGCCATGTAATCTCTGCATCGTAAGCAGCAATCAGTTCGTCCTTCGAGTTTGAATCCGGCAACGGGTCTTCCGGCATACGAGCCTGCCAGACAAGTTCGCGTGCGGCTTCTCCCGACAGCGACGATCCGAGTCGTTTACGAAATTCTTCCGGGGCCGCGTAGGCGTCGTGGGGATCGTAATAGTGTAGAAAGAGAAAGAACGGCTCTTCGCTCGCTTGCGCGTCAAGCCAGTCGATGGCCTGCCGTGTTATGTTCTCACAATTGCCTTCCGGCTCATCGACCTGAAATTCCCGCCACAGGTCGAATCCTCGATCGAATCCCCAGTGGTCGCGAACCTGCCCGTTGTTGACCAGTGCGGCCGTGTGGTACCCCTGCTGTTGCATCACCTGCGGCAAAGTCATCATCCCGGCGGGCAGGACACGATTAATGCTGTCAACTCGATGCCGTGATGGTGGTAACGATGTAAACAGCGACATGTGCGACGGCAGAGTCCACGGGGCCTGCGTCCAGGTCTTGCGAAAGACGACTCCACGGTCGGCGAGTCGATCCAGGTTTGGACTCGTGTCCTGAGCATAGCCGTAACAGCCCAGGTGGTCGGGCCGCACGGTATCGAGTGAAATGAGCACGACGTTGGGTGGGACTGACTCTGGCTGAACGATGCCACTGGATTGCGAATCGACACTGGGTGGACTCGACTGTTTGTTCTTGCCCTGTACGACCAGAGAAACGGCCAACAGCGTGACCACCAAAGGCAGACCCAGATAATAAAAACGCATCGCGCGCCCCCTGATTACGAAGTCCGTGTTGCCCGCAGGTTCAGCCATCGGAAATTGTCAGGATCACGCGATGATCCGTGACGCAGGCCCCGCGGCCTCAACGCCGTAATGACCAGCCGGGGTCTCCGGGCGGGCTTGCTGCAGGAACGGTCTACTCAACCGCGTTGAGCAACTTCTCCAAAGCAGCATCGACAGTCTTCTCGCCCGGCTTGCCGACCCACTTGTGGCGGATCGTGCCCGTGTGGTCAATGATGTAAAACGTTGGCGTGGCGGGGCTGTTCCAGCTTCGGTTGATGTCGCTCTGGTCGTCGAATGTCCGCCAGTTGATGTTGTGGGTGGTCATCACTTTCCTGAGTTCGCCCGGCTCATGAATCCAGGAATTGACGCCCAGCAGTGCAAAGGGCTTTTCTTTCAGTTTCGTAACGAGCGACCGCTCGTGTGGCCATGTGGTCCTTCAAGTGAGTCAGAACTCGCTCCAGAAGTAGAGCAGCACCACTTTTCCCCTGTAGTGACTCAGTTGGAACTGCTCGCCGTCCTGATCCTGCCCCTGAATGTCCGGGGCGACACTTCCGACGCTCAGGTGTCGGATGGCGTACAGCTCTGACTTTGCCGTTTCACCGACTGTCCCGGCGCGAAACTTGACGTCCGCGTATTCATCGATCGCTCGCTCAAACAACGCTTCAATTCGCTTGGAAAGTTCGGCTCGTCCGAGTTGCTGGAGATTGGGAAGGTACTGTTTGCCAAAAACAATCTCGCAGCCCGTTGCCAGTTCCGGTCGGTCTTCGGCCAGTCGATTCGTTCGCAGTTTGTCGTTCAGGAATTGCGCCAATGCCAGGCAGGTCAAAGCCTGGACATTGCGATGAGGGTTCTTTTCAAGCACGGTGCGCAGGCACTTTTCGTAGTCCATTCGGTAGGCATACCGCATTCGATCGACCACGGGCCCAAGCTTATCGCTAAGAACATGGTCGCGCAGCACGAGGGCAACCGTTCTGCCAGCGGAACCGTCCCTGTTTCCGGCTGGAAAGTCTGAGCGGTTCATCTCCCACGCGTTCAACGCCGCGGAGTCCGTGGAACCCACCACCTGAACCGCCTGCTGCAGAGCCTTCAGAGCGATGGGATCGCCCGGGAACTTTTCGGCCAGGTCGACAAACTTCGACGAAAACGCCGCGAGACCTTCCACGGCCGTCTTGCGCTGCAGGTCGGTCGTGGCCGTTCGCATTCCGCCGCTCACCGGACGGTATGCTTTGAGAATCGCCGCGTACTGTTGTGCCGGCGTGCCTTCGTCAGCCTGACATTCGCCTGCGATGGCCTGCAGACTCAATATGAGAACTGCGATTCTCCCGACCATGCGGCTCATTGGATTGCCTTCCTTTGGAGTTGAAACCGATCGCAGGATTGAGACGCAGATGGGCTACGTCTTCTTCTCGTCCATGAGATGCACTCGCACGTGTCCGTCGTGGTGTGCGGTGGCGATGAGTGTGCCGTCGGAACTGACATCCAGGTCACGGGCCGTGTCTTTGAGTTTCATGTTGTGGAACTCGTCCTTCTCTCCGGCCTTCCAGAACAGCATGAATCCGCCTCCGCCGCCACCAGACGCCGCGATCGTGATACCGGTTGAATGTAGGGAGACTCCCCAGGCGACTCCGCGCAGCTTGCCCTTCGACAGGTGTTCGATCTCCTGTTCGCCGGTTTTCCAGTCGAAGACGACGACCGACGGATTGCCGACTCCGGCAAATGCGTTCGTCACATTCGTGATGCCGCTGACGGCCAGTCGCGTTCCGTCGTTGTTGAATGCCATCGATCGCACGCCACCGATGTTTGCCACGAACGTCTTGTCGAACTTGACGAGCGATTTGGCCTGCCAGGTGCGTTTCTGCTCGCCACTTGCCACGTCCCAGTGAATCACGTTGCACATCAGATCGCCCGTGGCCAGTTGTGTGCCATCGGGATGAAAGGCGACGTTGTAAATGTGTGAAGTGTGCCCCTGCATTTCACGGACGAGTTTTCCGTCCTGCATGTTCCACAGGCGGACGACCATGTCGTTGCCAACGGAAGCGAGCAACGCACCGTCCGGGCTGACAGCGACGGCGCGGATCCAGCCGTGATGAGCTTCAATCGTGCGTGTTGGCTGCGGTTGCTCGGCATCGACTGGCCACCACAGCAGGCGCCCATCGTAGCCGCCGGTGATCAGCGTCTTGCCATCCTTGCTGAAGGTGATACCTCGAACCCAGCTATCGACCGCAGCCAGCTCGGTCTTCTTCTTCGTACTCAACTCCCACCGCCACACGCGGTAGTCCTGTGCCCCGGCGAAGACGTAGCGTCCCGACGGATCGAACCGACAGGAAATCAGCGGTTTGTTGTGGACCAGATCGTGTGTCTCGTGCGTTTTCGTGGCGTCCATTACGCAGTTTCCGTATGACTCGTGGGATAGAGTGGCGGCCCAAGTGTACCGGAACACGTCGCAAGGCCGCAGAGGCAATCGTATCATGCCGGGCCTCATGTGGGTCGACAGCACTCCTTCGTCGAATGATCAAAGGACTTCATTGGTGACCGAATTACAGCCCACGCCAACATCGCCAGAAAGTGAAGCCAGCTTCATGCACGTTGACGAGACCGATTTCTCGTCGATGTCACGAGCCGAGCAGATTCGGCATCTCGAGGTCGAGGGTTACGTAGTGTTCCCCGGAATCCTGACGTCTGACTGGATCGCTCGAATCAAGAGTGAAATGGCCGATGCCGAGATGGCTCATACAAGCTACAGCACTCAGCAGACGCGAGCTGTCACGCAGCCACAATGGTCCAGCCCGGCGGTCGCCGAACTGATCGCATATCCGCCCATGGTCGAGTTTCTGACCGATCTGATGGGACCGGATATCGTCTTTACGCGAGGCTTCTTCCAGCGTTCGCTCCCAGACTGTCCGGGCATTTCGATGCACACGGACGGACAGCCGCACGGCTCCGACCTGTTCGGCTACGAGGGTTCGTGTCTGCGGTTGCTGCGCGTGCTGTATTACCTTGATGAATTGACCGTCGACCGTGCGCCGTTTCGGTTGATCCCACGTTCACACATTTCATTTCATGCCGACGCGAGTCCGTATGTGCGCTATAAGTCGCACCCCGAGGAAATCACGCTGGTCGCTCCGGCAGGAACCGCTGTTGTGATCCCATCACTGACGATTCACGGCAGCCATCCCAATGCGGATTCACAACCGCGCGAACTCGTGCAGCTCGGTTACCGTCCAGCATGGTCGGGTCCAATTCAACCCGTCGATGAATGGGATCCGGCACTTGTCGCAGCCGCCCCCGAAGTAGCAAAGCCGTTTCTGCAGAGCCTCAACACGACCGGCTTCGAATGGGTCCAGCCCCACAAGCCGGAAGGCATGCGAACGGCAGCCCCTGGCATCAATCCGAGCCGGTGGGGCGACCGAACGGGGTGACCAGTTACACCGCACTCCCTCGCTACTGCGTCGAGGTTGTGACTGTTCACGTCAGCTACGGCAAAAAAACTCGCAGCTTCGTCTGGTCAGGATCCCCGGCCGTTTCACGCCAGACTCGCGGAGTCCGGTCACTGGCGGGGCAAAATCGTTTTGTCGTCCGATTCGATATCATTGAAGCTGACGCAGCCCTTGACGACTGATTTACTGAAGTCGACTCCACAAAGGTTGGCGCCGTCGAAATCGGTAAACTTGAGAATCGCCCCTTCCATTCGAGTGATGCGGTCACTGCCGGGTTCCGTGGCCAGATTGGCTCCGACAAGTCGGGCTCCAGTGAGATTCGCTCCAGCAAAGTCTGCACCGGACAAGTTGGCATCAGACAGGTCGGAATGCTGCAGTCGGGCCTCATTCAAATCGGCATCAACCAGACGTGCACCTTTCAGGTTTGCATGTTTCATACGGACTTTCTTAAGACACGCGTCTACGAAAACCGCGCGTTCGAGATTGGCCTTCGAGAAAATGGCACCCCTCAGGAACGCTTCCCGAAACGACGCGCGTGGCATCGTTGCACCGTAGAAATCTACGTTCCGTGCATCGACTCGTTTCCACCAGGCGTTTGTGAGCTTTGCCCCCTGAAAGTCGAACGAGCGATCTTTCAACGGCGACTCGCTCGGCAGATCACACTCACATGTTCCTTCGGGGACGATCGCCGTCAGTGCACCGGCGACATTGTCTGCGATGTATTTCTGGATTTCTTCAGCCTCTTCGAATTTCGTGACCGACACGAGAACACTGGTGACCGTGCGTCGGCGCCACGTGAGCTCGTCTTTCAACAGTTGGCTGTTCTCCGAACACGCTCTAGCACTCAATTCCCTTAACGATCGCGCGAGAACGGCGACGGCGCCCATGCGCACCTTCGTCTGCGTACTGCCGAGTTCCTTGAAGACCTCGATCAGGTGTTTTCGCTCGTTGATGTACAGGTCCTGCTCCAGCTTCTTCTTCTGCAGCTGGTTCAGCCCGAAGCCCCCCACCGCGATCGCCACACCGAAAATCGACGTGAACCACGTCAGCACACTGGACCAGTCGGTTTTCTCTTCATTATTCGATCGGAGCTTCCTGACTTCCTCCCTGAGTTTTGACTCTTCGAGTTTCGCCTTCGTGATTGTGCGATCCGCTGCTGCCTGCTGTTCCTCTTTCGCCTCTGCGGGTGGCTTGTCCTGCTGATCTGCGGCGTTCGGCGCCGGTGGTTCGGCTGGTTGCTGCGCGACAACGGCGTCCGTCGAGATGCAGAACAACACCACACATGTGTGAAGCAAACGTAGTCCGGACATACTCAGAAGTCTCCGTGTCCTATTCCCTGGGAATTCTTGCCAGCCACTCCCAGACGGGGTGGTCGTTCGTTACGGATCCCTGAAATGAGGTTGGCCCAATTTCGACTACGTTGCGGAGATCTGCAACGATCCCACGAACATCGCTGATCAGTCCGGTTGGTTTCCGACATTCCAGCGCATAGTCCAGCTCCTGGTAAACCCACCATGGGAGACCCGGGGCAGGATCCTTCTGGCCAGCCAACCCAACGACGGCGAGAGATTCGCGAATACGCTGCCCCAACTGCGGCTCAATCGCTTCGTTCTCCGGAACTCGCTCGCAATAGACATTCCAGCCTCGATCTTCGAAGGCGCCGCGCCAAGCCTTCAATAAAGGCTGTCTCCGAAACGACGCCGCGAGAAAAACGACATCGGTTCTGCTGACTGCTTGTAACTGAGGCAAAGTGGGGCCGAACCGGCACTCGTCCTCGCCATTACAATTCAACTCAAACACGACCAGAGAATCGCCATGACAACCAACTGGGACCGCACCGGCTTCGACTAATTCGAGAATCGGGGTTATTGGTGAATCACACGATGAGGGCATTACTGCGTTCCATCGAGCGGCGCGACTCCAGGCCTGTCCTGCGATCCGGAATGCCAACCGGAACCAGTCAGCCTCGGCGCAACGCCCCTCCGTCATCAGACGCAGGTGTTTCCGCCAACTGGCGCTCGATGTGATCACGTTCATCTCGCGCCATGCCTGCTCGAAGCCAGTCTGGCAATCTGCGAGTCGCACCGCTTGATAGACTTCTTTCTTGATGTCGTGAAGTCTTGCCCGGAATTGCTCGGAGTGTCCGCTCCACCAGCAGATTCGGAACCGACGTTCCATTTCCAGCCCGCAGCGTGCTGTCCCCGGAGAAATCACGGCGGTCCGCAGCCCAAGAGCATCAGCCGCTCTCTGGGCAATCTCGTTCAACTCTCCTGCACTGCACTTGCGAGAGAATGGAAGACGACTAGCGAGCTCGAATTGGCGTAATGGTTGAGACACGGGCACTCAGTTGAGTTATTTCGAGCTGGCCAGAACCAGATGAATGAATCGGTTGGGGCGGCGCACTGCCTGGGCCGATCTCATTGTACACACCAGGCTCCAGATGCTGCGATCACTCTGGATTGCTTTCGAGCACCGTCTGATACACGCGGCGAATCTGTGCCGTCATAGTCTGGTGACGAAAAACTTCGGTGAATCGTTTGCGCCCGGTTGATCCCAGTCGCGTGCGCAGTTCGGGCGACTCCGCAAGTGTGACGATCGCATTCGCAAGTTCTTCGATCGATTCGATCGGCAGCAGGAAGCCTGTTTCGTTGGGGATCACAACTTCACGGGCGCCGTCGACGTCGTAGGAAACGACCGGCTTGCCGGCGATCAGTCCCTGCGGAAGTACACGGGCCAGGCCTTCCCATTCGCTGGTATGAGCTACGATGTCGCAGGCATTGATCAGTTCCGGGATGCGCGTCGGCGGCACCAGTCCCGTGAAGATGAAATGCTCGGACAGTCCCGTCTGCTCAATCTGCTTTTCGAACTGCTGCCTCAGGATGCCGTCACCGATCAACACGAACCGAACGTTCGGACTCTGGTCGACAACCGATCGCGCCGCTTCGATCAGGTACTTGTGGCCCTTCAAATGGAAGAGTCGGGCGACCTTGCCAACCGCGACATGGTCATCGGTCAGTCCCAGTTCCTGACGGATTACCTGACGGGGACGAGGTGGATTAAGAAACGGCTCGACGTCCATGCCGCTGTAGACGGTCGTGAAGCGGCCACGTGGTGCAATTCCGGCCGACACGTATTGTTCTGTCAGAGAATCACACACCGAGATGAACGCATCACACCAGCGGGCCGCGTGCCGTTCGAGCATTCGATACGTGCGAAATGCCACTGGATGTTGTCCGCGGTGAAATGACGCTCCGTGGATCGTGTGAACCGCTGGAATGTTCAGCTTCGCCGCAGCCGCTCGACCGAGGATGCCGGCTTTCGAACTGTGCGTGTGCACGATGTTTGGCCGGAGGTCCTTCAGCGTGCGAATGATGCTGCGATAGCTGGACCAGTCTCGCCACGGATGCAGGCTGCGACGCATCTCGGGAATTTCGACGATGCGAAATCCTGCTGCCCGGGCACGTTCAGTGAGACTGCCCTCGGGACCAAGGCCCGGTCCTGTGATCAGGGTAACTTCGTCTCCGAAGTCACGATGCTGATCCTCACAAGTAAGGACTGTGTTTTCCTGAGCACCACCGATGATCAAACGGGTAATGACGTGAGCAACGTGCATGAATGGGTACGAATCCGGAGTCGTGGCTGTAGTCCGCAGCGAACGGTGCCAAGTGTGAGCGTTCGCTGCGCGTGACACAATCCGCGTGCAGGCAAGCATTGCGCGGCGTTGCCGCAACCGACGGAGTTCATCCGACTCGAACCTCATGGTGTTGCGAGGCGGCCAGTGGTTGAGGATGCTCGGTCAACTTCTGGACGTGAAAGGCCTCATGCCACAAGCAGTGACCTCATCTTCGCATGCATCGGAATTGGCTTCGCGACTCGATCGTCGCGACCTGATGCGAGTCTCATGCGCCGGCCTGCCAGCTTTGCTCAGGCAGATGTCTCCCGCGATGGCCGAAGACCTGGCACCTCGGGCAAAGTCGATTGTGCTGCTCTGGATGTGGGGAGGACCAAGTCATCTCGATACGTTCGATCCAAAACCTGATGCACCCGCGGAAGTCCGCGGTCCGTTTGCATCCATCCAGACGAAAACTCCCGGTCTGCGATTCTCTGAGCTGTTTCCGCGTCTTGCCGCTCGGACAGACCGCATGTCAGTTGTCCGTTCGCAAATCAACTACGACACCGCTCATCGCATCGCCGGCTCAATCGCGTTAACTGGCGGACGCGGTCGCAATAACGCGGATGTCGACTATCAGCCCAACTTCGGCTCTGTCGTGCATCGTGTCTTTCAGCGGCGCAGCGAACTACCGCCATTTATCGCGATCGGACCTGGCAAACTCACGACGGCAATCGCCGACATGCAGGGTTTTGGCGGCGGCATCTGGGGCTCGGCGTACGATCCCTTTCCCGTGCGCTGCACAGAACTCGATGACGTCGAACTGCCGACGCTCGAACTGCTGGACGGGCTGGGCTTCGACCGCCTGTCGGACCGGCGCCAGTTGCTGCGTGATCTTCAACTGCGACAGCAGGTGGCGCCGGGACGCATATCCGATTGGGAACACGACGTGCTACGTGCGTGGCAACTGCTGACCTCCAAAGAGGGACGCCGCACATTTGATCTGTCTCAGGAAGACGACGTCTCACGAGGCAACTACGGATTCACTCAGTTCGGCCAGAGTTGTCTGCTCGCGAGACGCCTGGTGGAAGCGGAAGTCCCGTACATTCAGGTCAACTGGAGCAAGTGGGTCGAGAATATCTATGACACGCGAACAGACTTCGGCTGGGACACGCACTGGCTGAACTTTGAGCACATGACGGACCGCCACGGGCCAATCTTTGACCGCGCGGCAGCGGCGCTGATCGACGACCTGGAGCAACGCGGCCTGCTGGATTCGACACTCGTCGTCGCCATGGGTGAATTTGGTCGCACGCCGAAGATATCGGCCAACGGCGGACGCGATCACTGGAGTCGCTGCCAGAGTTCCTTGTGGGCGGGTGGCGGTATCCAGCCGGGGAGAGTTGTCGGAGCCAGCGATGATCTGGCTTATGACCCGGTGACCGATCCGGTCACGCCGGAGATGGTGGGCACAACCATTCTGGAACTGGCAGGAATTACGACAGAACAACGAGCCGAGTTGCGTGTGCTTCCCAACGGACGCCCCATTGATGGATTGATTCAGTAGTTCCAGGATGGTTGGGCAGCGAGGGGGTCGGGAGTCTTTTTCGCCGGAGATCCCCGCATTGTGGTAAGTCGTTGTCCGAAAAAGACTCCCGACCCTCCCGACCCCTTTCCAAGCCAGTGAACCCGGAACTACTGGGACTGCTTTGAACTGTCGAAACGAATTGCGGTGAACGTGAAGACGACACTGCTCCTGCTGTTTGCTCTGACGAGCAGTCCCACACTCAACGCGGGCGGGCCGACTCGGCGTCTGACATTGGACGGTCTACTCAAACGCGATCCGATTTATATGGATAGCGGCAAGGCTGTGCTCTACTCGGTCCGGCACGCGTCACCGCGTCTGGTGCTGAAATGGCTGAATCTCGATACGGGCGAGTCCACTCGATTCCATCCGAAATCGAGCCTCGTTGAATTCCGACCCGGGATTTCCGCCGATGGGGAGACTCTGGCCTTTCAACGGATGACTGGTAACGACGTCTGCAGCCTGATCGTCGAAGACCTCAAGGCCGGAACGGAGCAGACTATCGCGACGAACCGCAAGACGTCGTGGAACGCGGCACTGTCTCCGGATGGTCGCGAGTTGATCTACAACCTGTCGGGTCAGCTCTTTCGACGGCACATCGCCAGCGGAAAAGAAGAAGCCATTGCGCAGTCAGGAGGTCGAAACGACTGGCCGGCATATTCACCGGACGGAACGACCATTGCCTTTGCGTCCAGCCGGGATGGTGACTTCGACCTGTTTCTGATGGATCGCGACGGAGATAACGTTCGCCTGCTGACGTCAGGCGTGGGGTTGGACATGAGGCCGAACTGGTCACGAGACAACCGTCGAATCGCCTTCACAAGTAACCGTGACAGTAATTACGAGATCTATGTAATCCATGCTGACGGGTCGCAGCTTCGTCGGCTGACGGAGCATGATGAACGCGACGACTACGCAGCCTGGCACCCGGATGGAAAACGACTTGTCTACGTGGCGGAACGCAATGGTCGTTTTGATTTGTTCGAGCTGACCGTCGGTGATTGACGGAGTCGCGCAGTTTTGATCGCAGTGGAGTTCACTAATGAGTCACCACTTTCGTCCCGTGATGCATCAATTGTTTCTTGTTGCCGGACTGTTGACCGCTGGATCGCAGGTCGGGGCTGGAGAGTACCGTGATCTGGGCCGGCCAGTGGTCGGCGCATGGCAGCGATATGCATGGCTCATCCACGACCCCGTGCTCGAGCGGGACATCCTGTGGTCACAGGAAAGCTCGCAGGACGGTGCCGTTCTTTACGGCCTCGACTTTGAGACCGGCGAGCTACTCGATGAACACGACGTTCCGGCCCGGGAAGTTGGCGGAATTATCGAGGCGGACGACGGCGTACTGTATCTCTACACGTATTCCGGCCTGACACATCCGGGTAATGAGCTGCTGCGATTTGATCCCCGCAAGCGCAGGATCGAGAGGCTTGGCCTGGCGCCAACTCCGCGGAATCGCTGCGTCGGTGGCGTCATCGGCCCTGATGGCAATGTCTACATCGGGACACACCAGCAGGGACGACTCTTCCGCTATTCGCCAGACGCCGACGAATGGACGGACCTCGGCCAGATGGTGCCTCCTCCCGTTGTCGAGAACCAGAACACCTGGCTGCGCAACCTGTATTTTACCTCGGACGGAAAACTGCTCGGCTCCGTGAACCGAGCGCCGCCCGATGCGGTTGTCGAGATCGACGTTGAGGCCGGGACATTCGAAACGGTCAAGTCGCTCAAGTCGCGTGACTTCGTGGTGTTTGGCGACCAGGTACTCAATCCCACGGCCGACGGGTTTGATGTCTACAATTCCCGTTACGAAAAGGTCAGAGCCGTATCGCTCGATTCGCTCCTTAGTCCGGCGATTAGTCTCCCGAAGCCTTCCACCCTGTCTCTCGTCACGGCTTCACTGTCCACGGGCGTTATCGGTCGGATTGGTCGTTTACTGGTGCGAGTCGACTTGAAAGCGAACACCTGGCGACGCATTTGCGGGCTGCCGTTTGAGGGTTACCTGTGCTTCAGTTCGAATGGCCAGTTGGCAGCCTGCGTTGACCACCCGCAAGCCCGCTATGCGGCGATCAACCTCGTCAGTGGCTCGGTGACGGTCAGGGGCATCAGCTACGAGGGAAAACGGGGCACTCAGATATGCGGTCTGAACCGCGGACGTGACGGGGCCATTTACGGCACGAACATCATCGGGATGCATCTGTTTCGGTGTGACACCGCGACGGATCGTCTTGTTGATCTTGGCCATGTGGGCTGGCGCGGGGGCGAGGTGTACAACACGATTCAGGTTGACCACCGCGTTTACTTCGGCACGTATGGTGGTGGCCACTGGGGCGAGTACGACTCGCGCCATCCGTGGACTCCCGACTTCGAAGGACAGGGCACAGCAGAAGATGCCAATCCACGGCGGATCGCACAACTTGGCGGCGACGATCCGCATGCGGCGAATCGTCCATTCGAATACGTGCCCGGGCCGAACGGAAAGGTCTACATCGCCTGTCGAGCCAACTATGGGCATCCGGGTGGATCGCTGATCGCGTTCAGTCCACAGTCGGGCAAGGCTCGAGTCTTCCGCGACGTCAGACGCAGCGTTCAATCTGTCACAGCCGATGATCGTCTCATCTTCGGCGGAACGAATATCCACGGCGGTCGCGGCTCAGGAGATCGTGCCAGAGAAGCAACGTTGTTTGCTTTCGACCCCTCCACCGGTAAACGCATCTTCGAAGATTCTGTCGTCCCGAAAGCGAAGGCGGTCGTGGCCATTCGCTACAACGCAGTTGACCAGCGAGTGTATGCCACGACCGACAATCAGATTCTGCTCCGTTTCCACCCGCGCGAATTCAAGGTCGAGCGGACCTGGAAGATCCGTGGGCAGGGAACACCACTGGCTGGCGTCCCGGAAGATGTTGGCATGTTGCACATCACTGTGGCCCGCGACGGAAACGTCTACGGGGTTTCCCATCGCGACCTGTACCGACTGAACGTGGAGACAAACCAACTTGAGTATCTCGAAACGCCGCCACGTTCCGGGCTCTATCAGATCGTTGAAGGAAAGCCAGGCGAGTTCTACATGGGAGCAGGAACTCACCTGCTGAAATACCTCGTCACGCCCAACACCTATTTCCGTTGAAAGAACTGCATGTCTCAGAACGATTCATCGGATGTGTCACGGCGTGAGTTCCTGTCGCAGTCAGGTGTCGCACTGACCGGGGCGACGGCTGGCCATTTCCTGATGGGGCAGGCGAATGCAGCCGAGCCGCCCAACCGCGGCGGTTCGTACGTCGGGCGCAGTCAGGCGTTGCCGCGTCCGGACGTCGTGTTTCCGACGGACAGACTGGGAACTCCGTCCGGAAAGAAGAAACGAATCGCCGCGATCACGACAGTGTGGTGGAAGTACTCACACGCCGACGACATCATCACGAAGTTCATTGAGGGTTACAGCATCGCCGGTCGCAACCACTCCCCGCGCTGCACTGTCAACGGCATCTATATCGAACAGTTCCCTGACCGGGACATCGGACGCGGCATGGCCGCCCGATATGGCATCCCGCTGTACAAGACACCGGCGGAAGCACTGACGCTCGGTGGCGATGAACTGGCGGTCGACGCCGTACTGCTGATCGGCGAACACGGCGATTATCCATTGAATGAGAAGGGCCAGAGGCTGTATCCACGACGGCGTCTGTTCGAGGAGATCGTCAAGGTCTTCCGCAAGTCGGGTCGCAGCGTGCCGGTCTTCAACGACAAACACCTTTCGTATTCCTGGGAGAACGCGAAATGGATGTACGACCAGAGCCGCGAACTTCAGTTCCCCATGATGGCCGGATCGAGCGTCCCACACGGCTGGCGCATCCCGCCGCTGGAATTTAAATCGGGTATCGGGCTGAATGATGCGATCGTTGTGTCCCGAGCCAGTTTCGAGAGTTACGGGTTTCACTGCCTGGAGTTTCTGCAGTCGTTTGTCGAACGTCGGCGCGGCGGTGAAACCGGAGTGAAAGCCGTGCAGGCGCTCTCCGGCGAAGCCACTTTGCAGGCGGCAAAGGACAAGCGCTGGCCGGCACATCTTGTGCCTGCGGCGATGCGCTCAGTCCCTGAATCGAATCGACTACGCTTCGACTTCGATCGACTTGCGCGGTCAACAGTTTTCCGTGTCGAATACACCGACGGATTCGTCGGCGCTGTCTGTCTGGACTTCAGCTCGGAATTCAGTTTTGCCGCCGATGTCGAAGGGGAGCCGGAACCTGTCTCAACGTATGCAGCGTTGCTGAAACCGCAGCGCGACCACTTCAGTTTTCTGTGCAATCACATTGAGACGATGTTCCGCACCGGACAGCCGAGCTATCCGGTCGAACGCACCCTTCTTGTGACCGGAATTCTGGATGCGTTGCATGACTCCAAAGCCGCCGGCGGCAAGCGCATCGAAACGCCGCAGTTGGCAGACCTGAAGTACGACCCCGTGTAGCCCGACTTTGCAGATTGAACAGAAGGACGCAAAGGCCGCGAAGAAACGGCCTGACTTCGCGATCTTTGCGTCCTTCTGTTCCAATCGCCGCTGCTTACGACATGAAGCCGCCGCCGCGTTTTCGGAATCCAGACAGTACGACGCGACCGTGTTCGCATAACACCCATGGAGTTTCTGATGTTTCAGAATCGAATCAAGCAGTTGGTTGCCGAAGGTCGCGCAGCCTGGGGGGCTGCGGCTCCGGACACGTCTGAGATTGTCGCCAAGCAGACGATCAACTGCGGAATCGATTTTCTGTGGATCGACCTGGAGCATCGATCGTATGGAACCTACGAAGTTCGCTGGTTGCCCATCCTGTGTCGCCAGGTGGGTTGCTCGGCCATGGTTCGTGTTCCCGGACTTGATTCCAGTTGGATCAAGAAAGCCCTCGATATAGGCGCCAACACCATCATGATTCCGCAGATCAATACGGCTGACGAAGCGAAGCGTGCCGTTGAATTTGCGAAGTATCCGCCCGTCGGCTCTCGAGGCATCTCGCCGCTATGGACGGCGATGATGGACGTCACTTGGGACGACTACCTGCCTGTCGCGAATGAAGAAACGTGCGTGGTTGTGCAGATTGAATCTCCCGAAGGAATCGAGAATCTCGATGCAATAGCTGCAGTCGAAGGCGTCGATGTCGTCTTTGCCGGACCGGCTGACCTGTCGGCGTCTTTGGGCGTAATTGGTCAGTTCAACCACCCGACGCTGCTGGAGTTTCTTGCTTCGTTTCCAGCCCGCATCGCAGACCACGGAAAACCGGCCGGCATTACCTTTGCGACGATGGAGCAGTGCCGTCGCTCGTACGAGCAGGGGTACCGCTTCATCAACACGGGCACCGTGCTGCAGCATGGCATTGATGGCCTGAAATCGGGACTCAACGAATTGCGGGAACTTGAAGCGAACGAGTGACGTGATGGATGTAGCCGAACTCGCCAGAGTTTGGTTTTCCCAGGTCCGGCCACAGTCTGGCGACTTTCGCTCTACTTGAGTTCTCTGGGTGAAGAAAGTACGCAACTCGCACTCACGTGGGTTCTGCGACCTCATGGATCCTCGATGGGACGACTGCTGTCCAGCGTCAGCCCGACCATTGCGTCTCTCCTTCCGCGACCGCACTTGGCGTCATTCTTTCTATGACTCGCCACCGTCGCCGGCCTGAGCATCCTCGGTACTATCGGACGGAATGACCGACCGGCCAGAATTTTAAGTCTCGGCGTGACAACGTCGTACCAGGACTCCATTCCGACTCCGTCCCAAACAATGGCCATCCGACGGGAGCGTGATCAGGGTCAGCCCCTGCATTGAGACTCACCCGAGTACGCCTGCGGCTGAAAAAATCCGGCGAGCTTATCGGCAGGGCCACTTACCTTGACAGGACGTTGTCGTAGTCCAACGGATGCCCAGGCTCAGCGGTCAATCGGGATGGTGTCCGCGTTTATTCGGCGCTCTTGTCACGAGGCTCGTCGGAACGTGCGTTCTTCGGGGTTGAGTCGGGTCCAGTCTCTGTGGGGCGCGGATTATGCGGCGGTTTTTGCAGCGTGGGAGCTGTTTTCTCCGTAAGGTCGCAGTCCGGCGGGATAGGCGGCCCTCAGAGTTGCCCCGTAGGTGGCGCTCCAA
>CAUZFZ010000189.1:0-18407 GCA_963579025.1 Planctomycetota bacterium | reverse complement strand
ACAAAGCCAACAAAAAAGACAAACCGTCGGCCACGCAACCGATACTGCTCAAGGCCACCGCCGCACAACGAAAGGCGTACCTTCAACTCAAACAAGTCACCTGAATTATCCTTAACGGCGTTGCCCTGTGGGGGAGAAGGGACAGGGACGGTTGGGCCGCTCAACCACCGTTCGTACGCGGCCATGACTTTGAACGCCGAGCGGCCCGGGGTTTCGCGGTCGACTTCCTGCAGGTCCACGAGGTCTCGCTTACGAACGTCTCCGCCGTGTGCGTCCGCCAGGTACCGGCCGAGCAACTGCAGCGTCAGTGCGTGGCCGCCGGCTTCGCGCCAGGTGTCGGTCAGGTCCTGGTCGCTGCCGTCGATCTGCAGGTGACGCAGCAGATCCACCGCGGCCTCGCACGGCAGCTCGTCGAGCCTGTGTTCGGGAGACGTGGACTGGTTGTAGACGTGCAGGTTGGCCAGCGACTCGCGCGTGGTGACCACGCACAGACCCGGGTTGTCGGCGGCCAGCCCCTGCAGCAGCGCGGCCAGACCCTGATCCTTGAGCATGCCGCCCTGACCGGATGGATCACCCTCGGGGTACTGCAGCGGCTCGATGCCGTCCAGCACCAGCAGCGTGCGGCGCTTCCGCACCAGCCGAGCCAGCCGCTCACCACGTTCCCACGGACCGCCCAGCGTGGGGTCTGTGTCGCCGAAGAACGTCAGCGCCCGGCTGATGAACAGGTCGGAACTCGTCTGCCGCGACTCGCCCGTGCCCTGGCTGTAGAAGGACCAGTCGAAATACCGCTCGACCCCCGGCCAGTCCCGTGCGGCGAACTGCTGCTGGACCCAATGCGCGACGAGCGAGGTTTTGCCGACTCCGCCCCAGGCGACCAGCGTGCAGACATGCGTCGAGCCGCGTTTCGCCCAGGCGTCATCCAGCTCGGCCAGCCACGGCTCGCGACCAAACAGCTTGTCCGGCGCGTGCCGCAGAATCCGGCTGGGAGCGATCTCACGGTCTCGAACTTCGATCGGACCCGGAAAGTCGGGCGCTGTTGCAGAGGCCGGGTCAGGCTCAGGATGCGGGAACAATTCCGTGACTCGATCGCGCACGTATTCATAGCCAGGCTCATCCTTGCTCTGCGGTTTGACGAACGACGTGTGGGAACCATGAACCGGTTTGATGCGCGAACTTGGCAGGTTGAGCCCGGCACTCAGCCGATCCACGGCCAGGTCGGACCCCGCTTTGACGGCCCACGTGGGAATGTGCAGTTTGCCGGATTCCGGCGTGTCTCCCACGGACACGTGATCTAGAAATGTCTGATTGAGCCTGGTGACGAATTTTCCGTGTGGCTTGAGCGCTCGGAAGTCGCTCGACAGCCTGTCCATGAAGGGCAGCACGAGTTGTGAACCAGCCTGCGGAACAGCCATCAGGATCAGACCGGCGATTCGCTCCAGAACCGGAAGTTGATTCGAGTCAATCAGATGTTTGGCGACCGCTTTGCACAGCAGTCCGCCCATGCTGTGCCCGATCAGCAGGATCGAGTCGTACGTGTGATTGTCACGCAGTTCGCTGGCGAAGATTTCGGCTTCGTCTTCCAGTTCGATCGACTTCCAGAATATCAGCCGACGAAACAGCGTCCGGTATTCGTAGAGCCCGACATCGACGTGCGGAAACTCTTCGAAAATGAACTGGGGGAAGCAGCCCCAGGTGCCGTATCGCTGTCCGCCAAGTCCATGCACAAACACAACGAGGTTTCGGTTGCCCCGATTCTCGCGTCGGTGAATAACGAGCGCCTGATCACCGAACGAAGCAGCCGAATCCGGAACACTGAATTGTGACTGGTCGAAGAATTTCATCTCGGCACTGAATCTCGGTTTGATAGTCCACTGCTGGCATCTGCCCGGACGTGCATGACTGGAACAGTCTGCCAGGAAGCGTCCACGAAAAACAGCGAGGCAGACTGGCCGGCCGCGGCATTTAAAGGTCTTTCAGCAAATCGCGCGGGGTGGCGCCGGTTGATTTGCCGCGAGTTTGCATTGCCCGGGCGGCGACGGTTGCTGTGCAACCGGCGTGGCGAAGCCACCGAGCCGCGAAGTGGCGGTAGCATTCAGGCGCTGGAGTCGGTCCGCGTTGAGATGGCCAGACGTGAGACGGTTTACACGCCGTGCCGCATGACTTGTCGCTCACGAAGTGGCCGCTACTCTAGGCCGCTTCCACGCGGATGGAATTGAATCCGCGCAGCTCTTCAGAGGGACAGTCAGACATGCGCGACTTTGAGTATGAAGCCCCCACCTCGCTGGCAGACGCGATTGACCTGCTGGCTCAGAACAATGGCAGTGCCCGACCACTCGCGGGTGGAACCGACCTGATTGACCATGTCCGCATGGGCCGGCTGACGCCGGACCTGATCGTCGACATCAAGAAGATCGGTGAACTCAACGTGCTGGAGCTGAACGGCGATGGTCTGCGGCTTGGATCGGCCGTGCCATGCTGTCGTGTCATTGAATGTGCCGAGACGTCGCAGCAGTACGCTGCTCTGGCAGACAGCGGCAAGATCATCGGCGGTATTCAGATTCAGAGTCGGGCGAGTTTTGGCGGTAACATCTGCAATTCCGGACCAGCGGCTGATTCGACGCCATCGATCATCGTGCTGGAGGGTGCCTGTGTGATCGCCGGCCCGGACGGAACCCGGGAAGTCCCCGCCGAGTACTTCTGCACCGGTCCAGGCAAAAACGTGCTCAAGGCAGGTGAACTGCTCGTCGAGATCAAGTTTCCGGCCCGGCCAGCGAACAGCGGGTCGCACTACCGCCGCTTCATTCCCCGCAACGAGATGGACATTGCCGTCGTCGGCGTCGGAGTTGCGGTCACTCTTGATGATTCAAAAGAGAACTTCGTTTCGGCCAGAATCGCTCTGGGAGCGGTCGGTCCGACACCGCTGTTCGCCGAAGCGGCGGGTGAGGCGCTCGCCGGGCAGCCGGTTAATGACGAATCGATCGCACAGGCGGCAGCGGCAGCTCGTGAAATCGCGACTCCAATTACAGACATGCGCGGCACGGCTGAATATCGAGATCACCTGGTCGGCGTGCTGACCGAGCGTGTCGTCAAGGCGGCCGTCGCTCGAGCCCGCGGTGAAGAACTGATTCATAAGCCCGGATTCTGAGACGTCAGACTCCGTTGAAACCGAAACACCCGATCCGGTGCGACCCAGGGAGCCTTTCATGGCAAAAACGCGAATCGTCACAACCACAATCAACGGCGACACTCATGAGTTTCTGTGTCAGCCACGGCAGACACTGCTGGAAGTGCTGCGCGATACGCTCGACCTGACGGGCACGAAGGAAGGTTGCTCCAACGGCAATTGCGGAGCCTGCACGGTGATCATGGATGGTCGCCCGGTCGACAGTTGCCTTGTGCTGGCTGTTGAAACCGAAGGTGCCCAGCTCAAGACGATTGAAGGTGTCGCGTGCGGGACGCACCTGGACGAAGTGCAGCAGTGCTTTCTCGAAGGCGCCGCCCTGCAATGCGGCATCTGTACCCCGGGTTTCATCATGCAGTCACAGGCGTTGCTTGAAAGCAACCCGAATCCTGCCGAAGAGGACATCCGCTTCTACCTGGCGGGAAACCTGTGTCGCTGCACGGGCTACGACAAGATTGTCCGGTCCGTCCAGGCGGCCGCCGAGAAGCGTCAGGCTGCCAATGTGTAGCAGGTGTCGTTTTTTTGTGATTTCTGGCCGTTTTACGGTAAGAAAAGGCCTGTACCCGTTTTCGGGTCTCTGATAATTTCCGCCGCTTCTGACGGAACGCACGGTGAACATGGCACGGAGGCCATATATGACGGTTCAGCACAAGCCGGGTATTGAAGTTCAAATTCGCTGGTTGATTCGACGCGACATGGCTGACGTGCTCAGGATCGAGCAGGAAAGCTTTGAGTTTCCCTGGACGGAAGAAGACTTCCTGGGATGCCTGCGCCAGCGCAACTGCATCGGCATGGTCGCCGAGCACGATCAGCAGATCGTGGGCTTTATGGTCTACGAACTGCACAAGTCCCGCTTGAGCATTCTGAATTTCGCGGTCGCTTCCGAAGCCCGGCGCCAGCAGGTCGGCGCCCAGATGGCACAGAAGCTGATCGATAAACTCTCACAGCAGCGTCGCAACGAAGTGATGCTCGAAGTGCGTGAGACGAATCTCGACGCCCAGCTCTTCTTCAGTCAAAACGGATTCCGCGCGGTCTCGATTCTGCGGAACCATTACGACGACACGACCGAAGACGCGTATGTGATGCGCTATCGGCTGCATGAAGAAGACGAAGTGCTGGTGCCGTCGCAGTACCGGAACCGCATCTCGGAATACGACGACGGTTTCGGCGAAGAAGACGAGCGCCGCGCCGCGTAACGATGCGTGCGGAACCGGGCCTGAACTGATTGCGGGCACTCCGTATATTCTGGCCTTCGTAGTTCCGCGTCCGGGCCAATTACGTCGTAGCCGAACTCGCAAGAGTTTGGTTTTTCCCGTGTTTGCGCTGGCTGGCCAAAGTCTTGCGACTTCGCCTACCTGGAGTAACGGTCAGCAGGCGGCTTGCCGTAACGGTTTTCTCTCATCATGATCGGTCTCGTTGTGCCGCAGCGATTTCAGCTCGGCGTAACGGACCCGAACCAGGAGAAAACCGTTGACCGTTTCACGCCGAGATTTTCTGGCTGCTTCGTTAGCGACAGGTGCTGTGGCCACCACTCAGATGGAAGTGGTTGCGGACACGCCGAAGCCCCTGCAGTCACAGTTCAGCTACTGCTTCAACACCAGCACGATTCGTGGCCAGAAGCTCAAGCTGGTCGATGAAATCGAGATCGTGTCCAAAGCTGGTTACACGGGCATTGAACCGTGGATGCGTGAGATCGAGGCTTACATAAAAGACGGAGGCAGCCTGAAGGATCTGAAGAAACGTCTCGACGATCACGGGCTACAGGTGGAAAGCGCCATCGGGTTTGCTCAGTGGATCGTGGATGATGAAGAGAAACGCAAAGCCGGTCTCGAACAGGCGAAACATGACATGGACCTGCTCGCTCAGATCGGTGGGACGCACATTGCCGCGCCGCCGGTCGGTGCACATCGTGGCTCCGGCTCCGTCGATCTGTTCCAGGCCGCCGAGCGTTACCGGGCACTGCTGGAAGTCGGAGCGAAAATCGGCGTGATTCCACAGGTCGAGGTGTGGGGGTTCTCAGACAACCTGTCACGGCTGGGCGAATCCGTGTTCGTTGCGATCGAGGCCGGGCATCCGGATGCCTGTCTGCTGCCGGACGTGTATCACGTCTTTAAAGGAGGCTCTGATTTTGCCGGGCTGGGAATGGTCGCGGGCTCGGCAATCCACTGCTTCCACGTGAACGATTACCCCGCCGATCCGCCGCGCGACACGATCGCCGACAAGGATCGTGTCTATCCGGGCGACGGAATCGCTCCCTTGGACGACATCCTGCAGACCATCGCCGCAACCGGTTGCCGGGCCGCTCTTTCGCTTGAGCTGTTCAATCCCGGCTATTGGGAGCAGGACGCTTTTGAGGTCGCGAAGACCGGTCTGGAAAAGACCAAAGACGCCGTAGCGAAGGCATTCTCGTAGCACGACGCTTTCGCAGGTTGCCGCGTTCGTAGTAACCGCATTTATGCGGTTGTTCTGGGGCGGTGATCGCGCAATGTCCGTCGGTTGTCGATAAGCCAAACAAACACCAGCGCCGAAAGAGCCGGATAAATCCGGCTACTACGAACGAGTATCAACTGAACTCGGATGTTACGGGAGCGTGTCCAGTGCCTGGCGCATGTCCGCGACCAAGTCTTCCGGATTCTCTATGCCCACGGACACTCGGATGGTGTTGTCCGTGATGCCGGCCTCGGCGCGGGCTGCGGCGGACATCGACGCGTGACTCATTGTCAGCGGGTACTCGATCAGCGACTCGACTCCGCCCAGTGATTCGCCCAGGTGATACAACTGCAGCGACTTGAAGATGTGCTCGGCAGCGGGACGTCCACCGTTGATTTCAAAGCTCAGCATCGCACCGGGTCCGGACTGCTGCTTCTGACCGAGTTCGTACTGCGGGTGGCTCGTCAGGCCCGGGTAGTTGACAACCTCGACCGCCGCGTGTTCGTCCAGCATCGTCGCGAGCGCCATGGCTCCTCGCTGATGTGCTTCCATACGCGGACCGAGCGTCTTGATGCCACGCAGGACCAGCCATGCATCGAAGGGTGAATTACTCAGGCCCAGCGCGTTCACCATGTAGCTGACTCGTTCGGCATTCTCTTCGTCGCGAGTGACGACGCAGCCGCCGACGACGTCCGAATGTCCGTTGAGATACTTCGTTGTCGAGTGCATCACGATATCAACGCCCAGTTCGAACGGTCGCTGCAGATACGGCGACAGGAACGTGTTGTCCGCGATCGTGATGGCTCCGGCTTCCCGGGCGATCTCGACGGTTGCCGCGATGTCGACGAGACGCAGAATCGGGTTGCTGGGAGTCTCGATCCAGATGCCCTTCGTGTTCGGTCGCACCGCGTCGCGAGTATTGGCCGGGTCGCTCATCTTCACGAACGAGAATTCGAAGCCCATCGGTCCATAGACGTCGTGGAACAGCCTGTAGGTCCCGCCGTAGATGTCGTCTCCGCAGATGATGTGGTCACCCGGCTTGAACAGGTGCATGCAGGCTGTGATTGCTGACATGCCGGTGCTGGTCGCGCGACAGTCGATGCCGCCTTCGAGAGCGGCGATGTTCTGCTCGAGGGCACTGCGTGTCGGGTTGCCGCTGCGGGTGTAGTCGAAGCCACGGTTGTTCTCGGGATCGTCCCAGTAAAACGTTGACGTGGGATAGATGGGCGTGGTGACGCTGTTCCAGGTCGAATCCTGATAAACACCCGTGTGGATGCAACGGGACTCGAACCTGAGGCTGCTCGGATCGATCACTACAGAGACTCCGATTGTGCGGGTCGTGGAAGAAGTCGGAAAAATACAGGAGAGTGAGGGAGACTGGTACCGCCAGGTTCGGCCCGCAACGGGCGGATTCGTAGAGCTGTCTCGAATTCCGGACGGATCCGGGATTCTGCACACGACCGCGCGCCTGTCGGCCGATTGTCATTTATCTTCCAGATGAGGTTTTTGCACATAGCGGCCGGCCGGTGAGTGGACACGCAGGCATTGGGCTTGCGGTTAAACATTTGGCAGGCAGCGAGTAAACTGGCGGTCGGGACGTTCCGCCTCGCCCCACTTCACGCGTTACTTAACCGAGGAATTGTTGTGGCTATTGCTGCTACTGAGACCAAAAAACAGACACAGACGATCAACGGTGCCGACATTCTGGTCGAGTCACTGATTCGCAACGGTAGCGACCTGATCTTCGCGTATCCCGGTGGAGCAAGCATGCCGCTGCACCAGGCTCTGCGAGGTAAACGTGATCGAATTCGTACGGTTTTGCCGCGACATGAACAGGGCGGCGGGTTTGCAGCTCAGGGTATTTCACGTACGACGGACGAGGTCGGCCTGTGCATGGCCACCAGCGGACCGGGGGCGACCAATCTGGTCACTTCGATTGCCGACGCCAAACTGGACAGCATCCCGCTGATCGCGATCACTGGCCAGGTTCCCCAGGCGGTCATAGGGACGGATGCGTTTCAGGAAACGCCGATCATCGAGATCTGTCGGGGAATCACGAAACATTCAGTGATGATCACGGCGGATGACTGGGCCGATCCGGAATCCGTACGCAGGACGCTGCACGCGATCCCGCGAATCGTGAAGGAGGCGTATTTCGTCGCGAAGACCGGTCGCCCTGGACCAGTGCTGATCGACTTTCCAAAGAACATTCAACTGGCGACGCTGGACGAAGAGCCGGACTACGATCCGCCAATGCGGCTGCCTGGCTACAGACCGCTGCATCGCAAAGCCGTGCCCGAACAGGTTCGCCAGGTCATCGCCGCCATCCGTCGATCGAAGCGACCGATTCTGTACATCGGCGGCGGTGTGATCAATTCGGGAGCGTCCGAGGATCTGACGGCGTTTGCACTGAAGACGGGCATTCCCGTCACAACAACTGTGATGGGGCTTGGTGCTTTTCCCGGCGATCACGAACAGTGTCTGCACATGCTTGGAATGCATGGAACCTATGCCGCCAACAAGGCCGTCAACGAGGCTGATCTGTTGCTGGCTCTGGGAGTGCGATTCGACGACCGCGTGACGGGCAAACTTGACGAGTTCGCCGCCCACGGAAAGATTGTCCACGTCGATATCGACGCTTCTGAGATCCACAAGAATAAGGAAGCTCACATTCCCGTCGTTGCGGATGTGGGTGAGTTCCTGCAGTCGCTCAATGCCGCACTCTCGGAGGACGACCGTCCCGACATCGAAGAATGGACGGCCCTGGTTACCGAGTGGAAGACGAAGCACCCGCTGTCGTACCTGCAGACCGACGACTGGATCCTGCAGCAGTATGCCATCGATGAATTGTGGAATCAGACAAAGGACCAGGACGCGTTCGTGTCGGTCGGCGTGGGCCAGCATCAGATGTGGGCGGCTCAGTACTACAAGTTTCGCCAGCCCAAACGCTGGCTCAGTAGTTCGGGGCTGGGGACCATGGGATTCGGTTTGCCCGCGGCAATGGGAGTCGCGGCGGCTCATCCTGGCAGTCTGGTCATCGACATCGACGGCGATGGCTCGTTCCAGATGAATATTCAGGAACTGGCCACACTGCATTGCGAGAAGCTGCCGGTCAAAATTCTGCTGTTGAACAATCAGCACCTGGGCATGGTGGTGCAGTGGGAAGATCGCTTCATGGACGGCAAGCGGGCTCACACGTACCTCGGTCCAGTGGATCACCCCGAATGGCTCGGCGATGGTGATGGTTCGATTGGCGACACGTATCCCGACTTTGTGAAAATCGCCGATGGGTACGGAGTCCGCAGTGCTCAAGTGCGAAAGAAAGCGGACTACCCGGCCGCAGTGGCAGAGATGATCAACCACGACGGTCCGTATCTGCTGGACGTCATTTGTCCGTACCAGGAACACGTCCTGCCAATGATCCCCGGTGGGAAATCCGTGCGGGATATCATTCTGGAATAGTCCGTGAACGTGCTCCGGGGATGCGACTCGTCCGGGCATTTCTGCCGGGTGCGTATGCGTCATTTCAGACGCACGAATTCCCGATGCGGAGAAGATCACATGGCGGGTTGCGACGAAGGCTACATCTGCGACGTGTGCGGCAAACCGGTCGACGAAATGATCGACAGTGATCTGTACCTGCGATACATCCTTGGTCTTGTCCAGGAAGCAGTGCTTACTCAGGAACCCGAACGGCACATTCGCTGCAATCCCGTGCAGGCTCAGTTCATTGTGCATGCGGACTTCGAGCCAGTCACCGTCGAGGGTCCGTTCGACAAGAATGAACTCGATGACGACGACGTTCGACGGCAGGAGGAACTCATCACCCGCGGCTGGTCACGGCTTGTCGAGGTAATCGGTTCCGGCCTTCCGGTTTCTCAGTATCCATTGGCGAATGCCTGATCGCCGCTGACATCATCAATCAGATCGATCGCGAGATCGCACGCCACAAAGGCGTTTTGTCTCAACAGGCCGTGGCCGAATATGAAACGGCCCTGGCGGCCTATCAGGCGATCCTCCGGAAAGCGTCTGCATCAGGGCGTTGAATGACTGGCAATGGCAAGCCTGCGGGCAGCAGGTGTGCCCTTTGCTACAGAAGCTTCTCCAGGTAGTCGCGCGAGCGATTGATCTCGGCAGTCACTTCGGCAGCCGACGGCAGAATCGAAATGCCGCGCGGAACGGGATGCATGAAGATCTCCGTCCACCCTGAGTAGTTGATCTCCTTGAGTGCGGCCAGCAGCGGTCCGAAGTCCAGATCACCGCGACCGGGCATCTGCAGCAGTTCCTGCTCTTTGGGCAACTTCACGTGACAGCCCATCCCGTGCTGCCATGCATAGAACATGGCAATCGAATCTCCAAGATCACGAATAAGATCACTGAGCAATCTTGAATCCTGAGGCAGGTGGTAAGGGGCAAACGCGATGCCAAGGTGTTTGGACGGTCGCAACTCTGCCAGGTACTTCAGCGAGTCTGGTGATTCGATCAGATTGCTGCCGTGATTCTCGATCGCAATTGTGACGCCAGTTTCTTCAGCGACGGCGAGATGCGGTTTCAGTTGCTCGATGAACGCCGCGACCGCCGTTTTCAGTGCCGTGCCCTTCAGTCCTTTCGGACCTCGTCCGCCGCAGACAATCGTTTGACAACCAAACCGCTGCGCCAGCCGCATTTCGTTCTGCAGACCGAACGGTCCGAGTTTGTATTGAGTGATGCAGCCCAGAGTGATGTCGTGCTGCTTCAACATGGCGGCGAACTTTTCTTCGCCCAGGTCCGCAAGCTGCTCGCGCTGATTGCCGTGCACTTTGGGCCAGATGTCGACGGTCGTCGCTCCGGTCTTTCGTACTTCGGGGAAGATCTCACCAACGTACTGATAGCCGTACATGCAGGCGCCGAGGATGTATTTCAGTTGAAACTCTGTTGACTCAGCGCCGCTCAAATATTGCGGAACAGCACTTCCGGCCAGCGCCGCTGTCGTCGCCGTGCAGAATCCACGGCGGGAAATCAACTGGTTATCCATCTGAGTCTCCTGTTGTGCAGTCACAAGGATTGATGTTCAAAGTCAGGAACGAATTCACTACCAGAGTTCCCGTGTTGCAATCCGAGCCCCTTCGGCCAGATTGGCGAACTTGGCCCAGACGATACTGGGGTGAATCTCCTGCTCGGTCGCGGCAAACGATGCGAACCCGCAATCACTACCACCTATCACGTTCTCTTTGCCCACAACGCTGGCAAACCGAACCAGACGCTGAGCAACCAGTTCGGGGTGTTCCACCAATGGAGTGGAGTGGGAGATAACACCGGGCACGATGGTCTTTCCCTCGGGAAGACTGACGTTCTCCCAGACCTTCCATTCATGCTCGTGCCGCGGATTGCCTGCCTCGAAAAGATAAGCTCCCGCGTCAACTTTCAGCATGATGTCGACGATATCGGCAAGATTCATTTCGTGCACACGGGGACCGATGTTGATGCCGTAACAGGTATGAAAGCGCACCCGGTCCGTGGGCAGGCCCTTCAACGCATGATTCAACGCCTCGACCCGAATCTCGGCCCATGTACGGCAATCTTTGAGCGACAGCTCCGGTCGCGAGATGTAATACGTAAGCAGTCGTGGATCGTCGATCTGCAGGATCAGACCGGCATCGACAATCGTCTTGTATTCGTGATGCATCGCGTCGGCGATCGCGTACAGATAAGCCTCATCGCTGTCATAGAATCCATTCCCCTGCTGGCCTTCCACGTCCGACGGCGAAACAGCCGTCATGAACGCTTCGTCGACATTGTGGTGTGCCGCAGCGGCTTTGACGTTTTCGATTTCCCGCTGCAGGGTCTCGTGGCCGACATAGGTCACAGGCCCGGTGCAGATGAGTTTGACCGGTTGAGCAATCAGCCCTTCGCGCGCCTTACGATGTGCGTCGTAGAACTCGGGGAACGCGAGCGTCTCACGGGAGTCGACCCACAGGTCTTCCCCTTGCTCCTCTCGTGGCGAGAATCCCTCTAAACGCTCCGCAATGTAAGTGAGGAAACTGGACTTGCCCTGCTCACCATCACAGACGATGTCGATGCCGGCATTGACCTGGTCAGCCACGATGTCGTCAACGGCCTGGCGAGTCGAGGCCTCGAATTCGTCGCGGTCAAAGTCTTCGCCGCGTTCTTTTGCGAAGAGCAATTTCAACTGGTCAACCGGTCGAGCCAGGCTGCCGACGTGCGTGGTTAGAAGTCGATCCGTACTGCGTCGCATCGTGTACTCCGTGACTGGCCCAAAGGACGTTCAACTCGAAGATTTCGACTGCCCTGCCTTCGATAGCAGTCGCTGGATCTCGACTTCCAGTCTGGCTGCTTTTTCAGTCGCTTCATCAACGGGTAGACCAGCTTTGACTCCCGGTCGCTTGTGACCGACTTCGCTCAACCAGGCGTCATGCAGCAGCATCGTTCGTAGTGTGATGAGCTTGAGCAGTTCCGAATTCGGTTCATGTCTTGACTCGATGCCCCATGCCTGCAGAATCGCCTGTCCCATTAATTGCTGTCCCACGAGGTTGGGATGAATTCCGTCCGGAGACAGTGTGAACGTCCCGTCCTTCTTACGCTTCTCTGATACGTACTTGGTAATTGGTGTGTGCAGGTCGATCACCATCTCGACCCGTTCAGACTGCTGCATGATCCACTGTGCATATCGCTTCAGGACATCGTCGTAGCCTTCATACATGGCGAACCATGCATACTTCTGTTCACCGGCCGGCTTGAGCTTGCCCGTGCCTTTCAGTGGAACGGGATCGAAGGGCGGAGGCGTCATTAATACGAGCTGTGCCTGCGTCGCATGCACCTTTTCGATCAGGCGATTGACACCAGCCTGATACGCCTTGAAACGCTCTTCACCAAACGGGTAGTAGATGCCGTCATTCATTCCATAACAGGCGACAACAACATCCGGTTTGAGTTTCGCAAGGGCCCGATCCAGTCGTTCATGCACATCGGGTCGCGGGAACGGATGGTCCGGCTCCGAGAGTCCACTGCAGGTTTCGCTGCTCAATCCGATCCCAATGATCTCGGGGAGCGGATCGACGCCCTGCAGTCGAAGCTGCGTCTCAATCCATGCCACGTAATGACCTGCATGCGTAATCGAATCGCCAAGAAACAGAATCCGCTTCGCCTGCAGCGGAAAGCTCGTGTCTGCCGCTCGAACCGGACTGCTGAACAGCAGCGTGACAAGCAGCAGCAGCCAGCCGGACTTGCGAAATCGTGCTTCAGTTCTTGAGCGTGACATGTCGTCCTCTCAGGATGCGGTTTGTTCTCTCACGGGAGAGCAGGATCGTGCTTCACTGTGCCCAATCACATTGGTTGAATCGCATCCTGGCCCACGATGCCGCCGTATGCCATTGAGTACTCGTTCCACGTTCTTGCCACGTCGCAAAGGCCGTTCAGTGGCTGACGTTCCACGCGACCGATACGCTCCCATTCGATTTGACATCCTGCACTTCGGCCGATCTTTGGAGACACGTCATGCTCTCCCGCTCACCATTCTCACGCGTCCTGCGGCATGTGCTGCCAACGTCGCTGTTAGTCGCGGTCTTCGCGTCCATCGCCGCCGCCGAGGACTGGGGCCAGTTCCGCGGCCCCAATGCGACGGGCATCGCTGCCGAGAGTACTCATCCGCCCATTTCGTTCTCCACCGAGGAAAACGTGAAGTGGTCGATCAAGCTGGGTAAGGGCGTTGCCTGTCCAGTTGTGGCCGACCGTCGGGTCTTCACGACCGCGATGACCGAAGACGGACGTTTTGCCGTCTTCGCGTTCGATGCGGCGTCCGGCCAGCAGCTTTGGAAACAGGAGTATGAAGCTGGGGACCTGCCTGAGATCACGCCTCCGAATGAACACGCGTCATCGACGCCGGCCGCTGATGGCGAACGTGTATACGTCCACTTCAGCACGATCGGTCTGCTGGCTCTGGATGCGACGAATGGCTCGCTGGTGTGGAAGCATCCGCTGCCCATGCCGTTCTATCTGATGGGCTGGGGAGCTGCGAATTCTCCGATCGTTCACGGCGACCTGGTCATCTTCAATCTGGACGACGATCTGTCTTCCTATCTGATTGCTCTTGATAAGCGAACAGGCAAAGTCGTCTGGCAGACGCCGCGACCAGAGATGCTGGGCGGCTACGCCGTTCCAGTCATGTGTACGGCGGGCGGGCGAACGGATGTCGTCGTGGCGGGTAGTGGCAAGCTGAAAGGTTACGACCCGAAGACCGGCAAAGAACTTTGGGCATGCCACTCACTGCTACGCACGATCATGACGACACCAGTCGTGCAGGGTGAGCACATTTATCTGTCATTGCAGAGCTACGGCGATACAAGCCGCGTCCTTAGATTCGCATTGCTGCAGTGGCGTGACACGAATCAGGACGGCAAGCTTGCAAGAGGCGAACTTGAAGACGCTTTTCACGGAAAATTCGACAGGGGTGATGCGAACAAGGACGGGTTCCTGATTGACGACGAAATCGATGCGGCCTTCCAGGCTCCAACCAACATGGTTGGTGGCGGAAACATTATTCAGTCGATCCGTGGTGGCGGTTCCGGAAACGTTACCAAAACTCATATGGCCTGGAATCTGGACGACAAATCCCCTTCCAACATCGCGTCTCCGTTGGCGTACGATGGCCGGCTGCTCCTGGTCAAGAAGGGCGGCATATCGGCAGCGTTCGATCTCAAAGACGGAAGTAAGGTGTGGACGAAAAAGCGAATCAACAACTTTGGAAACTACTATGCCTCACCCGTCGCTGCTGGCGATCGTATTTATGTCCCTGGTGAGAATGGCTACATCATGACCTTGAAAGCCGGTCCGCAGTTGGAAGTGCTTTCCAAGAACGATGTTGGAGACAGCCTGGTCGCCACACCGGCCATTGCTGACAACCGTATTTATGTGCGTACCTTGAATTCACTGTACTGCTTCGCGAACGACGGGGAGTGATGCCGTCCCGGCTGCACTCCTTCATGAGTTGAGCGGACCCGAAAAGACGAGACAAAGGTGATTGCCATGATCTCACGTATCGCTGCGATGCTGCCGTTGATCACCGTCCTGCTTTCTCACAGCGTGACGGCTGCCGAACGGATTGATGTCGTCATCGGACAGGACGCACCTCAACTTGAGCAGGTCGCTGCTCGGGATCTGGCGAAACAACTGCCTTCGTTGTTTCACGATGTGACTGCCGCGGTCACCGAGACGCGGCCCGCAGATTCGAAGCACACAATTCTGGTCGGCAGCCCGGATACGAATCCTCTCGTCAAACACTCAGTGGGTGACCTGTGGCCGACCGGCGACCAGACGATTGTCATTCGCAGCCGCAAGGATGGTGCGCTCGTCATCGGCGGCGGCAGTCCGGCGGCTACGTTCTGGGCTGTGCATGAATTTGGTTATCTGAATGGAATTCGTCACACGCTCAGCCACGACATTCTTCCACTCAGTAAAGCACCGCTAAAACTGAGTGGCTACGGTGTCGCGGCGAAACCGGTTCTTCGTGATCGGCGGTTTCAGGTCTTCAGTCCCGAACTGATCGGACTGCAATCGTGGGAACCTGCGGCTCAGACTCGACTGCTGAATCAACTGGCGAAGCTGAAGTTCAATGGAGTCGTGATCGAGGTCGCCCCCTGGCAACCGTTTGTGTCCTACGAACTAGCTGGCGTGAAGAAGCAGACGGCGACGATGTTGTCCGGTGAGACGTTCGCCATTGATGGCGACACCGTCGGCAAGAAGGCGTTTGATCCGTCGTTCCGTCAGTTTGAAAACACACACGTCAGCGCCCGGTTGAAGACCACCGAGGAGCGGACTGCGGCAGGGGTCACGTACCTGAAAGACTTGATGGTCACTGCACGCGGCCTGGGGATGACTGTGACGCTGCGGATTGAACAAGCCGAAGCGCCGCGCGAGTTCAAGTCCGTCCTGCTGGGTGCTGTGTCACGCACGAGATGGCACAAGCTGACTGTTGCACCCGCGGCCGAACTGAAGACCTGGGACAAAGCCTGGTCTGAACTGTTTCGAGTTCGTCGAGACGCGTATCTGAAGACGTATCCCGACATCGACCGGATGGCGTGGACTGATCCTGATGAAGAGAAGTCCAAATCCAGTGGACATGATGTCGTGTACACGATCGCCCGACGCTCAGTAAGCGGGCTGCGGACACATTTGCGGCCAGTTGATCCTGGGCCTGGTGCTCTGGTCCTGATTCCAAAGCCTGGAAACGACCGCGACTTAGTACTGTACCTTTCCAGGCCGAGCGCTGGAGTATTACCACAGACCTCACTGGCGGGTCTGGCCCTACAGGTGAGCCGGTTAAGGGAACTCGGATGGCAAAGTTTTACGACGTGCCCCGTCGGCCTTGCGGAGATGGATTCGTCTGTGCTGTTTCTTGCCCGCGCCGGGTGGGACAACGACATGACGCCCCGACGTGCTCACGACGCCTTGTGGGCGGACACAACCGGCAACATGGCCGCGTCCGATCGGCTGTGGACTGCCTGGCAGCACCTGGAAAAAGCGACAACATTAATTAGCCAGAACGCCTCCGGATTTGCGGCTCCCGCACCAGGCATGCTGATGAAGCATTACGTGGCGAAGCCGATTCCCGAATGGTGGGACGACGTCTCAACTCATTACACCCAGTACATGATCGAGCTGTACCGCTCTCATGGAGCGATCAATGGTGGCACAAAGTCGATGCTGTTCTACTCGGCCAAACGCGGTGAGTTTGTGCTGGAGTATCTGAGTGGTGTGAAGGCGGTGCGCGAAGCGGCCCTTGCCCGTAAAGCCGGAGATAACGAACTGGCACTCGAACATCTGGGGGCCGCCGTCGAGACGACTTACAATTGCATCAACACACTTTCCGATGTGGCCAGGAATCAAAGCGATCGGGCGGTCATCGCTGCCTTAAACAAGTACGCCTTTCGTCCGTTGATTCAGGAGCTGGAACGATTGGAAGACGCGGAATGATGGACGTTCGTAGTAACCCGACTTGTCGGGTTTGGGTTGCGTAGTCGGCTGAAGTTTGCCGAACGTGACCGCACAAGTGCGGTTACTACGAACGGGTTACCGCCTCAAGGGCATCGCCGAGTGTCCGAATTCCCTCGATCAGTGCGTCGTCCTCGATCACGAGTGGGGGGCAGACTTTGATCGACGCGCGGTTCACCTGAAACAGCATGACGCCGTGTTTGACGGACTCCCATGTCCAGTCGCGCGCCATCTCCGGGCATAACTTGCGCGTGACTGGATTCCGCACGTGAATGCCGCGCAGCAGACCGAAACCCGCGAAGTCGTCGATGTGGTCGGGGAACCGTTCCTGCAAACCTCGAATTTCAGATTCCGCGATGCGGCCTTTGCGTTCCGACTCTGCAATCAGGTCTTCTGATTCAATGACATCTAGATTGGCCAGTGCCGCAGCGCATGAAACCGGATGCGCGGCGTGAGTCGTCGTGATCTCGGCGGGCGGCAGCAGATCAAGAATCTCACCTGGCCCAAGTACTGCCGCCAGCGGCAATGTCGATGTCAGCCCTTTGCCGACACAGATCAGGTCCGAACGGACCCCGTAGTGTTCGTGAGCAAACATGCGGCCCGTGCGGGCGAACGCGGTCTGGACTTCGTCGAAGATCAGCAGCACATCGTTGGCGTCCGCCCATTTGCGGAGCGCCTGTACGTACGGCGTTGGCAGCGGGACTGCTCCCCAACCCTGCAGCGTTTCGATGAAGACTGCGCAGATGCTGTTGCCGTCGAGTCCCCGACTCGCAAGCTGACTCAGGCTGCGATTGAGGAATTCGTCCCAATCGACTTCACCGTCAGGTGTGCCGGCGATTCGCGGGAAGGGGATGTGGTGGATCGCCGTGTCCGGTGTCGCAAGCCACGGCTTGGTTGCAGACGTTCCCGACATCTGGTGTGCGCCGAGTGTCCAACCGTGATAGTCGGCCTCGTGCGTCACAACGTGGAATTTCTGATCGTTGATTCGCAGGCCGCGTTCGCGCGCGAGCCGCAACGCGCACTCAATGGCCTCTGACCCGACCGTCCAGAAGTAAACTTTGTCGCAATGATCGGGGGCGATGTCGACCAGTCGCTGAGCCAGTTCGATGCGAATGTCTGACACGAAACTGAACTGAGCCATGAGTCCGCCGCCCTGAACGTGACGCGCAACGGCTTCGCGGATCGCCGGATGTCCATGGCCGGTATTGGTCATCACGGCCGTGGACGTGAAGTCGATCCATTGATTTCCGGCTCGGTCACGCACGGTAAATCCCTCCGCCGTGTCCCAGATGACTGGGGCCTGATAACAATTCACGTCGGGAAACAGTCGCGCGGCATTCCGCAGAGCCTCAAGTGTCTGCGGGGCAGGCAGGGGAGTCTGGATGCGCCGGTACTTCGTACTGATGTCGGGCGTTTCCTCGGGCTCTCGCAGAAACGTGTTGGTCAAGACGGGGGCAGATGTCGGTAGCATGATTCCGCTCGGTTAAGGAGTTTGCGAGAAAGTGTCGGAGTCACGCGCCGCGGGCGAAAATGCAGACGACCGGTACTGGCCGTTCCAGCCGGCGTGTGTGCTGAACGCACGCATTAAATATCGTGACACCTGTGCGGATGTAAATCCGACGCTCTTGCCAGGATGCCGACTCCTGGAGACATTGGACACCACACAGGCTGCGTTTGCGGTAAATCACTCGCACGATTGTCACAGGTCGCTGTGGGGTGGTGACGTTTTTGCGGACAGTGCGTTCTCTTATTCTGGTTGGTTGATGAGAGATTCGAACTGGGCAGGTTTGAGGTATTCGATGCTGGAGTG
>CAUZFZ010000188.1:0-18554 GCA_963579025.1 Planctomycetota bacterium | reverse complement strand
CCGCCACTGCGATCATTCTCCATCGATCCGCGACACCCTTCCACAAGCCTCACTCGACAAACCATCCCGCAAAAACTCAAATCCCGGACGCCACTGGGCAGAGCCAGTGGCACACACCACAAGCACTTCTCGCCATTTCCACAAGTGACATATGTGGCACTAATGCCCCGTGATTCACGGTCGGGCCGACCAGGAGCAGCACGATCGCTGCATGCTGTTTGCAGAAACTGTTTCGACCACCGGGCCATTCAGGCGACGGCAGCGCTGGTGTTTGTCGCAGCTTCTTCAACCACATTCGTTCGGCTGCGGAGGATGCCGGCAATCAGCGCGGCAGTTCCAAACTGCAACATGAGTCCGGCAATGCTGGGATGAACGGGCGATCGACCATCGAGCGCGAGCCACAATCCGCCCGCGCCGCCGGCAGCGAGTCCGGCGCCGATGAACGTGTACAGGTCGGCCACGAAAGCCCGGCGGAAGTTCCGCAACGGAGCCCACAGCAGATATCCCGCGCCAACAACCGGGCAGAACACGTACACGACCGCGAAAGCCGGACTCCAGGGCTGACTTCCGACGCAGACCAGTCCCGCGACCGCCAGCATGGTCGCGCCCCAGTAGACGGGCCATCCGAGATATGACACTCCCAGTAACGCATGCAGCGGAGACATGCTGTTGTACGGTGGGGGCAGCGCCCCCGGAAACAGCTCGTTCAGGCAGAAGAGGTTGGCGGTCATGTAGCCGAAAAACACCATCACCACGCCGACAAGGACGACACCCGATCGTGCGACCGGTTGTGTCGGTGCGGTGGGTACACCGGTGGAACTAAATGCAGACATCAGTGGAATCCCCGCCTGTTTGACCGTTTCGGATTCGCGACTCCTTCGTCAATAACGACCGGACCACCAGTCACGAGGGCCACGATTCGCAAGTATTCCCCGTGGAGACGATCCAGACCTGCCGTCGACCCGCACAACGCTGGAATCCCGCAGGGTTGGTTTGTGTCGATCGGTTTCTACGGCCCTGTACCGCAAGTCAGCTCGAACGGTTTTTGGCGGCATTGGTGGTAGGAGCGGCAGGCGGATTTCTCCGAAATCCGCACCCGGCAAATCCCGATTTCGGAGAAATCGGGCTACGGTTGCCGCTGGTGGCCTGTTGACGCCCGGCAAGTCACGGTTCGTCCGACCACGAGTAGCACGGTCGTTGCAGACCCGAATTCTGTCGCGACCGTCTGGTCATCCCAATGCAGCACAAAGTTGTCAGGCGCCAGCCCCCTCAACACACGCTACCGCCGGCGCCCGATTCTTCGGTGATTGCTGATTCGGTGGGCCAGGATTGATTAATCGTCCGCCATGACAACTCAGGTACTGGGTGCAGGCGGAGACTGACCATCGCCTGTTTCACATGAGAAGGCCGGCGCCATGTTGGCTGGATTGCTGCGAAGGCTGATTCGCGCCGGTGTGCGTTGTGTTCCAGGCGGGACGATTGCCGCTGAACAGGCAATTCTCGCGGCGCGCAAATTCTCACCGGACACGGTCCTTCAGGCGACGTCGTCGGGGTTCTTTCCGATGGCGAACTCGGCGGGTCGAATCGAGTGGCGGAATCCCAAGCGGCGAGCGGTCATTCCCGTAGACGGCTTTCGCGTCCCGAAGAGCCTGCGGAGACTCATGCGAACTCAACGGTTCGAAATCCGGCTCAATTCCGCTGTGGACCGGGTCATCACATGTTGCGCCGACCGTGAGAATTCCTGGATTACACCGGAGATTGCCGACGTCTACGCCGAGCTGTCGGGAATGGGTGTCGTCAGGACGGTCGAGGCGTGGCAGAACGGGCAACTTGTTGGAGGAGTCTATGGGCTCGCGATTGGCAGGTACTTCGTTTCCGAGAGCCAGTTTCATCGAGTGAACCATGCGGGCAAGGTGTGCTTTGCCACGCTGTTCGAAATCCTTTGCGCCAACGGATTCCTCATTCACGACGTGCAGTACTCGAGCGGATTTCTGCAGCAGTTCGGAGCAATCGAATTGAGCCGTGACGAATTCCGATCAAGGCTGACAAGATCGCTGGCACAGCCGGCTCGATTCGAGTTGCCATCCACGATTCTCGAGCGCGTGGCCACGCGCGATTCCACCGCCCACGCGGACGCATCGACGAATTCCACGGCCGCTGAAAGTTAAGTCGAAACATCGTCCTGCTCCGGCCGCTACCGATGGCCTTGAGCGCCTGCCGATAACAACAGCCCTTCACTGGAAACGGTGAGGGGCTGTTTTCGTGCGCGGACGTAAAAACGTCTTTCCGTGTGGATTTCGGATTGCCTCGACCTTGACTGTATGACATGATGTCATACACACATGACACGTCGGAGTGATCGACGCATGCTGATACAGGTTGACTACAACAGCGGAGAGCCGATCAGCCATCAGGTGGTGTCGCAGATCAAGTGGCTGGTCGTCAGCGGAAAGCTGCAACCCGGTGAAAAACTGCCGTCGATTCGAGAGCTGGCGAAGGAACTGCGGATCAACCCCACGACCGTCACGCGCATTTACAGCGAGTTGTCCAGTGACGGTGTCATCACGCTGCGGCAGGGACAGGGCGCGTTCGTGTCGACTCAAAGTGTGCAGCTGCCGAAGGCTGAGATCCGGCGGCGCGTGGGACGACTGGCTCAGTCAATGCTGGTCGAAGGATTGCGGCTGGGTCTGAAGCGAGCGGAGATCGACAAGGTCATTGACGACGAATTTCGACGCATTCGGGGGAACACACCATGACTGAACCAGTCATTCAGACAACCGGGCTGACGAAGAGGTTTGATGGCCGCGCCGTTGTCGACGGGCTCGATCTGCAAGTCCCTCCCGGTTCCGTCACCGGTTTTCTCGGAGTCAACGGCGCCGGCAAGTCGACGACGATGCGCATGCTGACCGGGCATCTGTCTCCGTCGGCTGGTGATGTCCGCGTATTCGGTGCTGATCCTCGCGAGCATTCGGCCGAAACATTGCAGCGCATCGGATATGTGTCGGACACCATGAACTTACCAGGTCGCATGAGCGTCGGCCGCGTCATGGAAATGAACGCCGGATTTTTCACCCGGTGGGACCAGACGCTGGCCGACACACTGTGTCGGGAATTCGAGTTGAACGCGTCGGACCGGTTTCAGAAGCTGTCGTTCGGGCAGAAACGGCGAGTGGTCCTGATGCAGGCACTGTGTCAGGGTGCCGACCTGCTGATGATGGACGAACCGGCCGGCGGGCTGGACGTTCTGGCTCGGCGGCTTTTCATGGACCGAGTCCTCGACATTGCATGTTCGGAGGGACGTACCGTGCTGGTGTCGTCCCATTTGCTCAGCGACCTGGAGCGTGTCGTCGATCGAGTCGTCTTCATTCACAAAGGTCTGCTGTTGCTGCAGGGGAATCTCGAAGAGCTGAAGACCGGCGTACGGCGAATGCAGTTCGAGGCCGATGTCCCGCGTGATGCACTCGACCGGCACTTCAACATCATCAGCTATCGGCAGCCGAAGCCAGATCGCACCGTCTCGACCGTTGTCGACTTCTCTGAAGAGCGGTTCGATCAGTTGGCGGCAGATGTGTCGGCCGCATCGAACGTGCGGACGGAACAGCTCAATCTTGAGGACATGTTTGTGGAACTGGTCGGTGCGGACGGCCCGTTGACCGCAGTGACTTCTCCAGGTCGAGAGGCGGTGGAAGTATGAACCGGACACTCCTGAGTTATGACCTGCGCAAGGTGTCTGTGATTTACACGCTGATACTGAGCCAGTGGGCCGCGTACGTGCTGATTCCCGCGACGCCGTTTCGTCCCTGGGATCCGATCGCGATTCTCATCGGTGCGGCGTTTGGCTGGGTCATCGCAGTGCAGACATTTACAGACTTCGATGGTACGACCGTCTGGATTTATACGCGAGGACTGACACGTCGGCAGTTGTTTAACAACCGGCTGCTGCTGGGCGTCATGCTGCTGGCCGGAGCGGTCGCAGTTCCGTTTCTAACATCAGTGCTGGGCCTGCGCCCCATGCTGCATGCGAACAATGCGACGGAACTTCAGGTTGTTCGCTGGTACGAGCTGAACCTCACCCTGACGTTCGCGCTGGCATGTACTGTCGGGTTCTGCGTTCAGTTGTTTGTCGGTGTGCTGGTGCGTTTGTCGCACGGAAGTCGATGCACGGTGGGACGTCGGGCCGTTGAGGCATCGCTCGGATTCATGGTGATGTTCGCCGTCGCTGTTCCGTATGCGGCAGTGGCCGTTGGCCGAAGCGTTGGCGAGTGTCCTGTCTGGCTGCAGATCGCATCACTCTTCGCTGCGATATGCCTGTGCGTTCTGACAGGACTTGCCGCACGAAACGGGTTTCAGCACTTTGATGTGGAGTAGCTCATGAACCGTGATGTCTCTGCAAACCGCTGGCTGATCAGTTCGGCCCGTGTGATTCTTGCCCTTCCCCTGCTCGCACTTTTCACGCTGATGCCGCGAACCGGAACTGTGGCACAGCTTTCGGATGGTGTGACGCTGCAGGACGCGCCGTTATTCGCGTGTTTTATCGCGGCAGTGCTGGTACTGGTTGTGCGTCGGGCGAAGGGAATTCCGATCGCGATCGCGTTCGTGTTCTGCTCTTTCTCCGGCCAGACGCTCAGTGCAGTGTTCTGGAATTCCGAACGACTGGAGATGACGTTCTATGAGCGCGGGTCAGTACCGGGTGTCAGTGTTTTCTGTAACGGAGTCCATCTGGGTGAATCACCACTGGTCGTTACGGATGTGGACGCGCGCGTGGCAGAGTGGGACACACCGCCGGATCAACCGAGGGTGAAACCCGGAGTCCACTCCGCAGACCTGCAGTCGTCGGAGCGATTGAACATGGCGGATGCTCTGTGGACCTGGACGCCCTACGACGTATCGGGCCGGGACGGAATAGACTCGCCGTTTCAACAGTTTCATTCCCATAGCCAGCTGGCCGTGGCCAAAGTGTTTCGAAATACAAAACACTGGTGGCGATTCGAAAAGGACGGGTGTGTCGGACTTTGCTCAGCCGGGAACTTTACGACGCGTGGCAGTTGGAACGCCGGTCTCCGTCGATTCTCTGCCAATCCACCGGTTGAGTTTCCGTCGGTGGCTCCGCACCTGGAGGCACTACTGGATGTCGTGAAAGACTCGGGCGGAGAACCTGATCAACAGTGGCTCACACACTTTCTGAAGTACCGGGACCTGCTGTTCACTCCGCTTGCGTTGCGGGCTCGTGCTGAGCCTGAGTTGCTGCCGATTGTCGAGCAGCTGGTCGACGCGCAATTCGGACTTCCTGCCGAACCCACGCGAGACGACTGTGCGCGGGTCGTCAGTCGTGTGGTTCAGCGCATTGATGAGCTCGGGAGTTTTACCGAGCCGTCGCTCGAATCGGTGGCCATTCTGCGAGTCGGCAGCATGCACCCGGAACCGATCATCGAATTGATGAACCGCCGGCTGAGCGATGTCATGGTCTATGGAGGCGATCAGCGCTCCGAGGGTGAGGTCACGCTGGAGCGTCCCCGCATTCGTGGCCGGGCTTTGCTTGAGTTTGCGATGATGCACCTGCAACTCGAGCCGCCGGAGCTGTTTGGCCGGCTCGTCTGGTTCAACCGTCGGGACCAGTTCCTGGTGCTGATCGCCCAGTACGAAACCGAGACGGCCATCGACATTGTCCGCAGCCGAATGCGTTCCGCCGTACCACCCGAGTTGAATCAGATTGCCGCGCGATGCCGGCATTTCCGAAACCCCGCGCTCGAAGCGTCTACCCGTTCCATGTTCGAACGGTACGACAACAATTTCAGATCCGATCTTCAGGACTACATTCTGGCCAGAATCCAGCGTGGAGATGTTTCGGACGATTTCGCCGCGTGGGTCGCGGAACAGCCGGGAACACAGGGATCAACGCTGGGAATCCTGCTGGCTCAGATTCGGTCGCCCTCGACCGCCGCTGTTCTGCAGATACTGGGAAAGGCAAATCGCCAGGTTCGCATTTCGGCCATGCAACAGCTTTCGGTGACACCGAATCCGTTCCTGGAAGAGTACGTCGTTTCTGAGTGCCGGAGCGACATAGCTCGTGCAGCACGAGAGCAGTACTACGCGGGCAGGTCGCTGGTGGCCCTGGGTTCGTATGACTCACCGCAAGTTCGAGCCATCGTTGAAGAGCTGTTGGTCAAAGGTGGTCCGTTATGGCGGACACTCGTGTACGAGACGCAGTCGGCTGACTGGCCATGGCTGGTTCCGCAACTGGCTGTCATGGCAGCAGAGGATGAGGAATCGGCACGGCTCAAGGTCATGATGCTCAGCCACATCGGCACTGACGAGGCATGGCAGATGATTGCAGGTCTGGCAGACGATCAGCGCGTCGATCCGCTCGCCCGCAACCTGCTGGACCGTCACACGAACGAGGAGCGTGCCAGAACGTTGCGACTGCAACAGGGTCGCGACCTGATCGCCGGCCGGAAGCACCCGGATGATTTGTTGCCTCCAGCGCAGAAATACGTCTGGACTGCATCCGGCTACGTCCTGTCCAAGCTGGATGCGGGCGATGTCAGCGGCGACCAGTAAGCAACGTGCCCGCCAGCGCGACCGACGCACGCCGTTATCGGGAAGCAGTCTGACGGAACAAGGCGGACCCACGATGACTGTCCGGTTTCTTTCGTACGCATGACTGGCCAGGCTGCGACGCCATGACGTCCGACTCGACTCCGGAATCCGAACGCAGGGCCACGGCAGCCGACCCTCCGCAGACACTCACAATGTGGGATGCGGTGAGCATCATTGTCGGGATCGTCGTGGGCGTTTCGATTTTCAAGGCGCCCGGCGGGGCATTCGGTGTGTTCGCCAACGTCGCGAGCCCCATGATCGGCCTGGGCGCCTGGCTGCTGGGAGCCGTCGTCGCTTTGTGCGGTGCGCTGACCTATGCGGAACTCGCCACAATGCACCGTCGACTCGGCGGTGAATACGTTTACTTAACGCGTGCCTACGGGCCGTGGCTGGGGTTCCTGTTTGGCTGGGCTCAATTGACCGGTGTTTTCAGTGGCAGCATTGGAGCAATGGCGTATGTCTTCGCTGACTACACCCGACAGTTGACCGGATCGGCCGCGGCGACCGGCGTCTGGTTCGCGTGCGCGGCTGTCCTGGCACTGACGTCGCTGCATGTCACCGGAGTCAGAACGGGAAAGACCGTTCAGAACGTTCTTACGATCGCCAAGCTCCTGGGACTCGGGATGCTGCTTGTTGTTGGTCTTTGCGGTGATCCCGGTGAACCACTGACTGTGCGTCACGAAGTGAGCGAAGATGCACCGGGTTTCGGCCTGGCCATGATTCTCATTCTGTACGCGTATGGCGGCTGGAATGACTCGGCATTTGTCGCTACCGAAGTCCGCGATCCACACCGCAACGTGCCGCGATCGCTGATCATGGGCATGTTGTTCGTTGCCGTGATCTACCTGCTGATCAATCTGGCGTATATCCGAGGTCTGGGCTTTGTCGGGGTGCGTGAGTCCTTTACTCCGGCGGCCGATGTCGTCGCACGGTCCGCATTGTTCGAAGGCGAATCACGAGCCTGGGCGACGCGACTGATGACAGTGCTCGTGATGACATCCGCGCTCGGTGCGCTGCACGGCATGATCTTCACGGGCTCGCGGCTCTGCGCGGCGATCGGTGCCGACCACAAACTGTTTGCAAAACTGGGAACCTGGCACGCAGGCCTGGGGTCGCCCGTATTCGCACTGGGAACTCAGGCAGCGTTGTCGCTGCTGCTGGTCATCTCGGTCGGTACTCAGCGTGGGCGTGACGCCGTCGATGTCGTGATGACGTCGATTGGTCGCTCTGCCTTACCCTGGGACACGTTCGGCGGTGGGTTCCAGACGCTCGTTGCCGCCACCGCTCCTGTCTTCTGGATGTTCTTTCTGCTGAGCGGACTTTCGCTGTTCGTGTTCCGCATCAGACAGCCGGAAGCCGAGCGACCATTCCGCGTCCCCGGTTATCCCGTCGTACCCGTGATCTTCTGTCTGGGCAGCGCGTATATGGTGTATGCGAGTCTCGATTACGCGCGCGACCTGGCATTGATGGCGCTCATTCCATTGGCGGTTGGCGTTCCCGTCTATGTCGTCAGTCGACGGCTGGGATCCGGGTATTGACAATCATTCCTGGTGTGCGAACATCCCGCGCGGTAAAGGTCCAGCTCGTTCCAACGCTCTGCGTTGGAATGCCCGTGCTGGACGCTCCGCGTCCCGTCAGTCAGGCCAATGCTCGGGACGCGGAGCGTCCAAAGACCCGTTCCAACGCAGAGCGATGGAACGAGTTGGAGCAACACGGACGACACTCAGGTTCGGAGAACCACGATGCGACAGGCAGTTGTTGTTGACGCGATTCGCACACCGATCGCCAAAGCTCATCCGGAATCGGGCTACTTTCGCGATGTCCGCTCGGATGAACTCTCGGCAGATTTGATGAACGCCCTTGTCGAGCGAACCGGCATCGATCCGCACCTCCTGGAAGACATCCGCTGGGGCTGCGTGCAGCAGCAGGGCGAACAGGGTTTCGACATTGCCCGCATTGCATCGCTGACAGCGGGCCTGCCGATCGAAACGGGCGGAGTTACGATCAACCGCAACTGCGCCTCCAGTCTGCAGGCCATCAACGACTGTGCGATGAGTATCGCTGCCGAATGCGAAGACATTCAGATCGCCGGCGGCGTCGAGCACATGCATCACATTCCGGCGAGTAAGGACTATGACCCTCCACCGGGCCTGTTCCGTCGTCACAGCGAAGCCATCATGAACATGGGTCTGACCGCCGAGTTCCTGGCGATGAAGTACCAGATCCCGCGCGAGCAGCAGGATGAATTCGCGCTCCGCAGTAATCTGCTGGGCGCCGAGGCGACCGACAGCGGCGCGTACGACAGCGAGATCGTTCCGACATGGGGCCGCAACGGAGCCGGCAAGGAACTGGTCAAAGCCGACCAGGGGATCCGCGGTGAAAGTACCGCCGAAGGACTCGCTAAGTTGTCACCGGTGTTCAATCCGGCGGGTGGATCGGTCACGGCCGGCAACAGCTCGCAACTAAGCGCTGGAGCGGCGGCCCTGCTGATCATGTCCGAAGAGAAGGCGAACGAACTCGGCTTTAAGCCGATGGCGAAAATCAAAGCCATGGCCGTTGCCGGAGTTGCACCGGAAGAAATGGGCATCGGCCCAGTCCCGGCTACTCATCGAGCTTTGAAACGCGCCGGCCTGACGCTGGACGACATCGAGTGCATTGAGATCAACGAAGCCTTCGCCGTGCAGGTGCTTTCAGTTCTGAAGCTGCTGGGCATCAACGAAGAGAAGGTCAACACGCGCGGTGGAGCTGTCGCCATGGGCCATCCACTCGGTGCCAGCGGAGCCCGCATCGCCGTGACTCTGTTGCACCGCATGCGCGACGCCGGAGCGAAGTACGGCCTGGCAACTCTGTGCGTTGGCCAGGGCCAGGGTGTGGCAACGATTTTCGAGGCCTGCTGACTTCGAAGGCAGTCGCCGACTCATTGCGGTCAGGGCTCGACCGGTGGTTTCGGCTTGGCGTCTGGGGCGTCTTGATTCGGTTCTGACTCGCGTTGTGGCTCCGGCGTCGTGGTGCTTTCCGAATCGCTGTTTGAGTCATGGCGTGCCGTATAGATTTCCCCCGCGAATCCGCCTGCTGCTCCGCCAATTGCGCCGGCGATGCCTTTCTGGACGAAGTAGATCGCCGTAAAGGCCTCCAGTGATTCGCCCATGTCAGTCGTGCCGAAAAAAGTTTCAAACATGCCGATACATGCGCCGAATGGGAGAAGGAACAGCAGCAGTATCCCTGCGGAGAGAGCTGCTCCAACGACCGCGCCCAGGCTTCGATCACAGGTCGCGCCGGCGATCGCTCCACACAATGCGCCGATCCCAATCGATGGTGCGAGGGCGAAGAATCCCAGTGTGCCACGAGCAAAGCTGGCTGCGGATTCTGTTGTGGCCGATTCCAGGTTGTACGCTGTGAATCCGCCCCGCACGATCGCGCACACTACGGCGCCGACTGCAGCACCGAGAACTTGAGAGTCTGTTGATACTTGCATTGCGGGCATGGCACAGCCTGATGTCGTGTCTGGTGCGAGTTATTCATTCGATCTTACCCGAGTCGGAAATGACTCCCAGATATAACGCTTCGGAGCAGGCTGGCCTGGCACATTCTGCCGCAGTCGCGTCTCGCGGAGTATTGGTTCTGTGAGCCCTGTCGGGCTGTCGAACGCTCGCATGTCTGGCTGGGGAGTCGGAACGACTGGTCGCATCGAGCCCTGCAGTGGGTCAGGGATCTTACCTGAGGACGCAATCTGCGACTGCCTGATTTGAGTCATCACCAGTGGTCGAAGTTGAGGCGAGGGGCGAGGCACGAAGACGGATTGCGTGCTGGGAGCGGTCAGACGATCGCGGGTTCGAGCGACCCGGGCAAGTTGTGAAACCGGTTGCCACAAGGCACTCGTGCGAATCTCCCTGGCTACTGCAGCCCGGGGTTCAGGAGCCTCCAGAACTCTGCCCCGCTCCGAATTCTGAGCACGGACAATGGAACCAGTCGGAACCTCCTGTGACGATGAATCGTCCGCGAGCAACTGACCTTCTGGCAGAATCGGTCGTGGCGATCCGGCAATGACCCATTGCGCCCAACGCTGTTCCAGCCCCTCGATGTTGGGCGCCTCGTAATATGACTCGATGGCCTTGTCCCAGCCGCGGTGTTTGGCGTCATTGAGGAATTGCAGGAACCGTCGGTGTCCGTGCTGCTCGATCATGAAACGCGTCAACGAGTACCCTTGCGCATACAACGCCATCAACTGTCGGTTGTCCGAGGGATAGCGTGTCATGCTCAGCAGGACTCGCAGCGGAATGCGGCGGCCCTCGCGCATCAGATGCTCGACGTGCTGTGTCTGGCGGTGTTGCTCAGATTCGTGCTCGACCATCGTGGCACAGCCTTCGTCGGCCCAGCGTGGCACCTTGCGTCGGAACCAGCACGCCAGAATCGTGTGGTTCACTTCGTGCGGAACGACCGAATCCAGGATCCGCTCCAACGATCCGTTGACCTGCATCCGCCAGCCGTACACTTCGCCTTTGACAAAGCGGAATCTGGTCGAGCCGCTGGCTCCCACACGGTCGTTCACGTTGACCGTGACGTCGCACTTTGCTCCCCAGTTCTTGATCGCATGCCCATACCAGAGTGCACCCAGCCGTGACCGGTGATGCTCGGCCGCTGCTCCTACGAGTCTGGCGGTCTCGACATCAGGCGCATTGATCCGAAAGTTGCGGGTTTCGTGAGTCGCGCCGAGCGATCCGAGCGCCGAGAGAATGACAATGGCCTGCAGCCTTGCTGGCATGTTTCGTCCCTGAATCCGCGTGAGGTCCGTTCCATCGGATCTCCCCCTGAGACATGCGACACGCAAGCGGTGGGCCAAACCGGACGACGCGTTCGCCGTGTCCGAGCCGACGTCGTCCTCAGGCACATGATTACGTGGGCGTTCCCGGCGATGATGCCAAGATGTTGTGGTTTCAGAATTCTCGAAACGTCAGCGAGGATGGACGTCTCGACCACATCACGGAGCGTGAAGCCTTGTAACTTTTTCAAAGACCCGGCTTGTCACGCCATGAAATCGGGAAGTCACTGAGGAGCAGCGATCTGTTCCAGCGTGGTGCGAATCTCATCGGGCAGCCAGCGGTCGTAGTGCGACAGCGACCGATTCAGATCGTCGAGCGACAACGCACGTCGGGCCGCGTCGGCTGCTTGACTTGATTGTCCAGCCAGTGAGAGCACCTCAGCATATTCCGCAATCCACAGCGACTGGGTCGGATAGTGCTCGATCGCCCGCTCATACCAGATGGCAGCAGTCGAATCTGAGACGGCCGGTTTTGTCGTCTTCGACAGTTGCAGGTATCGGTAACCGGTCTCCCTGAGGATGGCTCCTGAGAGTGGCGATCGTTCCAGTGCCGCTTTGGACGATTTGATTGAATCTTCCAGGTATCGCAACTCACCGGTCGCCTGCCATTGCTGCAGCGTCAATGCGGACGAGCGCAGCAATGGTTCGGGTGACAGCCAGTCCTCGACGCTGGCAGCGTCGTAGGCTCGACGGGCTGCGGCAGCGTCTCCTCGAGACACAATCGAATAATCCCCCTGCTGCAGACTCGTCGAGGACTTGAGCACCGGCAGGAAGGCCGACCAGACGCAGCCGACGAGTGCCAGCGTGGCCACTCCGACCAGTGCTTTCCAAAGTCCGAGAGAATTACCAACCCGCTCTGTGATGAAACACCTTTCGGATGCTGCTGGACCGGAATCGCCGGCCAGCAGTGCCGTGAACGCCAGAAGTGATCCGCACACCGCGGGCATCGCGAAACCGCCGGCGCCAAGCAAGTGCACAAGCAGTGCTGTCAGGCTGCCGACGATCGCTGCGACCGGGAATGCATTCGTGTGCTCGGGACTTCGTCGGGTTTCCAGAACGAATGCAATTACCGCCGCGACTCCGCAGACGGTGACGACTTTCAGATCGAAACGGGCTTCAATGAGCCAGCTCCACCCGACAAGAATCGTGCCGGCAAGCACGATGGCCATGGGGGCAGATGACACAGCGACATCGTGAGTCGACTTGCCGGGTGAGAGCGGAGTCGTCACTTGAATCGTTTGAAGGACTGACCTGGCAATGACCCACAACAGAAATCCAAGCCCTAACAGACCGACGAGCCCCGCATTGGCAGTCACATCCAGAATGAAATTGTGCGGATCTGCGATCTCCTCGCTGGACTGCGGCAGCTTGTGCATCTGGTAGGCGTCACGGAAGTTTCCGGGACCCGTTCCCAGTCCCGGATGATCGACGATCATGCAACTCGTTGCGGACCAGTATTCGAGCCGATACTGCAGCGACTTTGTCGCGTCGCTGAGTATGTCCGAATCGATGCCACCGGAGACCACCGCGACGGCCAGAATCAGGCTGGCGGCGACTGGAATTGCGATCGCGGTCACAGCGAAGCGTCGCAACTGTGCCCCGGATCGTGATTGCAGTTGATGCATGAGGGCTGCAACAACCAGACCTGCGACAGCGCCACACATGGCTGTCCGACTTTTGGTCAGCAGCAGACACCAGCCCACGACTCCGAGACAGACTGCCGTAGCGGCCAGAACAAAGGCTGAGCGGCGGGCCGTCAGCATGGCTCCGGAAAGCAACACGGTCAGCATGGCCAGAAAGCCAGCGAACGTGTTGGTCAGCGCGAAGAAGCCGACGGGGTCCGCGCTGTCCTTCAAGCGGCCTTCGAACTGAATGCGACCGGGACCGGACATCGGCATCCCCTCGCGCAGGAAAGCGCCTCGAACCTCCCGCAGGCGCAGCTCGCGTTCGATACCCCTCAATCCTGACTCGCCCGATTCCAGCTCATCAAGCTGTCCACGGAGTTGTTCGTATTGTTGGATCGTGGCCGGATACCACACGAAGTGTTGCCAGATTCCGAAGCCAGCCTGCGCGATCCAGACGGCAACAAATACGCGCAGAAATGTGCATCGCAGTGGTCCTGACAGGGTGGAACGGATCAGCGCGAACTGCACACCAATCGCGATCCACTCCCACAGCATGTTCGTGGCGGCGCGCTTGTGGCCTTCCGTGGCGACAACCACAACCGCAGAAATGACGTGTGCCGCTGCCAGTACACACACGGCCAGATCAAGCCGATCGAGCCGGACTGTGCCCGCCTCCTGTGATCGGTGCCAGGCGACAGCGATCGCCGCCAGAAAAGTCAGCACTGTCAGCCAGAGGGTATCGCCCAGGCTGGTGCCTTCCGTGGGGGTCAGCCAGCGAGCAAGCAGCGGTGCCCATGCGAGCAAAGCGATCCACGGAATGCGAGCGAGATTCGGCGAGAGGGCAACCGTGGCGGTCGGGCGTCTTTGGCGTGAGCGGTTTCGTTTCGCTGCCACGGGCGGGTTGTTCCACAGCTTCGGTTCGCTGGGCCAGACCTCGAAGCACCATCAGACATTCTGTGCAACGAGCTTTGTCCGAGCACCGGGGCTACCACCCGGAACGTCGACTACGAGGTGCCCGACAAAGCCTCGACGGCTTCGTCGCGCGTTGGATAGATCGTCCACAGCTTGTCGAGATGCGTAACCGTCAGGACTTCCACGCAGTAATCGGTGAGGCCGGCCAAAGCGAATTTGCCGCCCGGGAGACCGTTCACGTGATTCCAGATCCGGAACAGCACTTCAATGAACGAGGAACCGAATAAACGTACATGTGTGAGATCAACCACAACCCGTGGCGGATCGGCACGCTCGGCCTCATCCAGCATAATCTGTCGGATCGAGTCCAGAATCTGCTCGTCGAGATTCTCAAAGGCCGGGCCAAGCACGATGCATGTGACATCGTTGCGTTTCTCGATCGTGGGAGTTTTTCCCGTCATCGTTTGTCCCGAAGGAGATCGCGGTTTCCAACTGTCGAATGCGTCGCAGCCGCGGCGATCATCATGCCAATGCAGATGAATCCTGCCAAATTTCTGGTGCTGTAACTACCGCATTCTCAAGAGTTTGATCGTACAACCTGAGTCTGGAAAGTCAACGAGTCGCAGTTGCGATCCACACGACCCGCTGGGGTCGAATTGGAATCGAAAGCGGCGACAGCACGCGGTGAAGCAGCCACGTCCACTGGTTTCAAAATGTCGCTTACTTTGGAATCCGGTCTTGTTGTGACGGGTAGTTCGGGACCTCCGTCTCGTAGTCACCGATCAACCAACTGACGAGCAGATCAAGCTTGGCGTCGGTCATCTTGTTGGCGTACGCCGGCATCTGGTTCTTCACACCATAGAACTGCGAACGACCCGGATTTCGGATGAACGACTTCAACCACGCCCGCGAGCCATACTTTGCCAGGTCCGGGTATGAGAAGTCGTCGTTGGATTCGGCGAAGTCGTCGCCGATGGTGTCATGGCAGTCGTAGCACGATGAAATCTCAGAACCATCGGCTAGTGGTTCGTAATCGATGATGATGGCGCGGCCTCGCTTCACTTTGTCTGAATCAACGTTGTCAGTTGCTCCCGTCTCGGAGACGAGAAACTCGACGATCGATTCCAGATCGGTCGCATTCTCCGCCTTGCCAAACATCTCCGCATAACCACCTTCTCCACCGGAAGCATCGGCCATCTCGGAAGCGTTCGGATCCAGAAATGCGTCGTCTTCCTCGCTCATCAGCTCCGCGACCTTTTCGGCGACGGCGTCGACGTCGAGTGGTTTGGCAGTGAACAGTGGATCGTCTTCAGAGGCCGCTGTTTCCGCGGCCTCGAAGGCCTCTTTTGCGGTCGCAGTCGCGTCCTCCAGCGATGCCATTCGTTCAGAAATCTGAGCGGCGAGCGCATCATCTCCGTCGTCTTCCTCGGACTTGGGAAGTTGCGCCAGGAAGGCGTCACGTTGTGCCGTGACCGCATCGAGTTGCGACTGCAGAGACTCGTACAGCGTTTCACTCTGATCCAATTCTCGCGTTGCCTTCCGCTTGCGGAGTTCCTGACCAATGGCAACGAGATCTGCGAGCCCGGCCTGCGGGTCGTCTTTAAGCGACTCATACTTTTCTTTGCGAGCCATGTGCGCCTTGTACCAGGCAGCTTTGGTCAGCGGCGCGAAGTGCTTGGAGTAGTTCATCACGACCTGCCGCATCCACTCCCGCTTGCCGAAGTTCGCGAGGTCTGTCGCCTCAGGTATCGAGGGAGACCTCTCTTTGGTCACCTTGTCGACGTCATGCAGGAATGAGCCGCGACCGTTGTGTCCGTCGTAGCGGTGACAGCTTGAACAATACTTCGCAAACAGCCGCGGTCCTTGTGTGAAGGCATCCTTTCGCAGCAGCGACACGGCTCCCTGGACGGGGATCATGCTCGGTCGGCTGGCAAGTTCAACGACGCGGTGTCCTTCGCGATGAGCTTCAGCGATTGCCGCCTGATGGTCTTCGTTGGTGCCGTCTTCATAGAAGGCCATCGAGGTCAGCAGAATGATGCCGGCCGTCACTGCCCAGGTGAACTTCAGGTTGAATTTGTGACCCTTCTCCGATTTCCCGATGATTGGCATCATGATGAGGATCGTCATCAGGAGGCCCGGGAAGTAGATCGCCCCGAACGCCAGACCGAAGTGTTCGACCCATTCGAACTTCAGGAAGCGGAATAGAAACAGGAAGTACCACTCGGGCCGGGCCGCCGCGTACGCTTCGGACGGATCGGCCGGTGGGCTGAGTTCCGCTCCCTTGAAGATGGCCAGTAGCAGGACAACTGCCAGGACCGCCAGACATGCGATGCCGTCTTTCAGCACCTGATCCGGCCAGAAAGTTGTCTCCGGAGCTTTGTCAGGATCCGGCACGGTGATTCCGTGGCGACGGAAGACATACAGGTGCAGAACCAGAAATGCGATCAGCAGTCCCGGAAGGATTCCGGCGTGCATCGCGAAGAAGCGTGTCAGCGTGTGATGACCGTACTCTGATCCACCCTGCGCGATTTCCTGCAATTGCGGGCCGACAACCGGCGTCGCGCCCATGATCTTGGTAGACACTTGAGTCGCGTAGTAACCCTTCTGGTCCCAGGGCAGCAGGTAGCCCGTCAGGCCGAGCCCCAGCACGATCTTCATCAGGATGATGCCGAGCCAGAAGTTGACTTCGCGCGGCGCCCGATACGCTCCGTCGATGATCACCTGAATGAGGTGAATGGCCAGCAGCACGACCATCGCCTGAGCGGCGAAGTGATGCATGCCACGCACGATACTGCCCAGGAACATGACCTCCTGGATGTAGTACACGCTTTCCCAGGCGGTCTGGGCGCTCGGACTGTAGGCCGTCCACAGAAAGATGCCCGTGATGACCTGCAGCGAGAACGTGAACACCAGAGTGCTGCCCCACACGTATCGCCAGCGCGCGCCACCAGGGACTCGCTCGTAGAGCGCTTCGTGCAGGATGTTCTTGATGCCGGTCCGGTCGTCGATCCAGTTGAGTAATGATCCAATCATACGGTCACCTTCTCACTCGTGGCGGCACGGTACTTCTCGTACTTGATCCAAATCTCTCCGTCCTTGATCCAGTCCTTGTCTTCGGGATTGACTTCAAGCGAATCCATGTCGCGCGGAGGGATCGGATTCTTCTTCGTCCCATCGAGATCGAAGGCGCTCGTGTGACATGGGCAGTAAAAGTCGTTCTCCGCCAGTCGATGTTCGACGTCACATCCCAGGTGCGGGCAGATCGTGTTGAAGGCAATGACCTGGCCCTCGATCTTCCGCAGCCAGATTGCTCCGGCGGGCTGATTCGGAAACTTGTTCCATGCATCGATAATGTCGTCGAAGACTGTGTATCGCTGAGGCGTGCCATCGTCCGGTAACGCATCAACTGTTACGGCCATACGGATCAGGCCTTCGCGTTTGACGACACCGCCGGGCTCTGCCCCGGACTCAGGGTCGGGCTGAGCGGCACTCTTGCGGCGGATCAGTGGGTCGAGAAAGAAGAGAGTGCCGAAGATCGCGGGAATCGTGCCGACGAAAGCACCGATCGCGCCGGCGATGAACTGCACCAGAAATCCGCGGCGTGGTGGTCCCGTGTCGGTCGTTCCGGCATCTGGCTGAACGTTTTCCGTTTGCGGACTCTCGGGCGGACCGGAGTCGGCCGCTTCTGGATTCGGAGCGTCGCTGGACATGGCGGAACCTCCAACACGGGGTGCGGTCGTACGAGTGTTACCGGGCTTCATGTCGAAACGGGCACCGAACGACAGGAATACGTGAACTCGTCGTACGAAAGGACATGTGGAATTTCAGGAACGCGGTGGGACAGCCACTCACGACGGCAGTGTCACGAGTTGCTGCATCGGGGGAAGGACTTTTGCCAGGGCGTCTGCCAGGGGACCGGGCAGGGTCGCTCCAGCGGCTTGTTTATGGCCTCCGCCACCAAACTGAGCGGCGACTTCGGCCACGTCAATCTCCAGTCGACTGCGAAAACTGACTTTGACGTTTCCGTTGGGTTGTTCGATCGCGATAAACGCCGCTTCAACTCCGACGACGGTCAGGCACTGGTTGACAAGGTCTTCCGTGTCGGCCGGGATGGCTCCCGTTTCCTTGTAGTCCTGCACGGAAACCGTCAGGTAGCCGAGTCGACCGTCGCAATCGATGTTAATCCGGCCAATCACACGTCCAGATAGACGCAGACGACCAATCGTCCGTTGTTCGTGAATCAACCTGTAAAGTACATGCGGTTCTGCGCCCCGGTCAATTAATTGTCCGGCGATACGCATCGTTCGGCTGGTTGTGGAGGGAAATCTGAACCAGCCCGTATCGGTCGCGATGGCGCAGTAAAGGGCCGTGGCCGCCTGGGGACCGACTTCCGTGCCCAGAGCTTCACAAAGTTCGAAGATCAGCTCACCCGTCGCCGCGGCTGTCACATCTTTGAATTCCAGCACGCCGAGATCATCCGAGCTGACGTGATGATCGATGACTGCCCGGTGTGCCGCCTTCGACGTTTTCAGGACTTCACCCACATCCTGGAGCTGACCCCATGCGCTGGTGTCAACGACGATATGCACGTCGGTATCTCG
>CAUZFZ010000187.1:0-18725 GCA_963579025.1 Planctomycetota bacterium | reverse complement strand
CGCGAGCCCCCAGACGTGACTGCTGGGGGCTCGCGTTGCTCGACCCCAGCCACCCAACTCTGATTCTAACGACTGACAGAACGCTACCGTGCGTTTTCCGGGACGTCCACAATCCTTGCCGTGCTGTCGTTTGACGTCGCGATCAACCGTGTTCCATCCGGTGAAAGTCGAGCTGAATAGCTCACGACGCCCAGCGATTCCTCGAACACCGCCGACTTCGCGGAGTTATCCCAGATCTTCAGAGTGCCCGAATATCCGATCGACAGCAAGCGAGTACCCGTCTGATTAAACTGCACGCGATAGATGTCGTCCTTGTGGCCGGTCATCACACTGACCGGGTCTGCCTTACCGGCCTCCCACACAAACACGGGTCGCTCCGCCCCGATCCCCATGCCGGCCGCGGCGATCTTCGAGCCATCCCGGCTGAATGCAACAGCGTAAACCGGGTGTTCGGGCCCGTTGTACTTTCGAACTTCGGAGCCATTGCTGACGTTTAACAGACGCACTGAGCTGTCCGCACCCGCGATGGCAACCTGTTGTCCATCCGGCGAAAACGCAACGCTGTAGACTGCCGCCGCCTGAGTCGAAAGCGTCTTGAGCGCTTTGCGGGTTTCGACATCCCACAGTCGAACGGTCTTGTCATTCGACGCGGTCGCCAGGGTTTTGCCGTCCGGACTGAAAGCGATCGCATAAACCTGCGAACCGTGGCCAGTCATGCTGATGGTGAATCCGGCCGCGGCCACCGACCAGACGCGCATCGATTTGTCGGCTGAGATTGTTCGCAGCGTGCGATTGTCCGGAGCCCACGCCACTGCGGCGATCGCGCCTGTATGTCCGGACAGAGTTTGGGACGCGTCCCGACCGGGCGGTTCCGCCGGTTGCGGACTCAATGGTTTGGGATCAAAACACTGCACCGAATGATCAGCCAGTGCGGCAACCAATTTCAAACTGTCGGGACTGTAGGCCAGCCGGACCGCCTCTTTGGCCGGTTGCAGTCGGAAGAACGGCGTCCCATTGCTGGCATTCCAAATCCAGATCTTTCCGTCCGCTCCGCCAGCAGCGACCTGCGTGTTGTTCGGGCTTAATGCGACGCAACGGGCCTCGCCTTCGATGCCGGTGATCGCTCGGATGGGTGAGCCATTTCCGGCGTTCCAGATTTTCACCGAACCGTCCGCACCTGCTGTCGCATACGAACTACTGTTCGCCGCGAGTGCAAAGTCGTTGATACGTGTTTCGTCAGCGACATGTCCGAACTGGTAGGCCAGCGAGTCGATCCTGACTTTGCCATCAGCGCCGGCCGTCACGATCGACTTGTTGTCACGTTGAAACGAAACGCCCGTGATCGAGCCGGCATGACCCACGAAATGCTGCGCCTGCAACTTCTTTGTCACGTCCCAAAGCCGCGCCGTCCCATCAGCACTCGACGAGACGAGCTGAGTCTGATTTGTGTTGAACATCAGCCCGGTGACCGGCTTGTTGTGGCCAGTGAACTTCGCCGACTCAACTCCGTCTGCTGGATTCACGAGCCGGACGGCTCCGTCCGCCGTGCCGATGGCCAGCAGCGCATTATTGGGGGCCAGATTGACGGCCGTCGCGGCCGCATCCAGATCGATCTTCCGCACTTCCTCACCAGTGCCGGTGTTCCAGATGCGGACCGTCTTGTCGTCACTCGCCGAAATGACCTGGGTACCGTTCGACCACACGGCCAGCGACCGGACGGGACCACCATGACTGAGCGTCTTTTCTTCGGCGCCGTCAGCCAGCTTGAAAATCCGGACCTTGCCCGAAGCATCCGCGGCGATCAGTTGCTGACCGTTTGGATTGATCACAACCGCCGTGACTTCGCCGGCAAGTTCGGGAAACTCACGAATCAGAGTCCCGTTGTTCGCGTCGAACAAACGCGGCTTCTTATCTGCTCCGCCCGTCGCGATCTGAGCCCCGTTGGAATTGAACGCTATGGCCTTAACCGGTCCGCTATGCCCTTCAAGTTTTCGGACTTCCGCGCCGTCGGCACGGTTCCAGACTCGGGCCGTGCCGTCCTGTCCGGCTGTGGCAATCAGTGTGCCGCTGGGATGCTGAGCAATCGCATGGATGGCTCCTGCATGCCCGGCAACCTCGATGACAGGCGGGGCTGTGACCGGCCAGCGTTTGACGAGTCCGTCCGCTCCGGCCGTGAAGATTTGCGTATTATTCGAACTGAATTCGAGGCCGGTGACCTCGCCGTTGTGGACTCCGATTGTTGCCGTTACGGCACCATCGACCGGATTGATCAGATGCAGTAATCCGTTGCTGTCGGCGACGGCCAGTTGATTGTTGTCGTTCCGCCAGTCGAGCCTTGCGATCGGACCTGCCAGTTTGAATTCGTGACTCTTCTCGCCAGTCTCGGAATTCCAGATGCGGACCACTCCGCCATTGTCGCCAGTCGCAACAAGCTTTCCGTCGGTTGAGACGGCGATCGCCGTCCCCTCGCCGTCATGTGCCGGCAAAGTTGCGACTGGGTCGCTCTTGGGCACGTCCCATAGTTTGATCGTGTTGTCGCTCGCCCCGGACGCGATCGTTGTTCCGTCCGGTGAGACGGCCACACACAGCACGGTGCTGGTATGCCCCTCCATCGTGCGAATGACTTCCTGAGTCGCCACGTCCCACAGCTTCAGCGTGTAATCAAAACTGGCGGTCACCACCTGCCGACCATCCGGCAGGAAGACGGCGTCGTAAACCAGGCCTTTGTGGCCTTTGAAGAGGATCGGATCCGCGGCCCTCAAACCCGAGCCGCAAACGACAGCGATCAGTAAGCACAGCAGGGCAGCACGCTGCAGTCGCACGACAGAGATTCGAGACGACAGAGACATCAGACACCTCCTGGTCAGGTCCGTTGATTCCGGTGCAATATTCAAAAAGCCCGGCAGTTGGATGCCGGGCTTCTGTCAGCGATTCAGCTTTTACCTGGGCGTCGGCTGAGTGGTCCCTTTCGCGTGGTGGCGCCACTCCTGTTGGGGGCACCACCTTTCCGGCCCGGTGCCGGTTTGCCCAGAGCCCGTTCGATGGCTTCCAGCAGCACGTCCATCGCGAATGGTTTCCGCAGATACTCATCGGCGCCGAGCATTTCGGCATAGGCCTTGTGCCGGCCGCCTTCGTTCGCCGTGATCATGATGACCTTCGGCGGCGACTCCAGACTCTTCAAATGTTCAAGAACAGGAAACCCGCCCATTTTCGGCATCATCATGTCGGTGATGACCAGTTCCGGCTGAGTGGCATCCGCCAGCCGTTTTCCGTCCGCACCGTTGTTTGCAACTGCGAGCGTGTATCCGGCACCTTCCAGCACGCGTTGAAGAGTCGTCGAAATCTCGCGGTCATCTTCGATCAGCAGAAGTTTTGTCGAATCGGACATGTGGTTTCCTGGTTTAGTCGCAGGGCTCGCCATCGTAGGTCGGTCCGATCAGGTTCTCAAGACCCGCACGGGGCGGAGCCCGTCGGGCGAACAGAGGTCATCCCGCCCGCCAGCGACTACGATCGTACTACTAGTCGTCGATTCGTTGTTCGCCTGCGCGCATTTACGAACTCCCCCCCCACCGACCCCGCGTCCGTGGAAACATGACCGGCAGCTACAACGGCGCCGTAGCTGCCGATCATGGATCCACCGACACAGGGTCGGTGGGGTTTGGTTGTCGGCCTCAGGCAGCGTCGGTTCACCGCAAGCCGACGGCATGCGAATCCAGCCGGCAACCGCACCAGTCGCACGACATGACGCGAATCGCAAAGGACTCATTGATGCACAGGCGACCTGCAACCCTCTCCATGTTGCTTCTGCTGATTACGTCAGCATCACTCGCTGAAGACTGGCCACAGTGGGGCGGAGTCCAGCGTGATCTCGTCTGGCGAGAGACGGGTATTGTCTCGGAACTGCCCGGCCCCGAGCTGCCACGTGTCTGGACGGCTGAAATTGGTGACGGCTATGGAGGTCCGGCTGTGGCCGACGGTCGCGTGTATCTCATGGACCGAGTGGACGACGGGCCAAGGCGGCAGACGGAACGGGTCCTGTGTTTCGACGCAGAAACCGGTAAGCAGATCTGGGTGGTTGAGTATCCGGTCGTCTACACCGTCAGCTATCCGGCAGGTCCCCGCTGCACACCGGTGATTGATTCGGGACGCGTTTACACAGTCGGTGCCCTCGGACACATGTTGTGTCTCGACATCGAATCCGGCGACATCGTCTGGCAGAAGAATTTTGTGGACGACTTTGGCACCAGACTGCCGACGTGGGGGATGGTGGCCTCTCCACTGGTTGATGGAGACCAGCTCATCACACTCGTCGGCGGAAACGACGCGCTGGTTGTCAGTTTCGACAAGACGACCGGCCGCGAACTCTGGCGGTCCCTGAACAGCCCCACAATCGGCTACGCCCCGCCAGTGATCTTCGAGTTCGGAGGCAAACGACAGCTCATCGTCTGGCATCCCGAAGCCGTTTCCTCGGTTGATCCGAAGGATGGAAGCGTGCTGTGGGAGGTCCCCTGTCGCGTGCGCGCCGGACTGTCGATTGCGACTCCGCGTCGAGTCGGAAACCGCCTGTTCGTGGCGAGTTTCTATAACGGTCCGCGAATGATCGAAGTCGCCGAAGACGGCCTTAGCGCACGTATCGCATGGTCCGGTAAGAGTGACAGCGAACGTGAGACGGATGGAGTGCATCCCATCATGTGCATCCCGTGGTTTGACGGCACGCACATTTACTCGGTCTGCAGCTACGGCCAGCTCCGTTGTCTGGACGCCTCCAACGGTGAGCGAGTGTGGGAAACAGCCGAGGCAACTGGTCTCGGCCGCTGGTGGAACGCTTTCCTGATTCGACACGAAGACCGCTTCTTCATCCACAACGAACAGGGCGACCTGATCATCGCGAATTTGACGCCGAACGGTTACGAGGAGGTCAGCAGATCAAAGCTGATCAAGCCGACTCGGCCTGTGCAGCGACGCCTGACGATCTGGTCTCACCCGGCCTTTGCCATGAAGAGCGTCTTCGCTCGCAACGACGGAGAACTGATCCGCGTCAGCCTGGCCGCCGACGGCCAGTGACGCACGATGCGACAGCGGTCGGATGCCCTCTCTGAATCACTGGGAGCTTTGTGCGGGCTCAATGATTGTGAGCAACTGTCCCGCGGGCACGTCCGCGATGGATTGAGTGATTCCGGACGGCCAGTCGATTTTCAGATCGACTCGCACAGCAGTTCCCAGTCCAAACAACAGCCGCGGTGTGCAGGACGAGGCATAACTGCCTCCACCCCGTCGTTGTCGCAGTTGTGAACCTGAGCTGGTCGTCGCAGTGACCGTCGCTCCCACCCCATCACGTGCACTGTGCCTGCCAATCAGCCGAATCTGTAACCAGTGTCCCGCTGGCGAAGTCTCATTCGACAGCAGTGAGATGCGCTCGTTGCAGTGCAGTAGAGCCAGGTCCAGGTCTCCATCCTGATCGAAGTCGCCCGTCGCCAGTCCCCGGCCGTTGTGGACCTGTTCCGTGTACTTGCCGGCACTGGCGGCCACGTTCTTAAACCACGTTCCGTGCTCGCTTTCGAAGACCAGAGGAGTCTGTCTCAGTGGGGCATTGTCGGGGTATCGTTCGACGTGGCCGTTGCTGACGAAGACGTCTTCATCGCCGTCCATGTCCATGTCGAAGACCGCTGTGCCCCAACCGACATACAGTCCGCCCGCCGCAGTGATCCCCACGGCCTGGCTGATCTGCTGAAAGAAGTTATCGCCGCGATTGCTATAGAGGGCGAAACTCTCACGTTCGAAATTGGCGACCCACAGATCCAGCAACCCATCCTGATTGAAGTCGCCCAGATCGACGCCCATGCTGCCGTTGGCCATACCGTCGTCACCATAGGCTGTGCCACTGGTCAGCCCGGTTTCCGAGAAGATGCCACGACCGTCGTTGATGTAGAGGTGATTTGGTCTGGTGTCATTGGCGACGTAGATGTCCAGATCACGGTCTTGATCGATGTCCGCCAGCAGGACGCCCAGCCCCATCGCGTGTTCATCGGCTCGCAGCCCGGCCGCTTTGGCCGCGTCCTGAAATCCGCCGGCTCCGTCGCTGACATAAAGCGAATCGGGGAGCCCGGAGAATTCTGACGGCGGGCAGATATCTCGACCGGCCGGATTCTCCTGCCGGCAGATGGGGTCGTTTTCAAATGACCAGTTCACGTAATGGCAAACGTAGAGATCGAGAAAACCGTCGCCGGTTAAATCTCCCCAGGCGGCTGAACTGCTCCAGGCAGAATCTTGCAGTCCGGTTTCGCCGGTCAGGTCGGAAAACGTCCCGTCGCCGTTGTTGCCCCACAGCGTCAATCCGCCGTAGCCGGTTACGAGCACATCCGGGAATCCATCCTGATCGAAATCTCCGACGGCAGTCCCATGACTGTAATGCCGCGGCTCACTGACACCGGCGTCGTCACCGGCGTCTGAAAACTGCCAGCCACCGTGATTCCGATACAGGCCGCTGCGATGACCTTTCAGGCTGTCCTCGGAGAATTCACCGCCACCCGGCAGGAAAAGGTCTTCGTGGCCGTCGGCGTCATAGTCGAGCGTCGCGGGTCCGCCGCCGAGCGACTCGACAATGGAAAACCGATCGGACTCCTCACCGTTACGATACGTGAAGTCCACGCCGGCATTTGTGGAACGGTCGCGAAAACGAATGGCGGTCTGCACGACGTCTGCAACCGATGTGACTGCTGGCTGATCGGTCGTGTCGGGAACAGGTGGCACATCGGGCGTGTCATCGCATCCGGGCAACATCAACACCGCGATCACAGCCAGGCATGTGACCCCGATGGCATTACTAACGCTGCAGACTCGGTGTTGGAGATGGCAGGCTGACATCATGCCCTTTGACAGGATCAGGACGGCTTGTGCAAGATGATGGTCAATCCCGCACAGCTCAAAGTCTGCTGCCTACGGTATCCTGGATAGCAGCCACCCGTCATTCCAAAAGCGACGCAAGGTCAGGTTCATGCCGCGAGTGGGCGTTGCAATTGTTGTCGTTCTGGCCGTTGCAGTGTGTGTGTGGCTGATGCGCCCGGACAATCTGCCCATCGATCCGGTGATACCGGCGCGGGATTCCAGTTCAGGCGCCGCGCCGACGCCAGATGTGGAGCTCGATCCCGCGATCCAGAAACGGATCTGGAATCAGGAACACATCACGTTTCTGATCGAACGCCACGTCGGACGCGCGTTTCGCGAGGCGTTGGAGAAATCCGATGCGGAGCGGTTGAGGGAATTTCTGCTGGATACCTGTGCGGTAGAGCTTGTGGACCTGACGGCCGGCGAAATTCGCACTCATGCGGGCCTGCAGGAGAAACACTGTACGCGGAAACTGTCTCAGGAAACGGACAGTGACGGGCTGATCGCCTGGCTTCTGGACGTCGTGACTGAGTTTGAAAAAGTCGATCGCAGCACGTTTCGCGTACTGAGCATTCGGGCTGGCGAAGACAAGACAGCAACCCACGACTGGGAAGTGCAACTGCTCCTGACGCTTGACGGAACCGACCGCTCAGGAGGTCCCCGGCAATTCCGGTCGCAGCAGCGTGTGGTGTGCCGGGTGGGAGACGATGCAGCGCTGACGAGCGAACCGGTCATCAGCGTCTGGCGGGTGGCATCTGCTGTGTGGCGAGGCGCGTCCGCGCCGGTCTTTGAGGAGATCACGCGCGCCGTGGGTCTGGATCAGATGCCGATCCTCGACAACTGGGACCTGCCGGTCGAACAGCGCGAGGAGTACCGTTTTCAAGTCGCGGTCGAGGATTTCAACCACGACGGTTTTCTCGACATCGCAGTGGCAACGCAGGAAGGACATCCACTTCTGCTGCAATCGGCTGCCGGCCAGTCGTTCGAAAACGTGACGGAACGGCTCAAACTGCGTCGCTGGGCGATGGCGCCGGATCGGCTGACGTCTCTGGCGGCATGGATCGACTTCGACAACGACGGCTGGCCCGACCTGCTGCTTGGCGATCGTCTGTACCACAACGAAGCGGGTAACGCCTTCGTTGATGTCACACGGGATTCCGGCCTGGTGATCGATCACATGCCAATGGGCGCCGCAGTTGCGGACTTCGACCTGGACGGACTGTCTGACCTGTATGTGGCCTACCAGATTTCACCAATCCAGCGGGCATCGGGTCCGGGATCGTGGGTCGGAGACGATGAGTCCGGGGTAGAGAACCGACTGTGGCGAAATCTGGGCGGCGGGCGATTCGTGGACGTCACCGACACCGCACAGGCTGGCGGAGGGCGACATCACACATTCTCCGCGTCCTGGCTGAGGTGGAATGCGGATGCGTATCCCGACCTGTATCTCGCCAATGATTTCGGACCGAATGTGTTACTGCTCAATCGGGGCGACGGCACGTTTCGCGACGTGTCGAACGAAAGCGGGACCAGTGACTATGCCACAAGCATGGGTGTGTCGACCGGCGATCTGAACGGTGACGGTATCCCGGACATTTACGTCGCGAACATGTATTCAAAAATGGGGCGGCGGATCATCGCGAACGTTTGTTCGGCGGATTATCCCGCCGGTATTCACGAACAGATTGTTGGCTCGTGTGCGGGCAATCGTTTGTATCTGAGCACCGGCGTCGAACGAAATGGTTTGCCCGAGTATCGCGAGGTCGGATCCGACGCAGGCGTGAACGAGGTCGGATGGGCGTACGGTCCCGCAATCGCCGACTTCGATCTGGATGGCCAGCTCGATCTGTATGCAACCTGTGGGTTCATGAGTTTCCACCGTGACAAGCCGGATGGCTGAACGTGCTTGTGGAGGGCCGTCGTGTCACGGCCGCTGGATCGCAATTGTCAGTTGCCGGAACTTGGTGAGGTGGACCGCGATGCGGGTGAATTCTGGGTCCCGAATGCCTTTCGAATGCCACAGTCGGGGCACAACCTCAGTGCCTGGGAGCGGAACGCTCTGTTCCTGAATACGGGCGGTGGCGAGTTTGCGAATGTGTCGTTTGCTTCGGGCGCGGAAATCGACGCCGATTCACGCACGGCCATCGCAGCAGACTTCAATCGAGACGGGCGCTTGGATCTGCTGGTCGCGTCCGTTGGAGGCGGGCCATTGCGGCTGTTCCGCAACCGTTTTGAACAAGCGGGACGCGGGATCGCCATCGTGCTCAAAGGAGCGGACAGCCAACGCTCCGGCATCGGTGCACGGATTACTGCCGTGGTCGCAGGCCGCCGCATTGTGCGCGACCTCTTCCCCGAGGGAGGCTTTGCCGGACAGGGACCCTGCGAAGTCCTGATCGGAATCGGTGACGCGGATCAGTGCGATCAATTGTTGATCGATTGGCCTTCCGGCACACGACAGGTGTTCGAATCGGTTGCGGCCGGGACTCTTGTGCGGGTTCATGAAGATCGCGACTCATTGGAATTCATCGAGCCAGCCGGTCCATGACGAAACTCGTCAGAGTCGCGGGAGGCGTGACCATGTCCGCGGTTCATTCCTGAGTATCATCCGGCGGCGCATGATCGGCGTGAAACCGGGCCAGTTCCAAGTTGCCGATCCGCTGGAAATGGGCTGCCAGTTCCCGATGAGCACCGACATGCTCGGGCTGTTGGTCGAGCACACTCTGAATCCAGGGAATGGCTTCGGCCGGGTCACCGTACTCAAGAATTGTTGTACCGATGTCGAATCTCAGCGCCGTGTCATTGGGCTCTTCCTGTAGTGTAGCCAACTTCCGGCCAAGCGCCAGTTGCGCCTGCTGAAACCGGTCATAATACTGAAAGTGCTCGGCCGCCCGGTCATCTCCCAGTTCCTGCAGTGCCTGGGCCAAAGCGAATCGCGCCGCTGGATACCAGCTGCGTATCTGAACGGCTTTTTCCAGGAGCGGCAGGGCAGTCGATGCGTCCCCTCGCTCCAGATGCACGCGGCCCATTCCCAGGAGTGCTTCGAAATCATCCGGCGAACGTTTCAGCAGTTTGCTGAACACGTCGGCTGCTTCCGTGTGCTGCCCCGTGGCCAGAAGGCAATTGCCCAGGCCGCGCATTGCCTCCGATGACTCGGGCGTGTCCGCCAGTACCTGTCGATACGATCGCAACGCCTCATCGTATTCATGCAGGCTGACCAGCACAGCGGCCAGCCGAATCCGCACATCGTGCCTTTCCGGAGCCAATCGCAGCGCTGCCCGGTATTCATCCGCGGACTCCGGCCAGCGCATCATGTGCTGCCAGTAGATGCCACGAAACACGCGGGGATCCGAATCGTCCGGATAGTCTGACTGCCAGGCGTCCAGCAGACGCAGCGCATCGTGAAACCGGTACGTCAGAAAGAACCCGCTTGAGAAGGCCGCACAAATCTCGCGTCCGTCTGCGCCAGGAGCAACCAGCAGACGCGGCAATTCCTGTTCGGCCTCGCGCATGCGACCGGCTTGAGCCAGCAGCAACAGTCGCTCGGTTTCGACTCGCTGTGGTGCAAAACCGAGTGTTCTGGCTGCCTGCAAACATTTCGCCGCCCGCTGCCCGTCGCCGGCATAGCGACAACTACGGGCCAGCAGGAACTGAACCCGAGCGTCCTGGGGCCGTAATCCCTCTGCGATCGTCAGCAGATCAATGGCCTCGGCGATACGGCGCTGCAGCAACTCGTGCCGTGCCTGTCGAACCAGCCATTCGACGCGGATGACGGGCCATAGCACCACACACGTCACGACGACCGTCATCGCGGCTATGAGTCCGACAGATCGACGTAATACGAACCGGGACATGAATTCCGAACCTGCTGATCCCCGCAACAGTAGCAAAGAGACATCATTGGAACCTTGCACGTTTGTGTCGGCAAGCTCACGACAGTGGCCAGCCAAAGCTGGCGGAAGTGAGTCGTGAGGGGACCAGTACTGAGTTTTGGCTTCCCAAATTAAAATCACACGGTCATGATATCGTTTCATCTCAATTTTAGTTCCATCCGTCCAGGGTGGAGTTCACTGCGCGATACTCTCTTCACTTCATCGGTTCTCTTTTCCTGGGAGACCCGTCTATGCACGCGACAAGAAGGCGACGCTGGGGATTCACGTTGATCGAATTGCTGGTGGTCATCGCAATCATCGCAATTCTGATCGCCCTGCTTCTGCCGGCAGTGCAGCAGGCACGGGAGGCCGCGCGTCGGTCTCAGTGCAAGAACAATTTGAAACAGCTGGGACTGGCACTGCACAACTACCACGACGTTCACAAACAGCTGGCCCCCAACCTGGTGAGTGGTGGCAATGCGTGGACCGCCGGACGTCACCGGAAAGGAAGCTGGCTGGTACACTGCCTACCGTTTCTTGACCAGGGACCGCTCTTCCAGAAGATCAACTTTACGGGGGGAATCTCCCAAAACGGCAACAACCTGCATTTGAATGACATTCCGACCATCAAGTGTCCCAGCGATCCTGCGGGTGGACTGCGTGAGGACGCCTCGGGGGGTATTCGACTTTCCAACTACGCAACGTCCATCGGCGCTCAGAGTATGTCCACCTCCCGGTGTGGGACGTATCCTGGGAATGTGTTCGGCGATGGCCCAAGCACGCACACAGATACGCAGGATCCGACTCAGATCTCCGGTTTGTTTGCGCGCAAAGGGTGGGCAGCCAGATTCGCGCAGGTTACGGATGGACTCTCAAACACGATCGCAGTCGGTGAGATTTTGCCCAACACCAGCGATCACGCGATACAGGGATGGCACCTCTCGAATGCGCATTGGTACGCGACCACCGGGCCTATCAATTTCGAAACCAGTCGAACCGGTGGCGGCGGATGCAATTCATGGTCGTCATGGAACACGGCCAACGGTTTTAAATCGACCCACGTCGGTGGTGCCCACTTCCTGATGGGTGACGGGTCGACCCGATTCATCAGCGAGCACATCGACTACCGGAATTATCAGAAACTGGGCTCTCGCCGGGACGGGGAGACTCTCGGTCAATTCTAACGGCGATTGTACAGCGTCATGGCACCGCAGAAGTGCCGATGGCTCCCTGCGGTGTTTCTTCGTCTCTCGAACATTTCGGTGCGCAGGAGTATCTCATGCCGACTTGCGGAAAGCCTTCATTCTCAGTTCTTGCGATCGCGATCTGCGGTATGACCGCAGCCGGCTGTGGCGGGGGAGCCGAGGGCCCGACGCTTCATCCCGTTTCGGGCACGGTCACGTACAATGGCGCGCCCGTGGCGAATGTGCAGGTCAGCTTCGTCAATGAGGCAGCCCCGCGATATGCGAGCGGAACGACGGATGAGGAGGGCAAATTTCAGTTAATGTCATTTAAAGAAAACGACGGAGCCATCGCTGGTGAACACGTCGTCCTGGTTTCAAAACAGGAAGTCGTCGCACCGTCGGCTGGCGGGGAGCCGCCATCTATGGACGATATGTACAAGAACTACGAGCAGGCGACGGCTGGCGGCAGTGGAGAGGCCGGCGGCATCCCAGCGATATACGCAACGGTCGACACGTCACCCTTGAAGCAACAGGTATCGGCCGACGGTCCGAACGAAGTGACCATTCAACTTGAAGACTGATCAAGGCGTGTGTGGGCCCGGCATCGAACCATTTCCTCATCGGAGTTTCCGACACAGCATCTCCTGGACGACGATGTGAGTAGTTCGATGCGGCGAGGTGTCCTGGCTTTCGCTGGTCTACTGCTTGCGATCACCATCGTCACGCTGCTCGTCTGGACCGAACCAGACGCTGACATTGAATTGCCGGTAGTCATCGAGCCCAGGACCGCGGAACTCGCTGAAGGGACCGTCCGTCGCCTGTGTTCGCATTGCCATAACTTCCCGGAGCCGAATCTGCTGCCGAGTACGAGCTGGCAGGAAGTGATCCTGCAGATGTCTCGAACGCACGGCTTCGGCACGGGCATGTCGCGAGTTCCCTCGGCCACGCAGGTCATCGCATGGTATCAGGCCCGTGCGCCGCAGCGGCTGAAGCTGCCCGCACTCGCAATTCCCGACGACTCGCCGCTGCAGTTCACATCACAGCTTGTGGTCGGACCTCAGAATGTCGAAGAAGCACCGTTCGTCAGCCACGTGCAGCAGATTTCCCTCGGCGGTCAGCCGACTCAGTTGGCGGCCGAGATGCGCAGCAGCCGGATTCTCGCACGGCGGGCGTCTGCACAGGACGAAGAATTCGCAGTGCTGGCGGATGTGCCGTATCCGGCTCGCGTGACGATCGCTGATCTGGACCGGGATGGCCGCGACGATCTTCTGGTCGCATGTCTGGGTTCCTTTGTGGCCATGGACCACAGCATCGGCAGCGTCGAGTGGTTGCAGCAGAAACCCGATGGTGGTTTCGCACGCACGACTCTGGCCGACGGTCTGGGTCGAGTGGCTGACGTGCAACCGACTGACATCGACGGCGACGGCGATCTCGACCTGTTGGTCTCGGAATTTGGCTGGCGTACGACCGGGCGTTTACTGGTACTGGAGAATCGGCCGGACCCGGACGGCCAACCGGAAATGGTGCTCACACCGATTGACGGACGCGCGGGGGCTTTGCGTGCCGTACTCGTCGACGTCGATTCTGACGGGCGTCCGGATCCCGTCGCATTCTACGGTCAGCAGACCGAAGCATTGATCGCCTACCAGCGTCTTGAGGGCCGCGGCTTTCGACTGAATTTTCTGTTTCAGGCGCCACATCCCGCATGGGGCAGCACAGGAGCTGAACCTGTCGACCTGGACGGCGACGGTGATGTCGACTGGCTGATGACCAATGGCGACACCTTTGATGACGGCAAACTGAAACCGTGGCATGGGGTCCGCTGGCTGGAATCACACCCGGACGGGTCCGTCAGCCCGCATCTGCTGACCACACTGTTCGGAGCACACGCCGCAATACCGGTCGACCTGGATCAGGACGGTGATCTGGACGTTGTTGCGTGCGCCATGGCGGATGTCGTCACGGCCAGACAACAGCTTGATGGGGCGCTTCCTGTAGCGGTCATGTGGCTTGAGCAGACATCGCCCGCGACATTCCTGCCCCATCGACTGGTCTCAGGACCACTTTGCTATACAACAATCGATGCTGCCGACGTGGATGGTGATGGCGATCCGGATCTCATCCTCGGTCGTGCCTGGCTGCATGCATCGGCCGAAACCACGCCGCATCCCGTCGAGATTTTATTGAACCAGGGAGTCCGCGATACATCCAGTGTCCGGAACTAATCATGACCGACTCGCAGTCGAATGATCCCGCGGATCATCTGGGCGAACCGTCCAGTGCATCGACGACTCGATCAGGCCGGTTGCTTGTGATCAGGGCTGGCGTGCTGATCGTCGTGATCGTGGCGGGGGCCTTCCTGTCGTGGGATTGGCTCATTGACACAACTCCCGAGCAGGCCTGGCGTGATGGCTGTGCGGCGTTGGATGTCGGAGACCTGAAAGCTCTGAACTTGGCGCTCGACCGGCTGCAGAACGAATCTGGCTGGGAATCGGAAACTCAACTATTGCGTGGAGGCCTGTTCCTGAAAACTGGCCGTGCGGATCTGGCCATGCGTGAATTCGAGCGGATTCGGCCGCAGGGTCGCATTCGCGAGCAGGCACTGCTGCTGACGGGCGAAAGTCTGTACGAACTCGGTCAGTTGGACCTGGCGAAGAATCTGTTCGCCGAACTGTCCACCGAACAGCCCGATCACGCCGCGGCGCGACGCTGGCTGGCTGCGATCTATTACGACCTGGGCGCCATGGATTACGCCCTGGTTGAACTGCGGAAGCTCAACGAATTGACTCCGGACGACTATCGGCCGTATCACCTGGCAGGGACGATGTTCCTCGATTTTGAACGCTACGCGGACGCGGTCGGCGAGTTTCGCAAGGCACGGGACCGGCAACCGTCACCGGCGGTCGCTGACGACATTCTGCGGGGGCTGGTCATGGCACTTGTCCGCACAAGAGATTTCGAGGCGGCACTCCGAGAGGTATCGAACGGACCAGCCACTGCTGACATGCTGGCACTCAAGGCCGAGTGTCTGTGGAGCCTCGGTGATCAGCCAGCCGCCGCCCAAGCTCTTGAGGCGGCCGAGCAACAGGCCCCGAACAACCGAACGCTACTGCTGGCGCAGGCGAAGTTCCGCCTGGTGTCGGGTGATGCGTTAGCGGCTGTCGGACCGCTGCAACTCGCTGTGAAGCTGGCGCCACACGATCATCAGGCGCTGTATCAACTGGCGAACGCATTACGCCAGGCCGGCCAGCATGAGCAGTACGAGCAGATCCTGGCTGAGTACCAGTCCATCAAAGCCCGCAGAGATCGACTGACCGAACTGCACGTTGTCGCGATTCACGCGCCGCATGACGCCGCAGTTCGGGAAAAGATTGCGGCGTTGTGCGACGAGCTGCAACTGACCGACCTGGCTGCGATGTGGCGTCGGGCGGCCCAGGTCAGTCGACGGATGGCAGACGCCCAGACCCGAGCAGAACCGAAACCAACTCATCCCGCTGACACGCCGGACCACTGATGCAGGCGGCTTACGTCCGCGTGATCATCTCATCAAGGTTCAGCAGGACCTCTGCGACGCGGTACCAGGTGGTGATTTCCACGCTGTCCAGTGCCTTGTCCTTCTGCCGGTTCGCCAGCAGCGCTTTCACTCGCTCCGGTGACTTTGTCAGAGCGTCATGTTCCTCGACGTAGATTTCGACCAGCACAGCACGTTCTTCGCTGGTCGGGCGGCGCGAGAGGCATAGTCGGAAGGCGTATTCCACCCGCTCCGTCAGATCTGCATTCGGCATATCCCGGACAATGCGTTCCGCGAGTGCAAAGGCGGTCTCTGTATAGACTTCATCGTTGAGCAGATTGAGCGCCTGCAATGGCGTATTCGTGCGGGATCGCTTGACCACACACGCGCCGCGATCCGGTGCGTCGAAATTGACGAAGCCAGGATACGGTGCACTTCGCCGCCACACTGTGTAGACACCCCGGCGAAAGCGATCGAGCCCTTCGGACACGATGTACTTCGGAGCGTTACGACCCACATGTCGCCAGATGTTCGGCGGCTGCGGCGGATAGACGGGGGCGCCGTGCATCTTCGCGGCAATCAGCCCGCTGGCTCGCAGGGCGTTGTCGCGGATCGTTTCGGCCGGCAGGCGGAAACGGTTTGACCGGCCCAGCAGTTTGTTCTGTGGATCGCGTCGCATGCCTTCGAGGGTGATCTTCGACGACTGCTGATACGTCGCTGACATGACAATCACGCGGTGCAGTTCCTTCATCGACCAGTCGTGATCGACCAGTTCCAGAGCCAGCCAGTCGAGCAGGCCGGGATGCGTCGGTGGTTCGCCCTGCGACCCGAAATCCTCGAGCGATGTGACGATGCCCTGTCCGACAATCTCTGACCACCATCGATTGACGGTGACACGTGCTGTCAGAGGGTTCTGAGGATCCACCAGCCACCGCGCCAGCCCGAGCCGGTTTTTCGGCAGTCCCGCCAAAGGCGACGGCAGTACTTCCGGCGTCAGCGCCTGGACTTCGGCTCCAGGGTTGAGGAACTCGCCACGTTTCATGATGTGAGTTGTGCGGCGCTCGTCCTGTTCGACCATCACCAGCGTCGTGTCCGGCTTCACCGCTGCGAGTTTTTTCTTCAAAACACCGATACGCCCCTGAAGCCCCGTCAGTACACCGTCTTTTTCTTCACGGTATTTGGCGATCAGCTGACGCTCCTTCTTCGATCGCTTTTTGGCCGACTTCTTCAGCGTGGCCAGCACGTTGTCCGGGACGGCCTCCTGGGACGGATTCCCGGTCAGGGCTGAGATGCGGAACCGCCCCATGGCGCGCTGCCAGCCGAGTTGGAAATCGAGCTTGAATACGAGCCTCGTGGACGACTCGAACCCCACTGGCTCACTGGTCAGTACCCTGATGTGATGCGGCTTGTGAATGTCGGTGTGAATCGACCAGCCGGTTTTGGCGTCACCGTCCAGCGCCAGTCGCGCTTCGTACTTTGCGGGTTCGTGATCGGCGCTGGCGGAATGCAGGCTGACAATTCGACCCGGTTCTGACTCGTCATCCTCACACGGACATGCGCGAACACCAAATTCTGTCAGCACAAAGTTGGCCCGATCGTTCATCGTCTGCCGACCGGGCCCTTTGCCGGGCAACGTCTCATCCAGCAGCGCTTCGACACGAAAGCCAGTAATGTCGGTCAGCTCGGTACGAGCCGTCACCGTATAGGTATCGGTTTCAGGATTCGTTCCGCTGACCAGCACAGATTGATCGTCGAGTTGCGTCGACGTTGCGCCTCCCGCCGACTTGAACTCTGCGACCTTCAGCACATGCCATTCCGGTTTTGACGCAAGACTGCTCAGCAGACGCTGTTCCCATTCGCTGTGTGATTTTTCCATCAACGCCCGGTGTGCAGCAAGTTCCTGCTCGCTGGTTGCGAGTAGTGATTGCAGCTCCGACTGGTGCTGCTGCCGGGCCGCGCTGAGTGGCAACTCCATCTTCGGTCCGAAGAAGTCAAACGTGACTCCGCTCGACAGCTTCACTTCCAGCGGCGTGTTGTTGAAAAACGAAAAGATCTGGTAGTAGTCCTGCTGCGAGAACGGGTCGTACTTGTGGTTGTGGCATTGAGCACACTCAAGCGTCGTTCCCAGCCAGACAGTGCCCGTCGTGTTCACACGATCGACAATCTGGTTGACGCGGTTTTCTTCCGGATCAACACCCGCTTCGACGTTGCATGTCGTACATCGCTGGAAACCGGTCGCGGTCCTCTGCTCGACTGTCGCATTCGGCAGCAAATCTCCGGCCAGTTGTTCGATCGAAAACTGGTCAAACGGCATGTCGTCGTTCATCGATCGGATCACCCAGTCACGCCAGGCCCACATACTGCGAAACTGGTCCGCCTGAAATCCGTTCGAATCGGCGTACCGTGCCAGATCGAGCCATTGGCGTGCCCAGTGCTCTCCGTACGCAGGTGATGCTAGCAGTCGGTCGAGGAGCCGTTCGTATGCTCCGGGCCGCGTGTCGTTCAGAAACGCATCGACTTCGGCAGGTGTCGGCGGCAACCCGATCAGATCGAGTGAAACGCGGCGAATCAGCCGCGCGCGATCTGCAGGCGGCGACGGCTTAAGCCCCGCAAGTTCGAGGCGCTCGAGCACGAAGTAGTCGATGCCGTTCTTCACCCAGTCAGTGTTCCTGATGTCCGGCAATGGTTTGCGTTGCGGCGGCACGTACGCCCAATGCGTGTGCTTCTCAATGAATTCCTCGGGCCATGGCGCTCCGGCATCGATCCAGAGTTTGAGTTTCGTGATCTCGCTGGCCTTCAACCGGTCGCCATCAGGCGGCATACGCTCATCACCAGTTGCTGTGATCCGGCGAATCAATTCGCTGTCTGCACTCTTGCCCGACACGATCGCAGCGACACCGGAATCGTTCAGCCGAACCAGATCCTTTGGCCCTGCAAACCACAGTCCGCCCTCGCGATCCTCGCGGTTGTGACATTCCAGGCACTGCGAACCGAGCAATGGCAGAATGTCGCGTTTGAAGTCGACTGTCGCCGGTTCCGCCCCGTGTACGGACGCGACGAATATCGTGAAGTAAGCAGCGAGACCGAGCCCGGACAACAGGATGAGCACATGCGGACGATTCATGATTCGGGCCGATAAAGAGGCTGCAGGCAAGGATGTCGACTACGTCGCAACGGCTCCAGGTTACTGCATGCCGGAATGTCAGAAAACCGGTACCCCATTCGGCGGCATGTGGAACAAATGATACAAGCCCGAAGCGCGAGCGAGTGAACGTG
>CAUZFZ010000186.1:0-18726 GCA_963579025.1 Planctomycetota bacterium | reverse complement strand
GGTCTCTGCCGTCGCCCCTCCGGGGCTCATTGAAGCTCTCACCGCTTGTTTCCCGGGGTTGAAACCCCGGGCTACTCGCCTTTGCCCCTCCGGGGCAGCAAAACTGTGCAACTTCAAACGGCGCAGCCTCGGTAGATTACTTCACCGAGCGGCACTGCACTGTGATCGCGTAGAGCTGCGGAATCTGGTCCTGCATCACGCGAAACGCCGTGCCGTGATTGCGTGCCGTACCTTCCGGTTTCAGATGCATCCGCATCTCGGCCACGACCTCGCGGCGTTCCAGCAGGCTGAGGAATGGCTCGATAGACGGGTCGCTACAGTAGAGCACGCTGTTGAAGTGAAACTGCTCGCTGCCGCCAGCTCCTCGCGTCGCTGCCTGCACGAACGCCGTTTCCCGCAGTTTCTCCTGCAGGCGACCGGCCAGAATTTCGAACGTCCAGTAAGCGACTGGCTGACCTCGGAATTGCAACCACACACGCCGCTGTCCACGATCAACTCGCACGGACAGTCCGTGAGAGTTCTCGTTACTGGTGACCGTCGAATACAGCGCCCGTCGTCCGTTGCCGTCGATGTATCCGTACTTCGGGATGCGCGTGCGGTGCGACAGGCCGTCGATCCATTGGGGCTCCTTCAGGAACAGATTCATCCGCCGCGAACTACTCGATTTGAGTTCGCTGTCACGGTGAGATTTCAGCTCCATCCCCAGGAAGTCACCTGTCTGGCGGTTGTTCTCTTCGATGCCCAAAAGCGATTCGAGTGTGTAACCGATGCCCGTGGATCCGCGACGCTGCGTTGGTACATAACTCAACTTTTCAATCCGGTCGAATTCAGGCAGAAACTTCTGCAGTGCCGCGCTGGGCTCGCGAGTTCTGGTCGTCTGGCAGACGGTGTCGAGCCCCGAGACACCAACGTGAGCCTGTTCCCGAGCAAGTCCGAAGTGGGCGAGAGCTGTCGCGTAGTGCGCCGAATCCGGATACAGGATGTGACATTCGAATTCCGGCGGCGGCCCGTCGGTTCGATGTCTTGCGAGCAACAGCAGCGACTGTTCCGGCACGGGCGCCGCATCGACATCACGAGCGAACGTAATCGATGACGTACCGGCAGCCCGTGTCCACTTCCCATTGGACGACACTGGCCCATTGGAAGTGCGCAGTATCAGCGTCACTGCGACTGGTTGCGTTCCAGCCTTCTCATTAGAACCGGGTGCCATTGATGTGGCGGAGTCCGAAAGTTGGAAGGCCCGTAGTTTCAGTTCGTCGCGACGGTCGAGCACGTGAAAGTACAGAGCGTCCGTGTGCTCCGGCGCAAACAGTACGGCCTGAGTCCAGTGAGACGGGTCACTGCCAGGCGAATCGGTGGCGGAAATAAACAGAGCCGCCAGAAATGCTACGCACAATCGCGAGAACATGTCGAGCGGCTCCATTTCAGATCGAAAGCCGGAAGGAATGACTCCTTCCCTGGCTTGCTGTGACGGTCAGGTCGATTCTGATTCGCCAGCCTCACCACCATCCGAGGCGTCAGCCGATTCTTCTTCGGGCATACCCGGCTTAATGCCGAGTGCTTTAGCCAGGAGAATTGCCAGGATCGCTGCGCCGAAGCTGGCGAGTGCTCCCATCTTGACCGAATCGAGCGTGGCCAGTTTCGCCGCGTAAGTGGGGTCACCAGACGGCGGGATCGGGAAGGCGGCCGTCGAGACGAACAGCGCCACCGTAAAACCGATCCCCGCGATCATGCCCAGCGTGACGATGTGGCGATACGACATGCCACCGGGCACTTCGAGCTTGAACCATTTCTGAGCAATCCAAGTGAACAGTGTAATTCCCAAGGGCTTACCGATCAGCAGCCCTGCCAGCACCATCCATGTTCCCGTGCCTGACGCGGAAAAGCCCACTCCGGCATTCATCAGGCCGAACAGCCCGAGGATGACTTCCACCGGGTCTTTCATCCAGTGCTCGAATGCGTTGAGCGTATCGTCCCGATGCAGCTCTTTAACTGCGAAGATCCCGAGGTCGGTCCCCGCATGAGGCATGCACGGGATTATTGGTATCAGCCCGAGCGCCGGATGGATGCCGGCTTTGTAGAAGGCGAACCAGCTCATGGCGCCGGGGATCAGCAGGTACCACCAGAAACTCTGCAGTTTCAATTTGCGAAAACCGAACCCAAGGGCAATGCCCGCAGCGCACAGTGCCATCCACACCAGTTCCAGTGGTGCCTGCGGATAGAAGACCGCCAGAATGATCAGACCGGCCGCGTCGTCAGCAATTGCCAGCAACAATAAAAACGCGATCGCCGGGTGCCCCGGACCGAAGATGATACGAGCGACCAGGTAACTGAAGGCGATATCAGTCGCACAGGGAACGGCCCAGCCGTTGGCCAGCGCGTCCATTTCTCCGGCGGCCATGACTCCCAGAATATAGATAGCTGCCGGCCCGACGATGCCGCCCAGAGTGGCCAGCAACGGCGTGGCGGCTTTCCGGGGGTTCGACAATGGCCCTCCCGGTAATAACGCTTCCCACACTTCCTTGCCGGCGATGGCAAAGAACAGAGCCATCAGGATGTCGTTGACCAGGAAATGAATCGTAAACCCGCCATGACCTGAATCACCTTCAGCCGCGGCCTCTTCTTCTCCTCCTTCAGCGGCCGGCGCTGGGTCCTCGGCCGCTGGCTCCGGTTCTTCGTGATGCGACCCGCCCGTCAGATCAAAATGGACGAAATCGTGATACGCGTCGGGAGCGGTATTCGCCCAGACAAGCGCGAGCACGGCTCCGCCGATCAGAAAGATCGAGTTATCGAACAGAAAAGCAACAGCGGGAGGCTTCTTCTTGTGGTGTGCCATCATGGTTCCAGTGTTCGACATGAAGCGGGATATGCGGACGGACAACACGACAGCGTTCGTCCGACTCAAACGTCGCGGAATACTATACTGGTCTGCGCTGATTCCCAATCGTCGGCGGTACATTCCTCAAGATGGCCAGAACATGGACCATCCGGTGAACACTGATCGGATCGCTGCAGTCCGGCACGATGTTCCGGTGGATTTTCTCGCGCTTCGTGTGGTCCTATCGTCGGTCTGTGACGGGGCCACAACTGTTACGCCGTGAGACATTGTGAGTTTTTCAAGTCATCCCCGCCGACCCTGTGTCGGTGGGGATGACTCACAGCCTCGGATCGTTCCGACGACTTGAAGATGGTGACCACGATGGCGAAGAAGAAAGCGGCCCGGAAAAAGTCAGCAGCTCGGCAGAGCAGGCAGCCGAGGAGTTTCAGCGGACTGATCAAGGGTCGAACGCGGCCGGTCCAGGCGCTCGCGACGGGGTTGCGGGAACTCCTGTACGAGGAACTCCCGGATGCTCAGGAGAGTTTTCACGGGGGACACCAGCCGATTGCCATGTATCGCACAATCGCTGAAATCTATTGGATCCAGCCACTCACAAGCCGCTGCAATGTGTACTTCACGCGCGGAACGGAACTGACTGACAACGACGGAATACTGGAAGGCACCAGTTGCCGCTTTCGTTTCGTCAAGGTCCCTACCATCGACGCAATTGAGCAATTCCCGTTGCGTGAGTGGATCCGCGAGTCGGTCGCACTCAACGTCGCCGCAACCGGAAACGCGATAACGGTTGATGAGGTTCTGGAAAAAATGCGGGCAATCTGTCTGACTCTGCCGCAGACGAAAGAAACGCTGACGTGGGGGCAAACCGCACTTCCGCGTGGGCGAGAAGATCTTCTGCGGCTGCGGCGAACAGCACGGCCGTGCGAGTCTGGGTCTGAAAATGGAGCCTCACGAGTCCACACTGCTGATGCAGGTCCCCGGAGTTGAAAAGGCCCCTTACAGTCGCCCCAACGACGGCTGGGTCGCCATCGACCCGACGGTGTTTGATGACTGGGACGAAATCGAACAACTGCTCGTGGGCAGCTATCGTTTGATCGCCCCGAAACGCACATTGGCGTTACTCGACTCGGCAGTTGGACCGTAACGGAACGCACCGGTCGTCGGTATGTGAGATTTTTCGTAGTCTCGCCGACAACCCATCAGCAGGCGGACAACACCGCACTTGCAACGAACGCAAGCTGCAACCATGACGAATCCGGTCGGTCAGGGATGATCAACGCCGCCGGGATGCCAGGGATGACATCGGCAGATGCGGCAGACGCCTCTCCATGTGCCGCGGACGGCACCGTACTTTTCGACGGCACCGATGAAGTAGTGACTGCATGTCGGATAGAAGCGGCATTGCCGGCCCACGATGGGACTCAGAGTCAACTGATACACGCGAACCAGGCCGATCAGAATCTTCGCCGGTAGATTCCACATGCGCGGGCCTCGGAGCAACAGCGGAAGACGCAAGTCAGGAACGCTGATCGACGCTAATAACTCACAGTAGGCTCTCTGTTCCATTAGCGAAATTTAGCGTCGATCAGTGTTCCTTCCTGTCCGAGCTGGAAGTTTTGCCTGGCAACAGCTTGAGTTCCTGCAGGCGTTCGCGTTCCGGTCGGGATTTGTAGTACGGATCGAGCGGGTAGCAACCGGAAACCATGCCGTTCCGTGGGGCTGTCGTACACTCGCTGAATGTGCGGCAAATGCGCTTGCGGGCCAGTTGATTGCCCGAGATAACATCGGCCGGCAGGTCGGGATAGGACAGCACCAGGCGTCCCAGACCAATCGAATCAGCAAGCCCGTCACGGATGACTGACTGTCCCACATGCGGCAGCCATTCCTGCAGGTACGAGTAACCGGATCCCACGATGATCAAATCGGGATGTGCCTGTTTGATAGCGGCAGTCGCGTTGATCTGACGCGCCACCCCGACCAGTGCGTCTTCCGGCGGTTGATAACCGTCCGATGGTGGGAACGAAGCCGGGCGTTGGATGTGCGGGTTGTAATAAGGGCTGCCGACGGTTGAGCAAACGAGTTGAATGCCCAGGTCGCGAAGCAAAAGCATGAACTGGTGCGGTTCATCGAGGTCCATACCCAGGCCGGTGCCGTCACCTCCGAAGGCGCACGCATATGGGCCGGTTGTGGCAGGTTCGCCGACTCCGTCGTTTCCGGCCTGGTACGGCACGTAATCGAAGATGCTGACGCGGACTCCAATTTCCAGCCCGGGAGCCTGAGCCCGAATGCCTGCCACGATCTCACGCAGAAAGCGCGTGCGATTCTCGAAACTCCCACCAAATCGGCCCGGACGGTCGAAGCCAGACAGAATCTCGTGGCCGAGGTAACCGTGACAGTGCTTGATATCAACAAAACGATAGCCGGCTTTCTGTGCAAAGATGGCTGCCTGCACGAAGTCGTCGATCAGGTGTGATAACTCGTCATCGCTGAAAAGCGGTCCGTCGTCGGTGACGCCGACACGCTGGTCCAGCACGGGATGCCGGTATCCGACGCGCGGCTCAGGCCGCGTTTTCTCGTTCGGGCGTGCGAAGCGACCGGAGTGGGTGAGTTGCAGACCAACAAGTAGATCATCCGTGCGGCCAAAGTGATCGGCGTGCGTCTTTTTCAGCAGCTCGCGAAGCGCGGCGATTTCAGAAAGTGTCGAGTCGTTGATCAGCAGTTGATTGGGATTCGCCCGACCGTCCTGACGGACTGCGACGGCTTCCCCGCCCCAGATCAGTTTCGCTCCGCTGAGACCGAAGTTCTTCCAGCGACGACGCGTGAGGTCACTCGGACGCCCGTCGGTGTCTCCATCCCAGCCTTCCATCGGCAGGATGCAGAAACGGTTGCCGATCGTGTCGAACGCTCGCTGGATCGGCTTTGCGAGCGGAGATTCAGGACCTGACTCGACCGTTTCGTCGACAGGCAGGTCGATCTCAAGTTCGCGAATGCGATCGCGAAACTTCTCGATCGTTTTCAGGCTGGAAATGCTCGGAAAGTTCATCCGGCAACTCTGTTGAAGATTCGGCGTGGCTACAAACAGCGGTAGGCCGGAACAAGCACCGCACAGTTCCGGCAGGCACGCGGTAAGAGGCTTCGCAAGTCGCACTGGAACCGCATGAATGCGGTTACTACGAACCTGCTGCAAGATCGATCGCACTGCTGAGTTTGATGTTAGCACCGAGTAACTGGCGGGAATCACGCGTCGTATCCGCTTCAAAGTCGCTGATACCGAAGGCACTCGAAAGAGTGGCACCAATGATCGTCGTCAGTTCGGCTGCGTTTTCTGCCGTGTTCGGGGCGATCGCTCGGTCGTTGACAGTTACTTCGAATTCCTGCCGGCTGAACGTGAGCCCTTCAAACGCAGCCTCAAGTCGAGCACAGGCATCTGCCGCCGCCTTGATGGCGGCCTGCACCTGTTCTTCGCTGGTCGCATTCACTTCGCTTTTGCGCGAATAGAGCAGACCGGGACGTCCACCCGTTTCGTCGAAGACGTAGTCGGCCTTCAGACCGACCAGAACGACGCTGGGTCCATTCGGAACATGTCGGTAGTCGGCAACGTCGATCATCATCTCGTCCATCGACTGCTCAGCCACCCAGCCATGGAATGTGTTGATGACATCCTGCAGATCGACGGTGAGTTCGCCGTCGACAAAGAATTTCACTCGAACGTGCTGTAGGTTCATGGGGTACCTGAATCCTGCCTTGTTCTCTGACCGACCGACGACGACGACGGATCAACGAAAGACACGAAACACACGAATAAGACAGGACCGACACGTGTCTGATGTCGAACCATCAGAGGTGCTATGTCTCAGGACGACACGGCGCTGTCCGTTTTTGTTTTCGTGTCATTCGTGTTTTTCGTGGACACCAACATCCCGCCACAACTCAGCTCCCGGCTGTGGCAGTGTTCATGCCTTCCTGACGCAGTCGGTTGTAGCAACTGTGAACGGCCTCAATAAATAACTGCGCTTCTTCGATCAGGTGTCGTGAAGACTCCTCGGTGTAGGTTCCGCTGGCGTTTTCATGGGCCGCGAACAGATAGTGCGCAAACTTCGGACCGGCGAACGGGTCCAGGAAGACTCCCGTGTCGAAGTATCGTTCTTTGAATTCGTCGACGACTTCGTCCGGGTCTTCTTCCGTGACATCGTCGTATTGAAGCTGCACGAGTGCTTTTGCCGCTTTGATCATGGCTCGGTAGCCACGCTCGCCGGACTTCTGAGCGTCACCTTCTTCAAGATGCAGCTGGCCTTCGAACACGATGCGTTCGGCGGCCGTCATTGCGAATTCGTATTGGGTGACGACCTCGCCGGCGCACTCGCCCTTGCCGATGTCACCAAGACTGTATTGCCGCGGGTCGGACCAGTCGGCAAAGAAGTCCGGATCGGCTTCGTGATCCGGCGCGTTCTGAGTCAGGTCATCGAAGACCTGTCGAATTTTCGCTTTACCGATGCGGCCGACGAACTTGGGAAAACGTTCGTTGGTCTCACGTTCACGCAAATAGAAGTCGGTAATGAGGTCCAGGGCATCCGGGATGCGCTTCGACGGTACGGCAACAATGGGCAAACCGTACGAGCCGGCGTTCTCTTCCCACTGGCCACCGAGAACGACCTGAAAGTGCGGAACCTTGAATCCCTGCAACGTGCGGCTGACTCCATAGAAGCCGATATCGGCCACGTGGTGCTGGCCGCAACTGTTGAAGCAGCCGCTGACCTTAATGTGCATGTCCTGAATCGCCTGATCCAGCTGTACACCTTTGGCAATCAGACGATCTCGAAGTTCAGAAGCGAGGCCGCGCGATGAGGAGATACCCAGCTTGCAAGTGTCGGTTCCGGGGCAGGCGACGATATCGGTGATGTTGCTGGCACCGGGTTCGCTGAGACCCACTGCGTCAAGCCGTTCGTACAGAGCCGGAACATCGGCTTTGCTGACCCAGCGAAGGACGACGTTCTGCTCGACCGTGGTACGCACCGTTCCGTTGGTGAACTCCCGCGTGATATCGGCAAATGACCGGAGCTGATCCGGGGTGATGTCACCCAGTGGCAGGGCAACTGTCGCGGTGACGTAACCGTCCTGCCGCTGTTCGCGCAGGTTGGTCTTCATCCAGTGACGGAGTCGATCGTTGCCGTTGATCTCGGGATATTCGCCGGCTGGCTTCAGCGGCTGCTCCTCGTCCTGATCAAGTCGATTGACAAGCTCCGTCCACCGCGAGTCTTCGGTCAGTTTCGCGCGTTCGGCAAGAACTTCTTCACGGAATTTTTCAATGCCCCATTTCTCGATGAGGAATTTGATGCGCGCGCGGCTGCGCATCTTCTTTTCACCGTGGCGACCGAAGACTCGGGAAATTGCCTGCGAGATCGGCAGCAGTTCTTCAGGCGGCATGAACTCGTCGAAGACTTTGGCCTGTCGCGGGACAGTCCCCAGACCTCCGCCGACAACAACTTTGAATCCTCGCGTTTCGACACCGTCGATTGTGCGGACTTCGGCGGTCACGCCCAGATCGTGCATCTGAGCCAGCCCGCACGCGTGTTGATGGCAGCCGCTGAAGGCCGGCTTGAATTTACGTCCAAAGTTCTGAGCATCCGGGTGTCCGAGCAGGAACTCAGTCAGTGCCCGAGCGTAGGGGGTGACATCGAAGGGCTCATCTTTGCAGACACCCATGAAGGGGCAGCCGGTGACGTTGCGGACTGAGTTACCGCAGGCTTCACGTGTCGTGATTCCGCAGGCCGCCAGGCGGCGCATCAGCGAGGGTGTGTCCTCAATGTGAATGAAATGCAGTTGGAAATCCTGCCGCGTCGTGACGTGAGCGATTCCGTCGGAGTACTCCTCGGCCAGGTCGGCCATCACTTCAAGCTGTTCGGGCGAAATACCGCCGAATGGGATCTTAATCCGCATCATTCCGGGAGCATCCCAGATCGTATTGGGGCCTTTCGTGACGTGTTCGTCGAACGGTAGCGGCAGGGATTCGCGACCGTTGTGCCGCTGTCCGTTGTCGTACCGCTGTCCGTAGACGCCACGGCGGAGGCGCGTTTCCGCGAACACTTTCTCGTCGAGTTTGTCCTGGCTGCGAAGATCGATCTCCGTTTCAAACGTGTCGATTTCTTCCGCAAGTTGATCGGAAAGGCTCCCGTTGAGGCGTTCTTTCCAGAGGGCGTTACTGGCTTTCATCGGGGTTGCTCCGTGAATCCGATCGTCGGGGAGTCTCGCGAAATGGGCCGAAACCCGTGCGACATCGGGAGATAGACAGCGCGAATGGCGCGGAGGTTATCAGGAACCGGAAACAGCGACAATTGCGGCAGTCGCGAGCGAATTGAGGTCTTGCAGCCGTTCCGGACGGCGCTATATTCCTCGCCCGTTCCCACAATTAGCCAGGCGACCCCGCCGACTTAACACGACACGGTGCATCATGTCCGACGACCATTCACTGCGAGTCTATGATTCGATCCTGGGACTGCTGTCGAGTGAGGAGAATCCCACTCCGCTCGTTCGATTGAATCACGTGTCACCATTTCAGTACACGCAGGTGTACGCCAAGCTGGAGTGGTACAACCCGTTCGGGGCGGTGAAGGATCGCGTCGCCAACAATCTGATCCTGGATGCCGAAGAACAGGGCCTGCTGCAGCCGGGCAAGAAACTGGTTGAGGCCACGTCCGGCAATACGGGTATTGGCCTGGCGATGATCGGCAACCAGAAGGGGTATGCTCTGCGGACCCCGCTTTCGAAAGCGATTCCGTTGGAGAAACGTACGGTGCTGCGGTTCTTCGGGACTGACGTGCACGAACTCGACGACTCTCTGTGTCCGATGCCGGGTGCTCCAGAGGGAGCGATCGCGAAGGCGAGAGAGACCGCGGCGACTGACGACGACTTCGAAATTCTCGACCAGTACATCAACGAATCGAACCCGGGCGCTCATTACAGGACAACCGGGCCGGAGATCTGGCGTCAGACTCAGGGCAAGGTGACGCACTTTGTGGCCGGGCTCGGCACGTGCGGGACGATCACGGGGACCGGCCGGTTTCTGAAAGAGCAGAACGGCGACATCAAAGTTCTGGGTGCCTGCCCGGTCGAAGGGCACGACATACCCGGCGTGCGCAGTCAGCGGCAACTGCAACAAACGGAGCTGTATCACCCGGACGAATACGACGGCGAGATCGAGATCGACAACCGCGAAGCGTACGACCTGTGCCTCCGTCTGAATCGTGAAGAGAGCATCATCGCTGGCCCAAGTTCGGGTATGGCGCTGGCCGCGGCGTTCAAGCTGATTCCCGACGAGCCCGGCAACGTGGTCGTCGTGATTTTCCCGGACAACATCTTCAAGTATGCGTCGTCGGTCATCCGGCACTTCCCGGATCTCGCGCCGCCCGAAGCTACCGAGGCCACCAGTAGCGGGCCGAGCAAGGACGAGCAGTTTCTGGCCGAGATGCTCGAGAATCTGAAGAACCCGCACGACACGGTCAAAGTCAAGGATCTCAACGGGCTGCTGGATTCAGGCGACCGGCCGACGCTGGTCGATATTCGGTTGCCCGAGCACTTCAGCGAGTCGCACTTACCGGGCTCCATCAACATCCCGCAGGACGACCTCGGAGGACGCATTGGAGAACTACCCGAAGATCGTGATGCGCCGATCGTGACCGTGTGCAATATCGGTAAGTTCTCGAAGCACGCGACGCTGTATCTGAAGTCCAAAGGCTATCGAAACGTCCGCAGTGCCAAGGGCGGGCTGAACGAGTGGGTGCGGAAGGGCCTCCCCGTCGAATCCGGCAACGCCGATTGACGTGCGCATCTGGGAAAACTTCCAACAGGACAGACCATATTCTGAAGTTTTCCTGCGACGTAACTATATGAATTGTAAAGGACTTACGCGCATCTCGTGGCCACATGGCAGTTTCTGCCATAGAGCAACATCGGTTGATCCGTAGGCTTCCTCAACATTGATGCAGTCGGCATCACACATCTTGTTTATGCACTGCCGCTCGGTGCTGGCATTCGCCAAATCGAATTCGATGACAAGCATCGACCTCGGACACGTCTTTTGCGAAATTGGAACTGAGAAATGATTGCTTCTGTTGAGAATGTTCAGGAATCCGGAGCCGCCAACGTCTTCAGGCTGCTGGGTGAACCGACGCGGCTGAAAATCGTGCTCGATCTGGCCGAGAAAGGCGAACTCAACGTGACGCAGTTCTGCGAGCGTCTTGGGCAGCCGCAGCCGGCTGTGAGTCACCACCTGGCTCTGCTGAAGAATGGCGGTCTGCTCGAACAACGACGATCCGGCAAGTTCAACTTCTACTCGATTCGCCGCGACCGATTTCAGCCGATCTCCGATCTGCTCGGCACGGTCAATGGAACGTCTGTCGCTTGACATCCCACCAGGTCCCCATCACGGGAACCTGTCCCGCGTCCTGTTTTTTATACGAGGACGACCTCACTTTGCTCCGGCTTCACCCGCACCGATTGAGGCTGCGAGTCCCTCCACAATTCGGGGAAACGACTTCCCTCCCGCCCCTTCGGAGTCATCCGGAATCGATCGTACCACTGTGTTGACGCAGGGAAGTTTCAGCGCAGTCTGCGGTCTGGCTCCAGACTCTCCATCAGAAACTGGATCAGTGCCATGTCAATTTCCGTTATGGAACGCGTTGATTTTCGCGAGGGTTTCGTGACATCGTCATCCTTGTATGAACCGGTTCGGCAAATGCTGCCCGCCGACGGTGCCGAGGCCACAGAGACGCACTGGGTAGACGAAGAAGATGACGGTGTCGCCGTCCGCAGCTACGACTGACGGCAGCGACGCCGAGATGCAGGCAACAGGAGTGGGTCGAACGTGGCTGGCAAGCTGGGTCTGCCGCCGCGTGACGTGAGTTTTCGGATGTCGGGCGGACGGCAATGAGGACGTCCGTCTGCCGCCGATACGATCCATCCGCTCGACCTCGATTCCGCCACCGACAAACCTCGCCGGCCGCCCTGTCTGCACTACCCAGCAGCTGGATTGCCCGCCCGCTAATGGTCCGATACGACTCCGCACTGGTCTGCCAGTTGCTTTCCGGAGTCCGCCATGCCAGTGCCCGCCGTGATGTCGCGCGATCAGGTGCGCGATGTGGACCGGAGAGCCATTGAAGATTACGGCCTGCCAGGTGTTGTCCTGATGGAAAACGCGGGTCGTGGCTGTGTTGACTGGCTGCTGGAACTGGGTGTTGCCGGTCGTGTCGTGATCTGTGCCGGGCGGGGAAATAATGGCGGTGACGGCTTCGTGATCGCTCGACATCTCGCGAACCGCGGCAAAGATGTCTCCGTACTGCTGTTCTGCGATCCAACCGTGTTGCAAGGAGATGCGGCGATCAACTTTCACGTCATCGAGCGGAGCGGTACCGAGATCCGCGTCATCACATCTGCTTTGAGCGATGACGATCTGAACGCCGTATTCGGTGATACCGATTGGATCGTTGATGCACTCCTGGGGACGGGGACGCGCGGTGCATTGCGAGAACCGTTTCCGACGATCATCCGAGCGATCAATTGCAGTCCCGCCCGAACGCTGGCGATCGATCTTCCCAGTGGACTCGACTGTGACTCGGGAACTCCGGTCGATCCAAATGATCCGATCGCCGTACAGGCCGACTTCACGGCGACGTTTGTAGCGCGAAAATCAGGTTTCGCGAATCCAGAGTCAGTCCCCTACACAGGAGAAATCCGGATCATCGACATCGGCGTTCCGCATTCGATGTTTGATTGATCGGACCAGGGTCGCCCGATGGCGGTCCGCGACACTCAGGAAGAGCATGCTGATTCAGATCGAGAACCTCACCAAGAAATTCGGCCGCCGTCACGCATTGGACGATGTGACGCTGACAATTGACCCCGGTCAAATCGTTGCAGTTCTTGGCCCGAACGGGGCCGGTAAGACGACGATGCTGCGCTGCTTAACCGGCGTGAGCCAGGCGAATGCCGGACAGATCCTGTTCGACGGCGAGGTATTCAATCGGGATCGCATCGACCTGCGAAAGCGTTTCCATTTCGTCCCGGATTTTCCGTACGTTTACCAGGACTCGACCGTGTTGCAGCACATCGGCATGCTTCTGCGTGCGTACGGAGCTGACGAGAATCCCATCGAAGCGACCGTGCTCGAACTGCTGGAGGATTTCGAGATACTCACGCTGGTGGACTCGCTTCTCGGAAAGATCTCGCGCGGGCAGCTTTACAAGGTGGCACTGGTTGCGTTGATGAGCGCCGACCCGGAGGTCTGGGTCCTGGACGAACCGTTTGCCTCGGGCATGGACCCGCACGGCATCGCGTCCTTCCGCCGCCGTGCTCGGGCCGCCGTTCAACGGGGAAGAACGGTGATCTACTCGACACAGCTGCTGGAACTGGCTGAGGCATTTTCCGACCGCGTCTGCATCATCGCGGAAGGCCGCGTGCATGCCTTCGACGAAATGAGCCACCTGCGCAGCACATCACCCGCCGCCGATGGCCTGGTTCTGGAAGAGCTGTTCGACCGCCTGCGTGAAGTGCCCGAGTGACACTACGCGATGATGTCCTGGACGACGTTGCCATAGACGTCCGTCAGACGGAAGTCGCGGCCCGCATAGCGATACGTCAGGTTTTCGTGGTCGAGACCCAGCAGGTGCAGCATCGTGGCATGCAGGTCGTGGATGTGGACTTTGTTCTCGACGGCAACCGCACCAGTTTCGTTGGTCATGCCGTAGTTCATGCCACCTTTAATTCCACCACCGGCCATCCAGAAGCTGAAGCCCTTGTTGTTGTGACCGCTCCCTTTCTTCGGGTCGGTCAATGGAGTCCGCCCGAATTCACCGCCCCATACCAGAAGCGTGTCCTTCAGCATGTCACGGTCCTTCAAATCCTGCATCAGGGCCGCGATCGGCTTGTCAATCGCCGTGCAGTTGGCCGCGATCTCTTTAGCGTGATTGCCGTGCTGATCCCAGTTTGAGTGACACACTTCGATGTAGCGCACACCGGACTCGGCCAGTCGCCGCGCCCATAGACACTGCCGTCCGAAATCATCGTCCAGACAGCGGCCGAGTTTCTGTGTCTGTCCGACGTTGTAGCGTTCCTGAGTTTCCAGCGTCTCACCGCTGACGTCGAGTACTTCGCTGACGGAAGTTTGCATCCGAAATCCAAGTTCCAGTGACTCGATGACACCTTCCAGTTGTGTGTCTGCCTTGGACTTCTCAAGCAACTCACGGTTCATCGCCTGCACGAGATCGAGCTGTCGTCGCTGCAGTGCGGAATCGAGTTGCCCGGTCACGTTGCGGATTCCAGCCTTCGCCATATTTGCGCCAACGTGACCAATGGCCGTGCCCTGGTAGATGGCCGGCAGGAAAGCGCTTCCGTAGTTCTGTGCGCCACCGACGCGTGTTTCGGGATTGACCGAAATGAAACCCGGCAGGTTCTGGTTCTCGCTGCCCAGCCCGTAAAGCACCCAGGCACCAATTGATGGTCGAGCAAACCGAAAATCGCCCGTGTGCAGTTTCAGATACGACTGCGGATGATTCGGCAGGTCGGTCCACATGCTGTTGATCACACACAGTTCGTCTGCATGCTGCGCCAGATGCGGCATCGTGTCGGCGATCCGTAGACCGCTCTCACCGTGTTGACTGAAGGGAATGACGGATCCCGCTGGGCCATTGCCGCCCTTGCGTCCCTTGGCTTTCGGAGACACGTTGGTTGTTGTGACTTTCCGATCGCGCGGCTTGTAATCGAACGTGTCCGTCTGTGCCGGTCCTCCGCGCATGCAGAAGAAGATTACGCGTTTGGCTTTCGGCTCGAAGTGCGCGGGCTTCGGCTCCAGCAGACTGCGGTTTTCTGCACGAGCCTGCTCAGAACACAGTCCGGCGAGTGCCAGTGACCCGAATCCGGCTGATGCAGACTGCAGAAGCTGTCGTCGACTGAAAATGTTCATTTCGAATCCTGTCCGTGATGGTCGTGATGCGAGGCAGGGGAGACCTCGCGGTGGGAATCGTGATCGGTTGGAAGTCGGAAAATGATTATCGAACGTACCGGAACTCGGCCGCTACAAACAAAGCCTGGCAAAACGGCGTCCATGCGGCGAGTTCTCGTTCCGCCTCCGGAACTTCGGATGCCAGCGATGCACGACTCTGTTCCAGAAATGCCGCTGCACGCTCGATCTCGGCAGAAGTCGGCTTCCGAGACAGAGCACGTCGATAAGCGAATCCGATGCGATCGGTTTCGTTGCCGTCTTTCAACAGAACAAGCTCGGCAAAGTGTTTCGACTGCTCAGAAACAAACGGGCTGTTGATCAGAAACAGGTCCTGAGCAGGCACGGTTGTCACGCTGCGTCGTCCGACGACCAGGCTGGGATCCGCGACGTCGAATAGTTCCAGAACCTCCGGCAGGCCGTTGCGGAGAATGGCCAGATAGACGCTGCGATGGACGCTCTCCTTATGAATCGTGTCGGGTGTCAGTGCGTCCTGAATGAGTTTTCCTCCGTGACGCGTTACGACTGATCCCTCCGGACGCTGGCGATCAAGCTGACCGCTGACCGCGAGAATTGCATCGCGGATGGCTTCCGCTTCAAGCCGTCGTCGTGCATGCCGCCAGACAAATACGTTGTCCGGATCGGCCTCGTAGTTTCGCTCGTCGTGCGCATCGCTGAGGGCATACGTGCGAGTCAGCACGAGCCGGCGGATCATGCGTTTGACCGACCAGCCGTCCTCGACAAACCGAGCAGCCAGCCAGTCCAGCAGTTCGGGATGACTGGGCCGATCGCCGTTGATTCCGAAATTGTCGGGCGTGCGGACGAGTCCCTCACCGAACAGATGCTGCCAGATGCGATTGACGATCACTCGGGCCGTCAGCGGGTTGTCGGCAGATGCGATCCAGCGTGACAGCTCCAGCCGGCCGCTACTGTCGCCAGGCAATTCAAGTGAGGCTTCTGTCGTGACAGATACGAATCCACGCGGAACGGGCGGACCTTTGGGCGACTCGCCGCGAATGTATACGGCGATCTCCTGCACTTTGCCCGCGTCCCGCACTCCCATTGCCTGGCTCGGCGGCGAAACCTTCTGTTTCTCGAGTTGCTGAATCTCAGCACGCAGCTTGTTTGACTGTTCCGTCAGCTTGTCGAACTGCGCCTGCACCTTGGGGTCGGCCGCCTTCGTTTCCTTACCCTTGCGCTTACGGGGCAGTTTGCCACGCAACTTTTTCAGTTCGCCGTTGACCTTCTGTTGCTGTTTTTTCAGAGCGTCAACAGCCGCCTTCCACTCGTTGTAAGCCTGCTGCTTCGTCGGGTCTTTGTCCTTCAAGGTGTGCAGCCCTGTTGTCGGGGCGCCACCCATGGAATTGCCACCGCCGCCGTACAGCGTGTCGCTGCTGGCGAAGATTCCGGCCAAAGCGTAGTAGTCAGTCGTGGGGATCGGATCGAACTTGTGGTCGTGACAGCGGGCACAGGCGACGGTCAGGCCAAGGAACGCCCGTGACGTGACCTCGATCTGATCATTGGCAATGTCCGGTACGAACCCGCCTTGCTTACCACGGATGACCGGCTTTGACGCAAGCGCCAGAAAACCGGTTGCCACGTGGCTGCGGTTGTGCTCCTCGATGGAGTTCGAGGGCAGCAGGTCTCCAGCGACCTGTTCGGTGATGAACCGATCGTAGGGCGTGTCGGAATTGAATGCGTCGACCACGTAATCGCGATACCGCCATGCCAGAGGGAATGTGGCATTGCGGCTGTTCCCATTCGATTCGGCGTACCGGGCGACGTCCAGCCAATGCCGTCCCCACCGCTCACCGAAGTGCTCGGACGCCAGCAGTTCATCGACGAGCCCCGCAAGCGACTCTGGATCCTGCTTCAACGCCGACAGCCAGCGATCGAGTTCATCCGGCGCTGGCGGAAGGCCAACAAGGTCCAAATGGAGCCGACAGGTGAGCACAGCCGGATCAGCATCAGTCACCGGCTTGAGCTGCTGTGATTCCAGCTTCGCGAGAACAAACCGGTCGACATCGGTACGAGCCCATTGGCCGTCTTGAACATTCGGTGGCTGCGCATCAGCGACAGGTTGAAAGCACCAGAACTCGCGCCCCTTCTCAAGATCAATGACTCGCGAGGTCGTCGCAGCCTTCCCGTCGCGTGGGTCGGGCGCTCCGAGTTTGATCCACTTCTCAAAATCAGCAATGACTGCGTCCGGCAGCTTGCCCTTCGGAGGCATTTCGACCGACTCATGCTTTAACGCTGCGATCACTGCGCTTTGTTTGATGTTACGAGGCACGACGCTCGGGCCACTTTCACCACCACGACGCATCCCCTCGCGGCTGTCCAGCAGAAGTTCGGCCTTCAGTTTGCCCGTCGCCTGAGCTTCAGCCGAATGACACTTGTAGCAGTGCTCGACCAGAACCGGTCGGATTTTGGCCTCGAACAATTCGACGCCCGCATCCTGGGCCACGGCAGCAGACGGCAGCGTTGCCAGGCCCGTCAAAATCACACCGCCACAAATCTGCAAAATTCGGGCCAATAAGTACACAGGATGACACTGAGTGACAGGCTGTCCTCGTTTACTTTGCACTGCTGCGTCTCCTGCAGACCTGTTTGTGTTCGTCGACCATGCCGTGCGACGTCGAACGATCGGGCGAAAGGCGACCGGATTCGGAGACGCGCAAGACTGTCAGATTATTCTCCTGAATTCCACCTCGAACAGCGGAAACAGTTGCTGCCCCGAACTGTCGAAATTGAAGCTGGTGGTTCTTCAATTTCATCCGGGTGACCACTCACACAGTCCGTCAGCTCAGAGATCGCAACCGGCAACGGGAATAGCTCGAGAAATCAAGTAACAAGCTCAGTCACTCGAAGCCCCATTTGCGGAAGTACTTCTCTTTTGAGGCGTACCAGTTGGCGTCACGTCTTCCTGGCGACTTGTGGGCGATTGCAATCGGCCATGTCCCAATTCGCAAACCCGCACGGATGCACTGTCTGCAGAAGTCGAGGTCATAGAAGTGAAACTCAAATTGCTCGTCGAAGCGGACAGATGCCTGCCGCAAGGAGTCAACGTTCACCGCCAGAAACACACCGTCCAGCAACTGACACTCCTGCGGACTGTCGCCGAACCACGCGACCTTTGTGCCCTCGGACTCCATTGTCCCGATGGACCCGGACAGAAACTCCTCGGGCTGCCACCCGGACGGGTATGCGTCCTTGTCATCCGCCCGCACCCAGCTTGCTTCGCGGAAATCCGGATTCGTGTTGCCGACAACACCGACTACGTCGAAGTCGGCCATGGCGTCGTTCAGTCGCCGCGCGAGGTACCAGTCGTGCACAAACACATCATCGTGGACGAACAGCAGAATCTCTTCAGGGTCGGCGGAATCCAAGTATCTGTTGTAGACTTCGCCCAGCCCCCGCCGGGCCGATCCCGAATTCCTGCTATCGACAGTGACTCGAAGGAGCCCGACCTCATGGGCCTGGGCCAGAGTCAGCGACTGGCCAAGGAGACTTTCCTGAGGGAATTCCTCAAACGACTTCTGCGTTGAGACAACAATTCGTATTGGACGCACAATTGTCTCCCTGCAACGTTGAGTCATGGTTCGCCACCTGCCTGTCCGGTGATGATCGGCAGGTGCTTTTCCTCGCCTTCCTCGCACGATCGCCGCCGCAATGAGAATCGACCTGTCCCAGTCACCGAATGCAATGGCACCGCCTCCAAGTCTGGAGATCAAAGACGACATCGCCGAAGTGTCGGGCTATCAGCGGTTTCAGGCGACAAAGACGACCCTGACACGAATGGCACTGCCGGGGAGTTTGCAGAGATCAGCGCAGCAGCGAACCTCGCAGGCATGGCTGCGCTTGTTTTTGTGATGCGCGCCGGTGAGAAGTCAAACAGGGGCTT
>CAUZFZ010000185.1:0-18813 GCA_963579025.1 Planctomycetota bacterium | reverse complement strand
CGACAATCTGAACCCGATCCAAGGCACTCTTTGCGTCCGTCTTGTTGCGGTAGGCGCTGGTCGCTTCGACCTCGCTGGAACCACAGATGGGAATGATGTGCACCTGACTGCCTGCCGGGAGCGCATCTATGAACTCAACGGACTTAGCCCGTGCGCGATCCAGCAGCGTGCCGTCCAGCGACTCGTAGCCCATGCTCATGGAGTTGTCGATGAGGAGCACCGCATGCACCGGCTCGCGACTCGTGAGCGCACCCGTGGCGGACGTATCGATGTCCTGCAACATCTCAAACAGTCCCAGCCCGGCCAGTCCGAAACACGCTACGCACGAGAGAATAGAAATGCCGCGGACCCCCGGTTTTGACGTCAGTATCGCAACAGCGGCGGCGGAGACCGCAGCGATGACAGCCAGTCCCGTCAGGGCTGCTCCGAGAATCGTGTCAGTGGCCACTCCTGAGAGAAATGGTCGGGCCAGGGCTGCTCCGAATAAGGCGACAGCAAGGCACCGAATCACCAGGATGATCAGGTCCCGAAGCTGCACCGCACGTCGGCTGCGTTGCATGGCCTGCCGCAGGAAGTCCATCGCGCCCCATTCGACGACGCGAAATCGGCGACGGTTGAGCAAATGGATGATGATGGGCCCGGATGCGGCAATCAGCCCGGCAATGGCGAACGCGCCCGCGAAGAATTTCAGCATACTGGTGTCCCGAAGATCTGTTCCGTCAGGCTGGACTTCAGTGAACGCGGGATGCGAGTGCAAGGCAACGCCACGCGAGCCGGGGGTTGTTTGGTGTGGACGCGGGGCGGGACTACGATGGGTGTCCTCGCCCGGTGCTCGCGGTTTTTCGGAGCTGACTCAATGAATATCGTCCGCAAACTCACTCTTGGGTCGGTTCTGCTGATCGTCCCGGCCTCGAACGCCTTCACGGCGGAGCCGGTCGACTTTGTTCGTCAGGTCAAGCCGATCCTCCAGGTCCACTGCATCAGTTGCCACGGACCGGAAGAGATCGAGGCTGGCTTGCGGCTCGATTTTGGTGTGCTGCTGCAGCGTGGTGGTGATCGGGGAGCTGCCATCGTGCCTGGCAAGCCGGAAGCCAGCCTGCTGTTCCAGTCCCTTATCGGCAAAGGCAAAGTGCCGCAGATGCCATTCGAGCTGCCGAAGCTGGCAGCCGAAAAGATCGAGACCATTCGGCTATGGATCGAACAGGGAGCGAAGATCCCGGAATCCGATCGACCTTCTGCCGATGGAACGCGCAGTGAACACTGGTCCTTTCAGCCGATCGAGCGGCCCATGTACCCGCATGTGAAGCAGTCCAACTGGCCTCGCAACGGCATCGACTGGTTTGTCCTGGCTCGGCTTGAAGCCGCAGGGCTGGCTCCATCGCCGGAGGCCGATCGCTCGACACTGATCCGGCGGCTCTATCTGGATCTGCACGGTGTCCTGCCATCTCCGGAAGACGTCGCCGCGTTTCGGGCCGACGAAGAGCCGGGTGCATACGAACGGCTCGTCGATCGTCTGCTGGCCTCGCCACGATACGGAGAGCGTTGGGGCCGACACTGGCTGGACATCGCCCGTTACGCCGACTCGAACGGCTTCACGATCGACGGGCCGCGATCCATCTGGCCCTATCGTGACTGGGTGATCCGGTCGCTGAATTCCAATCTTCCATTCGATCAATTTGTGATCGAGCAGCTCGCCGGAGACCTGCTGCCGGATGCCACACGCGACCAGATTGTCGCGACGGGTTTTCATCGGAACACGCTGATCAACCAGGAAGGTGGCACTGATCAGGAGCAGTTTCGCGTCGAGTCAATCGTCGACCGTATCAACACGACCGGCGCTGCATTCTTCGGCATTACGATCGGATGCGCTCAGTGTCATGTGCACAAGTACGACCCGTTCACACAGCGCGAGTACTACGAACTGTTCGCGATCTTCAACAACTGCGATGAGCCGATCATTCCACTGCCGAGCGAACACCAGGCCTCCGAGCAGAAACGTGTTCGAGAGGGTCTGGTCCAGGTCCAGAAACAGTTGAAGGAATACGACGCAGCGCGCGCGGCCGGACAGCCGGAGTGGGAAAAGGAATACGCGGCTTTGCCCCGTGCGGAGTGGACCCCACTCAAACCGATTGAATTTGTGTCCAAAGCCGGAGCGGTCATCAATGCGCTGGGCGAACACACGTTGATCGTCGGTGGGAACGGCAACATCCCTGCCCAGGACGTTTACACGGTTACAGCCGACCTGCCCATCGAAACGATCACTGCTATCCGTCTGGAAGCACTGACGAATTCGGGGCTCCCGAAAAACGGGCCGGGCTTTGCACCCGATGGCAACTTCGTACTCAGTGAATTCGAACTGGCAACAACCGGCGCTGGAGACAGCGGCGAGTCGACAGCGATTGCACTGGCATCCGGCACAACAGAATGGCAACAGGACGGTTACTCCGTCGGGCTCGCGATCGATGGCAGTCAGAAATCCGGCTGGGCGATTGGCGGCGTCAAAGCAGGTTCGATGAACGTTAATCGTGAAGCCATCTTTGTCCTCGAAGAACCGGTCCAGGGTGCTGGTACACGTCTCCAGATTCGGATGCATCACAATCACAACGTCAACAAGTCGTTGATCGGGTGCTTTCGAATATCCGTCACAGGGCAGTCCACGCAGCAACCATTGGTTCCCGTCGGGTTGCAGACAGTACTCGATGTTGCCGCGGACAAACGGGATGACGCGAAGAAGGCTCTGCTGGTTGCTGCCTACGGATCGAGTGACAAATCACGCAAGCCCCTTGAAGACCGTCTGACAGAGTTGAAGGCAGACGAGAGCCAACTGAAGGCGGCGGTTCCAACGACAATGGCCCTGAAAGAACGAATTTCCAATCCACGACAAACGCATATCCATATCCGCGGAAACTTCCTGGACAAAGGCGCGAAGGTTGTTCCGCGAGTACCAGCCGTGCTGCCACAACTTCCAGAAACGAAGAGTCCTGCGAACCGGCTCGATTTCGCACGCTGGCTGTTTTCGTCCGAGCATCCGTTGACGGCCCGCGTCACGGTGAATCGCTTCTGGCAGCGTTTCTTCGGCATCGGAATCGTCGAGACCGAAGATGATTTCGGGACACAGGGCAGTCCGCCGACGCATCCGGAACTGCTCGACTGGCTCGCTTCCGAGTTCATTCGTCAGGGGTGGGGCATCAAGTCGATGCACCGCTTGATCGTCACGTCGGCGACATGGCGACAGTCGTCGCACCTGACACGAGAGCTGCTGCAACGCGATCCGCGCAACCGCCTGCTTGCCCGGCAGAGTCGCATTCGCCTGGAAGCCGAAGGCATCCGTGACGTGGCTCTATCGGCGAGTGGATTGCTTTCTCAGAAGATGCTCGGACCTGGTGTGTATCCGCCTCAACCGAAGGGCATCTACGTTGTCACACAGGTCTCAAAGCAGTGGCCCGAGAGTAAAGGCGACGACCGCTATCGCCGCGCCATGTACACGTATTTCTGGCGATCCAGCCCGTATCCGATGCTTCCCACATTCGATGCGCCAGACGCGAATGGAACATGCACGCACCGCAGTCGGTCCAATACGCCGTTGCAGGCTCTCACACTGGCCAACGATGCCTCGTTCATGGAACTGGCCCGCGCGTTTTCGGATCGCATCCTGCGCGAGGCGTCCGGGTATGACGAAGCCCGTCTGACCTACGCATTCGAATCGGCTCTCGCCCGTAGTCCGAGCACTCGCGAACGCGCGGCGTTGCTCGCGTACGTCGCCGCTCAGCACGCGTATTTCACATCGGATGACGAAGCCGCGAAGAGCATCGGCTCATCCAGCCGGCCTCAGACAGCCGATGCTGCTACCTCGGCAGCGTGGACGGCGCTGGCCAGGGTTCTGCTGAACGTCGATGAGTTCATCACGCGCGAGTAGCCGTGGGCATCGGCTTAGATTCCTACTCTGGGACGCGAGCGCGCCGTGCGCGCGCATCGTAGGACGGGCACTCCTGCCCGTCCCTGTTGGCAGACGGGCAAGAATGCCCATCCTACTTTTGGTTGCGGCTATGCCGCTTTTGGGAATGCCATACATTCAGTTGTCACGGTGCAGTGTCGGGCTGTTCGTGCGGCGCGCCGGGCTGTTGAAGCCCGGTTGCGAACTGTCACCTTCCGAACCTTCGCCATTCGGTGTACCGGCAGTTGGTTGGGCACGGCCCTCTGACTCCGGTTCACCGATGCGGAACTCGTTGGAATCGAATGTGGAAGTTGAGGGCGAGCAGTAGGGACAGGTTGTGCCGTAGATGATTCGCCGACAGCGTCGACATTCGCGGGGGCCAACCACGGCGGGTCGGTTGCGGAAGCGATTGAAGATCAGGTAGCTCATCGCCATGCCAACAGATGCGGCGAGCAGGTATTGAAGTCCACCAGCAGTAGGAAACGTGCGTGGGATCAGATAGACGAACACGCCGCCACAGGCCAGATAGACAAAGGCCACGGCCCAGCGTTTGATCCGGTTGTCGTCTTCCGTCGCCTTCCGGTTGATCGCTTCGCCGAATTCATCCCGCAGCAGCGTGAATTTCATCTCGCTGATTTCGCTGGTCGCTTCCGGTGTCGTGCGTGACAACAGCCGTTGCACACTGTCCAGCAGTCGGTAGGTGTCGTCGAATTCAAATGGGCGCTGATGGGCCCAGCGATTGCGAAACGCTCGCAGTTCAGCCACCAGGCTCCGTTCAAACAGTCCCAGTTTGCGACGGAACACCGAATTCCAGTTGTCCCACATTACGGTCAGCAGTGCATGCGCGTCCCACTCCTCAATGTTGTTGGACAGGCTGTCTCGGGAGGAGCGAAAGCTGTTATTTGCCGTCTGCTGCCATTTGTTGCCATGCACGCTCTCCATTTCGCGCGCAACGTACGGGCGCAAACACTCCGTGAGTGTTTCGAGCCCAACTGCCACGATGTCGGTTTGAGCATGTTGCATCGACAGTCCAAGCGTCCCAGGTTGCGTCCCAGGTTGCGTCCTTCTGCGCCCGATGCATTCCAGCACGGACAACAGAAGTGACTCGTTGAAAACATGTGTCTTTTGATTCAGCTTACAGAACCGGAAACGGTCAGCCAGTTCAGATTGCCGACGTAGCCGGCATAAGTCTTTCAAACACAATTTCTGCACGGCATGGAAGGTTAATCCAAGTCGCTCCAGTTGTGCGGGATTGTCGGGTGATGACTGATGACGGGGGGAGCGGGCGTGGGGTGACTGGGTTGTCGGAGTTGTGTGTCGGGTTGGAGCCTCGAATCGAGACGCGCGCATGAAAAAACCCTGTACTTTCACGATAGTCCATCGCTAAGCACAGGGTTGTCGGGGCTGACTTTGTTGGGCGGTCGAGGGAAATCCATCGCCGATCATTTCGCAAGGTCGGTTTTTGACGCCATAAACGTCCCTCAGGCGGCAACTTTCGGTGCGGTTGGGAATGGCAGGACGAATCGCTGCCCTCGTCGCATGTCTTCGCAGGCCTGGACGAATGTCTCAAAAATCTGCATGTCGAGCCGCGAGGCTGTCATGCTCTCCGGATGCCATTGCACACCAATGACGAACCAGTCATCCAGATTCTTCGATTCATACGATTCAATCACTCCATCCGGCGTGCGAGCTGACACGCGGAACGGGTCGGCCACCAGATCGATCGACATGTGGTGCTGACTGTTCACCCGAATCTCGCCTGGACCATAGATGTCGAACATCAGCGAGTCTTCGTCGATCTCAATCAGATGCCGCAAATTCGGCTCGACGGGATCTCGATGCTGCAGCGGTCGTACGAAGTCCTCCGGAAGATGCCGGAAGATGGTGCCACCACAAATGTGGTTGAGCATCTGCATGCCGGCTCCGATCGCAAGAATCGGCAGCTTTCGTTTCACCGCCAGTTGACACAGCTTGCGATCAAAATCTTCACGCCTGATCGGCATCGTGCGGGCCGCCGGGTGCGGATCGTGCCCCATGCGTTCCAGATCGAGGTCCAGGTGGCAACCACCAAGGACGATGCCATCGACCATATCGATGACCATTTCGATATCTTCGAGGTTGTCGAATGGAGGGATCAGGTACGGTAGCCCTCCGGGGCAGTTGCGGGCTTTGTTGTTACCCGCGGTCTGGATCTTTGAAGCTGTGATGCAATCGTACGTACCCGACTTGAACCAGCTCATCGCTTCCGAATCCTTGCGCGGTGAACGGTAGTCGCCGGTAATTCCAATCATTGGCTTTTTCGTCATGACGTTTCCCTCCCTGGACGTGTCAGTTGAAATGAGACCTGGATTCCGGTCGGTCGAGTCTCTCTCTCAGCCGATGCAGCCGGCGAGGTTTGTTCAAGCGAAAGCACATGGCGGGACCACACAGCCTCAAGGAAGTGAGCTGCGTGTCGAATTCCATTCCGTGCTCTGCAATTCCAATCCTTTGGACTGCGGTGGCTGAGAATCTCCTCGATTCCCTGCCAGAAACCAGACAATCTGAAAGTCACGGCCCATGCCGCGACTCCCGCTTGTTCCTCGAATGAACGAGGTTGCCGAGCGAACCAGATGCTCACCCAGCTACTTTGAATTGGGGTGAGCCATTCCTTAGTTCACTCTCTCCATCCGTTCAAAGCGGCGAGATGCTAGTCCCTGGATTCTGTCTGTAAAGTACTTGGCGCATCTTGTAGTCAGAATAAGCACGAGACACATTCTGTTGTGGTACGCACACGCTTGTCCTTTTCCTGTTGACCCACATAAGTTGCGTGCGGTCGCGGTGGCGACCGGTTGTTCGATGACAAGAGACACTCCTTGAGGACGTCTGCATGCGGAACCGATTACCCATCAGTGCTGTCGCGGCGACAGTCACTCTGCTCCACACCTTCCCACCGGTCCTGATCGCCGGTGAGCATCCATTGTCGGCAGAGGCCCGCAGGAAGATGTCCGTGGAGTTTCGTGCGGAAATCGAGACTCTCGACGCGGCCATTAAAGAAGCACCTGACAACGTCGGCATGTATTCGCGTCGAGGGGATGCGAACTTCTTTCTGGGCCGCTTTGCAGAGTCACTCGCGGATTACGAGAAGATGGTCGAACTTGATGAACGGCAGGGACCGTCGCACTGGCGGCGCGGCATTGCTCGCTTTTACGCCGGAAAATTCCCGGGAGCCGCAAAGCAGTTCGAGGAGTATCACACGTTTGATGATGTCGATCGTGAAAACGGCATCTGGCGATTTTTCTCGCAGTACCGGGCTTACGGACGCGACAAGGCTCAGGCCGGACTGCTGAAGTATGAGAAGACCGATCGCGAGCCGTTTCCATCGGTCTACAAGCTGTTTTCCGGTGACCTGACTCCGAAACAGGTTCTGAAACTGATCGACGATGCCGAGATCGGTGAGACCGAACGTGAAAAGCGACTCTTCTACGCGCACCTGTATGTTGGCCTGCATCACGCGCTGGAGGATCGCGACGACGCGGCGATTGAGCATCTGACCAGGTCAACCGCCAACGGCTGGGGACCGAAGGCGGGTTACGGCCCGCATTACATGTGGCACGTCGGTCGCCTGCACTACGACCTGCTGGTTGAAAAGAAAAAGAAAAAGGACGCAGACAGGAAATCGAAACCTTAAGAGGCCGTTCCGTCAAACCTGTCATTTCACAGTTCGCACCATGCACGTAGCGATCGTCACTGCCGGTGGAGCAGGCATGTTCTGCGGCTCGTGCATGCACGACAACACGTGGGCACGCGCGCTTCGTGATGCCGGTGTCGAAGTCACTCTGATCCCGACCTACACGCCGATCCGCGTCGATGAAGAGAACCTCAGCAGTCAGCGTGTGTTCTTCGGCGGGATCAACGTGTATCTCGAACACCGCTGGGACTTCTGGCGACGACTGCCACGCTGGGCGACTCGCTGGGTCGATCATCCGAAGCTGATCAGTCTCGCCACGAAGTTTTCGGTCAGTAACGACGCCAGCAATCTTGGCGAACTGACACTTGCCATGCTCGATGGCGAGTCGGGGCCTCAGCAGACGGACGTCGAAGAACTGGCCGCGTTCATTGGCAACGACCTGAAGCCCGACGTCGTCTGTTTCAGCAACGCTCTGCTGTGCGGAGTCCTGCGCACTTTGAAGCAACAATTCTCCGGTCCTGTCTTCTGCACGCTACAGGGTGATGACATCTTTCTCGACAGCCTGCCGGACAAGTTTCGTACCGAGACAATCCGTCGCATGAGTGAGCGGTCCGCTGAATTTGATGGCTTTCTGGTTCACAGCAATTACTACCGGGACCACATGTCGGAACTCCTCGGCCTGCCTGCCGAACGGTTCCATCGCATTCCACTTGGAATTGACTTTTCTGATTTTGAAGGTCAGCCAAAGGCGGTTGCCGGTGAACCGTTTCGAATCGGGTACTTCGCGCGGATTTGTCCGGAAAAAGGGCTGCATGTGCTGATCGATGCAGTGCGGACTCTGCGGCAGCGTGGACGCAGCGTGCGGCTTGTGGCTGGCGGATACCTCGGCAGCAGAGACCAGGCCTGGTTCGATCGTCTCCGAAAAGACGCAGCGGATCTTGGCACTGCGTTTGAGTACGCCGGCAGTCCGCCGGATCATGCCGGGAAAGTGGCATTTCTGCAGACGCTGGACGTGTTGTGCGTCCCCACGGTCTATCGGGAACCGAAGGGAATTTTTGTGCTTGAGTCGCTGGCGAGTGGAGTGCCCGTGGTTCAGCCGGCCCACGGGTCGTTTCCGGAAATGCTCGACCAGACGGGTGGAGGACTTCTTTATCAACCGGATGATACTGCGGACCTGGTGAATAGTCTTGAGCGTGTGATTGATGAGCCGACTCTGCGCCTGCGACTGGCAACGGAAGGCTCGTCACGAGTTCGTGAAGCGTTCAACATGGAAGCAATGGTCAGGCAGACGCAGACAATTTTCGAGGCGCAGCTGCAGAGCTTTCAGGCCATTTCCGCAAAACAGGAATGACACGACCGTTCAGTGCCATCCGGGCTGGCGATACAGCTTGAGAGCAGAATTCGCGACTGATACGGTTACCAGTTGAAAGATTCCCGTGCGCACTGCGGTATTCTGTAGATGAGCTTGAGAGAGTCCAGTCGTTTGCTCTGCAACGCCGAAGTCTCACGACTTCAGCTACGGAGAACATTCCCGCACCCCAGTTCACTAGCGACCACAGTCAGAAGGACAGCCCGTGCTTCCATTGAGCCTCCCGCGAGCAGCTGCCTGCCAGTGCATCGCGTATGCGACGCTGGTATTGGCTGTGGCTTCGCCCGCGCTGTCACAGCAGAACTCGGGTCTTCCGCCCGGATTTCAGCCAGCCCAGCAACCGCCAAAGGTACTCACGCTCGAGAACGAACTGATCACGGCCGAAGAAGTCGCCACATGGAAAAAAACCAGGCTGAAATACTTCGACGCTCTGCGTGAGAGCCAGCTTACGGACGAATGCCGCGCGACGCTGACTGAAAGCATTCGCGTCCAGATTTATCACCTCACGATTACGGACGAGCGGAATGGCCTTACCAAGGTGCGGAAGGATCTGCTGCGGGACTTCGACCGTGAATGCCGTAATCCAGATGTGCGAGCGTTTGCGCTGGATGAGATTCTGAAACGAACGCTGGATGTGCTCGACGGCAACTTTCACGTCCGCTGCCAGGCAGCCATGTTGCTGGGCGAGCTTAACGTTGCCCCTGAGAAGCCGGGCCTGCAGCCTGTGCCGGCGGTCGCGTGGACCCGGAGTTTGCCTCCACTTCTGGACGTGATCGACACTCCCCAGGGCGGAACCGATCAGCCTGAAGCCGTTCGTATCCTCGCGGCCCGCAGCATTGAACGTATTCTGCAGCTTGGTCGTCAGACGCTGCCGCCGAACAGCAAGCTTCCCGCCGAAGCCGCTCGACGAATTCTGTCTCAACTCGCGAAACCAGGAATTGACTGGTATCACGCGCGGCTGGTGTTGGCGGTCGTTCAGTCCGGGGTGGACATGGTTCCCGACGCGAAAAATGTCCCAAAGCCGCTTATCGTCGATGCTCTGGCTCGAATTATCGCAAATCCGAAACGCTCGTACGCCATCCGCGCCAAGGCGGCGTTCGCTCTGGGTCGGGCGCAAATTCCAAGTGGGGTCCAGGCAGATCCAATCGCTTTCGTGCTCGTCAAGCTGGCGCAGCAGATGGCTCAGGACGTCAATCAGGGGCGGCTTTCAAGTACCCAGGCTTTGTTCCGTTTTCAGGATGTGTACCGAGCATTTCAGCGCAGCACGGTCGAACCTGAGAATATCGGCCTGCTGGCGACTCTCAAACGCCCCAGCATCACTTCGGCGTACGGTGATATTCGTCCATTAGTTCAGGCCATCATGCGAGCTTCTCAGCTGGGAACTCCCGCCGCATTTCCCCCAAACCTGATTCAGAAGCTGGGAACGTGGCAGCCGCCCGCCAGCATGTCCATCGACCCGAACGGTCAGCCGATCACGCAACCACTGCAAAGCAACGCGGGCACTCCGAGTCCTGCCGTCGCTGGTCGATAGTGCTGCATCGTTGATCACCTTTCGTTGACTCTGAATCCGCGACGGGTCACACTACCCGTCTCCGCTCATTCGTCCTGCATGCTTCTGCGGGCAAACCGAGTGGACAGCACTTCGACGCCGGATTCGTGCCGGAAACTCTCTGCGGCCTTCTGCTGTCCCTGCTGAGGTTTGCCGTCCCCAGTTGAACCTGATCGCGCCGGTGGTCCGTCCCACAGGACGATTCGCTGCCTGCTGGTCACAGTTCTCCGATGCGGTGACCCGGGTACAGACTGGCTGACGCAATGCGTGTCACGGTTCGGAACCCGCGTCGAAAATCAGGTGGTCTGTGCAGCAGCAATCCGCACTTGCACATTTGTGTTTCCTGAATTGAGCGAGGTCAGACATGGCCGACTCCAAAGACCTGTTCGACGATTCAACAATGACATTCGGAGAGCATCTGGAATGCCTCCGAACGCACGTGATCCGCGGCTTCATCGGCCTGTTCATTTGCATCATTATTGCCTTGTTCTACGGCGCTAAGATCGTGGCCGTCGTCCGGGCGCCCATCGACAGCGCTCTCCGAGAGCATGGTGCCATCAATGTCGTTGACAATGTCCCGAAAGACAAACCATTCGACTTTTTGACCTGGCTGAAGGCCGAGTTCGGCGTTGAAGCGGAATCCACGCCCGAAGATGACCCCGCGGAACCGATTGTCGAAACAGTCAACGTGGAACTCGAAACGGGTGAACAACCCACGCGTACGATCAAGATATTCGTTCGTCCGTCGGACATCGCCAACCTGATGCACCAGGCCGATCCGGAGACATATCCGCCGGTGCAGGCGCCTGAAGACGAGAAACCGGCCCCGCTACTGGCCGCTTCGACCGTGTTTCTGGAACTGCAGACCGAACTGGAGACGGTCATGACGCGGCAGAGCCAGGCTGTCACGCTGAATGTCCAGGAAGCCTTTATCACATACATCAAAGTGTCGGCGATCGCCGGCCTGCTCGTCGCGAGTCCCTGGGTCTTCTATCAGGCATGGCTGTTTGTGGCAGCGGGCCTGTACCCGCACGAACGCAAATACATTTACACGTATCTGCCCATGAGCGTCGTGCTGTTTGCAGGCGGAGCGATCTTCTGCTTCTTCGCCGTCTTCCCGTTCGTGCTCGACTTCCTGCTGCGGTTTAACAAGATGCTCGAGGTGCAGCCGCAAATTCGCCTGTCCGAATGGATCAGCTTCGCCGTCACGCTGCCTCTGATGTTCGGCATCAGTTTTCAATTGCCGATGATCATGCTCTTTCTGGAACGGATTTCGGTATTCAACGTCACGGACTATCGTGAGAAGCGACGCATGGCCATTCTGGTCATTGCGTTCCTTTCGATGATCATGACGCCGGCGGATCCGATGAGCATGCTGATGATGATGTTCCCACTGGTGCTGCTGTACGAGTTTGGCATCGGACTCTGTGTCTTCCGACCTTCCCGATCGGACAGCGATCTCGAACCCGTTTAGGCTCCGGCCATGAGCACCGACGATCACGCACATGCCGACATCGGCATCGTGTCTGCTCTGCCGATTGAACTTGCAGCGTTCCTCGATCGCTGTGAACGAGTCAATCGGTACAAGGGTGGCGGGTTCGTGTTTCGTGGTGGCCGATACGACGGCATTCGGATTGCCATCGTCGAAGCGGGGCTTGGTTTTGTCAGAGCCCGCAAGGCCACGCAGGCGCTCATCGACGGTCACTCGCCAAACTGGCTGCTGTCCTGTGGATTCTCTGGAGCGCTTCTGCCCGAGATGAAAACCGGCAACGTGGTCATGGCCAGCTCTATCGTGGACACGCACAACAACGAGCTGTCGCTGCACTTAAATGCTGCCAGCGACAAAGACAGCGGCCTGTACGTCGGCCGCATTCTGACCGTGGATTCGATGATTCGAACGGTCGCTGAAAAACAGCAACTCGCGGAGAAGCACGCCGCGATCGCCGTCGACATGGAAAGTCTGGCGGTGGCCCAGATCGCACACGATGCGAAAACACGCTTCATGGCATTGCGGGTCATCAGTGACGACATGTCTGCCGACCTGCCTCCTGAAGTGCTCTCCATCGTCGGTGACACTGGAGTCGTCCGGCTGGGGGCTGCGGTTGGGTCTATCATGAACCGGCCCGGCAGCTTCAAAGATATGATGCATCTCCGCTCGAACGCTCAGGCCGCCGCGAAAAGCCTGGCGACCTTTCTCGACGGCGTCGTTCACCAGTTGCACGCCACTTCTAACGAGTAGCTTTTCCCGTGACGCTTGACGGCCGTCTGAACCTCTTGTCCCTCGGGTGGCTCCGCTAAGATTGCACACACGACCCGCTTCCTGGTCATCCGATGACCGGGTGTTTTCATCTGACTGCTTCGAATCCATATCAGCCCTGCCCATGAGTTTCGTGCTGCCCAAAGCTCGCTGGCGTCCAGAAGAACTCGGACTGCCGATTCCCGACGAGCGTCATGCTGTCTCTGTTTGCCTGCCCCGCTGGCAGGACAATGTGGGCTATGAGGAAGGTGATCCGGCCGTCACCGGAGCCATGCAGTGCGGATATCCCCGGTTTTTCATACACCCGGATACGCAGCGTCTGTTTCAGGCGTGCGAGCAGCAGATCGCAACCGCGTCTGACGAATGTTGCTTTGCATTTCCAACAGCCCGTGTTGCGGAGCGCTGCGCCGAGTTCGTTCGTCGTCACGCCGAGTGCGACGCGACGGTCCATGAGTGTTTCGATGGGCAGGTCTCTGCCGTCCGCATGCCAGAGACAGCACGTAAGACGGCGAAGGCGTTCTGGCAGCATGCGGGCGAGATCGTGCCCTCGCGTCAGGCAGCCGATCTGCTAAACGGAAGGCAGCCGCAATCGGATGCTGCCACTGAAAAAGAGACGATCCGAGCACGAGTGGCTGAGATGCTTGGCTGTCCGGGCGAGGACGTCTATCTGTTTCCGTCCGGGATGGCGGCGATCTTTGCCGGCTATCGCGCGTTTCAAACGTGCCGGCCGAACGCCCGCAGCGTGCAGTTCGGTTTTCCCTACGTCGACGCGCTGAAGGTCCAACAGCGGTTTTCACAGCAATCCGACGAGGCAAACGCGGTCGCGTTCTATCCGCACGGATCGACAACAGACCTCGATGACGTCGAGCGTCTGGCAGCATCGGAACGGCTGCTGGGGCTGATATGCGAAATCCCCGGCAACCCACTGCTGACGAGTCCTGATCTCGACCAACTCAGCCGCATCGCCTTGCAGCACGACGTGCCGCTGATGGTGGACGACACGCTGGGGGCGTGTCTGAATCTCAACGCATTGCCCGTCTCGGACGCTGTCACGACCAGCCTGACGAAGTACTTCTCCGGTGCCGGGAATGTCCTGGCCGGGTCCCTGGTGTTGAACCGCAACAGGCCGTTTTACGATCGCCTGAAGTCCGCACTCGATGCAGACTTCGAGGACCTGCTCTATCCCGAGGAAGCGATTCTGCTCGAAGCCAATTCGCGCGACATCGCAGATCGCGTGCCGCGTATCAACGACAACACGCTGCGGCTGTGCGAGTTTCTGCGTGACCATCCCGCCGTCGAGCACGTGTACTATCCGGCGTTCGGAGACGACGACCATTACCGGCGTTTTCAGCGGGCTGGCGGCGGCTTCGGCGGGCTGTTCTCTGTCGTCCTGCGAGATGCCTCGCGAACGACCGCCGCGTTTTATGACGCGCTGCAGATCTCGAAAGGCCCCAACCTCGGAACGAGTTTTTCGTTGTGTTGCCCGTACACGATTCTCGCGCACTACGAAGAGCTTGAATTTGCGGAGCAGTGCGGGATCTCGCGTTATCTGATCCGCGTCTCAATCGGAATCGAAGATTCCGGTAACCTGATCGATCTGTTTAAGACGGCGCTCGCTGCCATTCCCGCATGACACGTGAGGATCGCTGTGACGCAATTCGAGCAATCCACGTCGATGCCGGATGCACAACCGCGACGGTGGCGAACTCCCGTCGCGGCGTTGGTACTGGTGGCGTTGGGTTCCTGTTTCGCGGTCTGGTACCTGCTGCCAACGCCGAGCATCGCGCAGGCACGTCGGCACGTTGATTCTGGTGATGGGAAAGCTGCTCGACTTGAACTCCAGAAAATCCTCGCTGCGCGCCCACAGAACGCTGAGGCACTGATGATGCTGGGCGACCTGCTTAGAACGGATGGAAACCGCCCGGAGGCTGCCAGTTGCTATCTCCGTGTGCAGCCTGAGGCATCCGAGTTTCGGCAGGCTGGTGTGAATCTCGCGGAAACTCTTCTGGAGATGTCCGACCTCGCCGGGTCCGAGTTGCAGATGGCGCGTCACCTGGAGTCGTTCCCGGGAGAGCGGCTGATCTGGGATGAGCTGCGCTGGATGTGCTTCAATCAGTTCCGCACACGAGACGTTGACGAATTGTCGCACTGGTGGCTGAAGGGCCACCCCGATGATTCGCAGGCGCTGATCCACCTTTTGCTAGGTGTCTTCCGCCCGCAGGTACCACAGGAGGGCGCGGATTATCTACGACAGATTGACGAGCAGGTTCCCGGACAGGTATCCGTCATGCGCGCTCTGGCATGGGCCGCATGGCAGTCGGGACGCATCGACGAATCGAAGCGACTAATGAACGACGCCTGGCAGCTCTCGGCCGATGATCCGCGGACGCGTCTCCTGTCCGCAGAGATTCTGATTGAGGAGCAGGATTATGAAGCGGCCGCCAGAACTCTGGGGGAGTCTCCGATTTCGATCGACGGAGAGGTCTTCGGCGGTCAGGTGGATCGTTGGCACTGGCTGCGCAGCCGTATCCTGCAGCAGCAGGATGAAATGGCTGAAGCGTTGAGTCAGCTCGAGCGTGCGATTGAGCTTCGCAGCAATAACCTCGAATACATTCATGCGAGAGCACTTCTGCTGAGACAACAGGGACGAGACGCCGAGGCCAACGAGGCCTTTGAACGGGCTCGCGCGATTGAGTTGTGCAAGAAGCGATTCGCGGAGATCGCGTTCAGCGGTGCCTGGCAGCGACCGTCGCCGGAACTATGCGTTGAGATCGCGGACCTGTACCGGCAGTCGGGCGATCCGCTGGTGGCGACGTTCTGGCGGACGTGGGGCGATAGCATGCGGTTTGGACGTCAGACGAATCCGCTGCCCTGAGTACGCGAGGCAACCGGCATGGAATCGAACAGTTCAACCATTCGCACGCGGATCGCTCGTGGCTGGGTCGCGGTGACTTTGTGGCTGCTGTGTCTGGGTTGTGATGAGACCGCAACCGAACCATCTCCGGCCGCACCATCGGCGGGCGTCGCGCATGTGATTCCAGAATCCCCCGAGGCAGCGCCGATCTGGAATCCGTTCGAGGATGACGTGAAGCCCGAGGGTCCCGCTTCCGCGTTGCGATTCACCGACGTAACCAGGACGTCCGGTGTCGAATTCATCACATACGGCAGCCCCAGCCCCGAACACTATATGACCGAGCAGAACGGGAGCGGTGTCGCTGTCTTCGATCTTGATGCCGACGGTTGGCTGGATTTGTTTCTGCCCAATGGCTCGCATCCTGATCGTCCGGCGGAACAGGTTGCAGCTACGCACGGACTCTACCGTTCATTGGGCGAGTGGAGCTTCGAGGATGTCGCGGCCTCGGCGGGCGTCGCTGAGACCGGTTACGGGATGGGTTGTGCCGCCGGTGACTTCAATTCCGACGGATTTACGGACCTGTTTCTTGCCGGTTACGACCGAAACCGGTTGTGGCAGAACAACGGCGACGGGACTCTGTCGGAGGTGGAGTTGCCGGCCTCACCGTTCCCTGATCGCTGGAGCACGAGTGCGGCCTTCGCCGACCTGGACGCCGACGGATTTCTCGATCTGTATGTCACGAATTATGTAGACTACAAGTTCGAGGAAGGCGCGTGTTTTACACAGCACCAGCCCCACCCCGTCATGATCCCGTGCGGACCGCTGGGGCGCACGGGTCAGCCGGACAGCCTGCTTCGAAACAAGGGAAATGGAACATTCGATGACGTCAGCGAAGACTCAGTGATCGGCCAGTTTCGTGGCAAAGGCCTCGGTGTGTCGATCGCCGACTTCAACGAAGACGGTTTGCTCGACATCTACGTGGCCAACGACACGACGGAGAACCTGCTCTTTGTAAACGAGGGCGAATTTCGGTTCCGGGAATCCGGGCTGATTAATGGTGTCGCCTTCGGCGCGGACGGACGGGCGCGTTCGGGGATGGGAGTCGCCTGCGGTGACTGCAACGGAGACGGACACTTCGATCTTCTGGTCACCAACTTCCAGCACGAGCCATACGACCTGTTTGTCGGCTCGGGTAACTCCGGCTTTGTGCCGCGCAACAGTGAAATGGGCCTCGATCGTGTCACCCGGCCCATGCTGGGCTTCGGAGTGTGTTTCAGTGATTTCGATCTGGACGGGGACCTTGATTTATTCGTTGCCAACGGACACGTCTGGGATCTGTCGACGCTCAATCTCGACTATGAGTATGAGATGACCTCGCAGTTACTCCTGAACGACCGCGGACAGCGATTCCTCGACGTCTCTTCAATTTCCGGTGACTGGCTTCGCATGGCACGGGTTGGACGCGCCACTGCCATCGGAGATTTGGACAACGACGGCGACGAAGACCTGGTTGTCACGTCACTCGGCTCACCAGTTGCATTGCTGCGGAATGATTCAACCACCGCGAAGGGCAACGTGTCGGTTCAACTCATTGGTATCGATGCCGCTCGCGATCCACGCGGCGTGCGGGTCGACATGCAACTGGCCGGCAGGTGGGTCACCCGCCGAGTCACTTCAGGTGACAGCTTTCAGGCAGCCAGTGATTATCGAGTGCCATTTGCTACGGGCAACCTCGCGCGGATAGACACAATCCGAATCCACTGGCCGGGGCGAGATGTCGAGGAATTGTTCGATATACCCGTGTCACGTCGATTGACGGTTATCGAGGGCCGGTTTGCGCTTTCCGGCCCCTGAGGTCTGGCATTGGTTTCGGGTCGCCCCGCAAGTCAAAACTGACCTGGTACCTCTCCACGGTGTGGAGTTCCCAAGGCGTACCAAGTATTACCGTTTATACTTTCTGAGACGAACTTGACAGCACCATCACAGAATAAGACGTGAACACCTCCCGTGTGGTAGCTTGTCGCATTGCTCGCGTTGTACCCGCCATATTGCGAGACTCTGCTGTTCGGTGTTGACCTCTCCCCAATTGAAAAAAGCGTGCTGTTGTAAAAGGGGTCACCCCACCCTCGGCCGCGAAACAGCTCCCAGCCGGAGTTTGGGTTGCTCTGGCGCACCGTGTACCGACGCTGTGCCGTCTCAGAAAACGCCATCGTCTGGCTCGTTCCGTCCAAGACTCCGGCCAGCCTCATTGCACCATCGGCTCCGGCACCACTTTGCTCCTGAATGCCGCGTCGCAACGCGAAGACGCCATTGCTCTGTGTATTGTCGTGACGGCCGCAACCTCCCCAGCCGTGATGTGAGCCGGCACCCGGGTAATTATGTGGGTGTACCTGAACGGCGCCGCGCAGACTGTGAGTCTGCATAATGTGGTAGGCTGAACTGGGGCAAAGGTACGTCGAGATCTTCGTGCTGAGGAGACCGGCGTTAACGCCCGAATAAACAGGGATATTGAAGTCGAACTTGTCATACAGCGGCCCCTGATCGAGGAACGGCAGGAGCATCACGTGTACGGTGTGGGATTTACCCCAGTCTGAGTTGTTACAGCAGCAGCTTAGTCCCCGCGCGACGTATGCGCCGCGGGGAAATACCTCGTTCGACACGTCAAGGTAATTATGGAGGGCAAGTCCCATCTGCTTCAGGTTGTTCTTGCATTGCGACCGTCGTGCGGCCTCCCGCGCCTGCTGCACGGCTGGTAGTAGAAGGGCGATCAGGATTGCGATAATGGCGATCACCACGAGCAACTCAATCAGCGTGAACGCTTTTCGCTTCTTCATGGCCATTTCCCCCAACTTGTGAAACTAAACAAAGAACAGATATGAGGCCTCAGGACTTGGACGTATCTAAGGTTGCGACTTGAGGTCGAAATTGAATGCGGCATTCGTCTCAGACACACTGGCGGTTGGTGCATCTTCGCCCGTGTACTTCGCCAGCGGGTCGTCTGAAGCAGACAGATCGGCTGGGGCCATACCGGGATCCTCAAGGGCAGCCATGGCCTTCTCGAACGTGACCGTATATTCCCCCGGATAAACCCTGGGCATCTCGAACGTCCCCTGGTCGTTGGTTGTTGTGCGTTGGGTTCGCAAGTCCGCCGGAAGGTTGCCAGTACAATGAAAGATCACTGTC
>CAUZFZ010000184.1:0-18903 GCA_963579025.1 Planctomycetota bacterium | reverse complement strand
TCGGGCCACTGAGTACTTCGTTCCTGCACCAATCCAGCCGCCGATTCATCGGTCTGACTCAAGGCGGCACGAGACTTCTCGTTGCCGCAAATGTTTTCCTTTCTGCGTGACATGCAAGGCTTGTAATCCAACAACCCAAATCGCGCAAGTTAACATTGTGTGAATATTTTCCCGGACACTATTGGGCAGAGCCAGTGGCACGCGCCTCCTCAAATCACCTCTGCCGAAGCACTACGTTGACGTCGCAGCACGAGCGACCATTCCGGCCAGGTAAGCCGCCTTGAATCCTGCATCGATGTTTACGACGGCCACATTCGCCGCGCAACTGTTGAGCATCGAAAGCAGTGCGGATACGCCTCCGAAATTGGCTCCGTAACCCACGCTGGTCGGTACGCCGAAAATGGGCACATCAACATGTCCGCCCACAACCGACGGCAGCGCCCCTTCCATTCCCGCCACAACAACCAGCGCATCTGCCAGTCGCAGTCGTGCGACCTGCTGCAGCAATCGTTGAGGCCCCGCAACTCCGACGTCCTGCACCAGGTCAACCTCACAGTTCATCCAGCGCAGGGTCTCGATGGCTTCCTCCGCGACCGGCCGATCACTTGTCCCGGCACTCACGACCGCCACGCGACCAGACGCGGGTTTATCGTCCGGCCCCGCCAGCCGAATTGTCCGCGCCACTCGATTCGCGACCGCCGCCGGAAACGCTTCGACGAGGGCCGCCGTTTGCTCCTCATCAACTCGAGTCGCCAGACACGGCTGCCCGGCCGAGGTCAATTGCTCGAACACCTGCACAATGGCCTCGGGCGTCTTGCCTGGCCCGTATACGACTTCCGGGAATCCACACCGCGTCTGACGACCGAGGTCAACGCACGCATCGTCGGTGGATGCCGTCAGTGAGTCGGTCCCGGTATCGAGCCGGTCGGCCGCGACCTCGACAGACATGGAGCCGTCCACAAGCTGACTAAGAATCGACAGGAGATTGTCGCGGTTCACCTCGGTAGCTCCGTTCGCAGTAAATTCACTTAGGAACGCGTCCGAAATAAGTTCCCGTTTTTTCGAACGTGACTTACGCCGAGGGCGTTTCACAACATAGCCTGGGGTCAGCCGCGCAGCGGCGCCACCCCAGGAACACGGATTCGAGCACACCAACCCTGAAGGGGTTGCACAACCGGAGATTGCCAGACAGCCGTTGTGGAACCCTTTCAGGGTTCGGTGCCGTTGTGGTCTTCACCTGGGGTGGCGCGGCTACGCCGCTGACCCCAGGCTATGTTGTGAAACGTTTTCAGCGTACAGGAGGACATCGGGAATTTATTTCGGACACATTCACTTAGCTGGATTGGGCACGCGATCGTAATGTACCCGGTCCCGGCCTACCGTTCGCAGTCAGGACGTCTCAGGCTGCGGAAAACGCGGTCGCACGAATGCACTGAACAGCGCACAGCTACGACGACGGAAATGACGGGACAACACGTCGTCTCTACAATTGCCCGACTCGCCCCACCCATTCTGAATCAGCCTCACCCTCTCACAGCGGATTCTCCTGTGCTCCAACGACGTCGGTTTCAGTGTCTCGCGGCGGCAGTGCTGTTGACCGTGCTGCAAATGCCCGCGGATGCCTCCGCCGAGACCACGATCGAAAGTGTGCAGATTGGGTTGGACGAAATGGCAAAACCCGGCATCTGGACTCGCGTGCGGGTTAAGTTCTCATCGACCAGCTCGGTCAATTGCCGAATCGAGCTGGAATCGCCTGACCCCGATGGCAACGCGGTCACTTACCCCGGACCACAAATCCAACTGGAATCAGGATCGCCACGCGCGGTCGATGTGTTTTTCAAACCCGGCCGCCTGGAAACGACTGTCACAACGCGGGCCGTCCGAGTGGACGATGATGTGGTGCTGGCGACCTTGAAGCGTTCGTCCGTGACATCGAGTTCGAGTGCGGAGTCTCCCTTTCGCGTCGTGCGCAATTCGACTCCGGCATGGATCGTCGTCGGCCAGTTGCCCGGCAGTCCCGGACTGGCGGCCAATCCGGATCGTGACGCCATCTCAAAACTGCGGAACAGCGGAATCCACCTCACTGAACTGGCATCGCCCGACGACCTGCCGATTCAGTCGCGAACCATGTCCGCGTGGCGGGCCATTGTCTTCAGTGGTCAGTTCGACATTCCAGTAGCACAGTCGGACGCGCTGAAGACCTGGGTGCTGGATGGTGGAAATCTCATTCTGGCCATCGGCACACATTCCGATGAACTGCTGGCGAGTCCTCTGGCCGACTGGGCTCTGGCCGGGCGGAACATCATCCCCGGCTCGATCAGCGATTTGAGCGGTCTCGAAATGCTCGTCACCAGCTTCGCGGACCAGCAGGGGGGCAGCATTCCGCTTGAGGACCGTCGCATACCGTTCTTCAATCCGCGACGTGGTGTCACCATCGAGCAGACCGACGGGGAGATCCGGGCATCCGGACTCGACGGCGCTGTGCTGACTCGACACGCATTCGGATTCGGACGGATTACGTTGTTCGGCGTCGACTTGAACGAGGCGCCGCTGGCTCGCTGGCGCGGGTTGGATTCGTTCCTGACCTCGGTTGCCGACCTGCGGCTGAAGGTTGCGTCCGACGGCGCCAGATCGGCTCGCATCTCTCACACGGGCATCACCGAACTCGCAACTCAGTTGCAGAACGGAATGGAACACTTCGAGTCTGTCGGCGAACGATCCACACTGAGTATCCTCGGTCTGACACTGCTTTATCTGCTGCTGATCGGTCCGCTTGACTGGTTGCTGGTGCACCGTGTCCTGAAACGGCCGGGTCTGACCTGGTGCACGTTTCCGTTGGCCGTGCTTCTGTCCGGTTTCCTGGCCGGAGCTTCCGCTCGTGGTTCCAACGGAGCAGACCTGCGAGTCAACACGCTGGAAGTCGTCGATATCGATACGGCATCCGGATACGGCCGACAGAGTGTGTGGACCTCAATCTACAGCCCTTCGAATCGCCGCGCGCGAGTTTCCATGTCACCGGGTCAGCAACTGGGAGCAGCGGAACCCGCCTGGCTCTCATGGTCGGGGATTCCGGAGTCCTACTTTGGCGGCATGTACCGCGCCTCCGGAATCGAGTTCGGCCGGCCCGCTTATCGACTCACCAGCGGTCGCGTGGGCTATGACGGCATTGATGGCCTGCCGATTCCCATCTGGTCCGATCGTGTCCTGCTGACTGAATCGCAATTCCAACCCCCGCCGGAACTGTTTACTTCACAACTGCAGCGCGGCGGGTCCCGACGATTGACGCCCGACAGTTCCTTCACTCACAACCTGCCTGTCGCCATTCAGGACTGGCTGCTGATCGACAAGAGTCACATTTACTACCACAGATTCCAAGGCGGCAGTCTGTTGCAGGACGCATCGCTGCCGCCGGGCGAGAAATGGACTCCGACGAACGAGTTCGTAGGGGTTCAGGCGCTCCGAGCATTCCTCACCGGCTCGCAGTTTCGGGAGTCACGTACACAGGCCAGTAGATCAGGTACGGACTACATGACCACGCAGCTCGACTGGGACAGCAGCAATACGGACCTGGTCACAATTGTCCGCATGCTGACCCTGCACGAGAAATCCGGCGGAACCGAATACACAGGACTGACGAACTCCATTCTCCCGCAGCTCGAACTGTCCGACTGCCTGCAACTCGATCGGGTGATTCTGTTGGGTCGGATCGAACTGCCATGCTCTGACCTGCGGATCGACGGTGAGTCAGTCAAAGCTGATCGCCAGAGCACATTGATTCGCGTTCTGCTACCCGTCAAAGGCGGCGAAATTGGGGATCTCCCCGAGTTTGAATAGACGCCCGGCGCCCGAGGCCACTTCATGGATGACATCATGGACGACTTTACGCGGGAACTCAGTATTGCCATATCGTCGGTGCGAACAGCGGCGAGAATCTGTCAGACGGTCCAGAGGCAGATCACACCGGAGGCTCTTGAGAAAAAGGATCAAAGTCCGGTCACGATTGCCGACTTCGCCAGCCAGGCGGCTGTCTGCAAAGCCCTGGCCGAAGTGTTCCCGAACGATCCAATCGTCGGCGAAGAAGACTCGGCCGAGCTGCGAGCGTCTGACCAGTCCGAGTTCCTCGCGCGCGTGCAACAGGAACTGGCGGCTGTCGGAATCGAAGGCAATGCAGATGCGGTTTGCTCGTGGATCGATCTCGGCAACGGTTCAGCAGCGGATCGCTTCTGGACTCTTGACCCGATCGACGGCACCAAAGGATTTCTCCGGGGGCAGCAGTACGCCATTTCGCTGGCTCTGATCGTCAACGGTCAGATTTCCGTGGCCGCTCTGGGTTGTCCGAATCTTCCACTGGATAACAGTAACTCCGAAGAAGAGGGGCCGGGTTCTCTGCTGTTTGCTGTGCGAGGCGAGGGAGCGTTTGTCACGTCGATCGAGGGCCACACTTTCTCGCCAGACGATGCGACGGCGATCCGTGTCAGCCCGGCGTCCACATGGCCGGAAGCGAGACTATGCGAGTCGGTGGAATCAGGACACAGCTCTCACAGCCGATCGGCTCAGATTGCAGAATCACTGGGCATCGTGAAGCCTCCCGTCCGACTGGACAGCCAGGCCAAATACGCCGTCGTGGCACGTGGCGAGGCCGACGTTTATCTGCGACTGCCCACGCGGAAAGATTACCGCGAGAAGATCTGGGACCACGCTGGAGGAGTGCTGGTCGTACAGGAGGCGGGCGGAATCGTAACCGACGTCACGGGCAAACCACTCGACTTCACTCACGGCGCAGAACTGGCCGTGAATCACGGAGTCGCAGTCTCCAATGGCCTGCTGCACGCGCAGGTCATTGACGCGCTGCGTGACGCGGGTGTCGAATAGGCCTGTCCGGGACAGAACTCGGATGGCATCAAGACCGCGCCATGTTTCTGTCATCCATCTTTCTGTCACTAAGTCGTCGTGACAGAAAGATGGATGACAGAAACATGTGACGCCGAAAGCACCTCAGGAGCCCATCATGCGATCGATTCTCTCACTGCTGGTTGTCGCACTTCTTACGTTGGCCGTCCGCGCCGAAGGCCTGTCCGACGAGGAAAAGCAGGCCGGCTTCAAACCGATGTTCAACGGACGTGACTTTGACGGCTGGATGTTTACCGGAGTGAAGGATCCGACGACGGTGACTAACTGGAAGGTTCAGGACGGAGTGATTCATCTGACCGGAGGCGGCAGGCCGCACCTGGCCACAAAGAAGGAATACGCCGACTTCGAAATGCGCTTCGAGTGGCGAACATTGCGTGAGAAGTACAACAGTGGCTTCTTCATCCGCAGCAACGAGAAGCTTGGCCCGAACCAGATCAACCTGGCAAAAGGCAGCGAAGGCAATTTCATTCGCGGCAGCCTGAAGGGTTCGAAAGGCGTCCCTGAGCTGCAGAAAAAAACTGGCGAATGGAACGAGTGGCGCCTGCTGGCCGAAGGCGACAAAGCCACGTTCTGGTGCAACGGCAAGCTGGCCTGGGAAGGCACCGGTCTGAAACCGGAGAAGGGAAACATTGGCCTGCAGGCCGAAGGCGCTCCACTGGAATTCCGCAAACTGCGCATCCGAGAGATCAAGCCCCAGTCACCGTGAACGGAGAACGGTGGTCAGCGACCGCGCAAAAAACAACCCGGCCATCAGGACCGGGTCGTTCCGTTCGTATTCGCTTACGGCGATCTATGTTGCCGGCTTCTTCGGCGGCGCGAATTTGATCTTCTCGATGTACTTCACAATCTTGCCATCCTTGAGCTTACCTGTGCAGGCACCAACGGCGTTGATGACATGCGCAAAATGCAGGTGATAATCGGCGTCGATTTCGACTTCCATGTCTTCCGTAATCGGGTCACCCGGCCGGCCGATCAGCTTCAGGATCTCGATGTTCAACCGAGCAAACGCCGGCTGGCCGGATCCCAAATTCCGCTGACCCAGAAACAGCCCGGCAAGGTTGCCGTCGCTGTCGGCCCGCAATTTTACTTTGATGTCTGGAAGCTGCATCTCGCTGTTCTGAGACGGCTGTCCGGATGCCGGCATGTTGATATTGAAGTCGCCCTCGGGCTCAACAATCTTCAGCGTGAGCATGAAGAAAATCAGCAACTGAAACACCACGTCGATCATGGCCGACATGTTCATTTCCAGCTTCTCTGGCTTATGCTGTTTGCGAGCTCGCGCCATCTATTCTGCTCCCGTCTGCGGCGAAACCAATTGGACGCGTGTTTCCAGCAACTCCAAGGTCCCGTCCGGTTGTCTGCGTTTCTGGCAGGCTCCTAAAGCCCGCAACGTATATTCAAAGTTCAGCGAGGCATCGGCTTCAATCTTCACAGGCAGGCCATCATCGACGAGTCCCTTCGCATCCTTTGCCAGCGTCTGAATCTCTCGGCCGAGTTGACGAATCGCATCGCTACCTGAGCCCAGCGACCGGCTGCCCAACCGAACGTCGGCCAGTTGCCCATCTTCCGATGCGACGAGTCTCACCTTGATATCAATCGCGCAGTCCGGAATGACGCGCGTTCCGGCTGGCTTTGCATCGACCGCATGCACTCCTTCGGGCTCAACGATCTGCAGTGTCAGCATGAAAAAGATCAGCAGCAGAAACACGACGTCGATCATTGCCGACATCGATTTCTGAGGAGTCATCGAATCTGAGCGGGTCCGGAAACGCATACGATCTCCTTTACCTGGTTCGTATTACTCTTCAGGTCCTGACATCGCCGACATCGCGAACTTCTCGAATCCTGCGTCCTGGCAGATCTTGATCATCTCCTGAATGATGCCGGTGGGCACTTCCGAGTCCGCCCGAATTTTGATCGTCACGTCAGCTGGTAGCGTGTTCTTCTGAGCGTAAATGCGGGATTCCCGATTCAGTGCATCCGCCGACTGCAGCGGCACAATCATGTCCTCGCCGCCGAAGTTGAACAGAAACGGTTCAGGGTTCTCACGTTCGCCCTGCATGTTTCGGATGTAGCCGACGTTGAGCACAAGCTTGTGTTCCACCTGAACCTCAGGCGGTTTGGCCAGCACGTCACGCGGCAACTTGACGCGTTCGTCCGCCTGAGTCTGCTCAAAGTTCGTAATCACCATGAAGAAGGCGAGGAGCTGAAAGACGACGTCGATCATGGGCGTCATGTCGACTTCTGTGTCTCCACCACCCGAACTTTTCTGGCGTTTAGCCATGGAAGGGTTCCTGTCTGTTACTTGTCACTCACGGCGGGAGTCCGTTCCCCCGACAGGTAGAAGACCTGCCACATATAGAATTAACGACTTATTCCTGCGGCGCTGCGGGGGCTGCCTGTGGTGCGGCTCCACCGGCTGGCGGCTGTTGCTGGCTGGCGGCCGAGAAGCGACTCATCAGCCCTTCGCTGACCATGCCGACTTCCAGAACGAAGCGGGCAATGCGGTTCTTCAGGATCGCGTAGAACACCATGGCGGGAATGGCCACGGTCAGACCTTCCAGCGTGGTGAACAAGGCGGTTGAAATACCAGCGGCCAGTTCGGACGGCTTGGGCGTCGTGGGTGAGGTGGCGATTTCGCGGAACGAGTCGATCATGCCGGACACCGTTCCCATCAGACCAAGCATCGGAGCAACGGCACTGATCAGGGCCAGGTAACTCAGGCGGTGTTCCAGAGCCATGTTTTCGTCATCGCCAACTTCCTGCATGCCTTCGACGGCTTTGTCGTAACCCTGATTCAGCTTGCCCAGACCCGCCGCCAATACACGCGCGACGAGCGAGTCGTCGGAGCGAGCGGTTTCATAGGCACCCTGATAGTCCCGGGCGTTCAATCGCTGTTCGAAGGATTCGATAAATGCCTGCGGTACAAAGTTGTCCCGGCGAACCTGCAGGATGTTCATCATGACCAGGGCGACCATGACGAACGACAGCAGCAGAATCAGCAGACCGAACGTGCCCGACGCGGCGATCATCCACGCCAGAAAACTCTGTTCTGCCATGGCCGGGTCGGCGGCGGCCGCCGCATCATCAGCTGCAGGCTCTTCGGCCGCCGGCTCTTCGGCCACAACTTCACCCGCTGGATCATCCGCTGCTGGCTCGTCCTGAAACGCCCAAGCGTGCGTCGGCAGAAACAGGCTGCCCATCGCAGTAATCAGGACAGCGGCGAAAACCGCACGGAGTGTCGTCAGGCGACTGTTCAGACCCAAAGTCGGCATTGTTCAATTCTCCTCGAAGCGTTGTTGGCTCAACGTGTAGATGGATTAGTTGTCGGAAGGACGGAGTCTCCCTGGAGGGCAACCCCGCTAATAGTGTTCGTATCCGTGTCAGTGTGGCCGGTCAGTGCTTATCAAAACAAGTTCGACCAGGATCTACTGAAGTTTCTTAGTCCATTCATTGCCCGGGAAGTTTTCCATCAGCTCCTGTTTGGCGGCGGCTCCCCGCTCCAACTGATCGACGGCCGGCCAGAGCTGCGCCAGGTGATACAGCGCTCGGGGCAGGTGACCTTTCTCTTTTTCGAACAGTACGGGAACGTGCAGGTAAGCGAGGATGGCTTCTTTGGTCCGCCCGCCGACCCGCAGGCAATCACCCTTCAGGATCCAGGCTTCCGCCTGAACAGCCGAGTCCTCGGGATCGGCCGCCGCAATCGCTTCGACCACGGACGCCAGAGCTGCTGATGCGTTGTTCTGTTGAAGCTGCACGGCCGCTTTGCCCAGCAGGGCTTCGTTGCGACGCGATACTTCAGCCGGTGCAGAGGCCGGCAGTGCCAGCACGGCTTCATACGCACTCAGCGCCTTCGGCAAGTCCCCTTGCTTCAGAGCCAGTCTGGCACTCGCATTCTGAGCAGCCATCTTGTAGTCCGGCCAGGGAGCCGACCCCAGTGTGGCAAATGTCCCCGCAGCCGAAGCGAAATCACTCTGAGCGAGCTGCACGCGACCGAGCAGGAATGTCGCGTCATAAAATCGGTAGCTGGTGGGGTGGCTTGTCGTGAACCCACTCAGCTTCGTAGCCGCGTCACCCAGCTTGGATGCGTCCTGTTCCAACGCTTGCCGGGTGACCGCCCGAGCAACCAGAAACTCAATCTCCGCTTTGATGTTGTCGTCCGAACCTGGTGCTGCGGCGCTCTTCGCATAGTCGGCCAGGGCGCCTTCGATGTTTCCGGCTGCGGCCTTACCACGACCAAGATTCAGGTCCGGCGGCTCAGATCCGAATTTAATATCGATGATGTCATTGGCCGGAACTTCAAACGGTTTGCCGATGCCGTCTTCCATCGAGACCAGCTCTTTGGTGACCGATTTGACCGTCCCTTTCGATGACTTTTCCGTGCTCTTACGAATGACCTCGTCAATGGCGCCAGCCGGACGCGTCAAGACCAGAGCAGTCAGCAGTGCTGCCGCTGTCAGCATTGAGCGATACATGTAACTGTAATCTCCGTTGGAGTTTGAATCCCATTGAGTGGCACGACTACCGAGCGTATTCGTGCTCGTTACGACGTCGGTACCGCGTTACTCCCCTGCCTCTTTCTTCTTTTTCGCCTCAGCCGCAGCTTTGGCACGCTTCCTCTTCATAAGGATTTCCTTTTCCTCAGGCGTCAGCGGTCGCTTCTTCTTTGGTGCTGCCTTCGCAGCTCCAGCGTCACCGCCAGCAGCCGCTGCTGCCCGTTTCTTCTTCGCCATTAACGCCCGCTTCTGATCGTCCGTCAGTTTCCGCTTCTGCTTCGGCGCCCCGGCAGGTGCCGCACCAGGAAAGACCGGTGCTGCCGGACCAGCGGGAGGCGGCGTGAACGATGGCGGAGCAATCGTGGGAGCCACCCCGGCTGCTGCCGCTGCAAGTTCGGGCGTTGAACGTCGCCCTTTGCTCCCCTTCATCACCATAAAGCCAACGCCGCCCAAACCGATCAGACCGAACACACCAAATATGACGAAGGCCATTCCCGAACTGCCTTCGTCACTCGGAGGGGCCGGTATTGGCGGGCCCGGATCAAACGTTGTGATATCTGTGTCGACGACAAGTTCTGGCGGTGGTGGCTGGTATTCGGGAGCCCGCTCCAGCTCGACGGGCACTCTCTCCAATGCTTCGTAGCACTGGAGGTAGACGGCGGCGAATTTGTCGAACCATTCGTCATCGAAGTCCGCAGAGATGCGAACGAACGAGTTGATTTCGCTGATAGCCCGTTCGAGCTCTTCTGTCTTCTTTGCCTGATTCTGGACCTTGCCAAACTCAAGGCGGCAGACTGCCATGCTGTGTCGTGATTCGTAGAACTTATTGCGGTATTTCTCTTCGGCCTGCGGTGCACCACTGTCGAGCAAACGCTGCAGACGCAGGGCTGTCTGGCCCCAGCCCCACATGTTCGCATCCTTGTCGCCGCGCATGGCCGTCTGGAAATACTCAGACTTCCCTTGATCACTGCCCCACGCCTGATAGAGGTAGTTGGCTTCGAGCTGAACATCCAGGTTGTTCTTCTTGGCGATGCGGTTTTCTTCCAGGATGGCCTTAACGAGTTCCTCAGCGGCCTCAAAGTTGCCTTGGTGCCGACGACAGTTGGCCAATCGCAGACGGACGCCAGTCAGACGAGAGGGATTGATGAACTCCGGATCGGCATCGGCACGGTCGAGAATCGTCTGATACGTCGTGCCGGCGCTGTCGAAATACGCGGTCGCTTCTGTCGGTGCGTCTTTGCTGCCCTCGGCGAGCCCGAAGTAGGTCACTGCAATCCATGTCAGCGACCCGACGGTCTGCGCCTCTCGATCGGACATCTTCTTGAGAAACGTCTCGAACGAAGTCCGGACCTCGTTGTAGGCGTCCAACTGGCCCAATGCCTTGAGTCGTTCCAGTTCGTTCTCGAGTTCTTTACCCAACTGCTGGTAGATCGCTGTCAGAGCAGCTCCGTCGTTGCCACCAACGGCCTCCAGCTTTTCCATGGCGACCTGGGCACTGTCGAGATCCTGCACACCGACGTAGCACCGCAGCAGGAGTTGGTAGACGAGCGACGCAAAGGGCACGCTTTTCACTGTTCCGCCGGCTTTGGGCCGAGCCGCCTCGTCTTCCACCTGGATCGCCGCCTGCACCGAGTGCGGATCACCGGTCAGAATCGTGATTGCTTCCGGATACTTGCGCGCGGCAACCAGAATCTGCACCAGCGAAACCTTGGCCGCAATCAATGCGTCCGGTGCCGCGGACTCGGGAGGAGTGTTGGCTTCAGCCTGAGTAATCCCGCTGCGGAGGTGTGCCTCGGCAGACGCCATCCATTCGTCGAGTTTTTCCTTCGGCGGCTGGTCGAGCTGATCCATGCCGGCCGCTTCGATGTAGGCGCTCCAGTAGGATTGCCCCGCCTGCGTCTGAGCGCTCATGAACTTCGATGACGTCTCAGGAATCTGACTGTACCAGCTAGCCGCGTCTTCGAATTTCTTCAACTGACCGTTGACGCTCCCCATCTGGATGCGGGCGTCCATCGCTCGGTCACTGGCCGGCCACTTTGCGACGAGGAACTCGGCCAGTTGCGACATTTGTGCAACGTCGATTTCCTGGTCATCGCGACGTTTGGCTTTCTCGTTGTCATTGAAGGCCTGCACGTATGCGGCCATCGCCAGGTACGCGGCATCCTGTGCCAGGACCGGGTTGTCCTTTCCGTAATTCATCGCGACGAACTCGGCCAGAATCGCCGCTTCGTAGTTCGACCGGGAAAGCAGGTAAGTATATGCCAGATACTGCCGGGCCAGATTAACGTCGTTGACCGCCACCTTGTCATCGACCAGACGCAAAGCCAGTCGCAGCATGCGACCGGCTTCTTCCAGATGCAGATCGAGGTCCTGGCGGGCAGCCTTTCGATCTTCCGGGGTCTTGGCCCCTTTCAACGCAGCCATCAGCTCTTTGGTCTTCTTCGTGACCATTTCCTGAGCGAGGCTGAACGCCGTGCCAAAGTCCTCGGGATCGGTGATCCCTTTACCACCATCCAGCAGTACCTTCAGATCGCGTTCTTTGAACGTCGCCAGATCTTTGTACTGCCCGGGCCGGTTCTTGATCTTCCGAACCGTGGTCAGAGCCAGACCTATCAACCGTTTTCTAATGGCTTCGGTCGCCGCACGGTCTTTGGACAGGGATTCCTGCGCCAACACCATCTCCCACTGGATGCCCGTTGCTGTGGGAGAAACGCGTTGCCTGGCCGAAACGCTTGTCAGCCATTCGCTGCCCTTGTCAACCACAAGCTGAAAGTCCTTGCGCGAGTCATGGTTCAGGCAGATCAGATAGAACTGCAGTGTCTGGCTCTGCAGCCGACGCATCGTGTCGCTCTTGCCAGGATGGCCGAGCAATTCCTTGTAGATGCCCACAGCCCGCTGAATGTCATCCTGCTCCTCGAAGCACTTGCCCTGCCACAGCCGGGCGTAAAGTCCGCCCACCTGCTGCCGGTACTTCTCGTGGACTTCCTCGTATTCTTTGGCCGCGTCGCGAAGTTTCGCCCCGAACTCCTCGGAATCCCGGTCGTACGTTTGAGCTTCGTCATAGGTGCAGTTCGCCAGATCAAGCTGTGCCATGATGTAACGAATCTCAGCCTGCCGCCGTTCTTCAAACAACTGACGCTTCTCGACACGGTCGATGTACTTTGGAAAGCCTTCCCAGTTGGCTTTATGACCGTCATGTGCGGCCTGAAAAATCGCCCGGGCTTCCGCCACCAGCTTGCGAGCCGCGTCCTGAAACGTGATCCGGTTGTCCTTGTTTCCCGGCGAACGCGACTGCCACACCTCGACCCGGGCCCGACCAAGCAGAATCCGGGCGCGTTCCGTATTGGCTTCGGCGGCTTTCGGGTGGTTCGGGCTCTCTGTTGTGAACTGCTTCAGAAACCCAAGTGCCGTATCTAGCTCCAAAGCCTGGACCTCAGGACTGCGGATCGCGGAACTGCGAGTCTTGGCCAGCAGCGTCGTGGCCTTCTCATACGGAATAACAGCGCGGACGTCCGCCGGCACGTTGGGGTCGTCACGCAGTCCGTCCAGGTACAGCAATGCGTACTCGTAGTAACGGAGATCGCGGAGTCCCTCCAGAAACTCGATATACGGCTCGTCGGCCCGGGCGAACGGCGCTGACACAACCGTTAACGTCAGTGCGAGAACCGCTGAGCGGAGCATCCTCATGCGAGACGATCCTTGACGAGAAGAGACAGGAAGTGATGGCAAAACGCATCATGCGTTTCCACCCGACGCCGCGGCAATCATGGAATGACCCGAATGATCACCGGTCGGGAGTCAGCCGGCCTGGCTGCTGAACCGTGGGTTGTTTTGTGAACACGCTTTCGCGTATTCGCCCTCGAAACTGAATTTCGACGTGGACCGCTGAAAATCAGCCCGGGCATTTGACGTGTATAGGGGCGACCTGGATCGAGGTTTCTGAACGACTTCTTCCGAGCGGCGCGAAGGAACGAGTCAGCATAATCCTGCCCGTTAGCGTACGCAACCAGACTCAACACGCAGCTGTTCGTCGAGATTCAACGCGCTCGCCGGTCGTCGCCGGATTTTGTCCGGTCGCTGCGACCAGGCACTGGATTGCGTCGGTCTTCGCACGCGGTAGTCTGTGCAGTCGGCAATTGAGTCTACATCGAGTACGAGGCCAGAACTGATGAGTGATACGTTCGACCCCTATCACAAGTGGCTCGGCATTCCTCCAAATGAGCAGCCACCAAACCACTACCGACTGCTGGGCGTAGGCCTGTTCGAGCCGGATGCTGATGTGATCGACGCCGCGGCGAACCAGCGGATGTCATATCTGCAGGACATGGCCACCGGCCCGCACATGGACCACTCGCAGCGGCTGCTGAACGAGATTGCCGCCGCGCGTCTGTCTCTGCTGAAACCCGCAGCCCGGGCAGAGTATGACGCACAACTCCAGACGCAGATTGATGCGTCAAAACCCCCGGAACCGGAGCCCGCCGCCGCTCCACCCGCTGCAGCGCCCGTTGCTGCTGCTGCTTCGCCCGAACCGGCTGCACCGCCTGCGGCACAAGTCCTGTCTCCGATGATGTTACTCTCGGTTGGCTCGATCGCCGTCGTCACACTGATTATCGGACTGGCAGTCGTTTTCAGGGGAGGAGGCGGTGGCGACAGCGATTCCAACTACGCCCGAATCAAGGTTGTCTGGAAACTCGATGAACGCGAGGGCGCCTTTATGATGATCGACACCGGCGTGCAATTCGACAGCGAAAACACGTTTCCAAAGGACACCGAAACGCTTATCTACAAGATCAAACCCGGCCAGCACCGATTCCGATTCGAGCGCAAGGGATACCGCCCGATTACGACCGGCGACAAGTTTCTGCCGCAGGAAACGCAGACGCTCGAGCTCAATTGGCGACCACGGTAACTCCGCGAAAGCGACAACATGCCCCAGTATACTCTCCCACCCAATAACGGACTCGCCAACCTCTACGGCGGTGCGGTGATGATCTGGGCGGCAGTCTTCGTGGTCATTTCGGTGATCATTCATGTGTGCTTTGCGATCGGGGTTAACCGCGACGCTGCACGGCGCGAACAACACGCCCAGGACACCGTGTTCGTTGGACGCCTGTGCTGGACATTTGCAACATTACTGGGCGGTCCGTTCATGGCCGGTCTGTACTGGGTGATGCATCGATCGACGCTGGCGCCCGCTCCAGAGTCGCCGCTGCGTGTCATTTGCCCGATTTGCGACACGACGCAGCAGTTCGCCCCCAGCGCGGCGGGCACGGTTCGCGAATGTCAGACGTGTCGTCGACCAATCCACATCCCTGAGGCCGACGAGCCTGCGGATGGCGACGGGGCTCGGAGAAGTAGCGATTCGGGCGAACCCTGACACTTAAAGGGTCGATTCTCGGCAAGTCTCTGGAAAAACTACCGAACAATCGGTTTGATAAGAGGGTAATCGCACCAATCACGCGCGTTCTGCGCGCCGCCACCAGCCGTCTGGCATGTCCCGGCCCAGTTTTCACGAGGCCACTGGCGCACTTTCTGATACCGAGGCTACAGGATGGATGACACGTCTGGCGGTGCCGTGGTCGGAATCGATCTCGGTACAACATTCTCCCTGGTGGGTTTCGTAGACGCCACCGGTCGCCCGATGAGCGTGATCAACGCGGAAGGCGACATGACGACGCCCAGTGTCGTTTTCTTCGACCGCTCGGGCGTTGTCGTCGGTAAGGAAGCCGACAAGGCCGCCGAGTACGAACCCGAACGCGTCGCGCGCTTCGCCAAACGTGACATGGGCAAGGTGTCGTTTCACAAGAGCATTCGCGGCGAGCCGATGCCGCCGGAAGTCATTCAGGCGCTGATCCTCAAGAAGCTGAAAGAGGACGCCGAGCTGAAGCTGGGCCCGATCTCGAAGGCGGTTGTCACTGTCCCCGCTTACTTCGATGAGCCACGCCGCAAAGCGACCGAAGATGCTGCTCGACTGGCCGGGATCGAATTGCTCGACATCCTGAACGAGCCAACGGCCGCTGCCATCTCGTTTGGTGTGCAACAGGGGTTTGTGAGCCTCGACGGCCAATCAAGTCAGCGTGAAGTTGTGCTCGTTTATGACCTCGGCGGCGGAACATTCGATGTCACGCTGATGGAGATCGCGGGCAAGAAGTTCAACGCGCTGGGCACCGCCGGGGACGTGTACCTCGGTGGAGTCGACTGGACCGACCGCATCGTCGACCACGTCGGCGAGCAGTTCATGTCCGAACACAACATCGATCCGCGTACGGACGAATGCGCTCTGCAGAGCCTGATCAACGAAGCGGAAGATGCCAAGCGGGCACTGACCGCTCGCGAGCAGGTCAACCTGATGTTCTCTCACGAGGGCTGCCGCCTGCGCACGGTTCTAACGCGTGAGTGGTTCGAGAAAGCGACGGCCGATCTGGTCGACCGGACCGTGACGACCGTGCGCAAGGTGCTGCGTGAAGCGAAGGTGGAGTGGAAAGATGTCACGCGGCTGCTGCTGGTCGGCGGATCGAGTCGCATTCCAGCAGTGCAGGCGATTCTTGAGCAGGAATCGGGGCTTGAGGTCGATCGGTCGCTCTCACCCGACGAGGCGGTCGGTCATGGCGCCGCCGTGTACGCGGCTCTGCTGGCCGGCAATGCAAGTGACGGCATCCGCGACATCGCCGTTAAGAACGTCAGCTCGCACGATCTTGGTGTGCTGGGCGTCGAAGCGTCAACGGGCCGCAAGCGCCGACAACTGATGATTCCTCGCAACTCACCGCTGCCGTGCAAGAGCAAGGCGGCGTTCAAGACCGCAAAAGACAATCAGCCCAACGTCGTGGTCAATGTGATCGAAGGCGGCGACGCCAGCGGCAACAACGCCACGAAGATCGGCAAATGTGTCGTTACGGGCCTGCCTTCAAATCTGCCCAGGAAGACGCCCGTCGAAGTCACATTTCGCTATGGCGCGAATGGGCGCATGCGAGTGTCTGCCTTTCTGCCGACCGTCCAGAAGGAAGCGGAACTCAATATTGAGCGAGCCAGTGGGCTGTCGGAAGAAGACGCGAAGTACTGGACCACGCGCATCGCAAACGGTCTGAACGACGAGTCTCTGAATTCAGGCAGCCGCGCCCCTTCTCAGGCGCTCGAAGCGAGTGGGTCGTCCGCCCCGACCACTGAATCCAGTCCACAACCAGCATCGACTCGAACGCGTAAGATCGCCCCGGAGCCAAAACCTCAGTCGCCCGTCGCGTCCTCAGCACCGACGATCGCTAACGACTCTAAGCCACCGCAGCAACCTGTCGAGAAGACAACGGCTCCAGCACCGCCGTCCCCTGCTGTCGCAGAGCAGATCCCAACCGCCAAAGCTCCTGCACCGACCGCCACACCAGCCGGCGTCAATGAGCAGCCAGCGCAACCGGTCTCGACGCCGAGTGTGCCAGACGTCGCGGCATCCGTGCCCGCAACGCAGCCAGTCGTACAACCGCCGGTACCGCAACAGTCGGTTCCCCAGGCGCCGGCACCACTCGTTGGCGCGGTGGAATCACAGGCGGAAGTTAATCAGCTTGAGGCCCCAGCTCCACACGACGTCGTACCGGAACCAGCCAGTACGCCCGCTCCGGAAACGGCGCGGGTTGATATTCAACCCGAAGTGGCACCTCCAAAGCCGGCCTCCAGTAAATCGAAGAAGAAATCCCAGAAGACGGCTGTCGCGGCAACGGTAGCAGGTGCAGCCGTTGCTGCAGGTGAGGTTGTCGCCTCAACAGGCGAACCCGCCGTTGCACCGCTTCCGCCACAACCTGCCGTGCCACCGGAGGTCGTGCCTGTGCCCGCAGCGGTACTCACGACAGACCCCTCGCCGGAAGCAACGGTCTCCACGGAAACCGAGGCAGCGACCGCCCCGTCTGTGCCGTTCTCAGAGCAGTCGGCCGACTCAGCCGAGGAGCTAAGTCCGGAAGAGGCAGCACCTCAGCTCGACATCGCTGCCGAAGACGATCCGGAACTGGAAGCCGCGATGGCCGCCGTCGCGCGACAGCGGGCCATCAAAGTCATGGCAATCAACACCGGTCTGCACGCGCTGGTGCTGGTCGTGCTGGCGATGATCGTGCTGCCGCAGTCCGCATTGCCAGAGTCGTTCCGTATTGTCAGTTCCATCTCTTCAGAGGAGCCGGAAGAAATGGAAGACGTCGAGATGGAACAGCCGGAGATGATCGAAGACCAGACGATCACTGAAGTGGAAACAGACGTCATCGCGGACACGAACGAGTTGTTCACCATCGACGTTAATGATCTGGCACCAGCGATGACCGTCCAGGAACTGGCCGACAGCGGTGCCAGTGCTGTCGCCCCCGTTAGCGGCGAGATGGGGGGCCGCAGCAAGGCCAGCCGCTCGGCCATGGTCACAAAATACGGCGGCACAGCCGCCAGTGAAGCAGCCGTTGGCCTGGGGCTGATATGGCTCAAGAACCACCAGCGGCCGGACGGAAGCTGGAACTACAACCATTTGACACCAAACTGCGACACGACATGCAGTGAACCCGGTTCTCTGACCAAGACCACGACCGGTTCCACTGCCATGGCCCTGCTGACCTATATGGGAGCTGGCAGTAACTACGCTGACGGCGAATACCAGAAAACGGTCGAAGCGGCTTTGAACTACCTGCTGTACCAGTCGCGTGAGGTTCCGGCCGGTCTGGACATGGCAGTCACTGCGGAAGGCAACGCACGCATGTACGTCCAGGGACTGTGCGCGGCGGCTTTGTCAGAAGCGACGGCGATCAACGAAATGCTGCTGCGGGCCAACCCGAAGGCGAGAATGATCGGCGTCAAGAAACGCAGGGTTCTCCACGAAGACACGTTAAAGCTGAAAGCACACGCTCAGGCTGCGATCAACTTCATCGTCAACGCTCAGTGCAAAGACGGTGGATGGGCGTATCAGCCAGGTGAGGCAGGCGGTGACACATCTGTTGTTGGCTGGCAGATGATGGCCTTGATGAGTGCCCGCTCATTCAAAGCGACTGTTCCAGCACGCACCTTCATTGGCGCTTCCGCCTATCTGGACAAAGTGCGGGCGCCGGACGGTGCTGGCTACGGTTACCGGACACCGGGAAAAGGGCCGGCCACCTCAGCCATCGGACTGCTGTGCCGGATGTACATGGGCTGGAAACGAGAAACCGAGTCTCTGAAACGCGGGGTTCTGTACCTGAGTACCATGGGACCGGCACCGAACAATATGTACTACAACTATTATGCCTCGCAGGTCATGCATCACTACGGTGACGGCGACGGTGAAAACGACAAGTACTGGACCAAGTGGAACGATGTCATGCGCGAGCAACTGGTCTCGACGCAGATCAGGAAGGGACACGGAGCCGGAAGCTGGAATTTGGCCGACGGACACGGCGGAGCGGCCGGACGGCTTTACATGACCTGCCTGGCAACGATGACTCTGGAGATCTACTACCGGCATCTGCCGCTGTACGACCACATCGATGCAGCAAACGTTGCCGAA
>CAUZFZ010000183.1:0-19055 GCA_963579025.1 Planctomycetota bacterium | reverse complement strand
ATGAACTAACAACGCTGGCGCATCGGAAACTAAAAAGCATGTCCAACGATCCAGGTTTGATCCGCGGATTGTACTTCCGATCCTATGTTGCAGATTTTTTCAGATGAGCCATACTTCAGGATCGTCGGGCCATCAGCCGTGTCGCCGTCGAAATTCAGCTTGACATATCGAGCCGGCGTATTCGGAACAGAGACAGCCGGCAGGTCGACATGAACTTCATTGGCAACAATCGGGAACGTCGCGCTGACGGTCGAGCCGAAATCACCGGCATTTGTGCCAGTACTGCTGAACGAAATACTGACATCATCCGGCGTTGAATTGCTGAACTGAATTGTGCGGTACGTGCCCAGCGTGACATCACTAACGGAAACAACACTACCCAGATCGAAGATGATCTCCGACGCCGGGGCGGGAGCCGGGTTGGCTTGAAATGCAGTCAGCGCCGTGTTGGCTCCCGCGACACTCGCACCGTCAGGATGCACTGCGCCGTCGGTCAGCTCGCCTGTACTGAATACGCCCAGACTTTGCGTGTGCGGATCATCAAGATAGTTGCCGGCCCCGTCACCCGGGAGCAGCGTCGTATACGCATACGTCTTTCCGCCGGAAAGATTCGCGGCGAGATTCGCAGAGGCAAACTCGCCGCTGACGAAGTCGGCCACCGGCAGCACGTTATTTGTAAACCGGAAGTCGTCCAGGACACCCGGAAATGCATTGCCGCCCGCGGCATCGCGTCGACCGATGGCGAAATCAGCATTCGACGGGACTGACGTAATGTTGTCTTCAGTGCGCTGCAACGTTCCATCGACATACAGCGTGGCCTTGCCACCGGAGGTGGTACCACCATCGTGATCCCAGATGAAGGCGAAGGAGTGAGCCTGTCCGTCGTCGTACGTCGGCTCTGCGCCGGTCGTCTGGTAATCAACGGCGCCGGAAATGATAAACCCGATGCGGCCATTGTTCCTCATGAAGACGGCCCAGCCGTCAAGTGCACTGTTTCCGTAGGTTCCGCCAAGATATCCATTGATTCCGGTGTCTGTGACATCGTCGGCTTTGAAGAAGCCTTCGAAAGTGAACGACGCATCGGACGTTATGTCGAACGCCGCATCCGTCGACTTCGCACCGCTGGTCGCATTGGTGAAGTCAATGCCCGTCCCGCTGTTGAGCCCCGTTTGAGAGTAGGTGACCCCTGCGGGCGCGGTCAGGTTCTGCGCAACACCGGCGCTGTCTACCAGGACACCACTGGACTCGTCCATTGCGAAGAACGCAGTACCGGTCAGATTGACCGGGGTGCCGTTGCTGTTGACCGTCCCATTGAATGTGACATCACCTGCAGTGAGCGCAGTATCCGTCTGCAACAGAACGGCACCATTAAAGACCTGATTGCCAGTTCCGGTCGCCAGTGCCGTCGTGTTGAGATTGATCGTCTCGGCCGTGACCGTCAGGTTTGCGTTGGTCAATGTTGTTGTGGACGTCTGAAAGTTGACCGTGTCCGTGCCGTCACCCGCATCAATGCTGAGACCGCGAGTGCCTCCCAGATTCAGTCCCTGGACATTGATCGTGTCGTTGCCGGCCAGAGAGACGACCTGGACGTCGCCCGTGAACGACGTCAGGGGAATCAACACCGTGTTGGTGAAGCTGCCGGTAGCACCTGCAATCGTTGTCTTAATGATATTGCCGGGGTCGTTGATCGTGATGAGCGTCGCGCTGGCGGAAACGGTCAGTGTGTCGTTGCTTGTACCACCGCCGGTGTCGGTGATGACCAGATTACTGGAACCGTCGAGTGTGACCTCGGTGTCCGAAGCCTGCTCGTTGAAGTAGACCTTGTTCTCGTTGCCGGAACTGGGCTGGCTGGAGACGAATACATCCAGGTCACCATCTCCGTCGATGTCACCGAACGTCACACCACCGGTGCCAAAGCCATTCAACGCCTGGCCGGAATCCGTGAATGCCCCCGACCCATTATTCAGGAATACCTGGTCGTACTGACCACCATTCGTAAACCCGGATAGAATATCCAGGTCACCATCGCCATCGACATCCGCCACCGCGACACCGTAGCTGCGGATGTTCGAGCCCAGGGCTGCACCACTCGTAAACGTGCCCGATCCGTTATTGGTATAGATTCGCGTCGGGGCGGCTTTGTCACCCACGACTGCGTCCTGGTCTCCATCACCGTCGAAGTCACCCAACGCAACCGCGCGGGTGTTGGAACCGAACGGGATGGAGCTGGCTGTAAACGTTCCCGCGCCATCATTCGTGTAAACGCCCCGCCCAACAGCATCCAGATCACCATCACCGTCGATATCGGCCAGACGAGCGAGCACCAGGCTGTTCTGCGAGCCCAGTGACTGGCCTGTGTTGGTAAACGTGCCCGAGCCATTATTGGTAAAGACCATGTCGGAACCGTTGCGGGCGACGAACAGGTCCAGGTCGCCGTCGGCGTCGATATCACCCAGAGACGACCCGGCGACTGTTCCCAGGCCTGAGATGACCTGACCGGCCGAAAAGACTCCGGAGCCGTTATTGGTGTAAAATCGGTCTCCGATGTAGACGTCCAGGTCGCCGTCAGCATCGATGTCGCCCACCGCCGGCACGGAAAACTGGAACTGGGAACCCACCAGCGTCTGTCCCGAATCCGTGAACGTCCCGGACGCGTTCGTATAGATCTTCGTGTTCGTGAAATTCACACTCAACGCGTCCAGGTCACCGTCGTTGTCCAGGTCAGCCAGGACTGTCTGGACGGTGCGGTCGGAGCCGAGGGACTGTCCGGAATCAACAAAGTTGGCGAACCCACCCGGAGCTGCGATCGTGACCTGGTAATCTTCCACTTCACCATCGCTGGCAATACCACCGGGTCCAAGTCCACCGGCTGTACTGAGCCGGAAACGGGCATACGTCGTGCCGCTTCTGATGAAGGCTGGCACGTCGAACGTCAGGTTGTTGTTGCCACTGGCCAGAGTCACCGTGTCGAAGATCTGCTCGTTGGCCCCGTTGAACGAACCGTCGCCATCGAAGTCAATCCACGCATCCAGCTTCGCCACCGCGCTGGCGTTGACGGTCACGGTCGCGTTCTGGGCACCAACGGTAATCGTCCCGAATGTCACGCCGTCTTCGTCGTCCGGAGTGCCCGTGGTGTCGTCGCCCGTCGCGGTCGCGTTGCGCGTGGCGTCTGCTTCAATGTCACGATTTGTGCCGAGCGTCGGGCCGGCCGGTAAGTGCCGTGCTCCGTTTTCGACAAGCGTTGTCGGATAGGGTGCCGGGGCATCCCCAAAGTCGAAAACAGGGTTGAAGTAGACGCGGTTGGCTTGGGATTGCGTGTTACCGACAAACGCGTCCGGTGAGCCGTCACCGTTGAAATCAGCCAGTCTGACATCTCTGCCTTGGAAGTTTCCGAGGCTGATCCCTGAGTCGGTGAAGCCCCCAATCCCGTCGTTGAACCAGACTTTGTCGGCTGCGCTGTCTGCCGTTGTGAAGGCATCGAGGTCGCCGTCTCCATCAAGATCTGCCATTCGCACGCCGCGTGTGCTGGTTCCAAAGTTCGTTCCCGCAACAAATACGCCTTCCGTGCCACCCTGAGTACCACCCTGGTTGATCAGTACTTCAGTGGCGTTGTTAGAATTGCCGACCAGCAGGTCGAGGTCTCCGTCGCCGTCGATATCACCCAGTTCGGCCTTTTTGCCATTGAAGCTGGCTCCAATGTCGACACCGCTGTCAGTGAAGCCGCCGCTTCCATCATTCAGGAATATTCTCGTCGGTGCACCGCCTCGTGGGAATACGACGTCGACATCACCATCACCGTCAATGTCACCCACTCCAATGGAATAGGCTGGGTTTGTCACACCGAATGCTGGGCCGGCCGTGAAGTTGCCTGTCCCGTCGTTGAAAAGCACCTTCTGGCCGTTTGACCCTGCGATGGCGTCGATGTCGCCGTCGCCATCGACATCCGCAAGGCGCCCGCCGTAGGTATTGCCGGCTCCACCGACACTGACACTGTCCAGCGCCGTAAACCCGCCGCTGCCATCGTTTTCGAAGCTCGTCAGGTTACTTCCAGCCTGGAACACGACCAGGTCGAGATCGCCGTCGCCGTCCAGATCAGCAAAGTCGGCTTCGAGGCTGATCTGTCCGTTCAACTCGATGGCGGTCTGGCCGCTGTCGGTAAAGACGCCGCTGCCGTTGTTAATCCACAGGATGTTGTCACCGCTGTGGTTCGCGGCGAAGACATCGACAAAGCCATCGCCATTGACGTCGCCAATCGCAACGCCATACGTCAAGCCGGAACCAAGGGCCTGCCCACTGTCGCTGAAGATGCCGTCTCCCTCGACCTGAGACAGCGTGACTTTGTGGTCCTCAACTTCGCCGTCCGCCGCCAGTCCCGAGGGAGACAGCCCGCCAGCCGTGCTGAGTCGGAAGCGTGCGAATGTGTCACCCGAACGCACTGTTTCGGCAGGTACGTCGAACGTGAGATTGTTGTTGCCAGTGGCGACCGAGACGTTGTGGAAAATCCGCTCGTTGTATCCATTGAACGAGCCGTCGCCATTGAAATCGATCCAGGCATCGAGCTTACCGGCTGCTCCCTGCACGTTGACTGTGACCGTCGCATTCTGCTGACCAACGGTGATCGTCCCGAACGTCACGCCGTCTTCGTCGTCCGAGTCGTTCAGGTCGTCGCCCGTTGCGTTGGCATCGCGAGTCGCATCGGTTTCAGAGTCACGGCCGGTTCCGAGAGTCGGGCCGGTCGGTGTGTGGCGTGCTCCGTCTTCACTGAGTGTTGTGGGGTATGGCGCAGGAGCGTCACCAAAATCCAGTGGGACAGCATTGAAAAACACCTTGTTCGCCTGTTGTCGCAATCCAGCGACCGCATCCAGCGAACCGTCCCCGTTCACGTCACCCAGGTCGCCCTGCCCCTGAGCTGATCCTCCAGTGCTGATAGTACTGCTCGAAAAATTCGCGCTTCCGTCGTTGACCAGAATGACACTGCTACTCGCATAACGGAACACGAGTGCATCAAAGTCGCCGTCACCGTCGATGTCGCCGAGCCTGACTTTCAACCCACGGCCACCGTCGGCAGTGGCATGCTGCGTAAAGTTTCCATTGCCGTCGTTCTTGAACACGCGGTCGCTTTGGTTGTCTGCTGACACATATGCGTCGAGGTCACCGTCGCCATCAAGATCCGCGAGTGCAACCGAATTGCCGTTGGTTGTTGTTAGGACTGGAGACTGCGTTATCTCCGTGAAGTTTCCAGTGCCATCATTCCTGTAGACCACGCTCGTCGAATTGGACGCCACGAACAGATCGAGGTCACCGTCATTGTCAAGATCTCCCAGAGCGGCGCCGGTGGCTCCGGACGTTGCGATGGACCGAGTCTGGGTGAACGCAGCGCTGCCATTGTTCGAGTGAACTGTCGTCGAACTGTTGGCAATGATGACATCCAGTACGCCGTCTCCGTTTACATCGCCGACGGCAATGCCACCGAATCCCGAGCTGCGGGTCTGCGACCCTGTCGCCGCCGTAAAGGTTCCCAACGCACCGTCATTATTGAGGAAAACTGCTCCGGATCCGCCGTGGATAAAATCCATGTCGCCGTCGGCGTCGAAGTCGCCAATTTCCCCGTCGCGAAGTGCAGTTCCCGTTGTAATTAGATTCTCCGTTCCGAATGTGCCCGACCCGTCGTTGAAGAAGATCGCTGAGTCGGCGTCCTGGCGAATGAACAGGGCGTCAACGTCTCCGTCGTTGTCAAAATCGGCGAGATACGTCCCCGTGTTCTTCTTTTCGCCACCGACGCTGGAGAGCGACTGACCGCTGTCCGCGAATGTCCCGCTGCCGGGAGACGCGGTCAGTGTGATGATGTGATCTTCAACTTCTCCATCACTGGCAAGTCCGGTCGGAGCCAGTCCACCAGCCGTGCTGAGACGGAAACGGGTGATCACATTTCCGTCCAGCGCATCGGCCGGCACATCAAACGTGACTGTGTTGTCGCCGGTCGAGACGCTGAGGTTGTCCGCGATCTGCTCACCGAGGCCGAAGAAGGATCCGTCACCGTTGAAGTCGATCCACGCATCCAGCTTGCCAGCCGCGCCCTGCACGTTGACCGTAACAGTCGCGTTCTGCTGCCCGACCTGCGCCGAACTGAACGTCACTCCATCGTCATCGTCGGATGCGACCACGTCATCCGAGTTTGCATTTGCCGAGGGGATTCCATCGACCTCCTTGTCACGCAGAGCTCCCAGTGTCAGCCCGGTCGCGGTGTGACGTGCTCCGTTGTCAACGAAGGTTGTCGCGTAGGGGGCGTCCCCAAAATCGAGCGGCGTACCAAGCGCGATCCGCTGAAACGTCGTGACCGTCTTATCACTGCCTCCCGATGCGTAGACGTGGGCACTGTCCGGGCTGAAGACGACCAGTCGACCCTGCAGACTGAAGAGGTTTCCGTTCAGTCCGGTGATTGTCGTGCCAAGAGCATCGGTGCCGTTCCTTGTCAGTTGTTCGCTGACCGTGATCTGACCGGTCGTGCGGTTGATGTCCCAGATCGAGAGGGTCTGAGTTCCGCTACTCGTCTCAAGGCTGGCAAGGCGTTCTCCATCTGGACTGACCGCGAGAGCGCCAACGCCCGAGGCCTCCACAGTATTCCCCTGGGAATCCGTTCCGCCGTCTGTCAGTTCTTCGACGAGAGTCAGCTTGCCGTCGGATTCGCGCCGTGAGAACACGACTATCGAATTGTCACCACGTCCCGCGACGTACAAAAACTTTCCATCTGGTGTTATGTCGAGATCGTGTGAGCTGCCCAACTTGGTGACAGGGTTACCCGCGACATCCGTTCCACCATCCGAGATCGACTGAATATTAGACAGGTTTCCGTTGGTCGCGTTGCGGGAAAAGACCTTCAGAGTCCCGCCGTTCTGGATACTGGAGTAGAGGTTCTTTCCATCCGGGCTTTCGACAAGGCTCCCGTACTGGCCGCTCTGGTTGAAGTTCTGCTGAAACGTCAACAGACCGGTTGTCGTGTTCCGAATGTAGACGCCGAGTTCGTTACCGGATCCGGCATACACGTTCTTGCCGTCATGGCTGACAATGACCTCGTTGACGCTATTGAGACCGTTGTTGCTACCGTCGCCATCTACCAGCGTCTGCAGGTGTGTTAAACCGCCGGTGGTTGAGTTCAACGAGAAGGCCAACAGCGAGTTTGCTTCGAAGGCCACGACATAAACGTGAGCTCCATCCGGGCTCACGGCCACACTGTTCGGCTTGAACGTCGGCAATGTTGCGCCCGCGGCGTCGAGTCCGCCACTTGAGACGGTGGACGCCAGTGTCAGGGCGCCCGTTGCAGCATTTCTGCTGAAGACGTTGAGCGTCGTGTCGGAGTTACCGACGGCCACAAAGACAAATTTGCCGTCGGGCGAAACGGCCGAGTCAAATGGTTTGTTGAGCTTGTCGAGTAGATTCGATGCGCTGTCGTTCCCACCGTCAGTCAGCGTCTCAACGAATGTGAACCGCGTCGTGAATGATTCGACAGCCCCGATATCGACGGTGCCCACCTGTCGCGGATTGTTGGCTCCACGCTGATCAAACGGGACGGCTTCGGTCGTGTTGCCGTCACCATCGAGATCGCTGGTGTCCACCGGGAGCGACGCCGGGTCTCCGGCATCTACCGCCGGTCCACCGGCGACAATAGCGTGTGTAAACGTGGGGCCGCCGTTGTCAGCCAGCGTCGTGTTGAGCACCGTGCTCAATGTGATTGTGCCGCTGCCAGCGTTGCCGACGATGTTCCCATTCGTCCCGTTGGTCACCCCACCGGCTGTACCCGAATCACCAATCAGGCTGTTGGTCGACCCAGCCAAAGTTCCGCTGATGTCATCGTTCGCCGTATCAGCCACATTCCGGTTTCCGGCGACAATCGAGTTCACCAGAGTCACCGGATTCGTTGCTCGGATTCCGCCGCCGAAGTTGCCCACCAGCGTTGTGTTGATCAGCGTCGTTGAGTCTGTCCCTGTGCCGCCGAAGGTGTCGATCGCCCCACCTCCACCAACGCTTGCGGTGTTTCCAGAGATTGTGCTGTTGATGATCGTCATCGAGCCATTGACGGTTCGCATGGCACCGCCCTGGTGCTGGGCCGTGTTACCAGACAATGTGCTGGAATCGATCCTGACATTGCCGCCTGCGTTATTGATGGCTCCACTAATCTGAAACGTACCGACTGCCTGGTTGCCGGAGACTGTCGTGCGCAGCATGCTGACAGTTCCAGAATTATGAATTCCGCCCCCGCTCCCGTTCGCAATGTTGTTCGTAACCGCTGCATCCGTGAGATTCAAAATCCCGACATTTGAGATGCCGCCGCCAAGTCCGGAAACAGTCCCGTTCGTCACAGTTACGCCATTAAGATTCAACGTCGCCGATGTTTTTACATCGAACAGGCGATCAAGATCGGCTCCGTCAATAATCGTGCTGCTCTGGCCTGCTCCCTGAATGGTCAGTGTGTTGCCGCCGTCGGCCGCGATGTCGAAGTCGCCGGTCGCATTCGAATTCTCATTCGCGCCGGCAATCGCAACGGTATACGTGCCGGCGGGCAGCGTGATCATGTCCGCCTCGGCATTGCTGTTCGCCGTGGTGATGGCTTCACGCAGCGACGTCAGTCCGTCACCGCCATCCACGACGTCGGTGAACGTGGTAACCGTGATTGCTGCAAGAAGAGCGCGGTCCTCTAGCATCTCAATGGCAGAGCGGTGACGTCTGTACCAGCCGGACGATCGCGAGGCTGGCGGGAGGGAGCGTGTCCCGGTCGGGCGCAGGGACCGGGCTCGGGCAAGGGGCTGACGGATTCGGTCACGAAACGCGTTCAGCCAGTTCAACAGAATCATAGAGCCATCCAGAAAGCGGAATAATGAAGCTCAAGAAATGTCGGTCGACTTCAGGCCCTCGGACGCGGCAGATAGACCACGAACCGAGGCGTTGACATACTGTCAGCCCGGATCGCGGTCTGGCCCGCAGCAGCGTTTAACTGAAACCTCGTATTACGGTGAGTTCAGGTAAATCACGGGGAGTGTACGGAAGTTGCTAACTGCAATGATTATGCGGACTTCAAGCCGTAAAAACATGACAAGCTGGCGAAGATAGAGGGCATTTACCGTCTTCCGTGGCTACCAGCGCCAACTCCTTTCGGAATTCTGACCAAATCGGTATAACCGTCCCGATCTTCTTCTGTTGCGTGTTCCCCCAAATGACAGACTCAATGCAGGTCGTTCCGGCGCAGCGTGACCCTGCGACCTGGAGGCCTGTGATCGAATTCTCAGACGTGGCCAGCAACCGCCAGTTCCCGATTCTCTGACCGTAATGACGCGACCTGCGCGGCGGGAAGTTTGTACTTCCGCTGACGGTTCAGGGCGCCGCACGGAGTTCGGCCTTCAGGCGGGCTGCAAACTGACACAAGGAGTGCTGAGAATGCCGCAGCTTGTCGCAACGGGCACGAATCCCGGCGAACGGCTGGAACTCGAACTTGAAGTCGGACCGTCGATCCGCGTGGGCCGCAAGTCACCGACCGGCTGGTCAATACCGTGGGATAAGCAGATCTCCCGCGAACACGCCGATCTCAGCTGGAACGGATCGCAGGTCGAGGTTGCGTGCATGGAAGCCGCCCGCAATCCAATCTACGTGTCCGGTGAGGGAGTTCGGCAGGCGAGTCTGCAACCGGGACAGTCGTTCATCATCGGCCAGACGACGTTTTCCGTGGTCGGTGCGGAAATTGTCGATGACGTCTCCGGTGACGGTCCGGAAGAGCACGCATTTGACCGCGAAGCTCTGCAGTCGTTCGAATTCCGGGACGCTGGCCAGCAGATCGAGTTACTCTCGAAACTGCCGGTGATTCTGGACGAAGGCCCCAGCGATGCCGACTTTGCGGCGCAGCTCGTCGAGTTACTGCTGCAAGGCGTGGCACGTGCGGACGCCGCGGCCGTCGTTCAATACGACGTCCCGGATGCCGGGTCATTGCAGACCGGCCCGGATGAGGACGACGGCGCAATGCTGATGGAAGGCGCACCCGTCTTCCCCAGCGAACCGGCCATGATGCGAGTCGCGACGGCTGATGACTATGAAGGTCGCTTCCGGCCCAGTCGTCGATTGATCATGTCGACATTTACACGCCGCGAGAGCATCGTGCATCTGTGGAGCGACGACGGCGGCGACGACGATGATGGTCCGCAGTTCACAGTCAGCGACGATCTGGACTGGGCGTTCTGTACGCCCTTGCTGTCTCCGTCCTGCCGCGGGTGGTTTCTGTACGTCTCGGGCATTGCGGACGGCGATGTCGATGAAGCGGAACTCGGCGGTGATCTGCGTTTTGCCGAGTTGATGGCACACTTCATCGGCGCCGTGCGTCAAATGCGAACGCTGCAGGAAACTCAGACACAGTTGAGTTCGTTTTTCTCGCCGAAAGTCATGGAAAGTCTCACGGGCGAAAACGGACATCTGGCCCTCGTGCCGGAAGAACGTGACATATCAATCCTGTTCTGCGACGTGCAGGGGTTCTCGCGCAAGTCAGAGCAACTCAAGAACGATCTGCACCAGCTTCTGACGTGCATGAAGGAAGCGCTGTCCAAGATGACGGGCGGTATCCTGGACGCCGACGGTACGATCGCCGACTTCCAGGGAGACGCCGCCCTCGCATTCTGGGGCTGGCCCGTGAAGTTGGAAGAAGGCCCGGTACCGGCCTGTCGTGCAGCATTGATGATTCAGGACGAATTCCTGAATCCGTCGGACAATGCGGATCTGCTTGAGGGCTTCAAGATCGGGCTGGGTGTTTCGCACGGGAATGCGATTGCCGGGCAGATCGGGACGCCGAAGCAGGCCAAGATTGGCGTGTTCGGTCCCGTCGTCAATCAGGGCGCGCGTCTGGAATCCATGACGCGGCAGTTCAAGATTGGAATCTGCATTGATGAAGTCACGTCCGACTTCTGCCGACGTTTCCTGACTCCCGAAGAAGGCCGGATCCGTAAGCTGGTTCGCGTTCGCCCGAAGGGCATGGACATTGCGATCACTGTTCACGAATTAATGGGTCCGGTTGGAACGCCCGACACACCGTCCAATGAACATATCGAAGTCTTCGAGACAGCGGTGCAGGCCGTTGTTGACGGCGAATGGGACAAGGCCAAAGAGATTCTGAACTGTCTGGAAGATGAGGGTCCGAAAGAATTCCTGTTCCTGCGTATGAGTGAGCTGGGCGATCAGCCGCCCGCTGATTGGGATGGCGCTTTCCGCCTGGCAAAGAAATAGGTCCGTGGAGCCTGTCAGACCTGCTGGAACTGTTGCGACGTGAGTTCCCAATGCTGGTCGAGCGGGCTCTGACAAGTTGACGATCAAAGGGTCAGACGCATGCATGAAGTCAAGCTAAGCGGCGGGCCGTTCGACGGTCAGGTGCTGCAGTCACCCAAACCCGTGTTCGATCTGCAAATCAGGTTCGAGCCGGGGGACGAGAAAGAAACCGTGGAGGTCGATCAACTGGAGCTCCACGTCTATCGGGACGTTGATGCTGACGAGCAGGACGACGTTCTTACCTGGTGTGAGTCTCGCACTGACCCATTCTCGCTATCGTTCGACGAACAATTCTGAAGTAGCTCTGTCCAACTATGCACGGATGAATTTTGATTGTGGATCAAACACATTCAGCAGCCGCTGCGTGAAGGGCAGGCCGCCGCGTGGGCCTCGCAGTACGTCGCTTTGCTTGCCGGTCAGGATCATGATGGCCCGATTCAATCGCTGGCAAAGGCGATTCAGCTCGGTCGATTCCAGAGAATCCGGCCAGCCGATCCAGGCGACATTGCCGCCGACGCTGTAACGGCAGGGCAAGTGATCGAAAAACGCACTCAGTGCGGCCTCAACCTCAGGCAACTGCCCGGAGGTGATGGGCATCTTGATCAGACTGTGCTCCTCGGGCAGCCAGCGAAACTCGCGAGCATCGCTCCAGACCCGCGCGTCATCTTCACCGGTCAGAAGTTCGACCGTCGCATCGGCGATCAGTCGACGCACGCGCTCGACACGGGCCGGCTGCGCGTCCGCCAGACCACCCAGACGCACCCACAATCGGTGCGGCGGTTCCAGGTCCAGGCAGAACAGGTCTTCCTGTGCAACCGCCAGCCGATGCAGCGCGTCGATTGTCGGAGCCAGCTCTGTGAAGTCAGCTCGAATCGTCGTCCACGTTTCGGGAGCCGGAAACACTTTGAATGTGAGTTCGACCAACACGCCCATGCGACCCAGTGCCCCGGTCACCAGCTTGGGGATATCGAATCCCGCGGCGTTCTTCACAACCTTTCCGCCGCCGAACACGACGCGTGCGTCACCAGTCACCATGCGGACGCCCAGGATGAAGTCGCGCACTCCACCGAACCGAAAACGCCCTGGCCCGGACAATCCCGCCGATACTGTTCCGCCAAGAGTTGCGCCGGCTTCGGCCAGGGGAGGGTCGAAAATGAGGAACTGACCGTGCTCGGCGAGGACCGACTGAATGTCCGCGATCGGCGTACCGGCCAGAGCCGTGAATGTGTATTCGCTGGGTTCGTAGTCGAGGATGCCGCTCAGCTTGCGTGTCGAGATCGTCGCATCACGTGAGAGCGCCGTCTTTGTACCGGCTCCACGCACCAGCACATGCTCGGTGGAGCGGACGGCGTCCTGAAGCTGTTCGATGGATTCCGGGACTAACATGAGTATTCGCCTCAGTGCCGTGAGATCACGCCGGCCTTCTCCAGTGGGTGTGCCCCGTATCGAGACGTCAGGACAGGCGCCTCGGCACTGGGCAGTTTTTTGCCACGATTCGCCAGTGCGAGCGGATCGACGGCGTGACGAATCTGCTGCATGAACTCAATGTCGTCCTCGCCATACATTTCTCCCATGAAAGCTCGTTTTTCGAGACCCACGCCGTGTTCGCCGGTGATCGATCCGCCCAGTCGAATGCACAGGCGAATGATCTCACCGGCCAGAGTCTCCGCTGCTTCGAGCGCACCGGACTGCCGGCCGTCGAACATGATCAGCGGATGAAGGTTTCCGTCACCGGCGTGAAACACGTTGGCGACTCGGATGCCGTGCTCGGCACTGAGCCGTTCGATTTCGGCCAGCGCTTCACCCAGTCGCATCCGCGGAACGACACCGTCCTGAACGATGAAGTCGGGACTCAGACGGCCAACCGCCGAGAATGCGCTCTTACGCCCTTTCCAGATCAGAGCCCGCTGCTCTTCCGTCTTAGCGACATCGACGAGGTAGGCCCCTGACTCTTCAATCACCTTGTGCAGTCGCGGCTTCTCCGCCTCGACTTCGTCGGCCGTACCTTCCAGCTCGACGATCAGAACAGCTTTCGCGTCGGTTGGGTAACAGTCGGCGATGGCGGCGTTCGCGGCATCCATCGAGAGCCGGTCCATGATCTCCATGGCCCCGGGCAGCAGACCGGATGCGACCACCATGGCAACCGCCGTCCCCGCTTTCTCCAGCGAGTCATAGGCGGCCTGCACTGTGTGAAAGACCTCGGGCCTGGGCAGCAGTCGCAACGTGATCTCGAGCGCCACCCCGAACAGGCCTTCGCTGCCGATAAACATGCCGGTCAGGTCCGGCCCCGTGGATTCCACGCTGTCGCTGCCAAACTCCGTCACTTCGCCGTCGGGAAGCACGACCTTCATGCCCAGCACGTGATTCGACGTCATGCCGTACTTCAGGCAATGAGCTCCGCCAGAGTTAAACGCCACGTTGCCACCGATTGTGCAGACAGGGCCGCTGGACGGATCCGGCGCGTAATACAACCGATCAGGAGCGGCACGCTGCGACACTTTCAGGTTGATCACGCCCGGTTCAACGACCGCGATTCGCTGTTTCGCGTCGTACTTCAGAATCCGGTTCAACCGGTTCAGAGCAATGACCAGCCCATCTTTCACAGGGACAGAACCGCCGCTGAGACTCGTCCCGCTACCGCGAGCCATGAACGGGATTTCGTGCCGATGGCAGATTTGGACGGTCTGAATAATCTCGTCCTGAGTCTCCGGCAGCACGACACCAGACGGCTTCGCCCGGAACGACGTCAAACCGTCTGATTCGTACGGAGCCAGCTCGGCATTACCGGTCAGAAACCGGTTCGGCGGGTAGATCCGCTGCAGCTCTGAGAAGAACTCCCGGAAACTCATCGATGCGGACTCAGTTCTGTGATTCGGGCGTTTGGCTGCGGACTGTCGGTTTTGGCTGATACTGCCGAGTTGCTCGTTGATGCGAAACGGCGAACGCCGGAACGCCGAGACCTACGGCCGAATGATAATTGAGCATCCAGAGGCTGTCTCAGTCGAACGACGGGAAACTTTGCGGACTGTATCGGTCCTACCGGATGAAGCGACTGATCCGACTGTCAGGACTGCGCGGCCCACGAGCGTTGTGCTCGATTTTCAGGTCCAGTCGTGACGAAGAATCCGAAGCGGCTGGCTTTGCGCAGACAAGGGGTGTCTGTCACGAGCCAATACCGGTCCTCGGGGGGAGAACCAGCACAGTGATCAAGCCAACATACCGGTCTATACGAGTTGCTCTTTGTCTGGCGAGCGCGGCGTGGTTGAGCAGTCTTGCTGTCTGTGGACAGAGTTCTGCCGCGGATCAGCCCAAACTCGCGGATAGCGCCGGAACCAGGACACTGGACGAATGGATCGAGCTGCAAGGCTCCGGATTCAGCACGGTGCCCCAGGAGTCAGCTCCTGTCGAGATGCCTGCTCCTAAGCTGCCCACGGCCCGACCTGAACCCGCAACCCTGCCGGAACCTGCAACCTTATCTGAACCCGCAACTCCGTCTGAACCCGCAACCCTGCCTGAGCGCGCGGCCGTGATCCTGACGTCTGCCCAGGTCCCGGCGCCCGAGTCGAGAACAGTGAGTTCGCCAGCCAGTGTTTCTACTCTCGCCGCTGACACAGTCCATCGACTGCTCTCAAACGCTCGCCGGGCAGTAGCAGCCGGCGACCTTCCGCAAGCGCGTCTGCTGGCCGAAGTGGCGGCGGAAATGCCCGTCCCGATGGAACTGTTCCAGAAGTTCCCGGAGCGCATTCTCGACGAGATCGAGTTCATGACTTCCCGCAAACAGGATGTGATGACGACCGCTTGGAATCAGGAGACTCCGGCTGAGGCGGCTCCGCCCGCCCCTGACGCAAAGCCAGTGCAACCGCACCGCCGGGATCCAGTGTCGGGCGTATTACTTGCCGCGGACGGCCGGAGGCTATCGCTCTTCAAGACAAGTGCATTAACAATAAGTCCAGTAATGATAACTATGAACAAAGACGCAATAGAGGACAATGACGTAATAGACATACTCGAGGTGCCGCAGCCAGGAGACCGGTTGATCTCTGAAGGCCCTCCTGAATTCGGTCACAGCCGTGACTGGAAAGCGTTGTCGTACGCGTGGGAAGCCCCCGTCGCGCGTCATCAGCCACTGTATTTTGAGGACCCGGAACTGGAACGCTACGGCAACGAATTCTGTCTTCTGCAGCCCGTTGTGTCAGGCACGAGGTTCTATCTGACCTTCGCGACGATGCCGTATCAGATGTCGATTCCGAACAACGCCTGGTTCGACGTCAAGTACGACCTGGGACACGATCGTCCCGGTAACTGCGTTCCGTACTCGATTCACACGCTTCCGGTTGACTGGACCGCCGGGCTGAGCGCTTCGGGTATCATCGCGGGCATCGCGTTCGCATTGATGACACCGTAACCGGGCGGGAATCGGTTCTCACGGGTCGCGCAAACTCCTCAACAACACGACCGCGTCGACGGAACTTCATGACATTCTGCAAACCGGATGTTGACCTCGGCAGTCGCACAGTCGTAGGATCGTTTTCGTTCAACCAAATGTCCTGAATCAAACAGGTTACGATGCCAGCTCCGACCCTGACCATTGAGAAAGCCAGCCAGCCGCTTCCTTCCGGAAGTTGGCGGTTTTTCTTTTATGGTTTTCCCGTGAGGGAATTCAGGGCACGACCGGCCTGATCGGTTGTTCGACTCAACTGAGTATTCACCAGCCCTGAAATCCCTTGAGGTTTCAGGGCTTTTTTTGTGCCAGAACAGGAGACCCGCAGATGATCGTTGTCATGAAACCCCAGTCCACCGAAGAAATGATCCAGCACATGATTCACCGCGTCGAAGAACTTGGCCTGAAGGCACACGTGATTGTCGGCACCGAACGCACTGTGATTGCCGCGATCGGAGACAAAAGAAACGGCGAGCAGGAAGCGATTGAAGCCTGCGAGGACGTCGAGCAGGTACTGCCGATTCTGGCTCCATACAAGATTGCCAGCCTGGAAACGCGATCCGAACCCACTGTCGTGGAAGTGCTCGATTTCGCCGCTGGCGGACCGAACATCGGCATGATCGCCGGTCCGTGCTCGGTCGAATCTGAAGAGCAGATCATCGGCACCGCCCATCAGGTCAAAGCAGCCGGAGCAACGGCACTCCGTGGCGGAGCCTTCAAGCCCCGCACCAGTCCGTACTCGTTCCAGGGCATGAAAGAAGAAGGCCTGAAACTGCTCGCAGCCGCACGCGACGAAACCGGGCTCGCCGTTGTGACCGAAGTGATGGCCCCCGACCAGGTCGACCTCGTTGCACAATACGCCGACGTACTGCAGATCGGTGCCCGTAATATGCAGAACTACAACCTGCTGCAGGCAGTGGGCGAGACACGCAAAGCCGTGCTCCTGAAACGCGGACCGGCCGCCACGATGGATGAGTTCCTGCTGGCGGCCGAGTACATTCTCGACCAGGGAAACTCGCAGGTCATGCTGTGCGAACGCGGCATCCGCACGTTCGAGGCGCACACGCGATTCACGCTGCCATTAGCCAGCGTTCCGTATCTGCACGAGAAAACTCACCTGCCCGTGATCATCGATCCAAGCCACGGCACCGGGTACGCCAACCTGGTGACACCCATGGCCGCAGCCGCTGTCGCCGCGGGCTGTGACGGCATGATCATCGAAGTCCACCCGGATCCGGCGCACGCATTCAGCGACGGGCCGCAGTCACTCACCCCCGAAGTCTTCGCCGGCCTGACGGCCCAGTGCCGAAAGGTAGCAGCCGCGATGGGACGACAGCTTCATTAGATCGGACGAGTCCTTAAACAGACCTCTCCCCCAAAACATTGGCGATGCAGGGCTCTGCTCCAAAAGTCAGTCGACCGCGCCTATGTTTCGGGGGAGAGGGGTGGCCTGATGAAAAGTCGGCGAGTTTCACGATTTCAGTTCAGCCGGTCTTAATTCCGCGAGCGGTCATGCACGAGACGTTTCGCCTGGTGGCCTGGCTCTACAGTCCACATGGTCGTCCTGCGACCTGTTCTGAGTCGAGTTGTCGTCGAAGATGTTGATCCGTGGGAATCACCTCAGGCCAATTTTGCCCACGGATGCCAGAGCAATTCCACGGATGGGTGGGGGCGGCCAGAACAAAACTCGCGAGCGTCCGAATGTCGTGCCCCGACTCCAGCAGATGAGTTGCAAAGCTGTGACGCAAAGTGTGGGGCGACGCATTCTTCTCCAGCCCGATGTTGCGAACCGCAGCCTTAAACAGGTCAGCAAACGTGCTCTCATACAGATGGTGCCGACGATGCACCTGGGTCACGGGGTCCCGTGACAGGTGCCGCGACGGAAACACCCACTGCCACCCGAATTCCCGATTGGCATGCGGATACTTCCGCTCCAGTGCATACGGCAGCCACACCGTTCCGAAGCCGGCCTCAAGGTCTCTCTTATGCAGTCGGCGAACGGACTCGACCTGCTCCTGCAACGCCAGGTACGCGAGGGCGAGGAAATCTCAAGCCCTGAAAGGGCAGCAGGATTCGTGCCGCACGCCATTGCTTCAAACCCCGGGTAACAACGTGTTTCCGGGGTTTCTTGTTTGCCCGGCAAAGTGGCACACCCAGTCACTGCTTGTCAGTGACCTCGCCCTGTTCATGGGGAAGTGAATTCGAATGGCAAGGGCGTCGCTCGCCAACGGCGGGGTCTGAAGGAAGCCATGGAAAGCTGGTGGTCCGTAGCGAAAGCGAACCTGATTCGGCGGCCTGTCGGGGTTGTGACCGGTCACGTCAGTTCAAGAGGGCGACTCAAGAATCAGCTCACGCGGTGTGAGGTGGCGGATGATCCCGTAATCGTGAGTAAGCCCCGGCCTGCGAAAGCTGGTAACAGTCTGGAGGACAAAACCGCGGTGACGCGGCGTCTGGTCGTTACAGGCGGCGCATCGAATAGTCGCCAGGCATGGATTACTCACTCCTGAAACTCTCCCGCCTGGCCGTCACGTCTGTCGCGTTCCACCGACCCCATACCGTCCAGCGGGCTGGCACCCACGATGCCAGGGCGGTTCAGCACATGGGTATAGATCATCGTCGTAGAAACATCCTTATGGCCCAGCAGCTCCTGCACCGTCCGGATGTCCGCACCCGCCTCCAGCATGTGCGTAGCGAATGAGTGCCGCAGCGAATGAGCGCTGGCATGCTTGTCGACCCCGGCGGACCGCATCGCCTTCTTGATCGCCCGCGCTACAGAACTCTCACCAATGTGGTGCCGCCGCACGATCCCACTTCGCGGATCAACAGACAGCCGCGCCGCAGGAAACACATACTGCCACTCAAACGACTGATCGAGATCCCGGTACTTTTCCGACAGTGCGAACGGCAGCCACACCCGCCCGTTCCCCTGACTCAGATCGGCATCATGCAACCGACGAACCGCGGCGATCTGATCCCGCAATTCAGACCGGACTGAGACGGGCAGGTACGTCAAGCGGTCCTTGTTCCCCTTGGTATCCGTCAGAACGATCTGCTCGTAACCGAAGTCGATATCCTTCACACGTAACCGGCAGCCCTCCAGACCCCGCAGACCTGAACCGTACTGCAGACGCGCCATCAGCGAGTACTTACCGCTCATCCGACCCAGCACACGTGCCACTTCCTCACGAGTCAGGACCACCGGCAGGCGCTCATCACCACGCGCTCGTGCTGTATCCGCAAGATCGCCGAGCGGAATCTCATAGACTTTCTGCAGAGCATAGAGCAGCGCCGCAAACGCCTGATTCTGCGTCCCGGCAGC
>CAUZFZ010000182.1:0-19324 GCA_963579025.1 Planctomycetota bacterium | reverse complement strand
GACCCGTTCTTGCGCCGGAACTTCCGTCGCAGGCAAGACGATATGTTAGCGAACACACTGTCAATCACCTTCAGACGGGTTGGCGCTGTTCCGGCAGTCGTGCGACGTCGGTCCGGCCTACAGCGTGCGCAATCGAGGTTATCCATCGTTTCTCCGCGGCTGTCGCGGTCCGGCAGTCTGTCACTCACTGGGACCTGGATCACTCGCCGGTTTCGTTAGTTGCCAGACCCGGATTACGCAGTTGTTGTCTTCGATCTCACTGCCGCCGGTTGCGATCAGAGTGCCGTCTCTGCTCGCGGCCAGGACGGTCGCGTTGCAGGCAACTCGTGCGTACGACTGCATGGTCGATGCATCCCAGTAACGTAAATGGTCAGCGCTGCCTGTCACGATCAGCCGGTCCCGCTCGGCAAAGGCGAGGTCCGTGACATCGGATGCGGCGGCCAGGCTGCCCAGCAACTGGCCTCGATTGACATCCCAGACTTGAACGGCGTCCCCGGAACCGGAGATTCGCGTGATCGCTCGCGAACCATTGAAGTTCATCGCAATGGATTCGATGGCGGCTGAGCGCTGCGAGATCGGTCGGACCTGGCGCTCCGGGACAGACACACGCGACAGTTGTCCTCGAGCCAGACTCGCCAGAAGGATGTTTCCGTCTCCCGAGACGCCAATGTGTTCCAGTGAGTCACGCACAATGACCCGATTCTGCGTCATGGTTCGGCGCATCCAGAGATCGATCGACCGGTTATTGGGCACAAGAAATTCGCCGGTTGCAGCCGAGTAGAGAATCTCCGGAGGGCCCGGACGAATCTGCGTCACCACGCCGTGAGCACCGCGGTTCGCCATGTCATGAAACCGGATGTTGCGCTGTCTGCCGCCTCCGAATGCGGTCGCGTACTGACCATCAAGACTGACACACATGTCCGGAGACCATTTGCCGTCATGCGGCGTGATGTTTTGCACGACGGACTCTGATTCCAGGTCCCACAGCAGGATCTGGCCGTCCCGGGCCGCGGAGACAAGGCGGCCGCCCGGAGCGAAACTGAGGAACTGAATGCCGGCCGTGTGGGATTTCAGCTCGTGAATGACTTGTGGCTCGCGGCGCTGCTGCCAGCTCAGCGGCAGGTCGAACATGACCACACCGCCATCGTTTCGCCAGGAACCGGTCTGCGCAGAAAGTGTCCACTGGCTGGCAGCGATCAGACGGGCCGACGTCGACCTGTTCGCAATCGGCACCTGACCGTTCGCCGACGGCGTTGCGATGTAAACGTCCGCGTCGCGTCGCACAAAGTGAAATGGTCCATCCTCCTGGCCGGTCGTCAGATTCCACACCGTGACCGGGCCGTCTTCGGAGCAGACCATCAGGTGAAAGCCGTCCGGCAACAGCAGCAATTGACTGACCGGGCAGTTGCCGGTCGCCAGCGACCTCATCGTCAGCCCCGTCTCCGTGTCCACGACGACGACTTCCGGTTGAGGTCCGCTCGTCCGTTGGGAGAGCAGATTCCGGGCGAACGCCACGGCAACGAGTCGGTTGTCGGGCAGCCACTGCAGAGCCGTGACATGACGCTGCTCCGGAGCACTCGCCGAATTCAGCGGACGCAATTCATCAGAGCCCACCAGCAGCTCACTGCCCTGCTTGTTGGTTTTTGCCAGGATTAACGTTGAGCCGTGGGGAGACCACGCGCCAGCTGCGCAGACCGGCAATTCCAGCCGGGCCTCTGCATCGGAAATGTTCCAGACCGCATCGATCTGAGCGACGGGCGCTCTACTGCCCAGTGCATTCCGCAGCCCGGAGGTCGTCAGCAGCTCGGTCCCGTCAGGCGAAAACTGCAGCGCGGCGATTCCCGGATGATTCGGGCCAGGAGATCCGGGCAGTTGCCACGCTGCCACCTGCTTGCCGATCTCCAGATTCCAGATACGCAGGTCGCCATTGTAACCGCCCGCGAAGGCCCCCAATTTTCCGTCGGCCGAAACGGCGATAGCGACTTCCGGAGGCCGGGTCCGATCGGGCAACGGCACGTTCGTGCTGATTTTCTGGACCGGGACCGGTCGCTGCTGCGGAGCTCGCAGTTGCCGGATCGTTTCTCCGGTCTGCAGGTCCATGATCCGGACGGATTCGTTGCGACTGACTGCCAGAGCCGATCGACCGTCCGGAAGGATGCCCAGTGCGGCAACTCGGGCGTGTTCCGCAGGAATCGTGCGGATGGCGTCGAACGAAATGTATGCCGGCGGCACGGCAGGGGTCGGTCGGTCGTCCGTCGACATGCCAGCGGACATATCGGCCACAACTTCAAGAGTTCCGCGGTGCGACTTCAAGTAGATCCAGAACGCCACACCGGCTACGAGCAGACACACTCCAATGGCCAGGCTGCGTCCTGCGTTGCCCTGGCCGCGGTACAGTCGTACGAAGTGAGTCATCGTGCCGGTCATGCCCGTCGGTCGACGCGGCTCGAACCCCTGGGGCGCGAGTTCCGGTTCCATCCGCCCGTCAAGTTCGCTGTCTTCGCCGCCAGACGGCACTGGCCGGTGCCTCGGCTCTCGTCTCGGGTCGTGAACAAACAGTTCCTCCACGTCCCGCCGGTAAATGAGATACACCGCATACGCGGCAATCGGCACGGACAGCGGCCACAAAGGCGACATCGGAAACAGCGCGAGCCACGCGGCGACCCGGCGCGACTGGATCGTCTCGGGCCGTTCCAGCAGCCGCAGACAGACGAGCATTGTCAGCACATCGAAAACGCAGATAGCGACGGGCAGGAGCATCGGGAGCACCGGGGCCCCAGACAGGGCAGCGTCGGACATGACCATCACGACGACCACCAGGCTGATGCCCGCGCAGATGCTGACTGCCAGTCTCGCGGCCGCCACACGCCGCGTGATCAGGACGGCCCGCTTCAAGGCGCGTCGGCCCGCATCGTTCGACCGCGGCCTGCGCACCACGGGCGAATGGTCGGCGAACGCTTCCGGTTCCTGGACATGAGCCAGTCGGCGTTCCAGCAGTTCGGCCACTTCGCCGGCGGTCTGAATGCGATCGGCCGGATCCTTGGCGAGCAAACAGTCGACGATGTCGCTGAGCCATTCGGGAACCGCCGGATTGACCTCGCACGCTGGCCGCTGTTCGTCGTCACAGACCCGCTTCAGCACGGCCATGGCCGAGTCCGCGCGGAACGCCGGTCGACCGGTACACATCGCGTACAGAACACTACCCAGGCTGAACAGGTCACTGCGGTGATCGACCGGCCGGCCGTGTGCCTGTTCCGGAGACATGTACTGCGGCGTTCCCGCGACCATGCCGGTTTGCGTCATGCGCACGTCATCGACGGCCCGGGCCAGACCGAAGTCGGTCAGCTTCGCGCGCTGGCCGTCTTCGAGCAGGATGTTGGCCGGCTTGATGTCGCGATGGACCAGCCCCTGGGCATGGGCGGCGGCCAGTCCTCGCGCCATCTGCGTGCCCAGTCGCAGAATCTGCAGCACATCGAGCGGCCCGGTCTGATCGATCTTCTCCTGCAGGCTGATGCCGTCAACGAGTTCCATCACGAGATACGGCACGCTGCCGTCCTCGCCGACGGCGTGAATCGTGACGACGTGATCATGAGCGACCGCCGCCGCCGCCTGAGCTTCGCGTGCGAATCGCTGCCGGGCGAACGCATTCGCCGCGTATTCACTCGCCGGGACCTTGATCGCCACGACGCGGTTGAGCGCTGGATCGCGCGCCTTCAGCACGACTCCCAGGCCGCCGCGGCCGATGACCGACAGCACCTCGTAGCCACCGAGTTCACTGAGAACGCCCTCTTTGGCTGACGGCTTCAGGAATTCCAGATCGCCGTCCGAAGCCGAGCCGTCCGAGAGCCCCGGAACGACCGTCGGCTTGTAGGCCTCGACCGGCGACCGTTTGAGGAAATCGCCGGCCTGAGAATGCGAGTCAAGCAGCGCTTCAATGCGATGTCGCAGCCCGTCATCGTGTTCGCACGACATGCGCAGGAACTGAGCGCGATCAGTCGCAGACGCGATCTGCAAAGCTTCGGAAAAGATCTGTTCTTCGTTCACAGTGTGCCTCGAATCAGCCGGAGACGGTCCCACGTCCCTCATGCGGATTCTGCGCGGAGATTCCCTCAGTGAATTCTACGAATTTTCAGGCACGACGGGTTCATGCGGCCAGATTCCTTGTTTAACGGCAAGCCGAAGGCGTCGGTGTTTTCGGCGCGGCCCACGCCGACGCCTCCGGCTTGCCGTTAAACGAGCAACGTTGATTGCCTCGAACGGGTGACGCTTAGCGCTCGTTCAGCCCTCCGCCATCGCCTGGTGCAGCCATGCGCGGGCGTACGTCCAGTACCGCTCGGCCGTTGAAACCGACACGCCGAGACACGCCGCTGCCTGCTCGTTCGTCAGTCCGCCGAAGTAACGGAGCTGCACCAGCTCAGCCTTCTCCGGATTGACCAGCGCGAACTGTTCCAGTGCCTCGTCGAGCGCCAGCAGCTCGTCGTCCGGCACGCAGCCTTCAAGCTGATCAACGTCGACGTCCACTCGGGCGACGTCACCCCCGCGCTTCAGGCTCTGCTTCTGCCGCGCATGGTCGACAAGAATCCGGCGCATCGCGCGAGCGGCCGCGCCAAAGAAATGTCCGCGCGAGTCCCACTTTGGTTCGTCGGCTTCGTTCCCGGCCCCGGCCAGACGCAGCCAGGCCTCGTGAACGAGTGCCGTCGGCTGCAGCGTGTGCCCGCTACGTTCCTGAGCCAGCCGCGACTCGGCCAGCGCCCGCAGTTCGCCATAAACGAGCGGCAACAGCTCATCCGCAGCCTGCCGGTCGCCCGATTCAATCTCAGCCAGAATGCGCGTGACGTTGGTCATGACGGTGTGTGATCAGGAACGGCTCTGCAGTTGAAATTCAGATGCATCCAGACGGTCCAGCAGAGTGACAGCTTCATCCGGATCGACAGCAATCACAAGATCGACATCTTCCGTCATTCGTAATTCGCCGTGCATAAGCAGGAGGAAACAAAGAGTCTCGGTTATCCGTCTTCGTCCTGCTGGCGTTTGCGCTTCATGGCCAGCAGCTTGCCGGTCGTTGATCCGGATGCGGCGGGCGTCGGTGCCGATTTCGCTGCTGCCGGCTTCTTCGCCTTTGACGAACCAGCGGTCGTCCCGGGGATGGGCGTTGCCGGACGGGATGCCTTGCGAGCTGCTGTGCGGTCGACTCCGGAACGAGCCGCGTCCAGGCGGCTGCCGATATCCTGTTTCCGCTGCAGTAACGTGCCCATCGTCGCTGTTGCCGGACCGGCCTGCTGCTTCCGCTGGAACAGACTGCTGACAACGTACCAGTCAATCTGGATGCGCCGGATCGCAACGTCCAGCGGGATCAGAATTGCCAGCGCGATCAGGAACCAGTCGAAGATCGGACTGGAACTCTGCTTGGGGTCTCGTCGACCGAAAATGGTTTCGGCTGTCGTGTCCGCTGTCAGCAACTCACCACCGGTCTTTTCGCGAATCTCTTCAAGGATAACTGGGTTCGAGCGGAATCTGAGATACTCGGGCGAGTAGGGCACGATGAACCCACCGGCTTTGACTTCGTCTCGTCCGTCGCCCTGTCCGCGGATGATGACCTGATATCGACCCTGCCCCCAAAGCGGCACGCGAGCCTGGTAACGTCGCGGTGTGACCTGTCGCAGAGGAATGGTCTCGGACAGATCGTCCGGGCCGTTGATGACGGCAGCGATTTCCAGGAACGAATAGTCGGGATTGAAATCCTCAACCATGACGACCCCGTCACCGCCGGACGCATACGTCCAGAGCCGCAACCGGCCGGGCTCACGTACGCGAGAGATGTCTGTCATCAACTGCTTGACGATCGGCTTGAACTTGTCCCATCCAAGCCAGTTCTTTCCCCAGCGCGTGCTGAGGTCCGATGTAAACGCGGCACTGCTGCCGAGTCCGTATCGCCACCTGGCCAGGATCGGATCGACTTCGTCCTGTCCTTCTTCTTCGCCGGGCGGAGTTTCAAGAATGGCCTCGGCTCCGGGCTTGAGCGACGTCAGGACGTAACCGTCCAGTGCCGCAATGGACTCAACGCCTTTCAGGATCGGAGAGATGATGCCCGGCTGCGGGAAGATCTCCTTCTCCTGGATCATCGTGCGTTTCAGCGTCTTGGCTTCTTTAATGAAGATCGACGGCAGAATGTTGGGATCAGACGGGAAGTAGTAGCGACCGCCAGTCGACGTCGCGATGTAACGCAACGTGGAAATCTCGACGCCACCGTGAGGGAAGACTGCGACGGTCGAAATGGTGATCTGCTGCTTTTTGAATTCTGCCAGCACTGCCGGGGCCGGTGGAGACGGGTCACCGTCTGAAATGATGATGACATGTTTCGCTGCCGCATCGCTCTTCTTCAGCTCGGTCAAAGCCATCTGCATGGTCGGCGCGAAACTGGGCATGTCACCGATCTGGGCGTTGTTGATCTTCGGCACCATTTTGTCGTAGTCGGCGGCGGGGGTCAGTTTGAAGAGCCACTCTTCTCCATTGCCGTAAACCAGTACGCCGACCTCGTCCTGTCCGGTCAACACCTTGATGGCCTGCTTGGTGATCCGCTTGCCCCAGGTGTTGCCCTCGGGGAACTCGCACGTGTGCAGCACGACGACCAGTGCTCCTTTGGGAAGCACTTTTTTCTGCGACACGTCCATCGAAACCGGCAGGGCCTTTTCGACCGATGTGCGGTGATAGCCGCCGGGGCCGAAGCTGTTTGGGCCGCCGACCATCAGAAAACCCGTGCCCAGATCACGTACAGCGTCGTGAATCGCGTCCATCTGGGCTTCGTCGAATGAGTCCGATGGTGTGTTGACCCACACGACGCAGTCGTACGGCATCAGGGAAAGCGTGTCGTGCGGGAACTCGAACGCCGTGACGCGTTCGACCAGGCGATCGGTTTCCTCAATCGCTTTAACTAGAGCGTCGGCGTCTCGTTCGTCTCCAGCCGGATCCGTCACGACGAGAACTTTGCCTTCGCCGTCCACGAAGAGAAAGTTGAGCACCGTATTGTTCTGCCGCAGGTTGTCCTGTCCGGGAGCGACTTCAATCGTCGCCTGGTATTCGTAGTAGCCAGCGCGAGGCAGCCGGATGGGAACCTGGTACTGATTCTTGCCGGCATTGAAGACAACGGTTTCTTCGGTAATGACCTCGCCGTTCTCGCGCAGGATAAACTTGCCGGAACCTGGCTGCAGCGACGACAGAATCGCCGTGACGGCGTAGTCCTGTCCCAGCTTGATGTACTGCGGCAGTTCAAGACGCTCGATCCAGACTTCGCGGTCGTACTGATACTCGATGGGCAGAACGTCCACAGTGACGCCGCGCGACTTCAGCTCGTCGGTCAACTGAGTGAGGTTCCCGCCGGTCGAAGTCCCGTCGCTGATCAGCACGATGCGTCCGCGATTCTCCTCGGGAAGCATGGCTGCGGCGAGCGACAGAGACTGCTCGATGTTGGTCGCGTCGCGTTGCACGCGCGAGGCCACGACTCCTTCAAACGGGAAACTCGTGCGAGGCGGCAGTTCGACAGCGGCTGTTCCGCCGAAGACGACCAGGCCAGCTTCGTCCTGCTCGGGTTTCTCCTGCACCTGTTTGGCAACGAACTCCAGCGCCGCGTCCACCGAGGCGTCGCCGATCGAATCCGACACGTCCAAGGCGTAGACAACCGAGATGACGTCTCGCGTCTTTACGGCGCGCGGCTCGGCCAGCACCATGACGAACACGGCAGCCAGCGTGAATCGAACCCACAGCGACAACATGGCACGCTGACGCGACAGGCCGCTGTAACCCGCCAGATGCAGCCACCACAGCCAGACCGAAACGGCAATCAGTCCAAAGGCATTCGGACGGGTGAAGAGCACCGTGTCGGTACGTTCGAGCGTGTAAATCGACGCGGCAAACAGCAGCAGAAAGAGGACCAGCGGGGCTGAATGAAACCAGTCGAACTTGTGGCGGGGCGGCGGAATGATCGCCTTGAGAATGCGCCTGATGTTCACGGTGTCAGCTCCACAATGCGCCGGTTGCCCGTATCTGCAACGACGACGCGTCCATTGCCATCAACCGCCAGTCCCCACGGAGTGAAGAACTGCCCGTGACCAGTGCCGGTCACGCCGAAAACGCCCACAACGCGGCCATTCAGATCAAGCCGGGAAATCTGCCCGCTGCCGTATTCGACAGTCCACAGAAATCCGTCCGGGCCGAGTGCCACGTCGTACGGATAGTGTAAAGACGGCAACGCGTCCGGGGCACCGAGAATCCGAACAAACTCCCCCGAGTCCGTGAACACCTGAATTCGATTGTTGATTGCGTCGGCCACGTAAATGTGTCCGTCGTGCCAGAGGATTCCGCTGGGCCTCTGAAATTCGCCGGGCTCGCTGCCAAACTTTCCGAACTCAAGCAGCAATTCGCCGTCGACTCGGTACTTCTGCACACGGTCGCCGCCGCCGTATTCGCACACGTAATAGTTCTCTTCGGGATCCTGCGTGATACCGACTGGATAAACGAACTGATCGGGACCGTGTCCGTAGCTGCCGTGCATCTGGTCTTCGAGCAACTCGCCCGTCTGCGTGAAAAAGACAACACGGTGGTAGTGAGTGTCCGCAATTCCAACGCGACCATCTTTGAAAATGCAGATGCCCTCGGCCCGGCCGACGTCCCAGGCAGGCATATGCCACTTGCGATCCAGCTTGCCGGTGTCACCCGAAAACACGAGCACGCGACCCGAGTTGTCCAGCACAAACAGGTTTCCGTCCGGTGCCCATGTCATGGCTCGCGGAGCCGGAATCGTCGCACCTTCGACGGGCATGGACCAGGTATGTATCTCGCTGAAGTTGAGTGGCGGCTCGGCGTTACCGTCTCCGCAGCCGGATGCTCCGATCAGCAGGAAAAGCAGAAGATGGTGATGAATGCGAATCAGCGGAACGCTCTGGGATGGAGTTACAAAATGGTTCGGCGCGGGTCTCCGACCCCGCCGCGGCACGGACCGAAGGTCTCCCTCCATAAACGGGAATCGTAGACGCTGACCGGTAGATCGGGGAGACCTGCGGTCGGTGGACTCGGCGGGGTCGGGAGACCCGTGCCGAACGGGGCCGGTTGACGGAGTCTCTGCCGCGAACTGGACGCACACGAGAATGGCAGCTTTGGCCGCCAGCTTGCAACGTTGAAACACCGGAACGGTCGATTCGCCTTGAATCGCGCTTCTGCACGACCGACGATCCGAACCGCACGTTTCTCTCACACCGCTAAAGGTCTGCAGCAATGAGTCCATGCAATTCACGGCGCTATCTGACAGCGATCACTTCCCCAACTCGTTCGAAACATAGCATGGCGGCCGCAATCTTCGGATGCCTCGTGTTTCTTTCTGTATGCGGTCAACTGAGCCGTTCCGCGAATGCGGACGACAAGAGTCGTCGCATCGTCGGTGGAATCCTGCGGATCCTCGTCGAATCTCAAGTCGACCGAGGACGTCACTCGCGGCCTCAGAATCTAGCTCCGCAAGCCCAACTCACGCCGCAACTGGCGCGCAGTCGGCCGCAATTTGCTGAGTTCAGTCGCGAGGCGTCGTCACTGAGTTCGCATTTGCAGCAGGACGCCGCCCGAAACGCGGCGTTGCGACCATTGACTGCTGAAGCTCTTCAGTTTCAGGCGGCGACTCAAGCGTTGGCGCGTCGCAGCACACTTGTGAATGACCACCGGGCGATCCTGGAGGAAACACAGCGGGTCGATCGAGACTGGCGGTTGCTCTCGTACCGACTGAGACAGACACGTGGCTTGGCTGGGCCGTGCCGCGAGTGTGTCGCGCGCCTCGACCGTCTGGAGGCAACGCTCTGCGAAGGACTGAGTATCGAGCCGCAGATTGATCGGCGCAATCTGCTGCGTCACGCTCAGGCACTGACTCTTTATCTTCGCGGACTGGTCGAGGACATCGACTTTGAACTCCGCCGCTCACCGCAGCGGGAAGCGCTCAAACTGGAAGCCAGTAAAGCTCACCAGATCGCCGCCGGGTTTGCCGAAGACACCGCCGAAGGAGCCGGCTACGACGAACTGGTCGCTTCCTATCGAGGATTCCTGTCCGTCTGGAACCCGCTGGTGCGTACGCTGTGTTCGGCACCGACTCGCTATATCGAACGCACAGTGCTGCGAATTCAGCCGGTGGACCAGGCCATTCACGAACTGCTTTGGCTGCCCCGAGGCATCGACCGACAAGTGTTGTCTCAGTTGACAGTGGGCATCATGGCGGAGGTTGATCAGATCTTTGAATCTGTCACGTTAAACGTGCTGGTAACACTGCCCGGACGAGACCAGATTCCCAGTGCCGCGTCGGATTTCTACGGTGTGTGTGAGCACTTCGCCGACTGTGTCGAACGCGATGAGGACCTGGACGAACTGGTCGACGCTTACGGATATCTGACTCCGGCATGGGTGAGTTTCTCCCGGCACTTCCGCCGCATCAATCACAGCGCAATCCGCGGCTCGATTGCCGAGATTGAGCAGCGACTTGTCGCACTGCGCGAGCCACTGGGTGTGCCGGGCGGCTTCAGTCGCGAAGAAGCTCATGATCTGGCGGCGTCTCTTGAGCGGCTTTCCGGACTGCTCGAACAGGACATCGATCTGTGGCTTCGAAACCGCAGCGAGTTCGCAGCGGATCGCCGGGCACTGGTTGAACAGTGCCGTCAGTTCCGCAGTTCCGCTCGCGAGATGCACACGCTGCTACTGAGTGATGTGGCTGGGGCAACGCTTCGTGACACCTGCGCCACCGCGTACACAAGATGGGAACAGCTCAACGGCCGCATCCGCGAGTGCGACGCACCATCCCGCGAAAACCTGGCACCAATCCTGGTCCGGATTTCCGAACGGCTGGTCGCCATCGAATCCATGTTTCTGTGATGGCGGGACCGCGGATATTTGATAGAGCATTGTCAGCGTTGAATATTGGGGTGGCTGGGGTCGAGCGTAGCGAGCCCCCAGTTGCAGTGCTGGGGGCTCGCTACGCTCGACCGCCAGCCACCCGACCCCACTATTTAAAGTCCGCCTGGTTGGAAGCTGTTGTCAGGACTTGGCGCAGTTGAGACACCGTCGGAATCCCACCTTCGACACTGATCACCCGGCCGTCTTTCGCCACGATGATCGACGTCGGCAGAGCGTCTGACGCATGTGACTCGGCGAGCACTCGGTCGATCGTCCCGCGAAGTTTATCCGGCGGATCGACAATGGCCGGATACAAGGCGTTGTGTCGCTCAAGGAATTCCTGCACGGCGTCAGCGGGATCGTCCGGATCTGCGGCGAAACCAACGACTTCCACCTCGCTGCGTGAGAAGGCGTCACGCAGTTCATTAACGGTCGGCTGATGACGCGCACAAGACGTACACCAGCTCGCCATTGTGGTGACGACGAGTACCTCCGGCGCGGCACTGTCGCTTTGGACCGCTTCCAGAATCGCAGACGGATTCAATCTGGTTTCTAACGCCGCCAATGACGGATTAGTGCGGTCGGGCGACGGTTCGAATTGGCGCCGCCATCGGTTCATCGAGAAACCCGGCGGCCATTCGGGATTCGCGTCAGTCGGCCGGTCGTCCGCGTTCTCAAAGACAGTGACAGCAGTGCCCGCGGCGATTCCGTTTGCTGACTGCGTTCGACCGGATGGCCAGGTGATGTCGAGTCGCTCAACTGTCTTGTGTTGTCCGATACCAATCAGCATGACCGAGCTGTTCTGGCCGGCCAATCCCTGTGAGGGCAGGTGTTCGCGGAGCAGTGATTGCGAATCCAGTTTGACGCGGACTTTGGCTCCAAGACCGTTGCGGTTGCTGAATTGTTCGGAGGGCTTAGTTGTCCGGTTTCCGCCGACGAATCGGACCACGATGAATCCGTGTGTCGATTCTGCATCTCGCGGACCGATCTGATTCCGGTAGAGCTGAAGCAGCGGACTGCTGCTGTTGATCACGGCCAGGTCCTGCCGTCCATCTCGGTCGTAATCGAACCACACAGCGACGCGACCATCCGCTGGCGAGTCCACACCGGACAACCCCGAGACGTTCAGAAACTGCTTGCCCGCTCGGTTCAGGAACAGACGATTCCGCTCGCTGCCACTGAAGGGATGTCGCAGGTTCGAGATGTCCTCGTTCTCATCACTCCAAGCTTCTGCTTCGTTTGAGTCAGCGAATGCGTCGCCCATCTGCAGCGTCGCGTTGAAATCTCGTCGCACGACCGTGCGCCACCACAGACTTCACAAGTCGACCTGAACGGCAATCTCCTTCGGCGCCGTGTAGTAGCCACTCAGGGCATGCACATCGAGCCAGCCATCGTTGTCGACATCGACAAACTGTCCGGACCAGGACCAGCCGGCTTTCTCGACATGCAAGTCGTTCGGTCTGAATCCCGAGACCTTCCGGAACCCGCCGTCCGCCGCACAGAACAGTGAGTTGCCGTGCGCCATTCGCCCGAACCGGCCATCGATGTTCTTCAATTGCGATGTGATGCGGCGTCCCGCTTTGCTGAACATGTTGGAGACATACAGGTCCTGTCGGTCATCGTTGTCAAAGTCGCCCCAGCCCGCGCCCATACCGAATCCGATATCCGTCGTGCCGGATTCCTCAGCCACGTCGACAAATCCTGCCGGCCCGTCGTTTCTCAGCAGCGTGTTGACGGCAAAGTCGTTCGCGAGATACACGTCCGGGTCACCGTCGTTGTCATAGTCGCTCCACGAAGCCTGATACGTGTGCCGCCAGCCCTGCGCCGTCTTGTTCTGGTCGGCGACCGCGAATCGGCCGTCGCCCTGGTTGATCAGTAGCACATTCGGTGGTCCGGCATTGGCCAGATACCGATCGTAGTCCCGGCTGCCGACGCGATTGTCGAGTTCCAGTGCGTCGGTCTCAGAGAGAAATCTCGAGAGCAAGCGGTTCTCGTCGCCCCTCCGCGAATCCAGCTCGTCTTCGAGCAGGTGGGCGGCATACGTCGAGAAGTACACATCCAGCAGTCCGTCGTTGTTGACGTCGGCGGTCGACACCGAGCTGACCAGCGATGGCAGGACGCCTGTCGGCAGCTGATCCGATCGATCAACAAAATGACCGTCTTCATTCACCAGATAGAGACTGGGCTGCAGCGTGCGGCCGAGCATCAGGTCGGGATCGCCATCGTTGTCAAAGTCGGCGAAGGCGGCACTCGAACAGAATCCGTCGATATCCAGCCCGACGTTCGGTGCCGCGTCCTCGAACCAGCCGCCGCGATTGTGCAGCAGAATGTTCCGTCCCCAGCGAGCCATCACGTACAGGTCGTCGAGCCCGTCATCATCAAAGTCGACCACCGACACCGCCGGATGCCGATCCTGCGAAACGAATGCAAAGTCAGGATGCGGCGGAGTCCACGCACGTTTCCCCACCAGGGCTGCGTACTTATTGAGGATGAAGTCCTCATGTTGACTATGCCGCAGCCGTGCCCGCAGTGCTGGATCCGGCACTAGAGCATCGAGCGACTTCGCAAACAGCGGCGTCTCGGCGGCCGTCGTTTTCATCGACTCTTGATGCCAGCCGACAAGCTGCCAGTCTGTCTCGGCAGGAGATGTGCTCTCGTGGTCCGACGCACTGGTATCGCGGGGCTTGCTGACGGTCGGCTGCCAGGTGAGCACCTGCTTCGCTTCGACGAGTAGAAGTTGCCCGTTCGGGTCGCGAGCGGTGCCCTCAAAGCTGACTTCTGTGTGAATACGGTCCGGCCGCTCTGCGTCGAATTCGCCACGCACGATTGAAAACCCGGCTCGTTCGAAATAGTCGACCGTCTCAAACAGCGGCACCCATAAACGCAGAGTGTCTCGTTCGATGCACAGTTCGGCCGCCTGGACCACCTGCCAGTTGAACATGCGGAGAGCCAGTCGCTCGATACTGCCGGACTCGTGTGGGGCAGTGTCTCTCAGGCCGGCAACATCGACGGTGTCGGCAAACCGCGACCGCGTCAGCGCGTCGGGTAGACGCAGATTCATAACACTGTGAGCGAGTTCGCTCTTCAGAATCGGCGTCAGCTTCAGAATGACGCCTTCCGCCTCGACCATCCTGGATTTCTCGACGCCGAAGCCGATCGCGTCCGGGTCAGCTTCCGATGACGGAAGAATTACGGCACGGAGGCCGACCCCGACAAGAATCAGTATGACTCCAACGACCGAGTAGGCAGGAAGTCGTGAACCAGTGCCGTTTGCCACACGAATGCTCCAGAGAGTTGTCTTCAAATCGTACCGTTAATTGTGACAACGTGCGTTCGAAGACGCTCCTTTGCTGACTGCGTGTTGCCCGGTTCGCCCCGCAACCGTCCGTTCGCCGGACCGCATTGCAAATCAGTTCGGACAGGCATGGAAAAGCCATCATATAAGTGCCCTGGCAGAGAATGCGGACAGTCGATGGTCGATGCTGCAAGGGCTCGACGCCTTCCGAAACGTCCGAATTCGGGGATGGAATTCGAATACGGCGAGGTAAGACGTCGCATGCACTCAGGACGCCGTGGAAGTGACTCCGCGCCGGGACATCGACTCTACCAGCTTGGGGCGCGGCCAGAAATGCGTCGGGGCGGTCACCGTCTTTGCCGGGCTCAGTCCGGACAGCCGGTGACGTTGCTCAGCTTCTTCACTCCTCGGGTCTCGGCGAGACGGTTGATCGAGGCGCGGTTTGTCGCGAACACCACGCCGTACAGACGGTCGCGACGCCGTAGACGTTCCAGTCGATCACGCCACACATCAGCGCTGCTCCCCAGACGCTCCAGAATGCCCGCCACCTCGAACGGCATCTGCGACTTCCCCGGCCGCAACAGCCGCGCTGACCAGTCCAGCAGTCGCAGATAGCTCGCCAGATTCACCTGCGATGTGATCCCCGCCCGCTCTCCGCCACGTTCCCGACGCTCCTCGATCGGAGCCAGCCAGAACGATTCGTCCTCCAGATTCTGATCCAGACGCGTGTGATCGGATGGCTGGTCCGCGACTTCCTCCAGCACGCCTCGCGTCCGGCAGTCTTCCACGCGAGCCTTCACTGATGTGTGAGCCGATGTCTCCGGAGTCCGCGCCATCCCCGCGGCCAGCGGATTCAGGTCCACATACGCCAGAGTGGTCAGCAGAGCTTCTTCATCGAGGATCGCAATGCTCTTGTACCGCGCTTCCCAGAACGTGCCTTTGCACTTGTCCTCGAAATTGGCCTGCCGCGCCAGCGGTTCCTTCAGGCACTTCATGAACCACCCCAGCGAGTTCAGCCGCTCCCGAGCACTCGCCACCCACGCCGCATCCTGCAACCGGTCGTTGACCCACGCCGTTGTAACTTCAAGCGGCTTCCGGTCCTTCCCCCTTGGTGGAAACAGGCGCCCCCAGCGGCGCACCACCTCTTCGTCCGACCACCCCGCAGCGACCCCATCGTTCAGCCGCAGCACAACATGCAGATGGTTATCCAGCACAGCATAAGCACACACTTCAATCGCAAAGATCCCGGCCAGTTCCTGCAACCGGTCTTCCACCCACTGCTTGCGGTGCTCACACCCCTCTCCACACAGAAACGCACGCCGCACACACCGAGAGATGCAGTGGTAATACGGAGTCACCGAAGAATCCACCAGAGTCTTCCGAGCCATCGTCATCGCAAATACCCCCGTCTGGAAACGCTGCACACCCTTGAATGTCGACGTGTACCCCGACGGAACGCCAATTACAATGCCTGTCCTAGTTTCTTCTCCTAGTTTCTTCTCTAGTTTCTTCTCACTCAGTTTCCAAGTTTCCATCCACTGGCGAGGAACTCGGGAGATTCGCGGCCGACGAAGTGCAGGGAGTCAGGATTCGCATCCCATCGGACGAGGATCGACTGCACGTGCGGGGCGACGTCGCGGTTCCCGATGTCTTGACGCTGTCGCCGTTGTCAACGCGATTGAGCCGTCAAAGCGAAGAGTCCCCTGGACATCCATTGCAACGCTGCCCGGCCACCTGATGGAGCGGAGAGCGAATTGGATCCCCCCCGCAACCAGGTGCGTGGAGCCGGCCAGGGCCAGCTTGCCCGAGCACCGCGGCACCATAATATTGATCTCGTCGCCACTTTGTGAAGGTGCCGTCAGTATCAGGAAACACACAGAATGATGGCCCGATTCCGGCGACTGCAATGCCACGATTCCTAACAGGGTCTTTCGGTCCCGGATGCGATGCACACTTTCGGCGTTGGCGAACTCTGAATTCATGCAGAGCGTGTTGACGTTGCCTCCGCAATGGACCAGCAGCATCCTGTTTGGGTCAAGCTGTACGCCGTGTGGATATCGGCCGAGGTCTGCCAGAACCTGCCGTGAATGTTCTGCAGGGGATGGCTGGACATCCATCCTGTCGAAGTCCTGCTCGGGAGGAGGCAGGAACTGTTCTGGTGATGGCTGATGCCAGTCTCGACCTTCCAGGCCAAACCGGTGCGCAATCAGCGTCGTGGCAAACCGGGCCGCTTCTCCTGCTGGATGGCTTGGTGGAAGCCTGAGGGATTCGATGGCAGCCAGAGCATCAAGTCTCCCAATGTGCCCCAGCGAGCGCAAGACTTCCTGGAGCGTGCGGTGATCCACAGCCTTAATGCACTGAATCAGCAACTGCTCAGCATCCCGGGTTTCGATCCTGCCCAAAGCGATGGCGGCGGCAGTGCGCGTGCTGCTCCGTTCGGCAGGGTCCCTGATGACCGAAGCCAGCAGCGACTCTCGATCCGGCCGGGACGTCGTCGCCAGAACAGCAAAAGCCTGTCCACGAGACATGGATGCGTCGCGTCCAATCACGCAATCACGCAATTGGTCAGCTTTTCTTCTGCGATCAACCATAATGAAGTCCTCAACCGCCTGACTAACAGGGCGGCTTGATATTAGCGTGGCCCTTGATGTCATTAACCTGATTTACATTAAGACTGGTAGAACCAGGAATCGCGACCTGGTTGTCCGGTTGGGTTGCGGCGAATTGGGTTTGAGACAACAGGTTCGTGGGATCCGGATTGCCACCGACCTCGACGTCATTGTCTCCAAGGCCACCAAGCAGGTGGCCAAGTTCGTGTGCCATAGTGCGTGCCGTGCCGAGAAATGTGCTGCTGCGAGATTCAACGACAACGCCGTCACCGTTTTTCGGGAAATAGCCAAGTATTCCGGCCGTGTCTGGATCAACGAATACATCGACGAAGAACACATCCACCCCGTCGTTCGGCACAGTATATTCATCGACAAGGTCTTCAGCTTCGCATTTGTCATCAAGAATGTCGAAGCCAGTGTTGTCCGACAGCGGGATCCACCAGTTTCGCTCGAATCGTCCGACGCCGATGCCTGCTGCGGCAAAAATGTCGCGGCACAACTGTACGGCACAGTCCAGATTCTGCTCGTCACTTGGCTCCATCAGATCGCTGGCATCCGTGCCAACTCGTACGCCGTTCAAATGGAAATGAGGAAGTTTCAGTCGCTGCATCTGCGCAAGAAGGGAAAGGGATTGCGGAAGCCCAGTCTGTGACCCCGCGAGGTTCCAAGGCGGGGGAGATGCGTAACCAAAGAAATTCCGAATGACGGAAATCCTGCCCGACAGTCCAATACACGCTGCCTGACTTCGAAGAGATGCCATAACACGGACCCATCACTAAAGGACGCCGATGCACACTGTCAGAACGGCTCACTTGCGGCAACGCTACTGGAGAGTAACGAGAATCGGGATCATGGATTGCCCGGATCCCAGTGGCTTCAGAGCCTTGCCGATCACAGTGCCGAACGCCTTTGACGGATCGAGTGCACGCATTGCATGGCCGCACGTCGGCGAAGTCGTCAGCAGGTCCCCGACCCCAATCGGTTCGATGTCTGCATCGGCCTGGCAGTACACCTTACCCAGCATCGCAATAGGAAGCCTGTCCTCTCTATCGCTGTGCCGATCCAGCACAAGACCCGGCTGATATTCGCCCGCTCCGGAAACAACGCCGGCGACCCGTTTGTCATACGCCATGGTACTCGGTTCAAGCCTTCCATCAGCGTTAATGACCATCACCGTGCCAGGCTCCGCGTCGGCGTTCGGGCAGACGTCAAAGTCTTCTGCACAGTCGGCATTCTGCAGGATGATGTCCCCAGTCGACCCCTGTAGCTGAATCGAGGCCTTGCCGTCGTAATCATACAGATCAGTCCCTGTTTCCGCCGAACGGAAGAATGCCATCCGTCCATCGACTCCATTGCCACCCAGGCGAATGTTCCCGCGTTCGCCGTTCACGTAGATTGTAGCATTCGTATCGGGCGTAGGATTGGCCTCGTCAGCGTGAAAAAAAGTTGCCCGTCCGTTAGCACCTGCGCCCCCGAATCGTGCCGTAGCGCCTTCTCCGTCTAATTGAATTGTCCGATCTCCATTGCCATTGTTCACGAACAGATCACCGTCCTGTCCGTTACCTCCCAGTCTTATGTCACCGTTAGATCCCTGAATCTGAACTGTGGCCTTGCCATTGTAATCGTAGAGGTCAGTGCCTATTACTTTCGCTTGAAAGAATGCCATTCTGCCATCCACGTCGTTGCCGCCCAGACGAATGTTGCCGCGGTCGCCATTGACGTAGATCGTCGCCTTAGTGTCCGGCCCTGGACTCGTTTCTTCAGCCCGAAAGAAGGTGGCGCGCCCGTCGGCACCAGAACCTCCGAAACGCCCCATGGCACTACCGTCGAGATGAATCGTGGCATCTCCACTGGCCGAATTGATCACGAGGTCACCATCCTGGCCGCCGGCAGGAGTCCGGTCCGAGCCGCCACCAAGGATGAGGTCGCCATGGGGGCCTAACTCAACAACATGTGTGCCATCGCCTCGCTGAATGGTCAGCGCCTGGCCCTCGGCATTCAGAAGAATTCTCGTGTCGCCAGAGTTGTCCTGGAGGACGATCTCGCCATTCGTCGACTGGCCGCCAAGTGTGATCTGTCCTGTATCGGCGTCGAGTCGAACAGTGACGTCAGGTGAACCCGTTTTCGTAATCGTGACCAAGGCTTCGAACTGTTCGGACATGAACTCGTCCTCACTTGCTGACTCGATGGATGCCGGTTCGTGATGGAATTGGGTTCGATATCATCAATCCGATCACAACTGAAAACGCCGCTACCATGCACAAAATACTATACTGTTCGAATTTGGACCTGCAATCAGTTTAAGACGACATCTCGATCGATTTCTGAAGTCGCCAGCCAGCCTTCTCCTCAATTTCCTCAATTGGCGAGCGAACCGAAGAAACTAGAAGAAACTAGAAGAAACTAGAAGAAACTAGAAGAAACTAGAAGAAACTAGAAGAAACTAGAAGAAACTAGAAGAAACTAGAAGAAACTAGAAGAAACTAGAAGAAACTAGAAGAAA
>CAUZFZ010000181.1:0-19370 GCA_963579025.1 Planctomycetota bacterium | reverse complement strand
ACATCGTGCGATGTCACGGCAGATGGGCCGTCAATAGGCCTCGCAACCGGCAGACCTGGCAATCAGCGGTGTTCGTAGCGACGGGGCGGCCGTTAGTCGGTTACCTGGATGTCCCGGCGTTTTTTTAGTCGCCCATATCGGTTCTCTCCGACCAGCCATACTTGCATCTTGCTGGCCCTCTGAATGACGCTGGCGGGGATGGTCACCTTGCCGGCCTTACGGTCTTCTGCAGTGATGAACACGTTGTGTTCGTCGGAGCCGTCGGCTGAGTTCTTAAAGTAAATGATGATCGCGTTCATGTTGCCGGACGTGAGTTCGATATCCCATGACTTGCTTCGCGGAACGTTCTTAGCCGGAAGGCTGAAGTCGAGTTCGCTGACGGCGAACTCGCAGGACTGGCTCAGAGATCCACCCTTCATCACGCAATGGGCTGTGTAATCGCCGCAGGTATCGAACGAACGTTCCACGACGCCCTTCCCGGGCTGCTTGATTTCTTCAATCACCTTGTCGCCCCGCTTGATCATTAGCGACCGAATCCCCCGGCCATCACGGTCCATGATGTTGATTTTCACGGATTGCCCTTTGTGTTAGGGAACCCAATCGCCGCGATCGAGGAGCAGGACGCGATTGATTTGTGGGGTTGCCAAGTCGTCCTCGTAGTTCGGGAACAGAAACGACTCTGCCTTGTTGCCCCCGCGCCAGGCATCGAGATCGGTGATGCGGTACAGCTCCCGGTTTCTGGAAGCCAGGTGTGCGTCGAAAGCACTCGCGCTGCGCAGAGTGTTGCTGGTGGTTTGCGGCCGACTTTCTTCGACTCGGACATGCGTCACCTTGCCATCCTCGTTTCGAACGACGTCCGTCACTATTTCCACGTGCGAGCCCCCGTTCTTCCTGGCTGGCGGTGTGTAGATGACATCGCCGGGCTGAGCCGACTGCGGCTCGACGATTGTGACGCCATTGCGAAACCGGGGTCCATGAACCTTGCTGACATACCAGATGCCGCACTGCAGGGCGTAGCTGGTGTAAGAGGAACAGACCTTGCCGTAGTAGCACTCTGCGTTGCTCACCTTCCCGTAAAGATTTTCGGTATAGAGGACGCTCTTCGGGTTCTCGACCGCAGCGAGGAAGGTCTTCAGGAAGATGTCAAAGCCGATGTATCGGCCGACGTGCTTGACGCTCGAGTAAGGAACGCCGGTGTACTCCTTTCCGGCTGTAAAATGGCCGCCCCGCCTCGGCATGCCGTCAGCCACCGGCGTCCATTTCACCCGGGACATGATGCGGGCATACTCGACCGACTTCTGCTGCCAGGTGAGGGAACCACCGGTGTTCGCCTCCCCGCATCTACCGGGTGCGGCATCGGCAAGTACGGAAATGCAGAAGAATCCGATCAGCAAAATTTTCGTGAACGTACTCATTGATGCTTCGGCATGCAGCCGCCGTCAGGATTAGGTATGGCATCGGTCCCGGTCAAGCTGCTTGGCATTTCCGACTTCGAAAACGAAAGACCGAATGTGGTTTAGTCCGTTTCATTGTAAACACAAAGTGAAGCGTGTGGGATCCCAGCCGGTCGGAGGTGACGAAGCCGAAAAAGCCAAGCCGACACAGACGGCGTGCTGGCCGACAACCCGTTCGTCAAATTCTACAACAGCGAACGCGGCTACATCCGTTGCGAAGTCACGCCCGACAAATGGCAGTCTGATTTTCGTGTGGTCCCGATCGTGTCCAAGCCATAATCCCCGTGCCTCACCCGAGCGTCGTTCGTTGTGGGAAATGGTCAGCCAGACGCAGAACACCCCTGAGAGGGCATCTGGAAAAGTGGGATATTTAGGCGGACATTTTTGAGAGGCTGGGGCGACTTCAGACTGTCCCTCAGCTATTTGAACAGGAAGCCCGTACAGTACACTTAGCATTTAGCGAAAACGGTTCGCCTGAATTGCCAAGAATTGCGAGCAGTTGTTTCTCTATCTTTCCTCAATTCCCAGATGCCCTCTGAGAGCGGGGCGACTTGAGCGTCAGTCGGCGGACCACCAGTTTGTCCAGCTTCGCACGCCAACGATAGAGTCACCCGCGCCGGGAACCAACATGGGACTCGGCAAAGGCCGCGACCACAACAATCACGGCTTTACGACATGGCCTGCGGGCGGCGTCGCCAAAGGCAGTCACATCCACGGCGCAACCGACGAGTTCGGCTTCAAGGCCGTCGAGGACCGAGTCCACATCCATGACCTGCATGCCACTATTCTGCACCTGATGGGGCTGGATCACGAGAAACTCACTTACCGCTACTCAGGCCGAGATTTCCGACTGACCGACGTCACCGGAGAAGTGATTCATGATGTGATCGTGTGAACTCACTGTTGACGACTCAAGAAGGCGATCAAGTCGCAGAATTCTTACAGCGTCATCGCTGTCGCCAATCCGCCCGGAATGATCCAGTTCTTTGACGGGGAAATCTCTTCGATGTCTTCCTGCTTGAATGACTGAACCTTGCTGTTTGAATCAATCACGCTACGAATTTTACCATCGTGCTTGTGATAGATTCCTCTTCGGCGACAATTAGTCTTCCGACAGGGCAACCAGCCGCCACTTTCGGCGTCAGCAGACCTGCGGAAGGCCGGCATCGTCCTCATCGAGCACAGTGCGGGTGCAGCGACGGTGGTTCGATAAGGTCCCGCGAGTTTTCGTGATACGGGTCTTCCCGGTTTCACGGGATCGCTTTCAGGATGCGGCCGATCGTTTCGTTCAGGTAGGGATAGACACCTTTGGCGCTGGGTCCCATCCGCACGACGACCAGTTTGCGAGAGGGGATGATCATCGTCACCTGGCCCATGAATCCAGCCGGCCAATACGTGTCCTCAGGGACTTGATCCATCCGAGGCGTCCGGTTGAGCCAGAACATTCCGCCGTAATTCTGTTTCTGGTCGGCCGGCGCCGGTGTGGTGACGAAATCAGTCCAGCCTTCGGGCAGAATCCGCTCTCCCTGCCAGACGCCATCCTGGAGATAGAGCAGCCCGAAGCGGACCCAGTCGCGGGCGGACAGGTAGTCGTAGCCCGACATGATGAAGTTGCCCCAGGGGTCGGTTTCCAGAACCGGACTGCGGGCACCGATCTTGTCGAACAAAGCCCGCTGCGGAAAGGTGAGATAGTCTTCTCCCTGAGCCTCGACCGTGTCACGAATGATTTTGCCCAGACTTAAGGGATCGCTGTTGAGATAGGAGTTGCGCGTTCCCGGCGGAACCTTCGCAGGCGCTTTGATGACGTGCTCGAACACGTTGAGGGAATCGAAGTAAACCCGCATGTGTTGGTTTTCGGTCGTCAAGGTCTCGCCCTTGAATCCAAGATTAGTGAAGTCCAGACCGCTGCTCATGTGAAGGAGATCGCGGATCCGGATCTCGCTCCGTGCGTCTCCCTGCCACTCCTTGATTGGCGCCGGCTGATCAATCTCCAGAAGACCGCGCTGCACGAGGATGGCGATCAGGGTTGCGGTGATGCTTTTACCCTGTGACCAGCTGATCTGCGGTGTATCTTTCGTCCAGCCGGGGGCGTAACGTTCGCCGATGATCTTGCCATCGTAGGCGACGACAAAGGCGCGAGTGTTCTGCTCTTCCTGAGCCATCGCCCAATCGAGCGCGGCGGCCACCGATTTCGAGTCAACGCCGTCGGGCACAGGCGCCGTCGCACCGACCTCGCCCATAGGCCAGTCCTGTGTGGAAGCATCGGGGAGATTGCGGGGCACTTTGACGGGTTTGAAGAAAACGTCCTCTTTGCCGCGTGGCAGAATCGTGCTGCCCTGATCACCGGTGTATCGCGCGCTGCGGGGCGGAGCGCCAGGAGCCGTCACCGTGATGATCTTGCGTTGATCCTCGACGAGGTATTTGAAATCGGGTTGCCAACCGAAATACGTGAACGGGGCGATGTCCTGCGCGATGACTTCTTCCGCGGTCCGCTGGTAATCCCGTCCCACCACCCATAGTCCGGAGCTGATATGATGGGCACAGATCGCCGCGCGGAACTCCATATTCTCCCGCTGCTTCTCGTCGACGGCCTTCGCTTTCGCCGCCGGCTCCTTTGCGGCCAGAGCATTCGGTTGAGTGAAAAGCGCAAGAGCGACAAATAGCGGGATCGCAAACAACGGGTGGAGTTGAAATGGTTTCATTTGAATTTGTTTCATAGCCCGGAAGGCCTTGGAGTTTATCTGGAGAGTCGGTCTCATCTACTTCAGTAGCCACTGGACGGCTGCGGCTTGCTCCTGCCCCGTCTCGCCGGTGAAGGTCACCAGTCTCTCTTTCTTCAACGGGGAGCCAAAGGCGGCGGCAACGATCCCGGGGTCTTCGCCCTCGCCTGCGAGCCACAGCGGGCGCGGAGCATTCAGTGCGAGCAGACCGCGTAGGGTCAAAAAACTCAGCCGAACTCCAAATCAAATTCGGCATTGGAGTTGCGATCACGCAGATTGTCCCATTTCAGCCGCTTGAATTCACGTGACTCGACACGGAAGCTGGTCGCTTTTCCTTCGCACGACCGAGTTTCCAATGCTTTGCGGTAGGGACGTGCCGTCCAATAAGTTGACACCTAGACCGGGCGCGAATGTGGTAAGTCAGTCTGACAAATCACGAATCGGCTCGCCCCGATCCGTTATTGGCACAGGTCGATCTCCATCGTAAAGATTTTTCGAATAGTCGACTCCAACCGCCGCGCAGATCGTCGCGAAGAAGTTGGGAACCGAAACCGGGCTCTGCAGAATCTTACTCGACATTTCGTCTGTAACACCCCATGCGCCGCGATGCTTCAAGCCGCCACCAGCGAGCACGCAGCTGAAGGCCGTTCCCTGATGTGCCCGCCCGCCGCGAGCGTCGAATCCCGCAGGGCGGCCGAACTCGGTCGTAATCACGATCAGTGTCTTGTCCAGCAGCTGCCTGGATTCAAGATCGACGATCAATGTCGAGACCGCGCTGTCGAGTTCGCGAATCAATTTGTATTGATCGAGAATCCCTTCGTGGTGCACGTCCCAGCCGATTCCGTTGAGGAAATTCAGGTTGTGTGAGACTTCGATGAATCGGACGCCACGTTCGACAAGTCGGCGGCTCAGCAGACAGCGTTGCCCGAACTCGCCACCGTAGGATTCGCGCAACGAAGCTGGCTCTCGCTCGATGTCGAACGCGCTGGAAAACTCCGGACCGCTCAATCGCAAACTCTCATCGATCGCCGCTTCGTACTCGGCAATTCGAGGATCAGCGGAGTTGGCGTTCTTTCTCAGCGTCGAAAGAAATTCCTCACGCCGCGACTGGCGCGCGTTGGTGATTCGGTCAGGGCGCGACAAACCGGCTGGTCCTTCGCTGGTGTCGGTCAGATAAAGATAACCAGCTCGCGGCCCGAGAAATCCCGGTCCGCGCGTGACATTCGGATACCCAATGAGCACATACGGCGGCGCGTCCTCCGATACCGCTCCGCGTTCGTGCGCGATGATCGACCCTAGCGAAGGATAAGTGACCGTCCCGGTGATTGGCCGTCCCGTGTGCATCCGATTCGTCGCGGCGGCGTGTTCGTCGATGACCTCATGATGAACCGTTCGAACCGCCGTCACGCGGTCCATCAGTGGCGCGAGTTTTCCCAGGTGTTCGCAGACTTGAACCCCCGGCACTGCCGTGTCGATGGATTCGTAGTAGGAGCCCGGCTTGCGTTCTTTGGGGTCGCCTTTGCGTTTTGGATCAAACGAGTCGATCTGGCCCATTCCTCCGCCAAGCCAGATCGAGATCACATGCTCAGCCTTGCCGCGAACGGGCGATGCGACCGCGCAAGAGGCGGTAGCGCAAGAAGCGGCGGAGGTGGCGAGGAAGGCGCGGCGATTCATTTTCATATTGATATACAAGTCAGGGCATCCAGACAAATTCGTGGTGGTTCAACAAACTCCACACCACATCTTCGTAAACCTTGCGCCAATCGTCGGCTAGCCGCGGGTCGGGTGGGGGGCCCTGGCGAACTCGGCGGGCGTTTTCGATTTGGATCTCGTTGGCCTTGTGACGACCGTGATTGAACCACGTGACCAACGGCAGCTGCGGGAGTGGTTCTGGCTGGACGATCTCAGAAACGGGGACGAGCCGATTGTCGAATCCGGCGGCGAGGGATTTGGTGAACTTGGCGCGCTCGGCGGGTTTTGGTGCCCTTGTCAGGATGCGAAGGAAGATCGCATCGACTAACGAATCGGCGGAATCCGCGTCGATAGCCAACCGCGCCAATTCGCTGTCGTTCGAGGCGCGGGAAAGCGAGTCGACGAGGACGCCGTTGGAGAGAATGCCGGGTTGAAGTACGTTCGGATCGGTCTCGCGTTTGACGACCGGCATTTGCCGCGAGCCGGTCCAGCCGAAGGCTTCGAGAACATCCACAATGGGCTGAGCGCGCGGGAGGGCGAGACTCGGGCGATCACGTTCGTTATTCAGGCTCGCAAGCATCCACGCGCGCGTCGGATAGCCGAGAGTTTGGCGATTGCTGAGATTCCGGCGACCGTCGTGAACGAAGGTCAGTTTGCCGATATCCATCTTCACGCCGGTCGCGGCGTAGAGCGAGTCAACGATCTGCTCGGCGCTCAAACGGCGACGATCGGGCGCGAGGAAAAAGCGGCGATCGGGCGGCGCGGCGAGGTTGTCGCCGACTGCCTCACTTTGGTAAGCCACAGACGTCATGATGAGTGCAGCAACGTGACGAAGGTCGTAGTTATGCTTGACCAATTCTTTCGCTAGCCAGTTCAGCAGCTGCTGGTGGCTCGGATCGGCGCTTTCCCAATCGTGAGCGGGCTCGACAAGCCCAGCGCCCATCAGCCGGCGCCAGAGCCGGTTGACGATCACTTGCGAAAAGCGGCGGTTTTCCGGCGAGGTAATCAACGCAGCCAGACGTTCGCGATGGTCGCCGGGATCGCGCATCAGTCGATCGATTTGCGGTCCGTCGGCGGCGCCGGTGACGTCAGCGAACGGCCATTCCGGCGGGACGGCGTCGCCCGGCTTTAGCGTTACCCGAATCAAAGAATCGCCTTGCTTACCTTCGAAGAAACCAACTGGAACCTGGCTGCTGGTCGGCGCGGAAGCTGGTTTGCGTTGGAACATCGCCGCGAGCGAAAAAAGGTCGCGTTGCGTGGTATCGTGATAGGGCGAATCGTGGCAACGAGCGCATTGCAGCTCGATCCCCAAAAACGCGGACGCGACGATGTGGCTTTTGGCGGCGAAGGGAGCGTCGTTTTCGGCAGCCATCGCGAACCCGGCGCTGCCGCCTTCGTGCTGACCGCCGCGCATCAGGATCAATTCGGTCACAAGCCGGTCGAGCGGTTTGCGGTCGCGCAGCGAGTCGTGGAGGAAAAAGCGGAACGGGCCGGTGCTGCCTTGCGATTGATTCAGGAGCGTCGGGTTTTCGGCGAGAAGATCGAGCCACTCGCTGACGAAGTGATCGGCGCAGCGCTCGTCGTTCAGCAGCAGCTGGATCGCGGTTGTGCGTTTGTCAGGATTTTTGTCGGCGAGAAACGCGAGGACCTCGGCCTCGGTCGGCGGAATGCCGATGGTGTCGAGCGAGACGCGGCAGAGGAAGGCTTCGTCGAAGACCAAATTCGGCGCAGCAACTTCGTCAGGCGTGACGGGCCGAGCCGGCCACTCGGCGCCGGACTCGATCCACTCGCGTAACCGGTCAACCTGAGCGGGATCGAGCGCATCGCCGGTTGGCGGCATCCGAGCGTCTTCGTCGTCGGTCGTGATCCGCGCAATGAGCTCGCTCGCATCGGCATCGCCCGGCGTGATCGCTTTGAGCGCGTCTTCGCGGGAATCGAGCCGCAGATCTCCTTTGTCTTTTTCGCCATGACAGCGGAAACAATTTTCGGTCAGGATCGGCAGCACCTCATCGTGGAATTTCGCGGCTTTGGCTACGTTGACGCCCGAACTCTCGGCGAGCGCGCGATTGGCCTTGGCCCGGAGGAACGCATCGATCGGATGTTTGGCGGAATCCGGGATTTCTGGCGCTGGATTCGCCTCAACCCACGTTTTCGCGATTTCATGCCGCGTTTTCCAGAATGCATCCTGCGTCGCCGCAGCCGCCCGGCGTTGGCGATCATCGTAAGCCGCCAACCTCGCCTCGATTCTCTTCAACTCCGGTTCGATCGCGGCATCGGTCAGCACCAGCAGTTGCTCGCGGCCGCCCGGCGTCAAAACGCGGAACACTTCTTCCTCGCCTTCACGGCGGACAGCGACACCGACTTCACCCGTCTCTGTTCGCGCCTGCGGACCGCCGACGATCATCTCTAACACGACACGAATTGGCTCCTCGGATTCGATCTCGACAACGCCGAGTTCTTCCTGCTGATGATACCCGGCAGGCCGAACGCCCGGCGCCGGCGGCTCGACAACCGGCGTGACAGGCTCTTCGCCGTTTGGCGGAACGTAGGTGATCGGATCGGTCGTCAGCGTGAGCTCGCCGTCAATCCAAAGCCGGCTCTCCGCCCGCGCACGCAGGAGAAATTCGTGCTTCCCCGGCTCAAGCTGGACGTCCGCGGCCATCCGGATCAAGAGCGGTGTGCCCCAGCCTTTGCGGATTCCCCACTCGTCGTAGCGCAGAGGAATGCGCGGCAGAATCATCGAATCGCCGTACCACCGCGCGGTCTCGACTGACGCGTCTTCGTTTTCGTGAAACGTGACTAATACGTCGCCAGCCGCGATCTCGCCGACCTCCGGCGTGTCCGGGCCAATCTCGCGTCCGTACTGGCTCGCGATGAATTCGTCCGTCGCGAGTTCGCGGTAGATTGCGATCAAATCGATCCAACCATCGAAGGTGCTGCCGGGATTGCCGCCCATCGACGAGCCGATCCAGACCGCGTCGTCGTCCACCACCGGCGGAGCGGTCATCGGGCCGCCCAGATCCCAGGTTCCGTCCGTGGGCACGCCGTCGATCCAACCGCGCATCGTTTCGGGCTTACCAAACTCGTAAGTGATCGCGACGTGGCGCCAATCCGGTTTCATGGCGAACGACAGCTTCGACGTCCAACGCGCCCAGTGATCGTCGCCCGGCTCCGGTGCGGCGGCAAAGAGAAAACTCAGCCGCGCTCGCCCGCCGCTCGTCGCCAATCGCAGCGCCCAGTTTTGATTTTCCTTGTCGAATCCGGGTGCGTGTGTCCGGCCCTTGCCGATGATGTAGAGCGCGGTCGCGTTCTTCGGGTTCGCCGTTTTGACCCACGCTTCGATCGTGATCGCATTGCCATTTGTGAAATCGAACCGGCTCTCCGCGCCTTCGTCCGGAATCACGATCTTCGAACCCGCGCCGTCGAATCTGGCGGCTTTGTTAGTCGGCGTGAATCGCGGAAATTCCGGCGGGCGCGGGCCTTCGCCGATAAGATCGAAATTCCAACTCGCGACGGGCGACATTTCCGCAGCATCGACGCAGCAAAGCGTGCTCAGCAGAGCGATGACCATCATACAAGGCTTCATGCCGGCACACGTTACCTTGTCCGCGCCGTGTCTGCAATTTCGAGAAATCTGAAGAAACGCCCACCGGGATGGTAGTTGGAACTCCATGTCCCTTTACTGCCGCGCGGCGGATCGTAGTAGTTGCAACACGCCATCGTCGCGGGACTACCACCTCGGATTTCGTGCTTCCAGTTCCGTCAAGTAGCGTAATGGTGGACTCTGCCAACTGATGTCCGGTCGACGCACGCATACGTTTCGTGCGATGTTTCAGAGGCATACGGTTCAGCAGGTTGATAGATAGAGCTCACCCTGTAAATCCGCGATAGCCAATGGTGGGCAGAGCCCACTCTACGGGGGCCGATATGTTTCAGCTTCGGAATCTTGAGAGCGTGACGCCATTACAACTTGGCGAGCTGGTGCTTATCGGGCGGGGTGATGCGTGTGATGTGCGGCTGGATGATCCGTCGGCGTCGCGAGTTCATTGCCGGTTGCTAGCTCGGGATGGAAAAGTGTTTCTGACAGATGCGGGCAGTCGCTGGGGTACAATTGTAGCCGGTCGGCGAGTGGCGGACTGCGAACTGCGGCCGGGAGACGAAATCACGATCGGCGAGACTGTGCTTCTTCTGGAAGCCACCGGCACTCCCGCAGCCACCACGCTGGCGAGGCACCCACATCTGGTCACATTGCTGGATGCAAGCGCTGAATCAGAACGATGCTACCCAGTCAGTGAGTTCGTCGAGGGCGAAAGCGCTGCAGCTCTGATTCAGCGAATCGGAATCGTCGGGATGCTTGACTGGCGGACGACGTTGCGAATCGGACGCGATATCTGTGCAGCACTGGTGTTCGCGTCGGAGCAAGGGATTGTGCATCGCCACATCACGCCGCAGAATATCCTGATCCGAAAGAGTGACGGAGCGGCACTGCTCAATGATCTGCTGCTGGCCCGGTCCCTGAATGACGACGCGGCTGGACGGCTGACTCAAGCCGGTGAGGTGCTCGGAACCATCCCGTTTCTGTCGCCCGAGCAGGTGGGAAGCAGTCACCCGATGGATTATCGCTCAGACCTGTACCAGCTTGGCGCGACACTGTACGCATTGCTGACCGGTCGAACTCCAGCGGACAGCCGAAACGTGGCGAACGTCGTCCAGAGAATCCTCACCGACGCACCTCAGCCACCGTCGCGGACTCATTTGGCGATACCGGCGTTGCTGGAAGGCGTCATTCTCCGGCTGCTTGAGAAACGTCCGGACGATCGGTACGCCTCACCGATCACGCTGCAGCAAGAGCTGAATCGCGTAAACAAATACCTCGGCGAACCACACAGCTCGTTGTGATCAGATTCGCGTTGGATATGAGCGGAAGCGTTTGCAGCGGCAGATCAACAAATGCGAGCCGTGAATTCGCTGCTCGCCTCCGTTACCCGCGTCCGGGTTCACGAAAATTTGCGGACTCAACTCTCTCCGGGCTGGTCGACCGACGCTGCGAAAACTGACTACAGCCGGGAGCGAAGAGGCCATTGATTGCGTGGTCAATCTGATTACATCAGTAGCATGCATCTCCCATGACAACCTGCAATCGGTCGATGTGACCTCCGCTCCCAACAGTCATTTCTCATGCTGTCAGGGCACGGAACAAACTAACGTCGTGATAGAGGGCAGTCGCCATCTTCTCACGACACGGGCGCGTGTGAAATGGTCGCTCGCGTTCCGTCCGCACGATATGATGGACTTTCGTGAGCGGCTAACACTCGTTGAATCGAGGAGCGGAGACCCGAGGAAACTGATGTTTGCCTGCCACGATCGCAAGGATTAGCGGATCGACCGACATCCGGGCCTGAATGCGCTTTCATCAACGATCTCTGCGATGTCAATGAGCCCGCGGCGGTCGGGAATACGTGGGCAGAATTTTCCCATTGGACCTCATCCAACATTTGATCCAGTTGTACATGTTATTGTCCTGATCGACGTCGAGTCCCTTTCGTGTGGTCGCTAGAATGACTCTCGTTCTACAGGTCATATGCCCGGCGAAGTGATCAAAATGACGGTCACGGACAACAGATGAGTTCCGGAGCGGCGCACTCTTTAATATGCCGGTCGGCCACAATGTGTGAGGTAGCTGTGAAGAAGGCAATCATCGGGTTCATTCCGTTGGCAATGACGACGTGGCATTCGCTTGTGCTGGGGGCGTGCTTCCAGATCACAGAAGCAAGTACCGAATCGCACCCTGTTTCTCAGAGTACATCCGCTGTCTCGAACGACAAGTTCGTCGATCTATACAACGGGAAAGACCTGACCGGTTGGCAGACGAAGGGGAATTGGATCCCTCAGCCGGACGGTTCGCTGCTGATAGAGCCGCGTGAAAACGAAACCGGATGGTCGAGGTTTGACGCCTACTTGTGGACCACTCGAAAGTACAAAGATTTTGAATTGAGAGTTGAATACGCCTACCCGCAAAACGGGAACAGTGGCGTCTACTTTCGAGTTGCCGATCGACACAATCCCGTAGCCACGGGCATCGAAGCGCAGATCTTCGACTCGTCAAAACACAAGGGCGCGACGACCGATCACTCAAACGGCGGAATCATCCCGGCAGGTATCGCGCCGTCGCAGAACATGGCCAGGCCACCTGGTGAATGGAACCGGATGATCGTTCGGTGTGCGGGTGACCGCCTGACTGTCAGGCTGAACGGCACAGAAGTCGTCAATGTGCGGCTAAGCAAGACGGCGTTGAAGGATCGGCAACGCGAAGGTTACATCGGATTGCAGGATCATGGCCGGCCGCACACGATTCGCTTTCGCAATATTCAAATTAAGGAAATCGCACCGTCCGCGCCGGATGCAGCTCAGACTTTCTTTGACCGAAAGATATTGCCCGTTTTCCGGGAAAAGTGCATTCACTGCCACGGTGAAGATGAGCAGGAAGGTTCGCTGCGCCTTGACTCTTTGGTGCACGTGATGCGCGGCGGAAATTCGGGTGAGCCAGTGCTGGTTGTTGGTCAGGACGAAGAGAGTCATTTGATTCATTTGGTGACGACCGCCAACAAGCAGCACCGCATGCCGTTGGATGACGATCCTCTTAGCACAGCCGATATCCAATTGCTGCGAGAATGGATCTCGATCGAACGCGGTTGGGACACCGCGATCGCGGAAGCGGCGACCATCAAATCAGATCACTGGTCATTTCAACCCATCCGTCGTCCTGAGGTTCCACAATCAGGCCATTCCAATCCAATCGATTCGTTCGTTGCGCAGAAACTGTCGGCGAAAGACATGCAGCTGTCGGCCGAAGCGAATCAGCGGCGGCTTTTGCGACGACTGTTTCTCGTCACGCATGGAGTACCCGCATCGCCGGAACAGACCCAGGAGTTTCTGGCGTCGAAAGACGCTGACAAATGGCAACGCGTTGTTGACAAAGTCCTGGGTCACTCGCGGTACGGCGAACGATTCGCCGTGAATTGGCTGGACTTAATTCGATTCAGTGAAACGGATGGGTTCGAGATCAACGCCGAACGACTCGGTGCGTGGCGTTTTCGCGACTGGGTCATCAAAGCGTTCAACGACGACATGCCGTACGACCAGTTCGCCATCAGACAACTCGCCGGAGATGTCGTTGGCGATCAAGTAGGAACCGGCTTCCTCGTTGCGGGCCCGCACAACGCCGTTGTCGAAAAGAACAAGAAGGGACAGGCGGAAAACGTTCAGAATGAAGTTTCAGACTTCCTGAACGCGACAGGCACAACGTTTCTTGGCCTGACTCTGGGCTGCGCGCGATGTCACAACCATAAGTTTGATCCCATCTCCCAAAAGGACTTCTATTCCGTGCAGGCCGTTTTCTCGGGCGTCAATCACGGCCTGCGAAGCATTCCGCAGACGGCGACTCAAGAGAAACAACTTCGGGAAGCGGAGACGGAGATCGCAGCGACCCTGAAGAGCCTTTCCAAGTACACGAAAGATCAGAGTGACCTTCGGGAGCCTGTCGACTTCAAACGCAATGTCGAATCATTCCCAGCGACAACGGCGCGATTTGCCAGAATGACAATCAATGGCACAACAGCCGCGCAACCTTGCATTGATGAACTGCAAATTTTCGCCGGCGACAAGAACGTCGCGCTGAATAGTGCGGGAGCCAGGACAACCTCAGGTGGAGATTTCGTGCATCCATTGCACAAGCTGGCACACATCAACGACGGCAGGTTCGGAAATTCTTTCAGTTGGATCGCCAGGGATGTCAAAGGTTGGGTTCAGATCGAACTCGCCGAAGCGACCTCAATTAATCAGATTGTCTGGGGTCGAGACCGCACGGGCCGGATTGCTGATCGTCTGGCGACGGACTATCGGATTGAAATTTCGAAAGACGGAGAATCATGGGCCACGGTCGGCGACTCCACACGCCGCCGCAAACTCGGGGCGACGGTTGTTTATCAGTTCGACCGTCTACAGTCGCCGGAAAAAGAAAAAGCAGAACAACAGCACGCCAAACTGACTTCGCTGCTGTTACGGAAGACGGAGATCGCGAAGCCTGCAACAGCCTACCTGGGAACGTTCTCGCCGCCCGCGGTCACTCACCGCCTGTATCGCGGCGATCCAATGTCGCCACGCGAAGAGATGACGCCCAACACATTGGCGGTACTCGGAAAACTCAACCTCAGCAATTCGACCTCCGGCCCCGATCGGCGTTTGGCGTTTGCGAAGTGGGTTGCGAGTGCGGACAACCCGTTGGCCGCGCGAGTCATGGTAAATCGCATCTGGCAGTTTCATTTTGGTGAAGGCCTTGTCAGCACCCCCAGCGATTTCGGTGCCAACGGCGCTCCGCCGAGTCACCCCGAATTACTGGACTGGCTGGCGGCTGAATTCATCGCCAGCGGTTGGTCGAACAAGCACATTCATCGGCTGATTCTGACCTCAAAAACCTGGCGACAGGACAGTCGTCCGCGACCTGAAGCCCTCGCACAGGATTCGTCCACCCAACTACTGTGGCGTTTTCCTCCACGTCGACTGGAAGCTGAGGCGATCCGAGATTCGATCCTGGCGGCCTCGGGCAAGTTGCAGAACGCTGCGGGTGGTCCAGGCTTCAGCGCTTTCAGAGTCGGTACCGAGAACGTCCGGCATTACTTTCCCAAAACAAACTACGGGCCAGATGATTGGCGTCGCATGGTTTATATGACCCGCGTCCGAAGAGAAGTCGAGTCTGTCTTTGGCCTGTTTGACTGTCCCGACGGCAATCAGGTCGCACCGAAACGAACCCGTTCGACGACGCCGCTGCAGGCTCTCAACCTATTTAATAGTAAGTTTGTGTTGCAGCAGGCGGAGTTCCTCGCACAACGACTCGAAGCCGAATCAGAGACCCCCGTTGAAATGATAGAAACATCATACCGCCTGTGCTTCGGACGCTCGCCGACTCATCGGGAAATGAAACTCGGGACTGAGATGCTTGAGCAACTCGGGGTCGTCCAATATTGCCGAGTGCTGTTGAATTCCAATGAGTTCGTTTTTGTTTTGTAGAGTTGGAAGAGGCGTGATTCAGTGAAGGCAAAAGTGAATAACACATCGCATAACCGACGAGAATTCCTCGGGGCGACCGTCACCGGTCTGAGTGGCATCGCGCTGGCGAGTCTGTTGCAGCGAGACCAACTACTCGCTTCCGATGAGAATCCTGTTCGCCCGGTCATCGTCCCCGAACGCCCGTTCGCCGCTCGCCCGGCGCATTTCCCAACGAAGGTAAAAAAAGTCCTCGTCATCTATTGCTCCGGGGCCTGCAGCCACATTGACACGTTCGATTACAAACCGGAACTGGAAAAACGCCATGGCCAGGCAATGCCGGGTGCAGAAAACCTGATCACTTCGCAGGGTTCCCAGGGAAACCTGTTCAAGAGCGCCTGGAAGTTCAAACCGCGCGGCAAGTGTGGCAAGATGACTTCGGACCTGTTCCCGCAACTCGGCGAACTGGCCGATGAGATGTGCTTCGTTCATTCGCTGACCGGAAAGACGGCTGCCCATGGCCCCGCCGAAACGTTCATGTCGACGGGACATGTATTCAGCGGATTTCCCAGCATGGGTTCGTGGATGAGCTGGGCGTTGGGAACGGAAAACGAAGAACTGCCAGCCTACGTCGCGATCCCCGACCCGCGCGGAAAGCCTCAGGCAAGCATCGACAACTGGAGCGCCGGTTTTCTGCCAGCTGCGTTTCAGGGAACCGATTTCAACGCAACGAACCCGCTGCGAAATCTGTCTGTTCCGGATGGCGTCGACAAAGCTCTGGATGCCCGCGCGCGACACTTCCTGCAGAAGTTGAACAGGATGCAGATGGAACAGTTCCCCGGTGACACTGAGCTGTCAGCGAGAATCGCCAGCTACGAACTTGCAGCAGCGATGCAGCTATCCGTTCCTGGCATCATGGATTTCTCAACAGAGAGTCAGAAGACAATCCAAGCATACGGAGCCGACGACAGTTCCAATCAGACGAAGTCGGCTTATGCCAGAAACTGTATTCTTGCTCGGCGCCTGCTTGAAAAGGGAGTTCGCTTCGTCCAGCTCTTCAACGGCGCGTATCAGACGGGCGGCGAAGGCGTGAGCAACTGGGACGGCCATTCTGAGATTGTAAAGAAGTATGGCGTTCACGGAGAAATCTTCGATCAGCCCACCGCCACACTACTCACCGATCTGAAGCAACGAGGAATGCTGGAGGACACATTGGTCGTGTGGTGCACGGAGTTCGGAAGGATGCCAACAGTGCAGGCATCAAAATCGGCCGGCCGCGACCACAACATCCAGGGATTCACGGCATGGCTTGCCGGTGCCGGTGTTAAGGCTCCATTTTCGTTCGGTGCCACCGACGACTTTGGATACAAAGCCGTCCAGAACGTCGTCACCGTCCATGACTTTCACGCAACGATCCTGCATCTTTTGGGCATCAACCACAAGCAGCTCACCTATCGTCACAACGGCCTCGATCGTCGACTCACCGACGTCCATGGAAAGGTGATTGAGGACATTCTGGCCTAGTGACTCGCAGTGCGGGAGTCGTAAGAACATCAGATTGCTCAACCAAAGAATGAGAACCATGAAGACAACCACATACCTTGTCCTGGCACAACCGACTATCTCGTGGAATCGGTGCTCCTGCCCATGACCAGTGAGGAATTTGCGACAGAACAATCGATGAAAACGAATCGTTTAGAGAATATTGATCTCTGAGGTTCTCAGTAGCGCGCAACTGCGGAGGATTGGCACACCTCCGGCATTTCTCAGACATTCAAACTCGCGTCGGTTTTGTCGACCGACGCCGCAAATAATGACGACAGACGGGAGCGAAGAGGCCATTGATTGCATGGTTAATTGGATGACATCAGTAGCATGCATCTCCCATGACCACCTGCAATCAGATGATCCGACCGAGGCTCGCACCAGCAAGCGGGTTATGGGGCAGAAAACCGCCGTTTCGCGCCGTCAGCGTGATGACAGCGACCGCGTTGATCGTAGCGCACTCCCACGCATCGGCGGAGGCGGTTTCGACAACCAAGGAAGACATTACACAGTTCACCGAGTTAAGGCTTTACGCCAGTCCCTTTGAGACCCGCAAGGTAGGCGATCAGGTCGCGGAGTTCTTTGCGGGTCAGCGAGTTGGTGAAACCCGATGGCATGGCGGTGCCTTTGTTGACTCGGTCTTCGATTGTCTCGACGGGAATCTCGCGGACTTTGCCAGTGGCGAGATCGCGCAGGCCGACCGAGTGAACATCTTCTGAGGTCAGGTAGCCGGACAGTGCTCGGCCGTCGTCTGTGAGAATCGTCGTCATCTCGTAGCCTTCTTTGATCTGACGCTTCGGCCAGATTACCGATTCGATAATCAATTCCAGTTGCAGACCCGCGGCGACTGCCGTGAGGTCCGGTCCTTTGGGGAAGGCATTAATCGTTGTCGTGACGTTCCGAACCCGGTGGCATGCGGTGCAGTTCGCGAGTGATGATAGAAAAAGCTGCTTGCCTGCGGCTGCATCGCCGGATTGACGGACTTCGCTCGCCAGCGATCGAACGATCGAGATGTCATAGGGGATGCTCTGGCCTGGTTTGATTCCCATGCGAGTTTTCAGAGCGTTGATCAACGTCGGATCGTCGTGACCCGCAGCACTAAGCCAGCGGCTGATCAGTTTGGCGTCGTCGGCTGAGAGGTCTGTCTGCTGCAGTTTGCTCGCCAGAGCCTCGGCGGCTCCGCGGCGGTTCATCATGATGCTGAGCACGGGACCGAACCGTTCGGCATTGTCGAGTTCGATGAGCAGTTTCAGGCCGGCCAGCGCTGCTGCGTCGATGTCCTGCGTGGCGACAGATTCCAGGGCGGCGAGATAAACTGGTGCCGAGTGTTCAGACGCAATCAACGGCTGGAATGTCTTCACCGCCGTATCAGGTGAGAGTTCAGCAAGAGACCGGATTGCAGCAGCTCGAACTTCGTCGTTTTCTTTGCTGTCCACAAATGGTTTCAGCAGTGGAATAAGTTGCCGCTGTTTCCACAGGCCGGCAAGACGCGCTGCTGCTGCGCGGATGCCTGTGTTCTCGCTCGTGAGTAGAGCGGCCAACTCTGCCTGGATCACTCCTGCGGGAACCAGGCGTCGGCCCGAAGCGATATCGGGAAGTGACTGGAGCAGTTCTGGATCATTTTGAGCGTGACTGAAGACTGTTTGCAGGTCGTTGGCCGTGCCGACTCGCGCAAGCAGTCGCAAGAGTTCGCGGCGACCGGCTGCGGAGATCTCTTCGGATTTGATGAGGCCACGAACCTGGCCGGTAACGTCCTTTCCGCCATACGCTCGCAGGACGTAGATCAGACCGGCCGGGTTGTCGAAGTTGAGGCGTCCCAGACTCAGTGCGGGCCGCCACCGGGGAGCCAGCGCGTGGACCGTCTGTGTCAGCGCGAAGTTGGTGAATCGGTCCGTGGGTCGGTTGGCGGCTTTCGCTGCGACGACCATTGAGTCCGCCGAACGGATATCACTGCAGGCAACAATTGCTTCCAGCCGAACGCGGGCGCTGCTGTCGGTCACACTGCGGTCAAGCAGTTCAAGCGGTGACTCCAGGCGATCGTGCCAACGACCGGCGACTCGGGTCGCGTAAGCTCGGGCGCGATAGTCTTTCGCTTTGAGCAAGCGTTCCAACAACGATCTGTTGACGACTTCGTGTGATTCAAAAACGCCGATCGCTTCATACAGATGATACTCACCGTTCGGATCGCTTTGATCCAGGTTGTCGACCCACATGGTAACAGCCGGAATGACCTCGTCCTTCGTCAAGTCCGCGAGCCGTCGCTTGGCCTGATAGCGGACGTATCGCCAATCTGATTTCAGTTGTTCGCACAATTCGGCAGCGCTCATCTTCGATAAGTCGGGGGCCTTCGCCAACGGACGGTCTTTCGCAGTGATTCGCCAGATACGACCGTGGGTTTTGTCGCGATCGGGATGCCGGAATGATGCCTGATAGTGGCCGATGATGGGATTGAACCAGTCGGCGATGTAGATCGCCCCGTCCGGGCCAATACGGATATCGACTGGACGAAAAGCGTTGTGTGACGACGTCATCAGGTTGGGCATGTTCTTCAGACGATGTCCCGCCCCGTCAGTTTCCCACTGAAAACGATTGACGTCGCGAGCGAAGTATCCGGCGATCAACATTTCGCCCTGGATGTCGTCGGGCAGATGGGGCGACTCGGCGAACTCGATAATCATGGACTTGATTCGCGTCCCCCCGATGCTCATCTCACCGCCCCAATAGCTGGCGGTTCGTTCGACGCTGACCATGCTCGGCAGCAACTCGGAGACTCCAGTGCCGTTGCTTTTGACAAACGGCTCGCCCCAGTTGCCGAATGCGATTCCCCATGGGTTGCCACCGCCACTGGTACGGCGGAAACCATGAAGCTGCAGCCGCCGCGGTCGCAGACGCCACGAACCGTGTTCGTCCAGCCGGC
>CAUZFZ010000180.1:0-19388 GCA_963579025.1 Planctomycetota bacterium | reverse complement strand
GCGACCACAATCATCACGGCTTTTCAATGTGGCTCGCGGGCGGCGGTGTCAAGGGTGGCATGAGCTACGGTGCCACTGACGAATTCGGTTTCGCAGCGGTCGAGAACAAGGTCCACGTCCACGATCTGCACGCCACCATCCTGCACCTGATGGGTCTCGACCATGAGAAACTCACATTCCGCTACAGCGGCCGCGACTTCCGTCTCACCGACGTGCACGGCCGCGTGATCCACGAGTTGTTCTCATAACCCGTTTCATCCCGCGGTAAGCTATCTGTGAATCTCGTAGCCGCAGTTTCGCGGCAGATTAGAGTCTTCGGGTCTGAGCTACTTCTGCAGCTTCATTTGTCTCAGCCAGGCTTCGGCACGCTTGGGCCATTGTGTCACGGGGAACTCGGTGGGGCGCAGGCCGTAGCCGTGACCGCCTGAAGAGTAGATATGCAGTTCGGCAGAGACGCCGGACTTGTTCAATGCAGTGAACAAGGCCACGCTGCTGAGGCAGGTCACACGGTCATCGACAGCATGCACGAAGAACATCGGCGGCGTGTCCTTATCAACGGAATACTCGGCTTTGAGCGAACCGTCTTTCTCGATGGTTCCGCCGGGATAAATCAGCATGGCGAAGTCGGCGGCGCACGATGCCTCATCCGCTTTATCCGATGGTTCGTAAAGCCGCTGGCCTTTTTTCACGGCTGCCAGGGCCGCGGTAACACCACCGGCTGAGAATCCGAGAACTCCCACTCTGGCCGGATCAAGATTCCACTCAGCAGCGTGCGCTCGGATCAGCGAGAGTGCTCGTTGCGTGTCCATCACGGGCCCTTCCCACGTGCCGGGTTCGCCGTGCTGCCGCGTGGGAACTCGATACTTGAGCACAACGGCGGTGTACCCAAGCTTGTTGAACCACTCGGCAACTTCGGTCCCTTCCAGATCCCAGGCGAGAATGCTGAACCCACCACCAGGGCAAATCACAACAGCACCGTCGTTCGCCTTACTGGCTTCTGGCCGAAAAACGTGTGGTTTGCTGACATTTCCCAGCTTGATGATCCGCCTGCCAGCAATGAGCTTGTCTTCCGATTTTGTGAAATCACGTTCCGGGCCATCGATCTTTGCTGCGGGGCCGGGAATCGCTCCCGGCCAGAGGTCAATCACCAGTGGCTCTGCCGCGTTTACCGAACAAGTTCCGGCCGCGAGAAAATGTGCAACGAATACGGAATTCCATGTCATGTGAAGTACGCTCTTTTTATTGGGGCTTGTGAACGACGTTCGGGCTCTCATCTTTGTTTGTAGTGAGTCATGTCACCGGCGCTGTCGCTGATGCGATTGTCGGAACTGACCGGGAGTTCGTCCGGTCGAGCGGCGGAAGACGGTGGCCATGTACTGCACCGTGCCGAAGCCGGCCTGCGGGGCGATCTCGGCGAGGGTCCGTGTTGTGTTCAGCAGCAGACTCTTCGTGAGTTCGATGCGGACCCGCTCGATCTCATCATGCACCGTCCTGCCCAGCAGACTCTTGAAGCGGTTGTCGAGCGTCGACCTTGAAAGGTCCACGTGATCAGCGACCTCTACGACGTGGACTCCCGTGCCGATTCGATCTCGGATAAACGCGACGGCCAGCGCGACGGCCTTGTCATCAACGGCCATGGCATCAGTTGACGCTCGCAAGACGACGCCGACTGGTTCGGTCAGCACCTGACGACGAGCTTTTGCAACTCGCTTGCCTGACATCAGTTGATCCAGCAGCCAGGCGGCGTCGAACCCGATGCGGTCCGTGCCCAGTTCAATGCTTGACAGAGCGGGATTGGCCAGCTCACACATCATTTCATCGTTGTCGACACCGAGGATCGCCACGTCCTCAGGGATTCTCAGGTTGAGCCGCCGGCAGCTTTCCTGGATGTGTCGCGCGCGGGCATCGTTGCAGGCGAACAGGCCGAGCGGCTTCTTCAGTGTGGACAGCCAGCAGCAGAGCCCTTCCTGCACCGCATTCCATTGCCGGGCATCGAGATGCCGACCGCGGTACATCGCGCAGGCGAACCGGTGATCGGCGAGAAACTTTCGAAAATGCTCGCCGCGATTCCGTGCCCACGGGTTGAATGGCGTTCTGCGAATTCCGCAGTAAGCGAAGTTGCGGAATCCCCGGTCGATGAGATGTTCAGCCGCAAGTCGCGCGACGACTGCGTTATCAGTCGTCACATACGGAGTATCCAGAGTCCACGATTCATCGAAGATCGCACCGCCAATGTTGACGACAGGGACGTTCATGGTCGTGACCGCATCGACCACCTGTTGATCGTCCAGGTCGGCGATGACTCCGTGCCCCTGCCAGCGCCGCAGGTCCGGAATCCTGGCCATCGGCTCGTCTTCAACGTAGACACGCCAGTTGGCTTTCGTGCGGACGTACCGGGCGATTCCCTCAACAACCTTGCGGTCATATGGTTTGTTGACGTTCAGGATAAAAGCGACGTCACGTCGGGGCATGGTGCGGGGCCTCAGGTCAGAGCATGACATGTGGCAATAGCTTTGCGACATATTGCAACACGATCAGATTCCGCTAGAGGGTTTGCAAGCGTAGACTGCGTTCTCCTTCCCCACGATCCCTCCCGCGGCTCAACTTCGTAGCTCACCTCAGTAGTTCAAGCTTTGAGGTCGCGACGAGCGATCTCATACTTTCACAGCGGCTACGCAGACTGCACACCAAAGAAATCCCCTCTCAGGAACACGCCAGTGCTGAAGTCGGTCTTGCTCGTTGTGCTCGTTCTTACCCGCTTCGGCTGGCTGGGAGTGCCTGTTCGGGCCGATAGCCCGTCCTTTCAGCATGATGTCATTCCGCTGATGACTCGCTTTGGCTGCAACTCCGGCAGCTGCCACGGCAAGCTGTCGGGACAGAACGGGTTTCGGCTGTCGTTGCGGGGGTATGCCCCCGAGCTGGACTTTGAGTACATCGCTCGCGAGTCGCGTGGCCGTCGACTCAATTCTGCCGCTCCCGAACACAGCCTGCTGCTTCGCAAGGCGGCCGGGCTGGAGCCGCATGGCGGCGGCAAGCGATTCGATCGAGACAGCCCGGCGGCGCGAGTTCTGATCGACTGGATCGGCCAGGGAGCACTTGGCCCGCAGCCGGATGAAACGACTCTGGAGCGGATCGAGGTCTCACCGGAGACCCGCACGCTGAGCATCGGGGAATCACAGACGCTATCCGTGACTGCGGTGTACTCGGACGGTCATCGACGGGACGTTACCTGGCTGACGCGATTTGCGACGAGTGACCCCGGCACGCTCGAAGTGTCGCTTACGGGAGTGGCAAAGGCCCTTCGTCATGGCGAAACGGTCGTTCGTGCAGCGTTTCAGGATCAGGTCGAGATTGCGACGTTTGTCACCCCGTTCGCTGAGCCGACCAAGCCTGAATGGTATGTCGCTCGCAACAACGCAATTGACGATCACGTCTTCACAAAACTTGCCGCGCTGCATATCGAACCGTCCCCGCTGTGTGACGACGCGACCTTCATTCGCCGTGCCTTTCTCGATGCGATCGGAACATTGCCGACCGTCAACGAAGTCCGTTCTTTTCTGGCCGACTCCAGTCCGGACAAACGCACGCAGCTGATCGATCAGTTGTTCGAGCGTCCCGAGTTCATTGATTTCTGGGCGCTGCAGCTCGGCGATCTGCTGCAGAATCGAAAGGAACGCGACCACGACGTCCGGGGAGCCAAGGGCGTGCGGGCGATGCATCAGTGGCTGCGTGAGCAGCTTTCATCGCAAACCAGTTGGCGGGACATCGCGACAGCGGTTCTGACAGCCGAAGGGCCATGCGATCAGAATCCGGCGGTCGGCTTCTATATCGTGACGGTTGGTGAGAAAGAGGCAGAGAAATCAGAAGTCGCCGACTCAGTCGCGCAGGCGTTTCTGGGAACTCGGATCGGTTGTGCTCGATGCCACAATCATCCACTCGAGAAGTTCACTCAGGACGATTACTACCATTTCGTCGGCTTCTTCTCGCGGGTGGCACTTGATCGAAAAAAGCCGGAGGACGGTGGGACGGAGTTGATCCTCGGCAACCGCCACATGCTCAACCTGAAACGCGAGCTGCAGAAGAAACGCGACGAGCTGCAAACGTTGAAACGTTCCGAGCCGGTCGACGCGAAAAAGATAGAGGACACGGGAAAACGCATTTCCGACCTGGAACGGCAGTTCGACGAGACGCGCATGAGCCCCGTGGCCGTGTCTCAACCAAGGACGCATGAACGACTCGCGCCGCGGCCGCTGGATCGTTCACCGCTCGATGTCCCGGCTGGTGAGGATCCTCGCCGGTCGCTGGTCGGCTGGGTGACAGATCCTGCCAACCAGCACTTCCCCGGAGCAATGGTCAACCGGCTGTGGAAGCACTTCCTGGGAGTAGGACTGGTGGAACCAGTCGATGACCTGCGCGCGACGAACCCGCCGTCCAATCGACCGTTGTGGAAAACGCTCAACGACGAGTTCGTCAAAAACGGCTACGACCTGAGGCACGTCATGCGGTTGATCATGAACTCGCGCACGTACCAGTTATCGGCTGCGACACGGGAATCGAACTTTCGCGATACTCGATTCTATTCGCACTACTACGCCCGCCTGCTGCGGGCCGAAGTGCTGCTCGATGCCATCTGTCAGACCACCGGCAGTCCGGAACAATTTGCTGGCTACCCGTTTGGTGTGCGAGCGATCCAGGTTCCCGATCCGGGAGTCGAGTCCTACTTCCTGACACTGTTCGGCAGGTCGGAACGAACCACAGCCTGCGCCTGCGAACGCAAGGCCGAAGTCACTTTGCCCCAACTGCTGCACCTGCAGAACAGCGAAGACCTGTATCGAAAGATGAAGTCGTCGGACGGAGCATTCGCGAAGTTGATCGCGTCCGAAAGTGACAACGCGGCCGTCGTCGACGCACTGTTCCTCAGCACGTTGAGCAAGGTGCCAGGCGACGAGCAGCGCAAGGCTGTTCTCGATCTGCTGACAACTGGCGACCGCGAGGAAGTGTTACTCGACGTCTTCTGGGCTTTACTCAATTCCAAAGAGTTCACCTTCAATCGTTGAGGAATGTCGCGGTACTTTCTCAGGCATGCGGGCGCATGAATCTCACGCAAAGGCGCGAAGACGCAAAGAACGGAATTAAGAACTTTGCGTCTTCGCGACTTTGCGTGAGTCCTTGTTTGGTTGCGGCTCTGCCGCTTTGGGAAACGCAATGTTCGATCTGCATCTCAATCGTGGTCGCCGCGACTTCCTCCGGGTCGGAGGATTGTCTGCGTGGGGGCTTGGCCTGCCAGCCATCCTGAGGCAGCAGGCCCAGGCGGCTGGCAATCGGCCTCGCCGTGCGAAGTCCGTGATCCTCGTCTATCTGGGCGGAGGCTTATCGCATCACGACAGCCTGGATCCAAAGCCGGAAGGCAATGAGGACGCGCGCGGCAAGTACGACACGATTTCGACCAACGTCCCTGGCCTGATCGTTGGCGAGCTGATGCCGATGATGGCTCAAGCCATGGACAAGGTCTGCCTCGTTCGCAGCGGAAGCCACAAGAACGATCACCATGAGACCGCGACCAACTGGGTAATGTCCGGCCGGTTCGGGTCGGCGTTTGGTGACTGGCCGGCAATGGGCGCCGTAGCCGCTCACGAAAGCGGATTCCCCGGAACGCTGCCACCGTACGTCGCTATTCCTCGCAATCCGTCATTCACATGGGAGCTTGGCAAGAGCGCCTACCTTGGTGGCCGCTATGAATCGTTCAAGGCAGGCGATCCGAACCAGAAAGATTACCAGGTTCGCGATGTGACTCAGTCGGAACCAATTACGGACGTGCGCCGGGACCGTCGCCAGTCGTTATTACAGACTGTCGACGGGTTGGCTCGCCGAGTCGAAGGCAACGACCAGATTAAGGCGTTCGATCAGTTTCAGCAGCGAGCAACTCAGATGGTGCTCTCGGGGGAAGCTCGCAGCGCCTTCGCGATGGACAGTGAAGAGAACGCACTCCGCGACCGCTATGGCCGAACGACCTTTGGACAAAGCTGCCTGCTTGCGAGACGGCTGGTCGAACATGGCGTCAGCTTCGTGACGATCAACAGCGGCGGCTGGGATCACCACTCCAAGATTTGGGACGGGCTGGAACGCATGCTCCCCGACTTCGATCGCGGCTTCTCGGCGCTCATCAACGACATGCACGCACGCGGATTGCTGGACGACACACTCGTCGTCGCGATGGGCGAATTCGGTCGCACGCCGAAGATCAACAAAGACGTCGGCCGAGACCACTGGGCTCCCGCCGCGTCGCTGCTGTTTGCCGGAGCGGGCGTGCAACCAGGCAAGATCATCGGGGCGACGGACAAAGATGGATCGCACGTCACAGACAACCCGATCGCTCCGGCAGACGTCGCGTTCACCGTTCTCGACTCACTCGGCATCGATCCTCGCAAACAACTCCGCACTCCGGATGGTCGTCCCGTCGAAATCCTGGACGAAGGCCGACGCCTGGAGGAGTTGTATGTCTAAGGCAGTCGTTGCGTTCGTCCTTTGCGTGCCGTCGGTTGCCCTTGCGCTCGGTGACGATGCAACCGAAAAGAAGGCAGACCCTCCACGCGTCGCCATGTGCCTGCCGCTGGCAATCGACGTCGGCGAGACAACGAAAGTCATCTTCCGAGGCTGGCACCTCGAGGGAGTGAAAGAACTGCGTTCCTCAAATGCGAACGTCACTCTCAAGGTACTGTCCACATCGAAAGCGGAGGTTCCCAACGGTCTGGATGTGAAGCGCGTCGGTGACACTCAGATCGAAGTCGAGGCCACTGTCGCCAGTGACACAAAGCCCGGTAACGTCGAACTGACCGCAATCGGGCCAGACGGTGACAGCAAGCCGCACGTGATTCTTATCGGCAGTGAGTTTCCGTTGACCTCAGACAAAGAATCGAATGACGGATTCCGGCAGGCTCAACCGGTTCAGGTGCCACAAGCCGTTGACGGTGTGATCCACGACAAACGCAATGTCGATGTGTTCGCGTTCGAAGTCGCCGACGAGCAGCGCGTGCTGATCGAAGTACACGCGCGACGTCACGGATCGGCGCTGGACAGTCTGCTTACGTTGTTCGACGAGCGAGGGAACATTCTCGCGGTGAACGACGATCAAAAAGGGTCCCCCGATTCCCGCATCAGCACGACGCTTCGAACAGGAAACTATTTCATCGGTCTCCAGGACGCTCATGACAGCGGCGGCCCAACGCATCCGTATCGGCTGGTTATTCGGCCAGAGTCCACGACTCAGAATCTCTCCCCATAGTTCAGAAAGTATTCCATGAGACGACACGTATCTTGTCTTCGCTCCGTCGTATGTACTGCCCTCGTGACAGCAGTTGTTTCCGCGACCGCCGTCCTGGCGGAAGACGACGATGCCAAATGGATCTCGCTCTTCGATGGGAAGACGATGAAGGGCTGGGAAAAAGTTGGAAACGAAGAGAGTGTCTGGGCTGTGAAGGACGGCTCGCTGACGGGCTCTGGGCCGGCATCGATGCTCGTGTCGACGGAAGGGCCGTACAAAAACTTCAAGTACCGGGCCGAGGTTAAGATCAGCGATGGCGGCAACTCGGGGCTGTACTTCAGGACGACGCGCAAACCCAGCTTCTCCGATGGCTACGAAGCTCAGATCGACAGCACTCACACTGATCCTATTCGCACCGGTTCGCTGTACGGCTTCTGCCATGTTTACAAGCAGCTGGTGAAGCCAGACACGTGGTTCAAATACGAGGTCGAGGTCCGTGACGACGTATGGCGTGGTCGCAAGATGACTCGCATCAAGATCACGGTCGATGGCAATGAACTGTACGAGTACATGGATTTCGCGATGACGTATCCGGCAGGTCACTTCGCGTTTCAGCATCACGATCCGGGTAGCATCGTCCATGTTCGCAAGGCTGAAGTCCTGCCGCTGGCTGACTGACTCGCGACCTGACGTGAATGCATCCGGGTGAGATAGTTTTACTCAATTGGACCGCCGACCGACGAATACAGCGGGCGATCAGCCTGTTCCGCCTTACATAACAAGGGAACGATTCATGCAACGATTGACTGTCACTTTTCTCCTGATTGCGGTTTCTTCGATGGCCCCCGCGTCGGCTGCCGATCACGGTCTGGTTGACCTGTTCAATGGCAGGAACCTGGACGGGTGGAGTCAGAAAAACGGGACGGCCACTTATCGCGTTGAAGAAAATGCGATCGTCGGAAAAACGAGTGAAGGGAGTCCGAACTCGTTCCTTTGTACCGACAAGCTGTACGGCGACTTCGAGTTGAAGTTCGAAGTGAAGGTCGATCGCGAGTTGAATTCCGGAGTGCAGATTCGCTCACAAACCACGGACGGCACTCCAGCTGGTCGCGTGAACGGACCGCAGGTAGAGATCTCGCTCGATGGGATGGCGGGTTACGTATACGGCGAAGCGGCCGGTGGATGGATGACCCCAAATAAGGATCGCAAGGGACATCAGCACTTCAAAGACGGCGAGTGGAATGCGTATCACGTCGTCGCTTCTGGAAACACCATTCAAACCTGGATCAACGGTCAGCAACTTTCCGACCTGACTCATGAAGACCGATTCAAGACGCATCCCAAGGGCTTCATTGGACTTCAGGTGCACGGCATCGGAGCTGGCCAGGGACCGTTCGAAGTTCGGTGGCGGAATCTGAAGCTGCGCGACCTGACCGGTTTCAAGACCCTCTATAACGGCGAGGATCTGACCGGCTGGAAGACAACCGGCAACTGGCTGCCGCAGAAGGATCGTTCGCTGTTGATTCAGCCTCGGGAAGGCGAAAAAGGCTGGCAGCGTTACGGCGCGTATCTGTGGACTGAGAAGAAGTACAAGGACTTCGTGCTGGACGTCGAGTACTCCTACCCTCCCGGTGGCAACAGCGGCGTCTACTTCCGCGTGGGTGATCGCGACGATCCGGTTGAGAAGGGCATCGAAGCTCAGATTCTCGATTCGTCGAAGAAGGAAGGTCCGCTCACTCATCACGACCACGGCGGAATCATTCGTACCGCCGGAGCATCGAAAAACATGTCTCGTCCGCCGGGCGAGTGGAATCGCATGGTGGTGACATGCGTCGGCAGCCACCTGCAGGTCGAACTGAATGGCGAACAGATCATCGACACGAAGTTGGATGAAGGAGCAATGAAAGATCGTCCGCTCGAGGGCTACATCGGATTCCAGGATCACGGAGAGCCGAACAACATCCGGTTCCGAGACATTCGCATCCTTGAGATCAAGTAGTGAATTGGGGCGGCTCGTAATCACTTCAACAGGGCCGCCGCGCTTTTTATTGCTGACGGAAGAAACGTCAGCGGCCAGCGATGTCGCTCATGCCCAGACGCATGCAACAGCAACTGGAGATGCCAATGACACGTAAACTCAGTCGACGTAAATTCGTTTCGAATGTGGTCTCGGCCGCAGGAGCTGGATGGTGGATTTCGTCTCAGTCGGAACGTGCGCTGGGACAGTCTCCCAACGAGAAAGTGTCAGTTGCTTCGATCGGAGTTGGTGGCAAGGGTTCCAGTGATACCGACGGCGCCGCGCGGTACGGACAGATCGTCGCGATCTGTGATATCGACGATCAGCGACTGAAACAGAAGGCTCGGCAGTATCCTGACGCGAAGATGTTTCACGACTATCGCGAGTTGTTGAGCGAGATGGGTGACAAGGTCGATGCGGTCACCGTCAGCACCGCCGATCACACGCATGCCGCAGCCAGTGTCAGAGCGATGCGGCTCGGCAAGCATGTCTACTGTCAGAAGCCGTTGACGCATTCCGCTTCCGAAGCGCGGCTGATGCGTGAAACCGCGAGGAAGCACAAAGTCGTCACGCAGATGGGCAACCAGGGGACGGCTCACGATGGGTTCCGCGCCGGCGTGGAACTGATCCGCAGCGGTGCGATCGGTGATGTGCGCGAAGTCCACGTCTGGACCAACCGGCCTTACTCGGATTGGGCCAAAGGAAAAATGTACTGGAAGCAGGCTCCGCAGATCACCAGTCGACCGACAGAGACTCCACCAGTACCTGACCACATGAAGTGGGACCTGTGGCTCGGCCCCGCTCCGGAACGACCATACCACCCGGCCTATCATCCGCATGACTGGCGCGGCTGGTTGGATTTCGGTACCGGAGCACTCGGCGACATGGCTTGTCACACTGCGAACCTGCCGTTCATGGCGTTGCAGCTTGGCCTTCCGACTCGCGTGCACGCCGTGAGTTCCAAAGTCAATTCGGAAACCTACCAGGCCTGGGCGACGATCACGTACGAGTTCCCCGCACGCGGCGATCAGCCGCCGGTCAAACTTGTGTGGTACGAAGGTTCGGAGAACGGCAAACGGAATCTTCCGAAACAGAAGATCCCTGGCAATCAGGTTCCCACCGACAGCGGGTGTCTGCTGGTTGGTAACAAAGGGCGGCTCTATTCCCCCGGTGATTCGGGCGACCAGCAGCAGCTTGAAGTCGCTGGTCAGGTCAAGACGCCAGAGCGAACGATCGAACGTCTCGGGAATGAAGTCGGACCTGATGAGAATCAGAAGCGCGAGTGGATTCGCGGGATTCAGGGCGGCTCGACACCCTTGAGCAACTTTGATTACGCATCCGTACTGACCGAAGGCATGCTGCTGGGCAACGTTGCCGTCAGGACCGGCAAATCAATCGATTACGACGGCGCGATCGGGAAAGTGACCAATCTCCCGTCCGCTGCGGGTCTCATCGAGCGGACTCCGCGGAACGGCTGGGCACTGTGAGACACGTGCAGAACACGTTCACGATTGGGGAATCAACCGAGGCTGGATCGTCGCCTTTCGCTCCGCGAAGAGACGCGTTCTTTCGCGCAGCGAAAGACGACGCTCTTCAGATCACGTGCCATTGGGCCAACACATCGAGGCACTTGCTTTTCTTCATCGTTCAGGCAACTCGCCTGAATGATTTCGATTAAAACGGAAACAGGTAAGCCACGTGTGCTACGGGCGGATAATCATGCGAAATGTGCTGAGTCTGATGCTGCTGGTCTTCGCAACTCAGTGTGCGGTCGCGGATGACGCGGCTCTCCAGAAGGGCTTCGAGGAAGTCGGGCCAGTACTCAAGGAGTACTGTCTGCGCTGCCATTCAACGGCTGAGAAAGAAGGCGAATTGGATCTGCAACGGTTCACTTCGCTGGCCAGCGTTCGCAAAGATGTGAAGCCGTGGCAGGCGATGATTCTGCAGCTTGAGACTGGAGAGATGCCGCCGAAAGACAAGCCTCAGCCGACAGTCGCTCAGCGGAAGCAGTTGATCGATTGGACGCGGCGGTTTCTTGATAGCGAGGCGCGTGCTCGGGCGGGCGATCCCGGGCGTGTTGCTCTGCGGCGACTCAGCAATACCGAATACAACAACACGGTCCATGATCTGACGGGAGTCGATCTGCGGCCGGCCAGAGACTTTCCCGCGGACGGAGCGGCGGGCGAGGGATTCACCAATGCGGCCGAAGCGCTGAGCATGTCTCCGGCGTTGATGGGTAAGTATGTCAACTCGGCCCGGGATATCGCTGCTCACGCGAAGCTGCTGCCGGATGGGTTCCGGTTTTCGCCGTCGAAGACTCGGCGTGACTGGACCGACGAAAGTCTGGTCGAGCTACGGAAATTCTACTGGCAGTTCACCCGCGATGGCGCATTGCCGTTGAAACCCTATGTCGCGGCTCTCGTGCGGAATCGCGACGCACTGCTCGCCGGTGACGTCACACTGAAATCGATCGCCGTGAACGAGAAGCTGAGTTCGAAGTACCTCAGCATTCTCTGGCATGCCTTTAATGGCAAAGAAGCGTCGTGGCCACTCGATCGAGTCCGCGCTCGCTGGCAGACGGCAACCCCGAACGACGTGGACGCGATCGTCGCGGAGGTCTCTGCGTGGCGTGATTCTCTCTGGACCTTCGGGCGGATCGGCAGTTACGTGAATACGGTTCGGGCGGTCGCGAAGGAGCCTGCGGTCTCCGATCGGCACGCCATCACGATCAAGCTCGAACCTGAGCCGGGCCAAAGCAATGTGATTCTCTACCTGGTCGCCAGGCAGGTGAGTGGCACTGAAAGCAATGGCCACGTTGTGTGGCACAAGCCACGTTTCGAGGGGAAGGATCTTCCCACGCTGGCGCTCCGCGATTACCATCAGTTTGGACCGCGTTTCGAGATTGATTATTCGAAACTGTTCGCCGGAACGGAGCGGTATCTCTCGGCAGCCGTCGAAGCAGCCAACACGCCACCGGCGTCCGTGAAGGATCTGTCCGCGAAGTATCAACTTGATGAGGAATTGCTGAAGCGTTGGACTACCGTACTGGACGTCAAGCCGCTCTCGACGAAACCGCAGCCAACCGAAGAGCGTGGTCGAGTCGTTCCGCGCGTCGAGTGGACGCTGCTCGACGCGAAGACGCCGCCGAATCCTCAACGATCCGCGATTAACGGCTGGATTCCCAAAGGGACCGACCTGCCCGTTCTGGTAACGAACTCGTCAGACAAAACCGAGAACGTGCCCGGACGAGTTTCGCCGCACATGGTGACGGTCCATCCGACACCCACAGAGTTCGTCGCCGTCGTCTGGAAGAGTCCCTTCGCGGGAACGGTTCGCGTCACCGGCAAAGTCGATCACGCTCATCCGTCGTGTGGCAACGGCGTTGCCTGGTGGGTCGAGAAGCAGACACCCGCGAGGTCAGCAATCATCGCGGAAGGGGCGGTCGATCTGGGCAAAGCAGCCGGCATCGAGACGCAGTCAATGACTGTTGCGGTGGGTGACGTCATCGCCCTGGCCATTGATGCCAAAGACGCAAACCACTCCTGCGATCTGACGGAAATCAGATTGACCGTTAGCGAAGTCGGCAAAGAGCAGGGGCGCGTCTGGGACCTCGCTACAGATATCGCTGACAGTGTTCTCGATGGGAATCCGCACGCGGACAGTCTTGGTAACAAGGACGTCTGGTCATTCGTGAATGGACCGTCGAAAGCCCGGCCGCTGAATCCCGGTGCTGCCGTTGGTGCCGAGTCGCTGCTGACCCGCTGGCGAAAAGCTGCGTCGAACCCCAAAGGGAAAGCCGACGCTGTGGAACTCGCGAAGCAGATTCAGGCTCTGCTGACGGGAGTGAGGCCGGCTGATGAAAAACACCCGAACCGCATTGTCTACGACAGTCTGACGTCTCCCGAAGGAGCCCTGCTGAAAGGTGTCGACCTGCTGCGCCTCGCAAGGGCATCCAGTGAGAAACGCTTTGGACTCGCAAGAGACGCGTTCGGCAAGCATCCGCAGGGAAAACCTGCGGAAGAAGACAGCCTCGTCCTGCCGGTCAACCAGGTGACCGAAGTTCGCTTGCCCGCTGGGCTGTTTCGCGATCGCCAGTTCGTTGTGGACGGGAAACTAGACGCGGGAGCCGGCTCAGACGGCCATGCCGTGCAATTTCAGGTCCATACATCTCCACCGGATCTGGCGACTGCGTGGGACTCGAAGTCGCCTGTCGTCGCCGTGCCCGACGGGCCGGGGCACAAGCATTTCCTGGCCTGGCTCGCGGAGTTTCGTCGGCTCTTCCCGCCGAACATCTGCTATCCACACGTTATCCCGCTCGATGAAGTTGTCTGCTTAAAGACGTTTCACCGCGAAGACGAGCCGTTGCTCGAATTGTTCCTTGATGACGTGCAGACGCAGGAACTGGAACGGCTCTGGGACGAACACCGCTTCGTCAGCAGATATCCCGTTGTGGAAAACGAATACCTGCCGTTGTTCATTGGCTTTGTGACACAGGATCAGGCGCAGAGCCTCGTGAAGTTCTTTGAAGACAGACGCCCGACATTTCAGAAATGGGCGGACGATTTTCAGCGCGACTTCGACGCGGCTGCTCCGAAGCAGCTTGAGCAACTATTCGACTTCGCAGCTCGAGCCTGGCGGAGGCCGCTGGCGGACACGGACAGGGCCAGCCTGGGAAGCCTCTACTCAACACTGCGGGAGAAAGGTGTTTCTCACGAGGAATCGTTCCGCAGTGTGCTGGCTCGTGTGCTGATGTCGTCGTCGTTCCTGTTACATCTGGAGCAGTCACCGCCGGGGAAGCTTGCACGGACGATCAATGACTGGGAACTCGCCAGCCGCTTGAGTTACTTCCTGTGGTCCTCGATGCCGGACGCGGAACTGCGACAACTCGTCGCCGCCGGGCGATTGCACGAGCCAGAAATTCTGGAACAGCAAACCAGACGCATGCTGAAAGACAATCGCGTCCGTGCCCTGGCGATCGAATTCGGTACGCAGTGGCTTCATGTTCGCGGCTTCGACGAATTCAAAGAGAAGAACGAGACGCTCTTCCCGTCATTCGACGCCCCTCTCCGCGCAGCAATGTACGAGGAGTCGATTCTCTTCTTTCAGGACCTGTTTCAACAGGACCGATCGGTCGTGCGAATACTCGATGCCGACGACACGTTTCTGAATGAAACCCTGGCCAGACACTACGGCATCCCCGACGTGACCGGAGACGCATTCCGCCATGTTGAAGGCGTCAGGCAGTTCGGCCGCGGTGGCGTGCTGGGACTCGGTAGCGTTCAGTCAAGACAGGCCGGAGCATCACGCACCAGCCCGGTACTGCGTGGCAACTGGGTGGTAGAAACACTGCTGGGTGAAAAACTGCCCAAGCCGCCGCCGAACGTACCTGATCTGCCGGAACAGGAAACAGGCAACGGCGGCCTGACCATGCGACAGATCGTCGAGAAGCATGTCAGCGCTCGCGAATGTTCGGTCTGCCACGAACGGATCGATCCGTTTGGCTTCGCCTTCGAACGCTTCGACGCGATCGGTCGTCGGCGAGAAAAAGACCCGAACGGACTCCCGCTGGATTCCAAGGCGACTCTGCGGGACGGGACCACGTTCGAGGGGATCGACGGGCTGCGGGCTTACTTAGTCAACAACAAACGAGAACAGATCGTTCGACTCTTCTGTCAGCGACTGCTCGGTTATGCGCTGGCGCGGTCGGTGACACTTTCCGATCAATTAGTGCTTGAAGAAATGACTCAGCGACTGAAAGCAAACGACGGACACCTGTCGCACGCAGTCCTGACGATCGTCCAGAGCAAACAGTTTCAAATGATTCGTGGCAGTGATTACGTCGAAGACTGACGTGCACTGCGGAATCGCAATGTCCAACAAACAAGGGAACGCTAATAAACGCTGATTACCGCTAATCTTGCAACCGGAGTGTGAATGCGACCGTGGTAAATCCTCATCGGCCGCTCGCCTTACATTAGCGACGATTAGCGTTAGTTAGTGTTCCCACCTGACCGGCAACGCGTTCGTACGCGGAGAAACTTCTATGACCAGCAATTCAATAAACCGGCGACAGTTCCTTCGCGGCGTAGGCGTTTCGATGGCGCTGCCGTGGCTGGAATCGATGACGGTGTGGGGTGACGACACCACACAGACGGATTCCTCACAGCCGCCGGTTCGCATGGCTTGCCTGTTCGCCGGTAACGGATTTCACAGCACGGAATGGTGGGCCAAGGGCGAAGGCAAAAGCATGGAGCTGGGCAAAGTGCTCCAGCCTTTAATGCCGTATCGCGAAAAGCTGCTGTTCCTGCGCGGGCTTTACAACGAGGAAGCTCGCATCGGTGGAATCCACAGTTGCCAGACCGGCAACCTGCTGACAGGTGCCCACCTTGCGAACGGTGGCGAGATCCGGTCAGGCATCAGCATGGATCAGTTGGTGGCACGGCGTTTCGCCAATGAGACTAAAGTCGACAGTCTCGTACTGGGCTGCGAACACTCGATCGCTGCGCTCCACAAGAATTATTCGATGATCTACAGCTCGCATATTTCGTGGAGCTCGGCCACAACGCCGACTCCGCTCGAACTGTACCCGGCGCTCGCCTTCGATCGATTGTTCCGCGACGAGGTCCGTCCGTCCGATTCCAGTGTGCTGGATGCCGTGCTGGCAGAAGCCGCTGGTTTGCGAAACCGGATCAGTCTCTCTGACAAGCAGCGTCTCGAAGAGTACCTCGAATCTGTTCGCGAAGTGGAACGGCGGATTGAGAACGCTGGCAAAGCACGACGGCTTCAGGGCTGGCGCCCGACGCTGGACAAGCCCGACATTGCACGTCCGGCCGACGGCATTCCGCAGGACATTGACGAGCACATGCGGCTGATGTGCGACATCCTTGTCCTCGCGTTTCGCACCGACACGACTCGCGTGTGCACGTTGAAACTCAATAACGACCATTCATCGTTGCGGTTCCCGAATCTGACGTCCGATCGAGGTCCGACGCAGGGCATCGATTACATGATTCACCACCTGCTCTCGCACAGCAACAACGGTGACTGGCTGAAGGTCAATCAGTTCTTCACCGAGCAGCTCGCCTACATCGCCGGCAAACTGGACCAGGTCCAGGAAGGCGATCGCACGCTGCTGGACAATTCGATGATTCTTTATCTCTCCAGCATGATGACGGGGAACCACAACAACGATCAGTTGCCGGTCGTGATGCTCGGCAGCGGCGGTGGACAGATTAAGACGGGAAGAATTCTTGACTACATCGGCAAGCCGAATCGCAAGATGTGCAGTCTGTATCTATCGCTGATGGACAAGCTGGGAATTCGACTTGAACGGTTCGGCGACTCGACGGAACGGCTCGCGGATGTGTGATCGTTGCCTTTCGCTCGGTGGCTGTGAATCAGTGGTGGTAGCAGGATTCGCAAGAATTCAGCTGGTTCCCACCAGTCTGAATTCTTGCGAATCCAGCTACGGCTCGACGGGCGATCTCATAAGTTCAGTGATGCACCAAATCACTTGCCAGCATAACCAGAAATGAAACACCCCATGAAACGGCCGAACTTATTCTTCATTGCACTTGTCGCCAGCCTGTTGTTCGCGGCTCCACTCGCTGCAGACACTCCGACATCTTCGGCGGTACTCCTGAAGCCGTTCGTCGATAAGCACGAACTTGCAGGTGCAGTCGCGCTGGTGGCCGACAAGCGCAAAGTCGTGTCCGTCGAGACCGTTGGGTTTGCGGACATCGAAGCTGGCAAACCGATGAAGGCAGATTCGCTCTTCTGGATTGCCTCTCAGTCGAAAGGCATCACGGCTGCGGCTGTGATGATCGTTGTCGATGCAGGAGAGATCGCGCTGGACGATCCGGTTGAGAACTACCTGCCGGAGTTTCGCGGGCAGATGGTTATTGCAGGGAAAGACGGCGACAAAGTCACACTGAAGAAACCGTCGCATCCCATCACAATCCGTGAAGTGCTCAGCCATGTCAGCGGCCTGCCGTTTCGATCGGACATTGAGCAGCCGACGCTCGATGCATTGCCGCTGGTGGACGCGGTGAAGAGCTACGCGAAGACGCCGCTGCAGACAGAACCGGGAACTTATTACCAGTACTCGAATGCCGGTATCAACACGGCGGCTCGGATTATCGAAGTCGTCACCGGAAAGAAGTACGAAGACTTTATGGATGAGCGATTATTCAATCCGCTCGGAATGAAAGACACGACTTTCTGGCCGAACGAAGAACAGATCTCGCGCCTGGCAAAGTCGTATCGACCGAACGCGACGAAAGACGATCTCGTCGAGTTTCCGTTCGGCCAGTTGCTCTACCCGCTCAACGATCGCAGCAAGCGGTTCCCAATGCCGGCCGGCGGGCTGTTCTCGACCGCCCAGGACACGGCTCTGTTCTGCCAGATGCTGTTGAACGGCGGCGAGCTGAACGGCAAGCGTTACGTCAGCGAAGCGGCATTCAAAGAATTGACAACGCGACAGACTCCGAAGTCGATACCAAACAGCTACGGACTCGGCCTGGCTGTTGGTTCCGACTGGTTCGGTCACGGCGGAGCCCATGCCACGAATATGGAAATCCGCCCGTCGAAGGGCATCGTTATGATTTGGATGGTCCAGCACGGCGGCTTCCCTGGTGAAGGCGAGAAAGCGCAGGGCGTGTTCAAGAACTGGGCCATGGAACGGTTCGGCAAATGAAACAGCCTCCGGCAGATTTCCGGGCGAAACCCGCGGTCTGGCGACCGTGATTGGAGAAATCATGGCACAACACAATAGTCCAAACACTCTCGGCCGGCGGGAGTTGCTGACGGGATTCGGCGCGGCTGCCGCCGGCGCGGCGTTTCTGAATGAAGCTGTCGGGGACGAAGCCAATCCAGCGACTCAGGTCGCGGATCGGTCGTCGAGCATTCGCATCACCGGAATGAAGACGTATTGGGTCGGGCCGGTTGTCTATGTGAAGATCGAAACAAATCACGGAATCAGCGGCTGGGGCGATCTGAAGGGCGTTGATCCTCGGCCGGCGAAGGTGCTGGTGAATTCTCTGTTCGAACTGCTGGATGGTGAGAATCCGACCCGCATCGAGTACCTGTGGCAGAAGCTGTTCCGGGCGCATCGCAACATGCGCGGTGGGGCACTCATGGTGCACAGCATCGCGGCAATCGATATCGCGTTATGGGATCTCGTCGGCAAGCTATGGAACGTTCCCGTGTATCGGATGCTCGGTGGACCGACTCGTGATCGCATTCGGGTGTACCACACGGACAAAGCTCAGAAGGTTCCGCCGCATGGGATCTATGAGCATTCAGGCACGCCGCCGGATATCGATCGAATGGTCCAGGCGATCGCCCGTGCCCGGGAGAAGGTCGGGCATGATGGCGCGGTGATGTTTGATGCTCACTCGGCCGTGCCGCCTGCGACGCTGATTCAGCTCGCATCGGCACTGAAGCCGTACGACGTGTTGTTCATCGAAGAGCCGGCAGTGCCGGGCAACATCGAGGTCTTCAAGCGGCTCAAAGAGCAGATCAACATTCCGCTCGCCGCCGGAGAGCGCGATCGGACGATCTGGGGAATGCTGCCGTATCTGCAGGAAGGCTGCCTGGACATTCTGCAGCCGGACTGCAACCACACCGGCGGCATCAGTCAGATGAAGAAGATCACAACGCTGGCCGAGGCGTATCACGTGCCGATCGCTCCGCACTGCACGGCGACGTTCCTGGGGATCGCCGCGAGCCTGCATGTCGTCTCGTCAATTCCGTTCCTGCTGATTCATGAGTTCTACCCAAAGAACGCCGGCTTCAATGTGCCGGGCCTCACGCGAATGACGTACGAACTCGACAAGGACGGCTACATCGGCCTGCCACCCGGACCCGGACTGGGTGTTGAAGTCGACGAGAAACTGCTGCAGACAGAATCGCTCAAACCGCAAAGCTATCGCTGGCCGGGAGCGAAGCTGAAAGACGGATCGATTGCGGATTACTGACCGTTGGTTAGGCGTCGTTCAGAATTAACTTACCCGCTTCGCCTGTTTTTATGTGGGTGAATCTCATAATTCCAGTCGCCGTGAAAAGCATTACGTTTTAGACGCACGCTCTGCATCTCACTGTCCGTCACCT
>CAUZFZ010000179.1:0-19412 GCA_963579025.1 Planctomycetota bacterium | reverse complement strand
ACATGGGACAGGAAATGAAGTCCCCCCGCGACATCCAGCCGCCAACGCGGCAAACTCACACTCAACAACAACTTACGTCAGCATAACCACCGCCACGTAAAGGGATCACGCCCAGTACGTTGAGACCATCGACGAAATCGATGTTCGTGCCAACGGTGCCATCTTGTGTGACGGCTCGAATCTCCAAGCGTCGAAGTCGCAGAGTCATTGATTCGCACCCCAAGAGAAGAGCATCTCGATCTGCTTCTGACTGACTTTTTGTGGAATTGCATCGAGAAACTGCTTCAAACCGGTGAAGCAGTCATCCATGGAATGAATCTGCTTTAGAAGCTCTCGACCTTTCTTAGTCAGCAAAACGCGATAAGGCGGCGAACTTCCGTTGCGTTCACCGTTCAATGAAAGCTGGAGTTCTCGTCGTGTCACCAAGTCCTCAGCAAAGGCGAAATGAACGGCGCGATTCAGACTCGGGTCGTATCGCACGATGATCTGACTAGGCGTTCTCTTGCCACTTAGGAACGCAAGAAAATCTTGTCTCGATTCGCGTGTCCGTGCTGCCCAATTCAATACGTGAAGTTGCTCCATATTTGCCTGCCCACCACGGCATTTCTCAAGAATCAGCACCAGTACGTGCAGACGCCAGACAGGGCGGAGCTCACAGGCGATCGGACGAGGCCGTGCGTGGTAGGTAAATGGTGCGTCAAAGATGTCTTCGAATGTTGCGTTAGCCATTGGAGTCTCCGGGGAAATCCAACGGGCACTCACCGAGCCACTTTGCGACGGTACCATACGACACCGAGGTTCGATCGGACGTCGTGAGGAATTCGAATTCAGTCGAATCGAGCTTGGTTTCGAATTCGTGTCTTGTCTCCCGCAAACGCTGAACGGGAGGTCGAGTATCAACGGCTTCCTCTGTCTCAATCGACTGGCCAGTGACTTCGATCAGCTCGTCCAACTCCTCCCAGAGATTTGGGAACGAATTGAATAGGTGATCCAAGAGGTTGGCAGATTTCAGGTGCCATCGAAGCCATTGTTCGGCGTATTCAACCAGCTTTTCAGGTGTGGCAGACGGCATCGCCAACCTGAGTTTGCGATTAAGGTGAGCAATGAACGCTGGCTGTGCTTCCCGAAACGCGACAATGTCTTCATCAGCGACGCTGCCGGACTCTGGGCGAGGTAATTTGGGGTCGCGAAGGTATGTTTTGGCAGCCGGGAAGCCTTCAGCCGTTTTCACGTCAGCAAAGAAAGTTGGCGAAAGGAACGGCAGTCCTTTCTTTGCGAGTTGGCGAGCCAGTTTCTTCGCGTACTTAACGACTTCTTTGTCATCCAGATTTGGGACCATTAATGTCCAATGCTGGAGTTGAATATCTCCCAACATTTCCTGCCAGAAATCGCTGTACTTTTCAAGCTTACCTAGATCCTCACGGATTTTCTTTTTCTGCTTACGTGTTCGTTCCTCATTGTTCTTTGAACCTTGGTCCGCATACGCCTGATATGCGTCGCCGGTGTCGGTAAACCCTTCCAATCCTCGGTCGCCGCCATAGTCCGGTACCGGCTGATAGCTGCCTCCGAAGATAGAGTGATGAGTAGCGAGTAACTGATTGACGTATCGCTCCCATTCTTTTTCTTGCCAGTTTTGTGTGTTGCTGCTCATGCGGTTGTTTTCTGCCGTTTTGCTGTACTGCTATTCCTCTTCAAACCCCTGTGAATCGAACTTCAGGGTTCGGCAGTTTTCGGTGACGGTGCGGACAACGTTGTCGGGGACGCCTTCGGGGATTTTGACTTCGATGTCGAGAGTGACTTCGGCCTTGGCTCCCTGAAGGCTGGCAAGGTGGCTGAGGACTTCTTCGTTGATGCGACCGGCGTCGCGGCCAAGCCGTGTCGCGTCGAGGGTTACCGTGCCGAAGAAGCGTCTGGGCTTCGTTTGCACCGGCTCCGTTGGCTCGGTTCCGCCAGCCGTGGGCGTTTCAGTGGCACCGGTTGGTCCGGGTGCTGTGCCACCGACAGGTGTTGGCGTGCCGGTTCCTGTCGTGGCGGCGGCGGCGACAAGTTGAGCGGATGCGATATCGGGTTTAACAACCAAACTGGTGTTGTCGGCCGCCACCTGAGTGTTTCGGCCACCGCATAAGCCAACATATCGATTTCGATCGGCGTCGAAGTCCTGTGCGTACGCGAAACCATCGTCAGCCCACGTGAGCATCGAGATTCCCTGCTCAATCGATGACAGCAAGACACGGTCGTTCTTAATTCTCGGCAGGTACAGGTACTGGGCGAAGTCTTCGCAGAGTTGCTTCAGCAATACGTGATTGCCACGCCACAGCGGAATATCGTCGAGCACCATTCGCAAGAGATTGCTGCCGTAGACTGTCACCAATGCTCCCTGATCGGCAAGCTTCTTTGAGGATCGCTCTGCGATCGAGTCCGACCCGCGAAGCCGGAATGCTTCGTAGCTGACCGGATCGCTGGACTTCAGTTGAGTCGGCACGATCAACCAGCAATAGGTTTCGCTGAGTCGTTGACCGACAACGCCTTGCCACTCCTTCTTCTTTGCGTCGGCAGTCCGAATCTGAGACTGGTTCAAATCCAGTTCTTCGCGTTTGGTGTAGATGGCGTCCCACGCCATGCTCCAGCGGACGGCGTCTTCCAGTTCAGCCAGACGTGTGTGATCAGGTGCGGCGAAGACAAGCATATTGCGGTAGATTCGAGGCCCAGTTCCACGCGAGTTGAGGAACTGCTCGGCTTGTTTGACCGCTTGGGATTCCGCGTTCTTTGACGTGTGAGTGTCGACGGGAGACAGAATGACGAGTCTGGCGGTAGGCTCGTCCACAACTTCCGACGGAGACGAGGGGCACGGATGGACCTTTTCAAAGTCCGCCTTGTCCGTCTCAATCGATTTGATCAGCTTTGCAATTCGTTCGTGAACAGAATCAAGGCGGAAGTCTTCCTTGCGAGATTCGGCATCGCGGCTGATGTTCTGAGCGGGATCGTAGAATGTGCGTTCGCCATCCGTGTGCAGATACCGAGCTTTGTTCTGCAATCGTCGTAACGCATCGCCAAATGTGGCAGTGCTTTCCCCCGGTTGAACGCAACCAAGGTTGATCTGTTTGATGTCTTTGCCATTGTTGGCAGTTCCTCGCATCGGCGCGGTGCCAAGGAACAGCGTTCGAGCGACGCGACGCGTCGCCGAGAATCGGCCAAGGTTGGAGTTTTCGCGATCGATCGCCAACGGTGTGGAGTCGGGACCGTCCACGTCGGACTCCACGATCACCGGCCATGATGGTTCGAGGTAACGAATCAGTTCTTTCGTGACGGACGGCTGGTGCAGAGGCAGCATGCCCGGCAGGATCATCAGGTTCTTGTCTTCGTTCTCCCACAGCTCGTGGATGACGGCAGCCATCAAACGCAGCACACCACGGGTGCGTTGAAAGCGGTCAAGGGTTGACCATTCGGTGTAAAGCCGATCGAACAGGTCGGGATGAATTGGGTACGCCGACTTCATGCGTGCTTCGTAGTCGGCTGACGACGTATCTTTGGGGAAGTCGTTTCCGCCAGCTCGGTAGGACTCGCTGAAAGCACGAACAACGGAATCACGTTCGCGAAACAGGTCTTCCGATGCGATCGGTTTGAACAGGCGGCGACGAATAATCTCAAAGCCTTCTTCGCTGCTCGCGGGTTGCCATGTGGCCTCTTTGCGAGCCACGACATTCTCCAGTCGAGTCAATGCTTCTTTACCAGCCGTGCCGCCCAATTCGATGTCCGATGACGGAATACTGAGAACGACAAACGTGTTGTCGGAATCGGCGGCGGCCTCGGTCAGGGCTTGAGCAAACGTAAATTGAGTATCAAAGCTGCCGGCTGGCAGGTCGTGTTTCTCGTAGAGTTGTCTGGCGTAAGCGATCCATTCATCGACGAGGATCAGACACGGACCAACCGTGTCGAACAGTTTGATAAGCGATCGGCCCGGATTCGTTCCACTCTCGTCGGCCTGCCGGACCAGTTCGTAACCCTCTTTGCCGCCAAGCTGCCACGCCATTTCGCCCCAGAGTGTGCGAACCTCGGTGCCGTCAGCCATTTTGTGAACTTCGCCGGGCGAAAGGTATTGGCCAACCAGTACGGCGCGTTGGACTTTTGGAAGTCCATCGATGCCCAGACTTGAGATCAGTTCGTCGACATTCGGCAACTGTGCTGCCGGTGTCTCGGAGAACAGATGGTAAAGAGCCAGCATCGAGTGCGTTTTACCGCCTCCGAAGTTGGTTTGCAGAGCCACGACAGGATCGCCCTGATCCTGCACCAATCGCTTGAGCGAGTTGGTCAGCAGGTCTCTGAGCCCCTGCGTGAGATACGTGCGGCGAAAGAACTCGACTGGATCGCCGTATTCTGCGGTGGCTCGCTTGGTGTGGACCTGATGCAAGTCGGCGGCGAATTCAGCTTGCTGGTAGTTACCCGATGCAACGTCTTCATGTGGTTCGATGATGTCACGCCATGGTGACAGCCCGGACGCCGGGTTGCCTTCAGTGGCCCCGGCGGCACGACGTTTGGTGTCGTGCCTCGTTTGCTCGGCCAGCTTAAGTCGCATCACCTCCATCTTTTGCTGGTTGATCTCTAAGGCGACGTCGCCAGCGGAAACGGCTTCCAGTAGCCGTTCCATGCTGTCCATTGCGCGGTAGGTGTCGTCGGATGAGAACGTCTTCTCGTGAGCCCAACTATTTCGGACGCCGCGCAGTTCCTGCACCATGCTTCGTTCGGCGGGGCCGAGCGTGTTGCGGAAGATGAGATTCCAATGCTCCCACATCACGGCCAGCAAGGCCCAAGTATCCCAGTCGTCGCCCGGATCGAACCGCAGCGACTCCGCTGCCTGCTTCTTCCAGTCGTCTCCGTAATGCGATCGTAATTCACGTTCAACGAACGGACAGATGCCGCTCTTGAACAGCATGATCGCCTGTCCGATCTTTTCTCTATTTGATTTCGCCATGGTGAGCGTCTCAGTGCCTTATGTTTATGAGTCAAACATTTCTTGCTGTGTTGCCGTTGGACCGCTGGATTTCATCTCGCGAGCCAGCTTTGCGATCTCCGGCCAACTGACGACCAGACCGTTGTAACTCAGTGCTTCTGCTGGCCAGCTTTTGCGTTCGCAGGTGCTGTAGAGACGATAGGCAAGGTCGCGAGCACATTCGCCATAGTCACTCCCGCGAACACGCACAATCTCATGGAGTAATTCGGCTGCACCGGATTCTCCGTCGACTTCAAGTCTGCGAATCAACTGCTGAACACATTCCCACAGCGTTAAACGCACATCTGAAGCAGGTGTCCAATCCGACGCGAGGTCGTCTCTGGCGATCAGCTTCACCTTGCCTGATTGTGCAACGACGATCCCTGCTTCTTGAAGCCCGTTAATACCAATTGCAAGCGCATTCGCTAGAGTGTTTGCATCGCCAAACGAACCTTGGTCGTGGGCGTATTGCTCAAACCACTTCAGCGCGAACCGCGTGTCGTTGTCAAATTCGCCTTCCTGTTCGGTGAGCACCTCGTCGAGCACTTCGTTAATGATGCCAAGCGAGGTCCGAACAGACATTCTCGAGCCGTCCTGCTCAAGTACTTCCAAGTAGCGAGAAAACACGCCAATACCGGGCCCAATTGCCGCCTGTGCCAGATCAACTGGGGCAATGTTACTCTGTTGTAGCAATCGAAGTGCGTCCGGCAGTTCGGCCTTCAATGCAGCACGAAACTCTCTGCGAGATACACGCTCGGCAGTCTCGGCACGGAGGCGACAAACCAAGACAATTGATGAAGCCAACACGTTGGTGCCAGTCTTGAGACCTTGATCTCGTTCAGTCCGCACCGGCCAAGTTCCAACGATCGAGAACCCAGCCCCCAAAACGGCTGCCAAGAATGTCTCCCATCCGGTTGATGCCTGACCCTCGGATGTTATCTCCGATTGTTTGAACGCGTAAAATATAGTAACCGGAATAGAAGAGTCAGCAATTTTTGCAAAATTGTTGAGTGTTTCCCCTAGCCCTTTCTCAAAATACGACTTTGCAGCCTTCGCTCCGCCCGCGTGTCGATTGGGCGATGCGATCAATTCCTCTGTCTTGGGAGTGAGCAGAGTCGTGAGCTCCTGCGGGTAGACATGGGCAAGTGCTCGCCGTATCCAGACATAGAAAAAATCCGAAAGGTCGGCGTATCCAATATTGTCGTAATAAGGCGGATCAGTACAAATTGCCGCCGTGCCGCCACCAGCAATTGAAGCCGACCTGGCGTCCTGTTGAGAGATGATGGTCGGTACTGCGGCGGGCAACCGTCGAATGATCTTTTCGAGCGATGTGAATGACTGCAGTGGATCCCCGGCCGCACCAGAAAAGGGGTTTATCTCAGGAAAATCCCAAGTCATTGGCATCGCCTGCCGACCAAATGCGTTGATCGATTGATCCCTTGATGTCGACCAAATCGCAAGTGTGCAATTGGCGCCTGCACATCGACTTATCGCGAGTCCCAAATATGTAGTCACAGCTTCTGCATACTCATCAGTCACACGGTCGCCCGTTGCCGCATCGCAATCACCTTTCACCTTCTTTAGTGCATCGGGAATTAGTGCACAGAGCGTTGCAAGAAACGCAAGCTGTCGCTCTGTAAACAAATCGCTGAAAGATGGAAGGCCATATAGAGGTGGCGAAAACCATCGCTTGTCGTTCGTAATCAGTTGGTCGATTTCGGGTAAGTCGAACGACGGGATGTTACTTGTTCCAAATTTAACGCCTTCGACATAAACACGACCAGATTTGGTGTTGAGGACAGCTGCAACTGGAATGTGCTCGACACCGTACTGAGTCGCAACTTCACGAAGTTGCGACTTCTTCATCACAGTGCCACAGTAAACGCAGCGTGCCATCGAACGCGTTGATGTGGGTTCAGGTACGTCGCCGTCCGTTCCCTGAACTATTCGGAAACACAATTTATCAGCTTTAGTATCTGGCACGACATAGCATTCATTTCCCTTCTTTTTCGAAAGCCAAAATGATGTGAGCATTGGCATTCGTTTACCGCACGCAGGGTTCGGGCATTGGACTGTTCTTGCCCATAGCCATGCTACAACTGTAATCGAGTTGCCGACTTCTGATTGTAGTTTTGGATTGGTAGCCGCCATTGCATCAGTGACGGTTACCGATGGGTACAGGTGCTGTAGTTGTGATTTCGCTTGTTCACGTATCCATTTGCCATAATACAGAACGTCATCAGCCAAGCCTTCTGCCCCTTGCCAACCATCGGCTGTGACTCTCCCTACACGTGAATCCGGATTCACCGGCGGAAGATTCGCGAACTGTGGTGGAAATTCAGCAAGGGCCTTGTTTAGCAGCAGTGGGACAGGATTTAAGTCGCTAGCATAGCTCCTCAGGCCGAGGCGTTGGGCTTCCAATGGAATTGATCCCCCGCCCGCAAACGGGTCCAGCACAGCTGGCGCGAAATGATAAAGAAAATGAAGAATTTGCTGACTATCTGCGAGCTTGTGTTTTATCTCGTGCGGTGTGTATTCCGAGGGCTGGCCGCCACGATAGCTTCGGCCATGCGGTAGCGTTTTCGATTCGGCGACGAGCTTGGCATGTTCCGTGAGCCGCCGAATGTCCACTAAATCGGCCGCGACGCTTCGGGCTATTTCTTGCCGGGCGCGACCAATAACGCGTGAGTTGGCACTATTCTCCCACGTGACCAACTCTTCGATGAGATCGAACAAACGTGCGCGTTCTGTCGAAGCGATCTCAGAGTCGATTCCATACATCGGGTCATCATCAGGGTCATTGACATACGACGCAAACAGCACGGCACGGCAAGCGCCCAGGGGGCGTCTCGCCCACCAGAGGTGCAGACTAGAAGGGTGCCCTTGGCGGATTGACTTTTCCCTCACACACTCCAGATTGATCTTTTTCAACGGCAGAGCGACTTCGATAAGTTTCTTCCGACTCATTTTTGGCTCCCTTTTGCTTTGTCAGACTTTGTGAAAAGAAGCCTGTCGAAGCAGCCTTTGCCTTCGTCGGATAAGTACAGGAAAGACTGAGGTGGATTGAAAACAGCGTGTTCTCGTAACTCTGGCAGTGTTACCAGAGAGTGCGCATTCTCTATCGAGCCAAACTCATACATCCCAATATTTGCAGCTGTCCCAACATACTTGCGAATTTCGGAATCTTTCAACTGAAGTTGATCGAAAGAACCCAATGCCCTTAGTAAGTCAACGTGGCAGCAATTGGTCAACCTCGCCCGGCCAGCAATGTAACTTGCGGGAGCGTTTACATAAAAATAGAGCCATTCGGGCGAACCACTAGTTGGGATACGTTTTCGAATCGCAGCACGAATGCGATCTTCTTTGATAAGAGCTAGGTGTTTGTGTGCGAATGAAACCACGATGGCATTCGAGCGATCGTGTACTCCTTGTGCTTTTGAAATAATCACTTTGTATTAACCTCGCGTGCGACTAACGTGTGGTATGCAGTATGCTGAATACGTTGCTGTTGCGCATCAGCCTCTAATAAAATGTCGGTGTCTTGTAATCGCAGGCCCGTCTAAACGAGAGCGATCTTGGAGCATGGCTCGATTCACGATCGTGGCCATCCCTTCTGAAACGTTTCCTTTGTTCTCTTTGTTGGTGACGTGAATCTGGTCGTCTTCGGGTTCTTTCTCCAGCGACGGAAACAGCACTGCTTGGCAAGCCGTTAGCGGCAGCCTCGCCCGCCACAAGTACAGTGTCAAAGGATGCCGAATCGGACCGAAATCTCCCGTGCACTCACCTTCAACGGCAACGCGACTTCGATCAGCTTTTTTCGGTAGGTTGTGTCCGTCATGATGCTCCTTCAGCTGCGGACAAGCCCATAGAGCCCCATAAGGCAGGCGGCGTAACTTCCGTTGCACAAATGCGTTGTGAAATGTGGCACTTTCCCGTCGGCAGGGGTTTGCTCCGAAATGTGCCATAGAACCCCATAGGATTCTGTGGGCATCCGGGAACAACACCGGACAAAACACAATCTCCGTAAGCGATTGATTTGATTGGCGTCCGAGTCACCTTAATCTTGGTTTGAAATGGTCCACTCGGACAGATCGCCACGAATTGCGATAAGAATCGGGGCGCGTCATTCATGGCTTTCCGGCGGTGTATTTTCCAGAATTGCTTCCGTCATCCGTTTGAAGTCGCAATAGCTTTTGGTGACGCTTTGGGCGTGAGCACCAATTGCTCCGTCAGCAGACTTGAGAAAGAAGATCGGCTTCCTCGCCTCCTGCGCCATCGGGACGAGGCTTTGGTAGTTCCGCACCATTCCTAAGCAATGGGGATCGGGTTCCGGAATGTCACCATCTGGTTGACCAAGTACATACTCTCTGTATGTTTGAGGGATTCTCCGGACCCACTTTTGGAAAGCCTTGACGGGCCGGTTCTTTCGTTCAACGTGCTGCATGACGATGTAGCCAGCGGGATTCATTCTTCCGATGGGAAGACTGATGTTGAGGTTCTCCGGTTTTTGTTCGAGTCGTTGCCTCCAACCCTGACGCCAGTCCTTCAGCGTCGGACCAAGGTTCTTCAGTCCTTGAAGAGAATAGAGGTCCGGTGCCAGTGGTGACACGACGTGATCGGCGGCAATCAGTGCAGAGCGATTGATAGCGCCGAGATTTGGGCCAACGTCCAACAGTGCAATCTGGGCGTCAACGGAATCGGCTGCGTTCTTAACGATCCGATAAAACGCGGTAATTGCACGGAACGCTGCCGGATCACGGTCGAGGCAGCGTGGCCAACTATCTGAGAGTTTGTCCTCGAACTGCGAGAGTCCAAGATCACCCGGAATCAGGTGAAGGTTTTCGAGCACCTTTTGTGTCGATGCGGGCGCGATGTCACCAATTCCTTCGAGAATCGGCGAAACCGAGGCGAGCACACTGGAGTGCTGATCGTCTTCTGGCCACAAGTTTTCGAGCGTTTCCTCTTGCAGGAACATGCTTGACAGATTGGATTGCGGATCGAGGTCGGCTGCCAGCACTTTGTGCCCCAGCTCGGCCATCATCCAGGCGATGTGATAGACCAACGTTGTCTTACCCACGCCGCCCTTGTTATTGAAAAAGGCTATAGTTTTCATGACTGGGCTTCCCGTACCGTGGCGAGGAATAATGTTGTTTCACTCGTGTCGAATTCAGCGGGCGGATTTGCGTTGTTGTCCAACTGGGCTTGAACTGTGGCGATGCCGCGGCCAAATCTGTTGACATACCCGAGTGTCTTCATCGCTTCGGCGATCTTGGGATTTCGATAATCGTTCTGATTGGGGAAATTCGTGGCATTGCCGTAGAGTCCACCTGGGTTTTGGATTTCGATGCGATCTGAGAACCAGTAAAACCGAATCGGAGCATTCGACTGGTAATCGCGGTGCATGACCGCATTCATCAATAGCTCGCGAACAGCCCAAGTCGGATAAGGTGTGACCTGTCTTTCTCTCAACGCAGAATCGGGAACGGGACGCGAAGGAAACAACGTCTTGAGAAAGGCGTCGAGTTCTCGAAGCATGGTGACCTGATCGCCGCCGAAATTGCGCTCGTCCAGAACTTCGGATTCCAAACCGTTCCCCTCATAATGCACGTACTGGAGATACGCGCCGGGCAGCCAGTTCTGGGGTGATTCAGAAAACAGCAGGACACCGGCATTGGTGAGACACTGATTTTTAGTATCCCAAAGCCCGAGAGCTGCCATTTGCTCGAGCCTGTCACGGTTGTTTTCTTCAATGATCTCCGGCGCGATTGCCGCATTTCGATAATCGTCGAAAAGTGAATGGACAATCTGGTCAGTGCTGCAACCAAGACAGGGTTGTATGTCGAACGTCCTGGCCGAGTGGACTCGTCGCTCTGTAAGGGTTCGTTCTTCCTGCTCGGTGGCGATTCCACGGCGTGGACCGACCCGAACCCAAACTCGTCCGCGATATCGGACTGGCGGCATATCCGAAGGCTGAACTTCTACGACAGCGACATCGCCTTCCGGAAAGGATGCCTTCTGCACGACGAGTGACGGCAATGGGACAATCTGACCAGAGTCCCGGTGACTGGCAAGGTTTTGGAGTAATTGGTCGGTAATATCTATCGCTGCGATCTTGCCGGTTCCGTCCTCCGCTCCAATAAAGAGGTAGCCCGGCTGGCCATGTCCTGGCATGTCATTCGCAAAAGCGCAAATCGCTTCACAGAACTTGTTCGTATTGTTTGTCGAGGTTGTGCGCTCGACATTATCTGCTTCGATGTCCTGCAGGAGGCTCTTGATTTGTTCGTTCGTTAGCACGGTGCAGTTCCCTTCGCAAGCAGCTCGTTTAGCTTGTAATTCACGCTCGTCACGTCGAAGTCAGGCTCACGCTCGAACGGCATCCGCACATAAACCGGCGGCAAAGGGTCGTCTCCATCGACCTGCACTATGGCAAGGATGAAGCTCGTTGAAGAGTTGATGCCCGTGACGATTTCATTGCGTGTGATCGTGACGGTATCAGCTCCAACACCCCGTCCTTTCACTTCGATAAATCGGAGACGCCCGGTTTCTCCATCCGTCGATTCGATGTCGTAACCGCACTTGTCCTCACTGACATCGCGAGGGTTATGGCCGAGTGCGATTTCGGCTGTCTCAACGGCCTTCATCGCAATCATTTCGACGCGTTTTGTTTCGCGTGCTTGGACCGTATCGGCCGACGATGCCTGACCGGAGAGTTTCCTGAGCATACCGGCAGAAACGACCAACGCGCCACCGACTGCGATCGGTGCCTTGGGCGAAAGTTGCTTTTCCTGATCCAACTCTTCCAAACGTTTCTTCAGACGCGTTTGCAAATCGTCTGCTCGCTGCTCGGCCTTTCGCGAGTTGAGCTTCGGGGTCTTCCCTGCTTCCTCCTGTGCTTTCAACTGCTGGGCGCGGTTATCCCAATGCATGTACTCCTTCGTTAGCCTCTCAGTCACCGCCTGAATCGTCTTGTCGATCAGCTTGTCTTTACGTCCGCGGATTTCCTGCACGTGACGAGGCACAAGTTCCGAGATGGCGTACTCAATTGCCCGATCTTCGAGACCATGAGTCAGCCAATCTTCCTCAAGTACCGGTTGGATTGACTCGATCTCCTCCTCGGTTGCCGCTCTGTAATCGAGATACGGTGCGTATCCCGCAGATCGCACTTTGGCATCGCGGTCGATCGACACAAACTGCAGCTGGCGGCTTATCACCCGACGCGAACCGCTCGCTGTCGTGCGCCCGTCCTGAATCGAGTGTTCCAGATAGAACAGTGCGCGGACTTCCTCTTCCAGATCGTTGTCATTGATCAAGATCGCGCCCTGCTTCAACAGATCTCGATAGCGTTCAAGAATCAGGTCGATACAGGTATCCAACAGCGGATGCCCGGGGCAAACAAACGCAGCCTGACGCTGGCCTTCGACATTGATCAGGTTCTTGTCGAACGTGATCCGTTCGTATTTTCGCTGAACCCTGTTTCGAGTGCCGATCTGTCGATCACGATTACGGACATCGGCGGGGACATGCGTAATCTCGAATCGCTTACTCTCTCGTTCGCGAAGGTTTCCACCAAGATGAGCGAATCCGTCGCGGAAAAACGTGGCGATGAAATAGGGCTGAAGTCTTCGTGCGTTTGCCCGCTCCATAGTCGCCCGGATCTCGCGTACACGCGACGTGTCCATCGTTTCGTGCCCCAACGAGCGATCCTCGATCAGTTCGCGAAGCCGTGCATGGTCGAGAGCCCCTTCGACTTTCTCTTTGAGTTTTGCTTTAACTTCCGGCTGATTGCCATACAGGATGGCCTCTTGAAGCAGGTCACGAAGCCGACGGCCTTCGATGGCCTGTCCCAGCACGTCAAATACGGCTCCGCCCAGAGCCTCGCGTTCGACCTCGAGCTTCTCCAGCAAACGACGAAAGACATCGCCTTCCCGTGTTTCACCGGCGACGAGATTCCAGAGGTGGCAGACGTTGGTTTGGCCGATACGGTGAATTCGCCCGAACCGCTGCTCGAGACGATTCGGATTCCACGGAAGGTCATAGTTGACCATTAAGTGTGCCTGCTGGAGGTTGATCCCTTCTCCCGCCGCATCAGTCGCAAGCAGGACCAGCGTTTGCTTGTCGTGTGCGAACCTGTCCTGAGCGTCCTTTCTGTGCTCGCGAAGCATGCCACCACTGATCGTGACAACGGATTCCGGCATCCCCAGTAATGTCGTGATGCGATTGTGAAGGTAATTGAGCGTGTCACGGTGCTCCGTGAAAATGACGAGCTTTCGACGGTTTCCATACTCGTCAAACATGTGTTCGTTGTCCTGCAGCAATGACGAAAGCTGCTCCCATTTCATATCGGTTCCGCTGTTTCGAACGCGCCCTGCAAGTACCTCAAGTTCTTTCAGTCGATCGATCTCCAATTCCAGTTCGGCAATCGTCTGGGCCGCAGTGGCCTGATCGAGAATGTCCTCTTCGGCATCTTCGAACTCCTCGCCGGGGCGATCTTCGAAATCTTCGATATCGTCATCGGTTTCGAGCATTGGCAGATCGGAAGTAAACTCGATCATCGCGGTCTCACCGCGTTTCATCAGCTTCACTTCCTGTATCCGGCTTGCGAGTCGTTCTCGCCGTCGGCGCAATGACTGGAAAATCGCCTCCGGTGACGATGCCAATCGTCGCTGGAGGATAGTTAGCGCAAAACCAACGGTTCCCCTGCGGCCACCATTCTCCAGTGCTTTCGCTCGGTCGAATTCGGTTCGGACGTAATCTGTGACTTCGGAATAAAGGGCCGCCTCGTCTTCACTGAGTGCGTAGTTGACGGTATAGGCCTTCCGCTCGGGGAACAGGCGTGTCTCATCGAACCTGAGTAAATCCTCTTTCACCATCCGTCGCATCATGTCGCTGGCGTCGCACGCGTGAACTCCAGGGCGGAAATTGCCTTCAAACCGATCACCGTCCAGCAACCGCATGAACAACTGGAAGTCTTCTTCCTTACCGTTGTGCGGTGTGGCCGTCATCAGGAGAAAATGTCGCGTCAACGACGAGAGAAAGCGGCCAAGCTTGTGGCGTTTCGTTTCCTTGACTTCGTTACCGTACAACGACGCCGACATCTTGTGGGCTTCGTCAACCACGACCAGATCCCAGTCAGTGACTTGCAGCTTGTCCTGTACTGATTCATTGCGACTGAGTTTGTCGAGGCGGCAGATGACCAGATCGTTTTCGAGAAACCAATTGCCACTGTAAGCCGATTCAAATTTATCGTTCGTCATGATCTCAAACGGCAATTGAAACTTCTCGCTCAGCTCATCCTGCCATTGTTCGACAAGATTTCCGGGTGCGACAATCATGCAGCGTTTCAGGTCGCCACGAACAATCAACTCTTTGATCAGCAGGCCGGCCATGATTGTCTTGCCGGCACCGGGGTCGTCGGCAAGCAGGAATCGGAGCGGCTGGCGAGTCAGCATCTCTTCGTAAACGGCCGTGATTTGGTGCGGCAGTGGTTCGACAAGCGAAGTGTGCACCGCCAACACGGGATCAAACAGATAGGCCAGCTGAATTCGCTGTGCTTCAGACACCAGCCGAAAGAGGCTTCCATCGCCGGTGAAGCTCCACGGACGTCCTGATTCGACCAGCTCAAGCGTGGGCTCTCGATCGCGATACAGGATCTCCTGATCGGTCGTGCCATCGGGAGCCTCGTAGACAACCTTCAGCGCGTTTGAACCAATTGGCTTCGCATCAATGATCCGTACGGCCGCATTGGCGAGTATGCCCTTGACGGTTGCGTCTTTCGTGATTTCTTCGAGTTGCGCCACGGCTACTTCGCCTTGCGAGTTTTTTGTTTGACCGGTTCAGGATTTGCGATCTGATCCAGCAGGGCCTCAACCTCATCGCGTCGAAACAGACGGTAGTTGTTCACTGGGTGTCGGTATTCCTGCAGCTTTCCCGTTGTCGCCCACGCGCGAATGGTGTTCGCAGAGACCCCGAGAAGTTCGGCCGCCTCCTTGACCAACAGAAATTCGTCCGTCTTCATTGCTCGACACCCAAGAGACATGGTTCGCCGCCCCAACTGCGTAAACCTTACCAAGGGTCACAAGGGACTACAATCAGCCCGATCAGCGGTTGCTGACAGCGGGGACGCAGGCTTTGCGCGACCGTTAAAATGCCCCGAGCTTAACTGGCTCGGGGCTCCGCCTGTGAAATCAGGCGCAGTGACCGCAGCGGTCATGTTCCTCAACGGTTTGGATGGTGGCGGTGACAGGGCGAGCCCATTCGTTGTCGTCGTTCAGAAGCCGTCCTTCGCAGTCGTTTGGCGACGACTACGCCGTTTCTTTACATCATCAACTTTGTTGGCAACAACGAGGCACGTGAACGATGCGATCGTTTTATGCCATTGCTGGCCGAGTGATTCGTCGCCAACCGTGACGGGCGGAAATCCGCCTTTGCGAATCCACTCATAGAGGGCGTCCGCCAATTCCTTCGCTTCGTCCCACTGCTTCCGCTTCATTGCATCGAGCATATCGGACCACGTTTGGTGAGGATCCATCACAAATCCTCCCCGAACCCGACCATTGCTTCCGGCCAGTATTTGATCGCTCCGTCGTTGAACGCATCGGGCTCAACGACATAGCAGTCGCCACATTCCGTGCATTCCACTTCAAGAGTGGCGTCGTCGGCACCGACGACTTCTAACTGGCTTTCACAACTCCGGCACTGTCCATCATCCAGTTCAACAAGCATTGCAGTACTCCCAATGTGAGAAAGAACACAACCGCTGTCAGCGGACTCTGTTCCGTGTGAACAGAGTGGGAACACGATGCCAGGCTCCTTTGAAAAGCGCAATCAATTCATCGGTGCTCTCGTCAGCGACCGTCGCCCCAATGTTTAGATCGGGTCGCTGCAAGAGTCTCACCGATTCCGCCGAAGGTGATTGCCTGCTCGTACTCAACCCGCACGATCGGGTCGTGAGTGATCGCCCCTGGAGAGAAAAGAACGGCAGATCGGAATCCGCAACGAATATCTGCACGCATTCGATCGCCAAACAGGCTTCTACCAGCTCGAACGCTATCCGTCCGACTCGATCAGCTCGGTCTCGCGAGTCGTCGTCTGTTTCTCCGGGTAATCGCAGCGTCCGTGGCATCAGGAATCTGGAGCAGGTTCAATAAAACCGAAAAGCCCACCGTCAAGTAGTTCGAGGATCTGCCGACGTGCTGCGTGCTGAGAGGCAACGCAGTTGCTCGAAGTCTGTTCCGGGCTGAAGTGCCGACGGGCGGTCTTTATGAAGAAGTCGATGCATTCTTCTCGCGATGAGAACACAGTCCATGGGACGCCGATTCCGGACATGTTGCCAGTGTCGTACCGGCAATTGATTCGAACCGCGTATCGCTCACCCGTCAGCGGAGCGATTTCATAAGTGGCACTTGCCGTTCCGTTGGCAGACTCCAACGTTCGAAGTTTCTCGCTCGTCTGCTGTGCCGGATCACGAACGGTCGCCACCCATTCGTCGAATTCTACAAAACACTGATTGTCGCCGTCGCTGATGGCGTGGAATGACTTCATGGCGGGAACGAAGCAAAATGCCGATCGGCGATATTCAGCGTGACTGTCAGCGTACGGTTCATATCGAACAGTGCGACAGCTGGCGAAATGAAACGAGCCTGTCGGCATAGCGGCACGACAGGCTCGGAGCCATGAACCTGCAAACGCAGAGATCACTTCTGCTTCGGTTGCTTCGGTACTTGCTTTCCTTCTTCAGCGTTCGAATTCGTCTTGGGTTCAGCCTTGTCATTAGTAGGTGAGCCGCCGTTTGCCATCTTTCTGCTCCTGTCATGTGCCTGTTGTGAAATAACAGGCCATGTTGGCCTAATCCAAAACGGACTATACGCTCGCCTCAATTCGGAGGCAAGCGAAAAATGGAAAAGTCGATCTACACGCGGGAATACGCCGCAGTGACACAACTGCTGAAAGTTCTCCGCAAGGAAGCTGGCATGACGCAGGTGGAGCTTGGCGAAGTGCTCGGCCAGTCTCAGTCATTCGTTACGAAGTTTGAGCGTGGCGAGCGTCGCCTTGACATTGTTCAGCTGAGAACTTTGTGCCACAAACTCGGCGTCACTCTGCCCCAGTTCGTGAAACGGCTGGAGGCGGCTCTTGCGAAGTCGAAATAGGCTGACTGCCGGATGTCTTCGGCGCAACGCAGACTTCCATCGGAGAATCCTGTCCGGAGAGCAGCTGGCTGGCGCGGGCATAGTATTTCTTTAGCGTGTCCCGAGATGTGGCGAAGAACACGGATTCCAGAATCACGAATCCGAGATCGATCCATTCTAACGGCCAGATAGTGCCAAGCTTCACGTGATAGCAGACATATGCAATAGCTGTGGCGACGAACATGTTCGAGTAGAACTGGTAGTGGCGGTAATGGATCTCAATCAGCAGCCCAAATGCCGTGACGTTGGCTCCGAGTCGAGCGAATTCGAGATTCGGCATCGGCAATCCCGTACGACGATGAATGCTGTCGATGGCGGCCCATCGGAGAGCACTCACAGTCATGCCTGCAGCGATTGACGATACTGTGAGGTAAAGAAAACCGCCGATGGTCGGTACGTCGGAAGGAGTCGTCGCAAACCAACTCTTGAGCGTTACCGAGAACTGGCTGAAGCCGACCAACACAGTGGCCCCCGGCACGAGGTATGCGATGAGAGGGCCGAAGTTGTCGTTCGTAACCGCCTGCATTCATTCCAAATGATACCACGACATCCAACAATGCACACCAGCCGACATTTCCGCCCGATAGAAACTGCCTGATTCAACACATTGTTGAACGACTTAGGAGAGCGGTTGGACAAGCCACGTTTTAATATCTCGTCAATGTATTTCATAATGTCCTTTATGATAGAGTTTTCATGATCTTCCTCTCTTCTTCATGGACGCAACGCACACGACAATCATTTCGCAAGATCGTCAACTGGTCAGCCGGCCGTTCAGCCAACTCCCGACCGTAATCGCGGACGCGGGAAATCATGCTTCCAAACGTTTCCTGGAATTCTTCACCGTAACCATTCGCAATCGCAACACGCGGGAAGCATACGCGAGAGCGGCGTGGCGATTCTTCGATTGGTGCGACGGACGCGACGTTGAACTTGCCCTGATCGAGCCGATGCTCGTCTCCTTATATATCGAGGAACTAGGGCAACAGCTTTCCAAGCCGACGGTAAAGCAACAACTCGCGGCAATCCGGATGCTGTTCGATTGGCTTGTCACCGGCCAGGTCGTTTCCTCAAACCCTGCTTCCGCCGTTCGTGGACCGAAGCACGTCGTAAAGCAAGGCAAGACCCATGTCTTGAACGCCGACGAGGCCCGGTTGCTGCTGGACAGCATCGACACAGGCACGATTGCCGGTCTTCGAGATCGGGCACTCATCGGCGTGATGGTCTACAGCTTTGCCCGTGTTGGCGCCGTCGTCGGCATGAATGCGGGCGACTACATCCAACGTGGAAGGAGAATGTGGTTTCGATTGAACGAAAAGGGCGGCAAACACCACGAAGTTCCAGCCCACCACAAGGTTGAGGTTTTCGTCGGCGCCTACTTGCACGCAGCCGGCGCTGTATGCGAACAGAAAACTCCGCTGTTCCGCAGTCTCAACCGACACCGTCAACTGACCGACCGACGAATCGCTCGCCAGGAAGTTTTGGCAATGATCAAGCGTCGCTCCCGGCGAGCAAGATTGTCGAACTTAATCTGCTGCCACACGTTCCGAGCAACCGGAATCACCGCTTATCTAGAAAACGGCGGCACGCTCGAAAACGCCCAAAGAATCGCAGCCCACGAGTCACCACGAACGACAAGCCTCTATGACCGAACTGGTGACGAAATCAGTCTCGATGAGATTGAGCGGATTCTTATTTAACGACTTCGCTGTCGGCTTTCGCGCCGTAGTCCTGCATTCGATACTGTTCTGCACACGAATAGAATTGCCGACAACAATCGATTCACGACCGCCCATGCCGCAGTGGCGATTCGATCGGTAATCCAAATGGCGACTTGTTCCCAAAACAGTGCATGACGATCGCGTTCAATCGCAGAGATCGAATACGCCCCTTTTCTGTGGCATCGACGACATAGCGGGCGCAGGTCGTTGACTGATTCAAACCCGAATCGGGAATATGTCACATGGTGCATTTCCAATCGACTCACTAAACCACACAGATAACACCTTCGGCCCCATCGCCCGAATGCGGCGCCGCGTTTTGCTTTCCAGGCTACACCGTTGAGGTAGGCGTCGTAATCTGTCATGCGCGACTCATGATAACATAGTCAAAGCGATGACGGTCTCACTGGCACTCCAGCAGTTCCCGGGCTGCTGGAATTCGCGGGAAAACGAGCGATTCTGCGGATCGTGTTCGTAGATGAAGACCTGCTTGTGGGCAGACGTTTCTGGCGTCCGGGC
>CAUZFZ010000178.1:0-19557 GCA_963579025.1 Planctomycetota bacterium | reverse complement strand
CCCACCCCCCGCCCCCCCCCCCCCCCCACCCCCACCCCACCCCCCCCCCCCCCCCCCTCAGCCCGCCCCCCCCCCCCCCCGGCCCGGGGGGGCCGCCGCCCCCCCCCCCCCCCCCACCCCAATACTCAATGTTGACGGACCACTGGCTGGCCGACTACAGGAACGGGCCTCTACTGAAAGGTTGCGCTAATGCTCTGGGTTCGCGCGAGCGTCCGACGTTTTCTGTTGGAGGAGTCGGGACACGCGGTGGTCGAGTACCTGTTCATGATGTTTCTGGTGATCTTTGTCTGTCTTGCAGGAATTGAACTGGTGGGCAGCCAGACTCAGGCGCTGTTTCAGCGTACGCGGGATGCGATGCCGTGAACGGGCGGGGACTGCGCTGTCGGCTGCCGAGGTTATGCACTGGTCGGGAGCTGAGCCGTAGGCGGATTTCTCCGAAATCCGCTGCCCTGGACCTGGGAAGACTGATCGGCGGTCGATACGCCGGCAGGTTGCGATGTCGTCTCGTCCCGATTTCGGAGAAATCGGGCTACGGCTGACAAGCCCAGTGGCGTGAATCCTCTTCGCTTGTTTAATGGCTAGTCGAGTATCAGTCGAACTCATATCGGTCGACGAGATCTGTTGACGGTGTCAACACGGCACCGTAGCGCCAGCGTCCGTCCGGAGTCTGAGACTCATGGACGATCCTCGCGGCCTCTAAGCGAACTGTACTTTCGTCGGCCCGCACTTCCAGAAACACCTCGCTGCCCGGAAGCCGCACGGGACAGATGAATCCGACCCCGGTTGAGGACGCGTCACATTGACGCCCCATAACAACCCGAAAGACCCTGCGCCCCGATGCAGCCGAAGGCTCAACAACCACGATCCGCAACGGGATGTCGCAGGCGTGTCGGGCCGAGCGACGTCGCTCGGTCTCGTATTCGCCATGACCGCGAGATGACTCCGGCGGGTCCCGGTGACGGAAAGACATGGTGCCTGACCTGCCAAACAGGTGGGGAAACGCCGAGTGTCGATTTCACATGAGAGAGAACCACCGAGGTGGCCCGTCCACAGACTAGGGAACCCGCTGCACCATCCAATGTTGCGGCGGGTTGCGAGCCGGCAGCATCTTCAACTCCGGCAGGATAATCGGGTCGTAACGGTTGCGACCGTTTGCAGGGGTATTGCACCTCGACTCACACCAGGCGAAGTGCGTGGTGCCGAAATCCTGGAACTCGGCTTGTGTCAGCCGAGGGTATCTGCTCTTTCAATCGCGCGCATGGTCACGGCGAGTCAAGATCACCGCACTTCACACGGACCCGTTCATAGCCGCTTCAGTTGAGCAGCGAGGCAATTTCGGCAGCGGTCAGGCGGTGCATGACCAACGGCTGCGAACCGTCATGCTGCGACTGCTGCCATGTGGCGAGCAGGTCTCCGGAACGTGTCTGGAGCACGTCGATATACCGGCTGCAACCCGTGCCCATCGGACTGACAAATGACGGCTGATGTTTCGATAGGCGTTCGAGCCGTGCCAGGTTGCCATCGCGCAGATATGCCACTCCGCCGATCTCCTCGCAGGAATATCCGCGTGGACGCATGACGGCGGTCGCATGCTCGTCCAGGTTTCTAAGCGACTCACCGCCGTCATAGAACATCAGACTGACGGGCGTCTGCTGAAATGCACCGATGGCTGGTACGTCCATGATGCAGGTCCCTCGCGTCATGGCCACGTCCCACGTGAAGCCTCGCGGGAAGAAGTCGTACACCGGCTCGCTGTACGTCGACTCGCCGGCGCGCCGGATGGCATAACCCGTGTTGGAACTCGACCAGCAGTACGGGTGGCTGCAGAACAGCAGGACCAGATCGCCATTCGAACGGGCGTAGACAAACGGGTCTTTGACATGCAGCCAGCGGGGGTCGTTGCATTGCAGTACGGTCGCGGGTTGAGCGTCTCTCAGACCCGCAATGGAATCCGCAGCGAGACGTTCGATCGTCCACACGCCAGTGCCGGGCTTCAGGTGATCTTCAAATCCAGTGGGATAACCGACGCCGTCCTTTTCCGTCGAAACAAAAAGCTCGACACCAGTTTCACTTTGGTGCAGAGCACTGCCCTCAATGGAAAGCACGCGGCGGCCAGGCAGGTCCAGATCGGACTTTGACAGGCTGAGCGTCTTATCCCATGTCTCGCCGTCGTTGCCAGATGAGAAAACTGCCAGTTCGAGACCGCGTTCGCCGGCCGTAATTCCGGTTCGCGAGTCCCCGTGATTGCGGTATCTGCCGACAACATGCAGCCTGCCGTTTTTGTCCTCGATCATATTACCGCCACCAAACCAGAATCCTGATGAAGCCTGCTGCGGCGAGACCAGGATGCGGGCTTGCGTCTGATCGATCAGCGCTCCTGCGAGGTTTGTCAGACGTTCTTCCAGCGCTGGCGGCAAGATACTCATGTGATGCTTTTTCTATGGTGCAGGTGTCGAAGTTCAGGCGTCACGTTGCCGACAAGGTAGTGTTTCGTCAACTTCACATCGTGGGATCGAGTGGCTGGCGGTCGAGCGTAGTGAGCCCCCCAGCACCGCAACTGGGGGCTCGCTGCGCTCGACCCCAGCCACCCCAATATTCAACGTCGATAAAGCAGTAGCTGCCTGTTGAGTCTGTGTCGTGTGGTCGCGTTCACGAACAAAAAAGGCCCGGCATCTTGGAGATACCGGGCCAGTCAGTTGACTCAGTTGTCTGCGGCGAAAGTCACCGCGGCTCGACAGGCCGCTGGAATTGAACGCGACGCTCGATACGCCGCTGGATCCCCCGAGTCACCTGCTTCAGCGCACCGGAAAATGCCTGATGCACTCCGTCATCCTCTGATGTAACAACCACCGTGCCGAGTTGACCAAGGCTGGCTGAAATTCGACAGCGAGTTTCCGGATGGCCGTGTTCTTTCCCCGTCTCGCTCAGACTGACAACTGTCCGCTGAACTCGATTGGCATATCGATCAAGGCGTTCCCCCAATCGGTCCAGAATAAACCGTTCACGCCCGTGACTCGGAGTTGAAAGACTGTCGTGAAGCTGAACCTGCATGACGTCTCCTTCTTCTGTCGGTGAACCGCGTTCAAGGTCTGTCCAGTAAACATCATCTGCTTTGTGTGACACTCCGGCTGAGTTTTTCGTTCGCCTCCGTTGAATGGTCCGAGAGTCGTAATTATCCGATGACCGACGTCACGTCGGCAGTCGTTGAGCTTAGGTAGAGCGGTCGCTGCACGGACGGCCGCTCGGGGAACAGTCGGCTGACCGCTCTCAGCAGATCGCGACGACTGACCTGTCCAACCAGGCGTCCTTCGCGAAGCACGGGAAACCGTCGGGCCGATGTCACAAAGAAGTCCTGAGCAATCGACATCACATCCGCGTCTTCTCGCGTCGTCTGAGCTGATGAATCCATAAAACTTCTGACGTCCCAGTCCGGCCGCGGCGCGCGTGAACCCGGTTTTTCATTGACTTTCAGAATGCCTGAGCTGTTCCCACAACTCTGGACCATACGATCGAGTTCCGCTCGGAGAACATCCCGGCGACTGATCTGACCAACCAGACGGCCTCGGTTTAATACCGGCAGCCGCCGGTACAACGTTTCACTGAATCGACGTCGGATGTCTTCGAGCGATGTGTGTTCCGGTACGGTCCGTGCGAGGTCGCGGTCCATCCAGGCAGAGACGGCCGCGGACGAAAACTGATTCCAGGTCATATCAATAATGACCCGCATCGCCGATCGCTCAGAGAAAACGCCGAGAAATGCGCCAGCCGCATCGATCACCGGCAAACCCGATACGTGGTGATGCAGCAGAAGCGTGATCGCCTCGAACACCTCTGTGTCGGGACGGATCGTGATCAGCTCGGTCTGCATGACGTCGCGTGCGCGAAAGTGGTGAAAGCTCTTGTCGCATCGCTGACTGCGTTCATCGTCCACAAAACTGAAAGCCATCATCGATGATTTTTCGGAAAACACGCCCAGGTACATTCCCGAATTATCGATGACCGGTGCGCCCGAGATCTCATGCTGCAGCAGTCGGTCGATCCCGTCCAGCACGTGATCATTCGGCAGCAGCGTGACCAGTCGGGTGGTCATGATGTCGCGGGCGAAGACTTCCACATCATGCATAGGGAGCGCCTCTGTTGAGTGTGAACTCGAACCGCTGCGTGTGAGCACAAACCGGGCAAGTCCGGTTACTACGAACGACGAATGGCAGCTTCAGCCTTCGCCTCCGATCTCGGTGTACCAGACTTCCTGCATCAATTCGCGTTCCCGTTCCGCATGTTCGGTCAGAAGCCGCACCCAGGCCTCCAGCTCAGATTCGAGTGCGTTCGCCAGCTTCTGGAACGGCAGGTCACAGTCAAACCGGTGCCGCAACGACGCCAGGGAATTGCACAGTGCCGACTGCTCGGCGTGAATATGATCCACCATGGGCGACCAGTGCGGGCACGAGTCCAGCACATCGTCAAAGTAGCCCGGCGTCTCCTCCAGACGCGCCTGCTCACGCATCGCCTCGATAAGCGCGTCCAGAATTGGCTGAAGCCACTGGATGGCTTCCTCGTCCAGGTGGTCCTGCAACATCTCGCGAATGTCGCCGACAAGCAGCCAACTCAACGTGGCACAGTGGATCGCTCGGGAATCCCGTTCATGCAGCGTAACCATGGACCGCCTCCATTCACTCGAATCATGTTCCCGGGTTTCAGAATCGGTCTTCCGTGACACGCTGGTTTGTTTAACGCGACGTTCTGTGAATTCTCCGTCAGCGCACTCCCACGTCAGAATGTCTCATGCCCGCGCACGTGTGATGTTTAAACGCGCGCAGTGGCAGATCGGTTTCAGCAAAGAGGGCAACACGACCCCGATTCAGGGGTTGGGAGGCACTGGTCCGGCAGTCGCAACCGGACACAAGGCCAGCGCGGGCCACACTCATGCGGGCGGCTGGCTTAACAGTCAAGCTTCCGTGGAGCACACACATGTATGCCGCTCCTGATCTCAATTCCGAACGGAACACTCAGGCGAGGGTAGCGAGATGTGAACTCGCCAGACTGGAACAGGCCTTCGCCAGAGTCGGTCACCTCACGATGGGTAACCGGAGTTGGAGCAGTCTATCCCGCTGGATCGGACATCGAATGGAAAAACAGGTCAGTTGCGAAGAGTGCCAGGAATTGCGAATTCCGGCCAGGAATCCTCTTGACGGTCTGGAATCTCGTGTTCTCGCCCGGGGTCGACCAGTCCTGAATCCAGCGCACTGCGGCGGGATGCCTTGCCTGGCAGCCACCGCGACCGAACTCTACTCTGCGGTGAACGACGCACTGAGATGCAGCTCTTGAATCAACAATCGTCTGCGAGAGAACAGACATGAACCGACTGACAGCCACCCTTCTGCTTCTGACAGCCAGTCTGCTTTTGTCGGCAGAATCGACGCGGGCTGCTGATCCCCGCATCCAACTCGAAAAAGGCAATCACATTGCCGTCATCGGGAACACAACGGCGGACCGGATGCAGCACCATGCCTGGCTGGAGACGTACATCCAGTCCGTGTACCCGGAACTCAACCTGACGTTCCGGAATCTCGGATTTCCGGGTGACGAAGTTAAGACCCGCAGCCGTTCGGCGAATTTCGGCAGTCCGGACCAGTGGCTGACCAAAGTGCAGGCCGACGTTGTCTTCTGCTTCTTCGGCTACAACGAGGCTCTGCGGGGCGAAGGTGCGATCGACGGTTTCCGTAACGATCTGGGAGCCATGATCGATGGCATGCGTGCTCAGAAATACAACGGCCAGTCAGCTCCGCAGCTGGTCGTGTTCTCGCCCATCGCTCACGAGAATCTCAAGAGCCCGCATCTACCAGACGGAACCGAGAATAACAGGAAGCTACTGGTCTACACCGAGTCGATGCAGGACGTGTGCCGGTCCAAAGATGTCGTGTTTGTCGATCTGTTCACGCCGACGCTCAGCATGTACGCCAGCGCAAAGATGCCGCTGACCATGAACGGCATCCATCTGCTCGATCACGGCAACCGCAACCTGGCCGAGTTCATCACGCATGACCTGTTTGGAGTCTCTCAGATCGATCGCACCGAAGACGCGATCCTGCAGCTTCGCGAAGCTGTGCTGGACAAGAACTACCACTGGTTCAGCCGCTACCGCGTGGTCGATGGCTACAACGTTTTTGGTGGGCGATCCAAACTGGCCTGGTTCGGACAGTCGAACGCCGACGTCATGATGCGCGAGATGGAGATTTTTGACGTCAAAACAGCCAACCGCGACAAGCTCGTCTGGGCCGTGGCTCGCGGCGAGGACTATGTGGTCAAAGACGACAACCTGCCGGGCGAACTGGAAGTCAAAACGAACAAGGCCGGTCAGCTCGAGGGCGGGAAGCACCCCTACCTCAGTGGCGAAGACGCCATCACGAAGATGACGATCCACGAGGGCATGGAAGTGAATCTGTTCGCCTCGGAAGAACGGTTTCCTCGGCTGATCAACCCGGTGCAGATCGCAGTGGACACGGACAGCCGACTGTGGGCGTCGGTGTGGCCGTCCTATCCGCACTGGAATCCCGCGGGACCACGTCGTGACGCGCTGGTCATTCTGCCGGACGACGACAATGACGGCGTCGCGGACAGGTGCGTTGTCTTTGCAGACGAACTCAACAGTGTCACCGGATTCGAATTCTGGGGCGGCGGCGTGCTGGTCGCGGCTCCGCCGGAGATCTGGTTCCTGAAGGACACCGACGGCGACGACAAAGCTGATGTAAAAATCCGTATGCTTCAGGGCGTGTCCAGTGCCGACACGCATCACTCAGCCAACGCTGTCGTCATGGGACCGGACGGATGGCTGTGCTGGTCACGCGGGATCTTCAATGTCGCCAACTTTGAAACCCCCACCCAGACCTTCCGCTCCGGCGCGAGCGGCGTTCACACGTTCAATCCCCGCACGTTCGAAACGGAGTTCCGCTTCCCGATTGGCCCGAATCCGCACGGCGACGTGATCGACCAGTGGGGTTATCAATTCGCGAGTGATGGCACGAGCGGCACTGGCTCATACGTCAACATTGGAAAAGGAGTCGGCAACAAGAAGTGGTACGTGAAGCGGGTACGTCCTGTTCCGGCGACCGGCATCCTGTCCAGCAGTCACTTCCCTGAAGAACACGAAGGCAACTTCCTGATCTGCAACGCCATCGGTTTTCTGGGAGTGCTGCAGCACAACGTCAAATACAACGGCGCCGACATCACGGCGGAAGAGGTCGAACCAATCGTCTTCTCGTCCGACCCGAACTTCCGTCCCAGTGACGTTGAAGTCGGCGGCGATGGGGCGATTTATATCTCCGACTGGCACAACGTGCTGATCGGCCATATGCAGCACAACATGCGGGATCCGAATCGCGATCACGAGCATGGCCGGGTCTATCGCGTCACGTATAAGGGCCGCGACCTCGTCAAGCCGGCGAAGATGAAGGGCAAGCCAATTGCAGAAGTCTGCCACAACTTCTTCGCGAAGGAAGACAGCACGCGATACCGAGCCCGGCTGGAACTCACCGGTCGCACGGCCGATGACATCAGGAAAGACGTAACAGCCTTCGCATCGAAGCTGGACGTTGCCGATGCGGACGATGCTCAGGCTCTGCTTGAGTGCCTGTGGGTGTTTGAAGAACAACGCATTCCGAATCTCGATCTGCTGAAGAAAGTGTTCAAGGCCGACGAACCGCGTGTTCGGGCCGCGGCGATCCGAACGCTCGGTCACTGGGGTGCGAAGGTCGACGATTGGGAGTCCACGCTGATCGCTGCCTCGCGCGACGAGTCGGCACTCGTTCGGGCCGAGGCCGTGAAGGCCGCGGTGTCATTCGAAGGAGTGACTGCTGCCGAAGTCGTCTTTGAGGCGGCGACACGGCCGACAGATCCGGAACTCCTGACCGTACTCAATTATGCGAAGAGCAAGATCAACGCCGACGCACTCGTACAGGATGCACTTAAGTCGGGCAAAGCTCTCTCGAAAGCTGCGCAGGCATACGCACTGCTGAATGCGAGTGTCAGCGACCTCATGAAAATGGAGCCAAGCGAAGCTGTTTACCGAGCAATCCTCAGTCGCCCGACTGTCCCACGACAGGCACTGGCCACATCATTGACCGGTCTCGCGTCGATGCGCAAGGTTTCGCCGGTCGACCTCCTGGTTGGACTCATCTCCGAGCGTGACAAAACCGGTCAGACGGAAGGCCTCGATGGTCTCGGTCGACTGCTCTCATCGTTTCCGGCGGCCGACCTGAAGCCGGCTCGGAATCGGATTGAAGACCTCGCGACAGAGGCGAAATCAACCGACACGCGGCAGCTTGGCTACGCGAGTCTCGTTTCGGCGGACGGAACCGGAGCAAACGCCTTTTTCGCAGCTTCGAAGAGCAAAGAGACGCTGCGGGACATGCTTGCCGCGGTCCCTCGAATTCAGAGTGCCGATGTTCGTGCCGAGCTGTACCCCGACATTCGGGCTCTGATATTCGAACTTCCGCCGGGCCTCGCTCCGGAACCCGTTAGTGGTGGGCTGTCGCAGTCCGGGATTCTGGTCGACTTCTTCAAGCAGAATCCGCGCAACGCGGACGTGAAGACGTTTGCGAAGATGAAGCCCACGGCCAGTGGGATCGTTCCCGCGATCGTCATGAATGTCCCGCAGAAGACCACCAGCGACGGGTTCGGGCTGCAGTTTACAGGCAACGTGCTCGCCCCGAAGTCCGGCAAGTACACGTTTTTCACTCAATCGGACGACGGATCGCGGCTGTATATCGGAAAGAAGCTTGTCGTTAACAACGACGGCCTGCATGGAATGGTCGAGAAGAGCGGCACGATTGAACTGGCCGCCGGCCCGCACCCGATCGTCGTTACGTATTTCGATAACGGTGGCGGAGACGGTCTCAACGTGACCTGGTCGGGGCCCGGAATTAAACGGCAGAAGATCGCAGCCAACCGCCTGGCAATCAGTGGTGGCCAGAACCTGCACGATGTCGCGATTCGATCTCTGGCATCGATTCCCGGGAACGAAGCCGAGAAATTCCGCGATCTGTCGACGCTCGTCAAAACAGGACGCAGTCGTACGGCGGCCATCGAAGTCCTGCGGACGCTTCCGGAAACTGCCTGGGACGACAAAGACATCAGCTCGCTGGTCGACAATCTGGTCGGCTACCTGAGCACAATTCCGGCGGAACATCGGACCAGCGGACCGGCGATGGAGGCTGTCGCCCTGACTCGATCACTGTCGAGGAGACTGGCCGCTGAAGAAGCAACGGCCGTCGAAGCCCGGTTACAGAACCTCGACGTCCGCATCATCGCCATCGGTACTGTTCCAGCCCGCATGATCTACGACAAAGAGCAGATCGCGGTCCAGGCAGGCAAGCCTGTTGAATTCCGCTTCTCGAACTCGGATCACATGCCGCACAACTTCGCGATCGTCCTGCCGGGTTCACTGGCCGAAGTCGGCGAACTGGCCGAAGCCACCGGCCGCGACCTCGACGCACAGGCGCGGCACTATATTCCCAAGTCAGACAAAATCCTGCTGGCGAGCAAAGCACTGGAACCCGGTAAGCGACAGGCTTTGACATTCGAAGCACCGACCGAGCCGGGAGTTTACCCCTACGTGTGCACCTACCCTGGCCACTGGCGACGCATGTACGGAGCCCTGTACGTCGTGGCCGATCTGGATGCTTACACGGCCAATCCCGAGGAATATCTCGCGGCGAATCCGCTTCCGGTCAAAGACGAACTGCTCAACTACATCGGACGCAACACCGAGTGGAAATACGACGACCTGATCGCCTCGGTGTCGCCGCTGCCCCACGGTCGGCCATTCGAGGTCGGACAAAACCTGTTCAAGGTGGCGAGCTGTGTGGCCTGCCATAAGATGGGCGAACAAGGACGACATCTGGGCCCGGACCTGACAAAGATTGATCCGAAGAAACATACGGTCGAGCACATTCTGCGTTCGCTGCTCGAACCATCGAAGGAGATTGCCGAGAAGTACCAGTCAAACACGTTTGTGCTGGACTCGGGCAAGATCATCACCGGCATGATCGTGAAGGAAACCCCGGATCAAGTCTCCGTTCTGGTCGACCCTCTCGCAAAAGCGGCCCCCGTCGTGATCAAGACATCCAACATCGACACACGTGTGAAATCACCGTTGTCGATCATGCCCAAGGGCGTGCTGAACAAGCTGACTCAGGAGGAAATCCTGGACCTCGTCGCCTTCATCTTCGCGAAGGGCGACAAGAAGCACATGCTGTTTATGAAACACGACCACTGAAAACACGAGCGGTCGTTAACGTGGCGCAGTCCAACCAACTTGACCGATACCCAATGGATAATTCATGGACCCTTTCCTGATTCTCGACACAGTTTTCCGCATTGTTCACGTTGGTACTGCCATCACGGTGGTGGGCGGGTCCGTGTTTATGGCATTCGTTCTGATGCCCTCGGCCACTGCGATCAGCGATGCAGAGCACGACAAACTTAGAGCCGGCGTCCTCGGCCGCTGGAAGATGTTCGTGCACATCGGAGTCGCACTGTTCATCATCAGCGGGTTCTATAACTTTGCGAGAATGGCTCCGCTGCATAAAGACGACGGTCTTTATCACGCCCTTGTTGGCACCAAAATCCTGCTGGCATTCGGCGTGTTCTTCATCGCCGAAGCGCTGGTCGGAAAGTCGAAAGCATTCGAGGGTATGCGGCAGAACCGCGGTAAATGGCTGAAGATCATCGTCACACTGGCAGCCATCATCGTGAGCATCTCGGGCTTCGTGAAAGTTCGTGGGATTCCAGACGCGGCTGCTCCCGCCGCGGAATCCGTGTCTGCGAATAGCTTTTGACTGCTCCTTGAGCGCAGCGATACTGTGGGACAGGTGCGGATCATCGAGGAAAAGAGTCTATGACGACGCAACAGGACATTGACAGTTTCGCAGCGTTCGCAGCGCACCAGATCCAGAACGGCGCGTCTGATCTGTCTGTTGAGGAAATATTCGACCTGTGGCAGGCCCAACAGCAGTCAACGGAAAACCTCTCGGAGAGTATCGCCGCCGTCAAATCAGCGCTTGATGACATGGAGGCGGGAGACACGGGGCGGCCGTTCGAAGAGTTCGCCGAGGAGATGCGAAACACATATCAGATTCCCGACCTGACTATTTTTTAACCTTGCGAACGGAACTGACGTCGTCAGAGAATGAATCCGGGTTGCGTGTATGACGCAACCTCGCACCAATCTGCCTCCGCACTCTGATCGCCCCTCGCCTGTGCCTGGAACCGACGCTCATCGATACCGTAATCCGGCGATGCAGCAGCTCGCCGATCAACAGGTCCGGTTTACTCCGGTCCACACGCGGATCGAACAGATCGAGCGGACGGAAGAACTGCTGCTAACCGTGCAGCCCCTGGATGTGTTCCACTACCCGGAACTCTGTGAACGGATCACGAAGTATCGGTCAGATCGGTATCCCGACCTCGAGATTCGCGGGGAAGACGCACTACACGATCTGCGCTGCTTCATTGAGGACCTTTCCGACAGCGCCAACCTGGATGCCGACAAATCACCCGAGCTCGTCCTGACGCTTGGTGAAGTCAGCCGACAGCTCAACGTGTCAACGAAGACAGTCGACCGCTGGCGTAATCGAGGACTGCCCAGCCGTCGGTATCGGTTTGGAGGCCGCAAGCGGATCGGGTTTCTGCAGTCGGCTGTTGACCGCTTTATCGAGACACATCGGGACCAGATCGATCGCGGCGCGAAATTCACGCAGCTCAGCGAAAGTGAACGGGAGCAGATCATTCGTCGTGCTCGGCGTCTGGTGCGGTTTGGCGCATCGTTGACCGAAGTCACACAGCGGCTGTCGCGCCGCACAGGTCGGGCTGTCGAGACGATTCGGTATACGCTGAAGTCATTTGACGAACAGCACCCCGAAGCCGCCGTATTTCCCACCACCCGAAGACCACTCACGGACGCAGATCGACGCGACGTCTTTGTGTCGCTGCGAAAGGGAACGGCGGTCGCTCGACTGGCTGCCAGATTCGGACGGACGCGTTCCAGCATTCACCGCATTGCGTCGGAGTACCGCGCCACATCGCTGTGTCAGCAACCCATCGAATACATCTATAGCGACGAGTTCGACGAGCCGAACGCTGATGAGACGATTCTCGAACCACCCGAGGGACTGCTGTTACCGGAGCATGCTCCCGCGGACCCGGATGGTGAGCTGCCCGCGTATCTGGGCGATCTGTATGACTCGCCGATTTTGACGCGTGAGCAGGAGCAGTATCTGTTTCGACTGATGAATTATCTGAAGCATTGCGTAGTCAAAGCCCGCGACAATCTCCGGAAGTCACGGCATCGAACGGCCGACATGGACCGGATTGAGGCGTTGATCGAAGAAAGTCTGAGCGTCAAGAACACACTGATCCGCTGCAACCTGCGGCTGGTCGTGTCGATCGCAAGGCGGCATCGACGCACGTCATCCGGGTTCTTCGAACTGATCAGCGATGGCAACATGACGCTGATCCGGGCGATTGAGAAGTTTGACTATTCACGGGGTAACAAGTTCTCGACGTACGCCAGTTGGGCGTTGATGCGTTCGTATGCGCGATCGGTCCCGGCCGAAGGAGTTCATCAGGATCGCTTCCGCACGGGAGCCGATGAACTGCTGACGGACTCAATGGATGACCGCAGCAGCATCGGCGAGGACGAGCGACGCGGGATGCAGCAGCGGTACACGATCGAATCCATACTCGGCGAATTGAATGAACGCGAGCAGGAAGCCATCAGCCTGCGATTCGCGTTGCAGGGTCAGCCCGAGCCAATGACGCTTGAGCAGGTTGGCGATCGGCTGGGAGTTTCGAAGGAACGCTCACGTCAGATCATCAATGCCGGGCTCGAAAAGCTGCGCCGCATTGCGGATGAATCCGGCCTGTCGCTGCCGGTCGAGTGAACGAATAACTGCACCTGTTCGACGCGCGAGTTTTAGCCTGCGCCATTCAGCTCGAAGGCGGTGGCTCGTCGATCACCGACGCGACCGGACTGCAGTTCTGCACACACGACGGCAGCTTCTGCATCCTGAAACTGCCGTGATTACCGTTCGACACCCGAAAGTCTGCGTCAAAATCCGAGCCGTTGGCCATGCCCTCGCAGTTGTAAAGTCCACCAGCGAGCCACCCAAGATCGGCCTCGCTCTCAAACGTGTAGACGCTGCCGTCATCGGTCACCAGCAGCGGAGTGTCAAACTCAAACGGGATCCCCGTCGCATGTGTGGCCTTGAAATGCGCGTGATAGGCGCCCGCTCCTTCTTTCGTGATGATTGCCCGCAGGTCGCCCTGACGACTACTCGAGTCGCTTTGCCAGCTTCCGTCCCAGCACCCGGCCAGTTCATGCTCGGGATACGCATAGCTTTGGGCCGCCTGCCACTCACGTTCGAACGCGCACCCCGTCATCAGCAGTGCGATGACACAACAGGCGGTACAGCGTGTCCACGCTGCTGTTGCGGGAATATGAGGCATGGCCCGTCGACTCCTGTCGCCAGTAATTGGCCCGTTCCGGCGATTCCCCGCACGACGTCTTTATCGCGGCGTCTCATGCCTGTGACCGCAAGTGTTGACCTGCCGCGTCCAATCACCATTTCAACACCGGTCAGCTGGTTGAGCCCTCGGACGCGAAGGTTGATGTCGGGATCGGCCAATTCCGGCTTGAGGCTGCAGACCGTGCGGAACAACCCATCCGCATTACTCAGTCCCCCCGGTTGCCCGTTGTTGACCAGCCGGATTGATTTTCTACGCACCACTCGATTCTTGACAAATTAACGCAAGATGCAGGCCGCGGCCTCATACCGGAGTGAGCAGGCTCCCTGTGTATATCGCCAGAGGCTGATCTCTCTGTCGATTCGCAGGTTTCGAGATTCCACGGAAAGCCACGGACAATCCGGCGGATCAGGTAGCCGCGACCGTGATTCGATGCGATGCTGCGAATGCACCGACACTGTGTACTCCAGCAGGAATCTGGCCGTGTTCCATTCGCAAATTCATATGTGTCCGCATCCCTCCGGCGTGGGCGTTGTTACGGCGGGCGTGCTCGTCGTCGGCTTACTCGCCGCCGTATGTGTCTGTGAGGAGCCGGAACCAGTCGCCGCGTCCCAATCTGATGAGACACGCTCCGTCAACACTGAGCGGGGAACTGCGAGTCAGTCCGATCGTTTGCTGTCCCGTTCGCAGTTCGAACTTGGTGTGGTGGCCCGCGACTCAGAACATGACCCAATTAAGGCCGCCCACTATTTTCTGCACGCTGGACTGAATGCGGCAGCCGCGGACGATCAGCAATTGGCGATCGACGCTTCGCACGCGGCGCAGGATGTCGTTGGCGCGGTCGACTTCTCGTTTCCCCATCAGGCCCCGGTTGGTGGCACGGTCATTTCGCCAGACGGAAACCTGCTGTGCTCGTGGAGCTATGTAGGACGCTCGGTGCATATCTGGTCGCTCGAAACCGGCACTCATGTCCGCTCGCTCGAACTACCAGTTGGAGTGGGCTGGGCTCGATTCCACCCGCGCAAGCGATTGCTGCTGATCGGCGCATTCAACGCCGTTGCCGTCTGGCCATTCGACAGCGACGAACCCGCGAGCCAGTTCAATCCGTATGCTGGCACGCGAACTGGAGGTGTCCCCCGGGCGGTGTTTCACCCGAACGGAGAAGCCGTTGTCACATCTGCGAGCAAAGTCATCTGGCGCTGGACGCCCGGTTCGAAGCCCGAAAAAGTGACTGATCCATTCGAACGAGTGTTGCTGGGGAATCCATTCAGGGGACGAGACGAAAGAACCGAAACGCCCAAACTCGTTGCCAGGTTCGATGGTCAGCAGGTGCAAGTCTGGGACACGCAGACAGGCAAGTCGACTCGCAGCGTCCACTGCAATGGGCCGGTTCTGCAGACGTTGCTGATTCCTTACAGTCAGCAGTTACTCACATGGCACGGCACTCCGAAACAGTCGACGATGCAAATCTGGTCGCTGGATGCGGCTAAATTCGAACCACTGCACGGTGATAACGCGTGGAGTGCTCCGGGCCGAGCTGTGCTCAGTCCCGATGGAAAACACGTTGTCTCCTGGGGCGAAGCACCTCCGAAGGTCCGCCAGTACGCAGTGAGGATTACGTCGATGTCACTCGACGTCTGGTCGTGCGCTGAACGGCGGCTCGTCGCAACATTGACTCTCAACAGTCCGGTCCGTGATGTCCGGTTTGATCCGACCGGCGAGCACCTGGTTGCCTGGTCGGGCGACGGAACCGTCAGCTTGTGGTCACTGCGTGAAGACAAAATCCAGCGTCTGATTCAGTGGTCTTCCAATAGCTCTGTCGAGTCGATCGTGTTTCATCCCACGCAGCCGCAATTGGTGGTCGTCACGAAGGGAAACCCCGCGCGGCTCTTCGCCATTCCGAAGTTCAGGAGCTCGGAATTTCCGAGAGAAAGCATTCCGCTCCGTCAGTTTTCGGGCCCCGTTCGCGACGCGGTTTTTACTGCCGACGGACAGCGGCTGATTACATGGGGCGACGGACGGGTCGTCCGTGTCTGGAATCTCAATCATGGCGTGCCACAACCAGTGGTTCGCATAACGACTTCAGGCGGGAATCCTCCGATAGTCCGCTGGTTGAATGGAGACCGGTTTCTCGCCGGCGGCTATTCCGGGCAACGGCTGTCCGTGTGGTCACTCAAGAAATCGGAGGCTTTATGGCAGTCCCCGGTGGACTGGGAGTGCTATTTGCACAGCGCCACCTCGCATGGCGAACATCTGATCGTGACGCAGATAAAACGGACGGCGCCGTCAGCACGCCCGCGTCGTGACCGCCCCATACCCGTACCCGAAGACCGGCCCGAGCCGCGTCCACGCGTCCAGAAGTACTTTCAATTGCGGTCCATTCATGAAGCAGAGCCGCTGAAAACCTGGCCCGTGGAAGGTGAGTTCCACAGTTGGCGGAGATTCCGGTTTCTGGATGACCGCCGGTATCTTGTCTGGCATCAGCACGAGTTGCGGCTCGAAGAAGTCACCCGGGATGAGCCGCTTCGACAGTGGAAGATCGCGCACTGGTTCAGTGACGTCGTGCCCTTCTCCGATGGCCGGCGACTGCTCGCCACAACGAACACCAACCAAACGCGCACCAACCGATACGGCGAGGGCGAGATTCTGGTGCTCTCAATCGACGACGAAGAGCCGTTGCTACGTGTGACGGCCGAGCGTGACTTTCTGCGGGCTCGGCTAGTGCCCGATGAAAGTGGGGTGCTGGTCTGGCACAAGTCGCGCCGCCCTGTCGGAACCGATCCCTCCTTCGCGCGTCTGCACTATTTTGATCCCGGGCATCCAACAGTCACGATCGAGAACTTCCAGCCACGTGATCTGGATGCCGTCGACTTCGACCGGGAATGCCGTTTCATCGTGGGGTCGCGGTTCGAGTCGCGGCTTGCCTGGCTGTGGTCTGCAGAGACCGGCAAGCTGCTGCACGAGTTCCATCGTCGAGGTTCGGAGCAGAGCGGCTTCGACGAGAATGACATCATGTACGCGAAGATCGATCCGCAGGCGCGATTCGCTGTCACCTGGGGTGCATCGACGTTGAGAAGGTCGGGCAGTTCCGGGGCCAGTATGAAGTTCTTGTCGCTTGAGGATTTCCAACTGTTCGCCGAATTCGACGTGCCGAGCGGCAGTGTCGTCGCGGTTCGCGAGGATGGCACCGTGGTCCTGAAGACGGGTCAGGAAGTCTGGCTATTGTCTCCGACCGGTCATCCGGCACCATTGCGTCGGCTGAGATCCCCCTACGGCGTGAAGCAGTGTCTGCAGCATCCACAGACCGGCGCAATCTACGCAGTAAACATCCGCGGGGAGATTATCGAGTGGACATTGCCGACCTGGAGTACGGACGAACTGAAACGAGAGTTGCAACAACTCGAACGCCGGACCGGACAGGTATTGGATCCACAGTCCGGTCGGCTCCGACTCAGGATGATTGAAACGGCGGCGTCTCGATCGGTTCGGAGCGATTGACCGATCGCGGTCAAAGGGTGGGTCCATGACCATACGGCGTTTGCAGTCTCGTGTCGGCCGACAATATCCTTCACGGAAGGTGGATCTTGTTCTCGCTGCGCGACCAGGCCACTCTGGCCGGGTCACCCCACTGCAATCTGATACGGCGACGGGAGTTCGTAACTATGCTGGAAAGACACTGGAGTGAATTGCTGCTGACGAGTGTGATTGGCATCTGTCTGATGACAAGCGTCACTCATGCAGATGATGAGGATGACTCCATTGCTGCGGCGTTGAATCAGGCGAAGTCCGCACACACGAGCGCGATCGCCGCGGCCGAAATGACGTTTCTCGATGCGGTCAATGCGGAGCAAAAGAGGGCGGCCGCGCGAGGCGATCTCGAAGAAACCAAGTCGCTGCTGGCTGAAAAAGCGGCCTTCCAAACGCGTACCGGCCCGATCATTCGTCCGGGACTTCTCGCGGAGATCAGAAGATATCTCCTGACGCTTCGATCAGCAGATAAGACGCTCGACCGTGTCTACGATAAGACTGTTGAAGCTTACACCAAGGAGTTGAATCTTAAAGTGGCGACTGCAGTCCGGGAAGAACAGAAACTGTTTGAAGTGTGGCGGAACGGCTCCGATGACGGACAAGGGCTGTTGAAGGATGCTGTCCTGGTATGGACGTTTGACGCTGCCGAAACCCGTGTGGATGACGGTACGACGATCGTGAAGGACTTAAGCAGTCGGGAGAACCACGGCCGCATCTTTGGACATCGTACGGTTCCACGGTCACCTGGTACGGCGATCGGATTCGACAAACCGGGTGCTTCGCTGGTCAGTGATAAAGACGTCGGAATCGTGGAGAAGGACCCCCGCACCTTTGCCATGTGGATCTACATTGGGATGCCGGCACAAACTCGAATGGACCCGATGTTCGGCTGGGGAAAGAGTGACCAATCGCAGCAGTTCCGCTGGGGCTACTGGAACAACAGATACCGTCTTTGGACTTACGGTGACAAGACGACACGATCACTGTTCGAAGCAGTCCGTGGCTGGCACCACGTCGCAATGGCATACGACGGAACGACACTGCGAGCCTATCGTAATGGGTCCCTTACGGATGCCGTCTCTTACGAACTGGCCCTCAACACGATGGACAGCAAGCTTACTCTGAACGAGAACTTTCTCGGTGCGATCGACGAAGTTGTGATACTGGCCAGGTGTTTGAGTCCCATCGAAGTGAATGAGCTTTACCAGCAGAGCAAACGCGGCCTGGGCCCGGCGAGCAGGCGTTCTCGAATCAAAGCAGCCGGCGTCGCTCATCGCCGTAGCCCATGGCCCCGCCCTCCCGCAGATGACAACGCGGCTGAGTGAGGTTTCCGTCCGCGGAACAATTGCCTTAACGGGGCGATGACCTGAAAAATGCCGAAAGTCCTCGAAAGCTCAGCCACATGCCGGAGCAGCCTGCGAAGTCAACATCCGAACCCGGGAAGAAGCGTCGCTGGGTACGCGGGCTCGTCGTGTCGGGCGCTGTGACTCTTGCGGTCGTGTGGTTCGGGCCGGGCGCGTGGGAGTGGCTGACGATACCCGCGGATGCCCCGGTGATTGCCGTGTCCTACGACACGGCATGGCACGCTCAGATTGGAATCACCACAAAGAACTACGAGATCGCACTCGTTCGCGCCGGAGCCAGAACGCTCGAACTCAATCCGGCCGAAGACGATCCGCGGACTATTCTGAATCAGGTTGATGCGCTCCTGCTGGCTGGAGGCGGAGACGTGGATCCCGATTTGTACAATGGTGATGCCGGGGCAGCGAAACTTGTTGATCGGCAACGTGACGATTTCGAGCTGGCACTGATTCGCGAGGCCCTGAGTCGTAATATCCCGATTTTGGGCGTGTGTCGTGGAATACAGATCCTCAACGTGGCCCACGGCGGCACACTCGTCAATCTGCGCCATGACTCGCAACGATCCGCGACGCACAGTATTGGAATCGACAGCATGGCTGCTCACGAGGTTGAGATCGAAGCCGGCAGCCGCATTGGTCAGCTGCTGGGTTCCGGCAGGCAGTCCGTCAATTCCTTTCACGGACAGGCTGTGCTCGACCCGGGACGTGGAATCCGCGTCACCGCGCGGGCGACGGACGGCGTCATCGAAGGCATTGAGCTGCCTGATCAGGAATTCTGTATCGCGGTGCAATGGCATCCGGAGGTGCCACCGCAACAGGACACCATCTGGGCGGCACTGCTGGATGCAGCACGCGAATATCGGCAGCGTCGGACAACAGGATCAAGCGGGCAGTGACGTGCGTCGGGCCGAGGCAGATGTTTTGAAGTTGCGAGATCTCAGTCCCGAAGGGACGAAGGCGATTAGCCACGGGTTTCAACCCGTGGAAACAGGGCTCCAATTGCACGTTGAGCCCCGGCAGGGCAACGCCGTTAAGAATTTTCAGAGCCTCGTTCCCGGGCTCTGCCCTGGAACGCACGGCTTTCGAGGCTCCGCCTCGCAGTGACGGGCGTGAGGCGGAGCCTCACAGTCAGTGCGTTCCAAGGCAG
>CAUZFZ010000177.1:0-19611 GCA_963579025.1 Planctomycetota bacterium | reverse complement strand
GGCTGTTAACCGCTAGGTCCTTGGTTCGAGTCCAAGCGGGGGAGCTTTTTCATCCACTTCGCGAACCAACGGCGATTCTGTTAACGCAGAATCACCGTTGGAGCGTTTTGGTTTTCGAGCTGGCCGAGTTCGTCCTTGATGCCCCAAGAATTCCAGTGCCCATTTCTTTGAGCACAGCAATCAGCCGGCCAATTTCCGCTTTGACGGCAGAGAGTCGATTTCTAACGATTCCCAGTTCCTGCTCGGCCTCCTGAGAGTTCTCGTCTCTCAGCTTCAAGGCTTCCGCGATGATCGTTTTCCTGGCGTCTTCGTCGGTGCCAAGCTCCGAGACTCTGTTAACAACCGCATCCTCCAGAGCATCGGCCGAAATTCCGACTGCATCACACTCCACTCGACCCATGTGCGTCTTTCGAGTGCATTCGTAGTAGGAGTATTTTCGGCTCCGACTGTTGTCACTCTTCGGCGTCATCATGGCTCCGCAACCGCAACGAACGAGTCCACGGAGCGGGTATCCACGACCACGACGTTGGTTCGGGTTTTCGTCGCTTCATCTAGAATCTGCTGAACTCGATCGAACTGTTCCTTGCTCACAATTGGTGGGTGACTGTTCTCCTTTGAGATGTCGCCCCATACAAGGTGGCCGATGTACACAGTATCTCGAAGCAATCGGACAACCTGCTGCTTCGAAAACCAAGTGCCGCCTATGATTTTCCCTGATCGTGATTTGTGTTTAGGCACTCTGATTTGCTTCTTCCGAAGTTCGCGGTGTACGGCACCGGCCGATCCGAGTCTCTCCACTGCGTGAGCACCGGCCTCGTAAGGATCACGCGCCCGAGCGTTCGTGGCGGCACCTGGACACCATGCAGTTCGAAACGGTGTTAGTCCCCGCGACTCCCCGCGCGAACTGTCCGCAGTGTGGTGTGAAGACCTGCCGCGTCCCCTGGGCGGCGCCGCAGGGTGAGTTCACACTCATGTTTGAAGCCTTTGCCATCCGCGTGCTCAAGGCCGCCAGCAGCGTGGAGCAGGCGCGTCTCCTGCTCGGTCTGAGCTGGGAATGTGTTCAAGGCATCATGGGCCGGAACGTCGAACGCGGACTGCTCGAACGCGATCTCGACGAGGTGACTCATGTGGGCCTTGATGAGAAGTCTTACGTGCCGGTGATCTGAAGACATCACGTGCGTGGGCGTTGCGTGAACACTTCCGCTGGTTCTGGGAGTACGCGTATGCAGGGAATGCGAAGAACTCACTCGGCTGGAATGTATGGAGCCGCCCAGACTCAAGGCCGCTATTCGAGAAACGCTTTCGGATGCTCCACGCAGCGGCAGTCCCGGAAAGTTCTCCGCGGCGCAGGTGTGTGAAATCCTGGCAGTGGCCTGTGAACTGCCAGGAGATTCCGGTCGACCGATTAGTCAGTGGACTCGCGAAGAGCTTCGTGATGAAGTGATTAAACGCGGGTTAGTAGACAACATTTCGGGTTGTCAGATTATTTCGGGACAGTTCCTCAGCGTCTGCGACCTGACGTGTTGACGCGGTCATTCATCGTCGTCGTCGTCGAGGTCGTCGTCATCATCATCGAATTCGTCGTCGAATTCGTCGTCGTCATCATCATCATCGTCGAAGTCGTCGTCATCATCGAGATCGTCGTCGTCGTCGAGTTCGTCGTCGTCGAAGTCGTCGTCATCATCATCGTCGTCATCGTCGAAGTCGTCTTCGTCGACGGACGCATCGAGCATCGCTGTGGCCGAACCGAAGTTGTCGGCAGGGATCGAATTCGTCAGTTCCTCGGTCAGTGAAAGCAGCATGTCAGCAACTCCCGATAGTCATGCTCGATGGTGGCTCGGTATCGGCCGGAGAAGATGAAATGTCGGCACAAGCGTGCCGGCTGGACGCAAAATCAAACCGGTAAGAAACTCGCAAACACACTCTACTGACCGTGATAATCTCATGTTCGCGCGAATGCGCTCGCTCACGGCGCGCGGTTGAGTATTTGAATCGCTTTTCCTTGTCAAGCTCCTATTTCTCTGTGGGAATTTTTCAGACTTTCGGTCAGGAATCGCGACCGCTTCAGAAAAAAAATCGTCGCTCCACGAGAAATCGCAGTTTCCGCCCCCGCGAAGGGCCGCTTTGCGCCGCCACGCTCGTCGCACGACCGGCGTCGACCTATTCTGCACCGCCGCATTGATTGGTGCCCGACACTCAACCGCAGAGAGATTCGATTATGAAACACGCAGGAATCTGTGCCGTTCTTATCGCCGCTGTGAGCCTGTCTGCAATGCCCACCAGGGCGGATGATTTACGCACGTCGCAGCAGACGGCCGTCGCTGATGTCGAATCTCGAATCGATGAACTCAAGAGCGTCAACAAGTCGATCTGGGAATTCGCCGAGGTCGGATTGCAGGAACACAAGTCAGCGGCGCTACTGGTCTCCAAGTTGAAGGAGAACGGCTTCGCCGTGAAGCATGGTGTGTCCGACATGCCGACGGCGTTTGTTGCGAGTTACGGTTCCGGTAAGCCGATCATCGGGATCCTGGCCGAGTACGACGCATTGCCCGGCATGTCACAGAAAGTCGAGCCGGTCCGCACACCCTTCAAAGAAGGCGCCGCCGGTCACGCCTGCGGACACAGCGGTCTGGGCACCGGAGCTCTGGGCGCTGCACTGGCCGTCAAAGCTGCCATCGAGAAGCACGAGATCAAAGGCACCATCCGGCTGTACGGGACACCGGCCGAAGAAACCGTTATCGGCAAAATCTACATGCTGCTGGACGGTCAGTTCGACGACCTGGATGTCTGCCTGCACTGGCATCCATCCACACGCACCGGCGCCTGGGCCGGCAGCTCAAAGGCGGTCGTCTCTGTGAAGTTCACATTCGACGGAATCTCCGCCCACGCGGCGGGTAATCCAGAAAAGGGCCGCAGTGCTCTGGATGCCGTCGAGCTGATGAACGTCGGCGTCAATTACATGCGCGAGCACGTCAAAGAAGATGCGCGTCTGCATTACGTCATCACGGACGGTGGCGGAGCCCCCAACGTCGTTCCGCCAAAAGCCACTGTCTGGTACTTCATCCGAGCGGACAGTCATGGGGACGTCGAGTATCAGTTCAAGTGGGTGAAAGACATCGCGAAGGGTGCGGCCCTGATGACGCGTACGAAACTGACGGTGAAGATCGACACGGACTGTCACGAGCTGATCAGTAATGCGCCGCTGGCGGAACTGCTGCACGACAACCTGGTGACAATCGGCCCGCCGACGTTCACGGAAGAGGAACGCATTTTCGCGCGACGGATTCAGCAGCCGATCATCGACGAATTCGGCGTCAAGTTTCCGAAAGCGATCGCTGACCAGGTGGAACCGCTGGAAGACTCGTACAAGACGAGCAAGGGTTCGACAGATGTTGGAGACATCTCGTGGTACGTTCCGACGAGCGGCATTCGCACGTCATGCATGGCCGCCGAGAGCCCGGGACACAGTTGGCAGAACGTCGCCTGCATCGGCTCATCGATCGGAGAGAAGGGCATCATCTACGGAGCCAAAGTCCTGGCCATCAGCGCCCTCGACCTGTTCGAAAAACCCGAGCTGGTCAAAGCCGCCAGAGCGGACTGGGAAGACCGCATGAAAGGCCGCAAGTACACAACCCTGATCCCCAAAGGCCAGAAGCCGCCAGTCAAGATTCGCTGACTGAGGAATAGTTCTTCTTCCGCATGACGAAGCAACGGTTCGAGGCGCTCACGAAACAGGCGGAACTGATCGAAAGTGGAGACGGCTTCCGCACGTGGTCGCACACATGGCGTCCGACACCGAAGGTGCGGAAGGCCCATCCGGAACTGCCGGCGGACGCTCACCTGGATGTGCGTCTGCACGAGGTGGTCATTAACGCCAGGCTGACGCTGCTGCTGGTGACCGACCTGCCGGACACGGCGCTGACGCTGTCGGAACTGTACGCCCACCGGGTCGTATGGCAAAAACTGCCATATCGCCGATCCGGGGGGAGAGGCATTCTGTCCGTCGTAGTGAAACACGGGCTCCGGATGATTCGCCGGTCAGGGAGACGGCCGAATCAATGCAACACACCGGACGGCCCTCAATTATTCACCGTATGGGAGAGTGAAATGCAGACACAGGACACGATGGAAATTGATTCGGAGGCCGACTCGGCGCTTGCACTTCTGGATGGGCCCACCGATGCAGATTTGACTCAGGCTGTTCAGACCAATCATATAATTGACCGTCCCGTGCCCCGATCCCTCGAAGAAATCCATGCAGACGGAGTCATTCCGGATGCCCCCACCGAAGCGAAACCCGGTACGGAAGCCAAAGTTCGGATGCTGTCCGCACGATACGAAGCGGGACTGCCACTGTGGAACGACGAGGATCGTCTGGACCACGGTCCTGACGAACGCGGTGGCATCAACCTGCTGTCATTGGCTCCGGTCGCGGCTGATGACGTGTCTGACTCAGACGAACAGGAAGAAGGCAAAGAAAACGAAGACAAGCTCGAAGTCTGACACGCGGTACAAGAGTGGGTCGGGCTTGCTGCCGGCTGAGAAAGCTGCGGCAGGGAGCCAGCGAACAAGCCGGGTGAACGAGACGGAGCCGTTCGCCCGGCTTTTTTCGTATCAACCGGAAATAGAATGGGCGCGGCTGATCGGCCGGAAAGTGCGCCCGAGAGGACAACGAATCGTCAACGAGTAGTATGGACGTCTCGTTTGTCTCACATTGGATTGCCCGTACATGTCCGTCGACGATTTACACATCCTGCTGATTGAGGACTCGCAAACCGATCGCATTCTGATCGAGGGTCTTCTGCGCGAGGCCCTGGGAGAGTCGTGCCGAATCACGCGCACGATACAACTCGCCGATGGGCTTGACTGCATGGCGGAGCAGGACGTTGACGCGGTGATGCTTGACCTGACATTGCCGGACAGTGTCGGCCCAGGTGCATGTGAGCGAATTCGGGAATGCTCACCAGACACACCCGTGATCGTGCTGACCGGCATTGACGACGAAGCCACGGCACTGGAATCGCTCAACAGGGGTGCTCAGGACTATCTGGTCAAGGGCCGTATTGATGCTCGTCTGCTGTCTCGGGCAGTGCGCTACGCCGTCGAGCGAAAGCGAACGGACGTTGAACTGCAACACGCGCATCAGCAGATTGACCGGCAGCGACACGAAGCCGAACTGGCTCATCTGGCCCGCCTGAACACGATGGGTGAGATGGCGTCGGGCATGGCTCACGAACTCAATCAACCGCTGACCGCACTGGTCGGATACGCGGAAACGGCCCTGACCGGACTCGATTCCGGCAACCTCGAACCGGACGACTTCCGGCACATCCTCGAGCGGGTGGTGTCCGAGTCTCAGCGGGCGGCCGAGATCATCCGCCGACTCCGCGGACTGGTCCGGAAACGCGAGCCGGAGCGTACAGAAACGGTCATCAACGACCTCGTCCGAGAAGTGGCCGACATGGTCTCACACGAAGCCGATCTCGGCGGATACTCACTGCAACTGGAGCTTATGGACTCCATTCCAGTCATCCGGGCCGATCGCGTGCAAATCCAACAGGTGCTGCTGAATCTTGTGCGAAACGGACTGGAGGCCATGGACCTGACTCCGCAGGCAGAGCGATTGCTTACGGTCCGCACTGAGTTCACCGACCGAGTGCGTGTGACGGTGTCGGACAATGGTCCGAAACATGATCCGGCCACACTGCCGCAACTGTTCGAGCCCTACTATTCGACGAAAGCGACAGGCCTGGGCATGGGCCTGGCGATCTGCCGGTCGATCATCGAATCGCACGCCGGGCAGTTGAACGCGGAATCGAACCCGCATCGCGGTCTCAGCTTCACATTTACCTTGCCCCCTGACGAATGCTTGCCAAATGGACGCATCCCGGATGAGCGAAAGTCCGAATCATGAATTCCAAACCGTTCGTCTTTGTGGTCGACGATGACCCGTCGATTCGCGATTCCCTGTCGCTGCTTCTGAAGGCCGTCGGTCACCAGACGAAAGCGTTTGAAGATGCCGAGTCCTTCCTCGATCAATACGACACGTCGCAGCCTGGCTGTCTGATCCTCGATGTCCGCATGCCCGGTATGGACGGTCTGCAGCTTCAACGACTTCTGGCCGAACAGGCGCCCGCACTGCCCATCATCATGCTCACCGCACACGGTGACCTGCCCATGGCTGTCGATGCCATGCGCTCAGGAGCGTGGCACTTCGTTGAGAAGCCGTATGAGAAAGACCGTCTGCTGGGCATCATCGAGGACGCTCTGGAATCCGACCGCCAGTGGCGCATGGAGCATGCCGAGCAGCTCGAAATCGAATCGCGGATGGCCACGTTGACCGCGCGCGAACACGAGGTCATGGACCAGCTCGTGGACGGAAAAGGCACGAAGAGTGTCGCGCTGGCACTTGGTACAAGCCCCAACACCGTCGCGCATCAACGAGCGAAGATCCTGGAAAAGATGCACGCCGAGTCCGTCGTCGATCTCACCCGCATGGTCCTGCTGATCCGTGACGAGCCGCAGCCATAATGACTGCGCCCTCCATCGAGACGGCTACCGCTTTGGCTTCACGGGCACGAAGACGACCGTATCAACGATGACGTACCCGTCGGTGTTTTCGTTCCCGATCAGGACCGTTCCGGTGTCACCAAATTCGAACTGGCCGATTTTTCCGAGCAGGCCATTGATGTCCGGTGCCTTGCGCTGATTCACGGTGTGCGACTTGTCCCCGTCAGCATCTTTGACGACCACCGGCACGTTGCTCGCGCGATTTGTATGAGCCGTCCAGCTCATCAGCACGTCGTAACGACCGGGCTTCAGTTCGGCGGTGAATCGGGCAACTTTGTTGCCCTTGTCGTCGTTGTCGTCGTGCCGATAACCAGACTCCACATACGGCAATACGGACGCACTTGTCGACCAGGCTCCCAGGAGTTCGGCTTCCGAGTCATCAACTGCGATGCCGCCCAGAGAACTCTTCGCGATCCGCTTCTTCGGCTGCGAGTTGGGAGGAAGATCCAGGACCTGCCCGTCGTCAACAAGTCGCGTACGCAGATCCGCATAGCCGACATCCTGCACGGAGATGTTCTTCTCGATGGCCAGAATCGCGGCGGACGCCGCCGATTGGCCCAGAACCATGAAGACGGGTTCCATGCGGATGGATCCGTACGCAATGTGCGACGACGAAACACACACGGGCACGAGTAGATTCTCGACTTCGCCTCGCTGCGGAACGATCGACCGGTAACTGATGAGATATGGTCCACCAGGCGACTCCTGCACGTCGCCTTCGTTCTGGACGAAGCCTTCGGCCGTGACATAGCGCTGCACGTTGTGGGAATCCATGTTGTACGAACCGAGTCCGACCGAATCCTCGCACACGCGAATGCGGCGACAGTCGAGTTCACTGGCGACGTAATCGCCAACCATCCGTCGAGCTTCACGCACATAGATTTGGTGCGGCCAGTTGCCGTTGTCCGTGAACTCATCCTTCGCCAGCCCCCAGCGACTCATCGTCTCGCGAATGGTCTGCGGCACCCGCGGGTGATTGGCGAGCGTCCACATCAGGCCCTTCTGGTACGACTCGTGCTCAGCAATGATCTTCCGGCGGTCGGCATAACTCGCCTCCGGATAGGCGTAGTTCTTTCCGATGTTGTCCGTCGAAAACGCGCAGTTGTTATTTGTGTCCGTTTTGCCATTCGGCATCATGTCCGGCTTCAGCGGCAGGCGCAAATCCCCCGCCTCGAAGTTCCGCAACAGAAGCTCGTACTGCTTCTCGTTGTACCCGTCGGGTTTCGGAAACGGGACACGATTCTGTGGCACGTTCGACATGCACATGCGGAAGCAATAGGCCTGAATTCGATGATCGCCGGCGCCTTCTTCCCCCGGAGGATCGCCATGCACGCCCGGCAGCAGTCCGCTATTGGGATCACCCTCCACCAGATACGGATCGACGTCGACGACGAACCGGTGCTTATGTGTGTTGTATCTCCTCGCGACCCCGTTCAGCGTCTCTTCGTACTTCTGGTTGCTTTCTCGACCAACGGCATAGCTGACCCCTGCGGCCGCCATCAAATCGCCCTCATACGTCGCGTCGATGAACATTCGACCTGAGTATGTCTCGCCGGATTCCATGGTGATAGACGTGATCCGTTTGCCGTCTGTGCGGACTCCCGACTTCCGATTCAGCCGCTGCCCACGTACGACCGGCACGTTCTGCTCGTCGAGCATTTCGATAAACGTCGTCTCAGCGACGCGCGGCTCGAATGTCCACATGGCATCGTCGGCAGGCCTGTAGCGGTCGTATCCGGCACGCCTTACGAATGGCCACGCCGCTGGATTGTCATAGTGCCGCTTGATCCGCTGATAGAACTCGCGTGACACACCACCAATCACGGCCTTGTTCCCACTGTCGGTCCACCCCAGTCCACCGCTGGTCAACCCTCCCAGATGCTGTCCCGGTTCAATCAACACGACGGACCGACCCTGACGAGCTGTCTGCACAGCCGCGATCACGCCGGCCGACGTGCCACCATAGACGACGACGTCGTGAGTGGTTTCCGCAGCCGACAGTGACGAACTTTCTGGTGAGGTAAACAGAAGACATAGCAGGCAGATCAAGGCTCGGTTCATCGTTGGCTCCGTCGAACAGGTCAGACGAAGCTTACCGGCGCGGCATCCGAAGTCGAACCTGTCGCAAGCGACACACGACGTTCGTGGTCGAGTCACGCGCACGGTCTGGCGATTGTGACTACGGACGAAGTTCGCCGCCCGCCTCAGGCGGATCGGGAGGTGCGTCCGTGCCGAAAGCGGTCGAAGTACGACTGGAACGTCTGCAACGAACCGCCACTGCTGATCACTCGACGGGCAAGTTGTCCGACATCCGCCGCCGCCGCACATCGCGGAGAATCGATCACAAATGGAGTGCGGCTGGCAACCGCACGGGCGACGGCCGCGTCTCGAGAGACATGGCCGGCGAATCCAACGTGCGTTTGCAGAAACATCTTTGACGTCTGTTTCAGCCGATCAGCAATCGCTTTTGCCTGAGACGGCGAATCCGCCTGGTTCACGACCACATCGAGTGGTGGGGCGTCCGGTGCCGAAAGAGCTTTGATGGTTGCGTAGGCATCCGCTATGGCAGTGACCTCGGGCATCGTCACGATCAGTACCTGGTCAGCCGCAGTCGCGAACTGCCGGACCATGCGGTGAATGCCGGTGCTGGTATCAACGATCAGCAGGTCGTGCTCCCGCTCAAGTTCTTCCATTTGCAGCAGCAGCTCGCGTTGCACGGTTTCCGGACAGTCGGCCAGTTCGATCAGGCCGCTCGCGCCGGAAATCACGTGAATACCTTCGGGTCCGTCGAGCACAACGTCTGACAATGAGCGCGATCCGGTCACGACATGCGAGAGATTCCAGTAACCGTTCAGCCCGCACAGCAGATCGATGCTGCCCAGTCCCAGACACGCATCCAGCAGACAGACAGACTTGCCGAGTCGCCGCGCCGCAACGGCCAGATTCAGCGCCACGTTGCTCTTGCCGACGCCGCCTTTGCCACTCGTGACGGCGATTGTGCGAGCGCGATGCGGCACGGGAGACGCACGTTGTTCGACACGCGCGTCGTGTTGCTCTGCAAGGCCTCGGAGTCTGGTCGCCTGATCGGTCACGGCTGTATGGTTTCCGTTTGTAGTCGCCGGACTTGTCCGGCTTTGAGCGTCCCGTGTGTTGAAGTCTGTTGTGAGCGGAATCGGTATTGGGTCGGCAGGTTCCAGGCCGGCAGGAACCGGATGAATCCGGTTACTACGAACGGACAAACCTACAGACTGTCGTACAGCCGATCCTGCCCCAGCACCAGACGTGCAACTCGTGACTTGTTGGCCGCTTCAATGTCCTCGGGAACGTCCTGCCCGGTGGTCAGATAACTGACCGGAAGCTCCACCTGTCGCGCGAGCGAAAGGAGACTTCCCATGCCGGCCGCTTCGTCGAGTTTCGTCAGGATCAATGCAGTCGGTTTGACAGGAGCAAACTGGTCGCACGTCATGCGGATGCTGCGGACACTCGCGGTCAGGCTCATGACAAGATGCACCTCGTCAATTTCCGCCTCATTAAGCAACTGCTTGAGTTCCTGAATCTTGAGTTCGTCGCGTGGGCTGCGACCGGCGGTGTCGACCAGAATCAGGTCCATGCCTTCCAGTTCGTCGAGTGCTCGTCGCATTTCCTGCGGACTGGTCACGACCTTCATTGGCAGGTCGATGATCTCCGCGTATGTTCGCAGTTGCTCAACAGCGGCGATGCGATACGTATCGACGGTGACCAGGCCCATGCGGATGCCGTCCCGCAATCGGAAATTCGCGGCGAGTTTTGCAATGGTCGTCGTCTTACCAACACCGGTCGGTCCGACCAGCGCGACGACCCGCCGACGGCCCGCTTCGGGGCGGATCGGATTCGCGCATTGAATTTGACGTTCGACCAGTGCAGACAGAACCGATCGCGCCGCCACGGGATCGTGGAGTTGTTCCGGCGTGGCCTCTTTCCGCAGCGCAAAAATCAACTCTCTCGCCAGGTCGTCTTCGATGTCGGCATCGATGAGCTGCGTGTAGATGTCGAACAGCTCGCTGGGGATTTCGTCGGCAGCCCGCATCTGGGTTGATCGGGTCAGGCTTTCGACCATCTTCTGCAGCGAGTCAATTTTATTGACAAGTTCTGAAGCCGAGTCGCCTTCCATCTCCTGTATTCGCGCAGCCAGACCATCCGCCTGGTGACCAATGTGAGAGGCGGGCGATTCATCCAATTCCGTTTCGTCCGCTGCCGGCTCGGCAACGGATGGCGAGTCGGTCTGATCGAAATTAGTGATCACCGAATCCTGATCAGGCTGGTCCGTTGTCGGTGTCTCAAGTGCGTCAGCAACGACATTCGATCGGAGCACATCCAGACTGCTATCAAGCCGACTTTGCTCGGCATTTCGGCGTTCGAGTTCGGCGGCAATCGCAGCCGCCCGGGAGACCGAATCAACAGGCTCATCGAAGGTGGCTGCGGGCAATGGGGCAGGGGCAGTTGAGACCGGCGGCCCGGATGTGACCGCGGCCGCAGGCTGGCGCACATTCACACCAACACCGGCGGTAATCTCAACCTGCTCGCGCGGCTTCAGGAACGGCAGGAATCGTTTCTTCGTGACGTGTCGCGTGTGCAGGATGACTGCATCCATGCCCAGCTCTTTGCGGACGATCGCCAATGCCTCGTGCATCGAGCCGGCACGGTAAGTTCTTACGTCACTCATGAGTCATGTCTTTCTTCACGTGCGGATTTCGGAGAAATCTGCCTGCCGCTTTACGGTCTTGTTTCAACGCGTCGGGTCATCACGCCGCTGGCTGCACGAGCACGGGCCGCAGTATCTCGGCGCTCACGTAGCCGCGGCTGACGATTTGTGTTTCGGGAGTAATCTCGTTCAGACACAGGACGGCCAGAGTCGGGATTACTCGACGTGTCATTTGACGCAGCCCCGCTCGAATCTGCGGAGCGGTCGTGATCACGACGGGTGGCAGGCCGCGGTCTGTCAGTTTCTTCAGTTCGATTTTCAAGGCTGCCATAAGCGCTTCTGATTCCTGAGGCGCCACTCTCGAGCTGACGCCGAAGTCATCGAAGTCAGTTTTTGTTTTCAAGTGGTCCTCAAGCACCGGATCAAAACTGACCAGGTGGATGCGGCGCTGCGGATCGCGATACTGCTGGCAAATCGTGCGGGCCAGTGCCGTGCGCACGTACTCGGTCAGGATCGACTGATTGCCGATGCGATCGGCATTGTCGATGACCGTCTGCAGGATCGTCTCCAGATCGCGAATCGGGACACGCTCGGACAGCAGGTTCTTCAGCACTCGATGCACGTGCGACATTCTGACCTGATCAGAATTCAGCTCCTCGACCAGTGTCGGAGCCCGCGACTTCAAGACGGCGACCAGGTCGTGCACGTTCTGCCGAGTCAGCAGTTCGCTGGAGTGCTGCCGAATCAATTCGGTCAGATGCTGGATGACAACCGCGGCCGGTTCCTGGACCGCGAAGCCTTGGCCAGTCGCCCGATCGACCGTGCTCGACTCGATCCAGAAAGCCCGGTGTCCACTCAGCGGTTCGTCGGATTCAATGCCGGGCAAGTCGCCCTGAGCGTTGCCGGGATCAACCGCGAAATGATGTGTTGGCCAGACTTCGCCTCGAGCGACTTCCATGTCACGAATGCGAACGACGTATTCATTCAGGTCCAGCAGCGTGTTATCACGGACACGAACTTTCGGCAGCATCAGGCCGAGTTCTTCGGCGATCTGGTGCCGAATTCGAGTCACCCGTTCCAGTAAATCGCCGCCTTGCGCGGGATCGGCCAGCGCGATCAGGCCAGCCCCCAGCTCGACCATCAGTGGCTCGACGGACAGGCGATCTTCAGGTTTCCGTTCCGGCGGCACTATGGGAGCAGCGACTTCCACTTCGAGGCGGGATTCCTCGATCTGATTCGTGGCGCGAGCTTTGTTGAGCATCAATCCTGTCACCGCACAGCCGACGGCCAGCACCAGCATCGGGGCCATCGGCAACCCGGTGAAGGCCATCGCACCCAAAAATGCGGCGGACAAAAACATCGCTTCCGGGTGCCGGAACAACTGCGACACGACGTCTCGGGGAAGGTCGCTGTCGATGGATGAACGCGTCACGATCAGACCGGCCGCCAGTGCGATCAGAAAGCTCGGAATCTGAGTCACCAGGCCGTCACCGATCGTCAGCTTCGTGAATGTGGTGGCCGCCTGGCCGACGGCGAGTTTGTTTTCCACAACTCCGATGTAGAGTCCGCCGGCAATATTGATCAGTGTGATCACGATGCTGGCGACGGCATCACCGCGCACGAATTTGCTGGCACCGTCCATCGCGCCATAGAAATCGGCCTGCTGAGCGATCTCCTGCCGCCGTGCTTTGGCTTCAGCCTGAGAGATCGCGCCGGCGGCCAGATCGGCATCGATCGACATCTGCTTGCCGGGCATGCCATCCAGAAAGAACCGCGCGGCCACTTCGCTGACCCGGCCTGATCCTTTGGTAATCACTAGAAACTGAATTGCGATCAGAATGCAGAACAGGATCAGCCCGACGGCAATGCGATCGCCGGCGACAAACTCACCAAAGGCCTGAATGACCTCGCCAGCGGCAGCCGTTCCGTCGGTGCCTCCACGGGTCAGAATGAGACGCGTCGACGCGACGTTCAGTACAAGTCGGGCAAGTGTCGTACCGAGCAGAATCGCGGGAAATACGCTGAATTCAAGCGGCCGGCGGACATAGATCGTCGTCAGCAGAATGAGCACGGCGGCCGTGACGTTGGCAGCCAGCAGCAGGTCCATCAGCATCGGCGGCAACGGCGCGATGATTACCAGCACCGACGCCACGATCAGCACGGGGAAGATGTATCCCCGCGATATCGTCCATGCTCCGCGCCACGCGGCGCCCGATTCCGGCGGCATCCATGCCTCCGCTGGACCATGTCATTCGAGACTCAGGTGCTACCACACAGCAGCGACCCGGTATCCGCCTTCCTCGAAACGCGGGAATCCCGCAATCCGGAGAGCGCGACAACGCACCCGCGCACAGATCCCTCTGTGCCGGACGCGCGGGAGTGATACCGGAAGCCCGAAAACCCGTCCAGATGAGGTCCAATTACTGCGGACGCCCGTCTTCGGCGGGGTCCGTCCCGTCGATCAATGCTTTCGCCTGACGCGCATAGCGGCGGCCCAGCAGTTCGTAGCCCTCTTTCGTGTAGTGCAGGTCATCGCGTTTGACGCCGTCTTTCTGTTTGTCGTTGAGGTCGTCGCAATCGACCCAGGCACCAAGTTTGTCCTTCTCCGCGAGTGCCACCTGGACCTTCCGGACATTCTGCCAGTCCGCGTAGTCGGGTTTGCCGAAGTCGCTCAGGCGGCCGATGACGAAATTCATCTTCGGCTGCTTCAGGTCGCGACGCAGGTTCGTAATGAGCTGCTGCAGTGCGTCCGAGTAGGCGGCGCTCAGCTTCTCGCGGGCATCCCGCTCACCCTGCATCCAGCAGAATGTGACCGACGCCGGGTCCGGGTGTTTCTCAATCAGCTTCGCATACTGTTCGAGAATCGGCTTGTAATAGACCGTCGCCTTCACAGTGCTTTCGAGACCATGCTTCTTTGCGATGTCGTTCCATTCCTCGACCCACAGACGGATCGGCTGACCGCCGCGGGAGACCTTGAAATAGACAACTTCGGCATCGGGAAACAGCTTCTGAGCCTCTGGCTCGAAGCCCGCTTTCGGATTCATGCCGGCCATGTTTGACTGGCCCGACAGAATAAACAGGTGCACTGGCTTGTCCGCGGCCTGGCTGACAGATGCAATACTGACAATCGCAACAGCGGCAAGTCCGGTGACTAAACGAAACACCATCATTCGGATTCTCCTCTGATTGGACAGCGCGACTTTGGAACGAATCGACGGGAATACAAGCCCGAAGCGCAAGCGAGTGAACCGAGTCGTAAGTGGTTCACTCGCTTGCGCTTCGGGCTCGTATTGTAGTTAACAGGCGACGTCTCACTGCGTCCGACCGCTAACGAAAGGTAGCCGGAACAATCTCCTCTCAATTCAGCAATCGTCTCAACCACGCCCGATCGTCGCAAATCAGACGGGGAGGACACCCGAATGATCGCTGCCGAGAATCTCCCTCAACCGTCGGAGTGCTCGCAGGTAGCGCATGCCGGCCGCCGGCTGGCTCAAGTCGAGAGCTTCCGCGACTTCGCTGTTCGACAGGTGTTCCTGATGCCGCATGAGAATGATCTCGCGGTCGTCTTCGGCGAGGTCCTGAAGAGCGGTCATGAATCGCGTCTCCAGTTCGCGACGTATCGTGGCCGCTGCTGGCGTGAGTTCGTGATCACGCAGTTGTCCCGCCAGATCGAGTGATGACTGCTCGGAATAATTCACATTGAGCCGCTGCTCGCGATCGACGCTCCGACGCTGGGCCGCCCGGTGCCGACGATGCATGTCGATCAGCCGGTCTTTCGCGAGCTGTCGCAGCCACAGGTGAAACGGCATGGACGGATTATTGACGTAATCACCCATCCGCTGGCTCGCTTCAAGCAAAACGTCCTGCACAACATCACTGGCATCGACTCGCGCGGCGACCGCCCGATCCAGACGCATATTCACCATTTTGCGAACGGCTTCACGGTGACGATCCATGAGGTTATTGACTGCGGCTGCCTCACCATTTCCGGCAGCGGCGAGCAACTCTTGCGTCTGTTCCGAATCTGGCCACATGTGCGATGCCCTCAATTTGTTCCCTGCGGATCAACTCGTTGGTTTCCTGACACCCGCGTTGCGGCCCAAAGATTAACCGCGTGAGTTAACTTTTCCGTCGAATTCACCAGACTGCGGGCGCACTGGCAGCCGCAACCTCTCTTCAAGACACCACTTGTGAACAACCGCCCTGAGTCTGCACCGGGAAACGAGCCGCTGAATCTGACGGCTGTGCTGCTCACAATGATGACAGTTGTACTTTGGGCAGGCACTCCCGTCGCGATCCGATTCTCCACGGAACGACTGCCGCCGGTCACTGTCGCGGGACTGCGTTTCGGTCTGGCCGCCGTATTCATGGTGGGCTGGGCTGCGGCTCATGGAACCCGCATCATCCTGTCCCCTCGGGAACTGCTCCAGCCGATGGTCGGTGGAGTTTTGCTGTTCCTGCAGATCGGGTTATTCACGGTTGGCATTCACCTCTCGAACGCCTCGCACGGTTCGATTTTCATCAACACGTTCGTCTTCTGGATCGTGGCGATCGAGCATTTCATTCACCGCTCGGATCGCCTGACGACGCGACGATCATGCGGACTGGCTCTGGCCGCAGCGGCCGTTGGTTTGATCCTGATGACCGCGAAAAACTCCGAATCGACCGGAGTAATCGAAGCCCCTTCACTGGGCGGCGACCTGCTGTTGCTGCTGAGTGCTCTGATCCTGGGCGTGAAAATCCTCTACACGAAGTCGGCTGTCCGCACGTTGCATCCGGACCAGTTCGTCCTGTGGCATTCGGTCTTCGGAACGATCCTGTTTGCCGTGTGGTCGATATTCGTCGAGGGATTTCGGCCGAGCGAACTGGCTGACCTGCGTGACCCGGAATTGCAGCAGGCACTGTGGGGAGTCGCCTATCAGGGCATCATGGTGGCCGGGCTGTGTTTCGCCATTCAGGCACGTTTACTGCGAAAACACTCGGCATCGCGAATCTCGGTCTTCAGCTTCGCGACGCCGTTATTCGGAATCCTGTTTGCAGTGCTGCTGCGTGGCGATCCGGTTTCACCGTGGCTGTATGTCTCGGGAATCGCCGTGGCCGGCGGGATCTATCTGGTCAATTCGCGGGCCGCCTGATCACTCGCAACCTGTTGCGATCGAGACCGCTCGACGGCCGCCGTACGCTCCGCGCGAGTCTGCTCGTGCAGATGCCGCAGCAATCGTTCCGCCGCGGGAGTCAGCTCGCAGTTCCTGCGTTCCATCGCCTGGCGTGCCGTGGTCAGGGCGGATTCCATGTCCTGCAGGTCATCAACGACACCGTGCCACACCCGGCCGAACGACGGCACGTGCTTTGGCAACAATTCGCCGCCGGGCAGGATCATGGTCATGACACCGATCGACGAACCCGTGTTGAACAGGCTGCACAACGCCGTCTTGGTGTGATCCCCGACGTAACTTCCGATCTTTTTCGATCCGGAATCGACCGGCGTGCCGCTCAAAGGAACTCGCACGTTCGAATAGTCGTTCTTCAGGTCACTGTTCGTCGTCAGGGCGCCCATGTTGACCCATGGGCAAACGTAACTGTGTCCTAGAAATCCGTCGTGATACTTGTTGGCAAATCCGTGAATGATCGACGACTCGATCTCGCCGCCGACCCGACAGACAGGGCCGATCGTCGTTCCGGCCTTCACATTGGCTCGCACAATCTGGCTTTCAAACCCAATGTGGCACGGGCCTTCGACTCGCGTAAATGCCTGCAGCTTGGCACCAGCATCAATCGAGACTGGCCCGCCCCGCGCGTCGATCACGACAAACGGATCGATCTCAGCCGTCGGATCGATACGGACATCGTCCAGATTTCCCAGCACGGCGACGCGAGGATCGAGAGTGTGTTTCGAAGCAACCGACTCGTCCGCATCAGCCGAATCCGTCCGGTCGTTCTCCAGTTCGCGTCGGCGCTGAAAGTCTGCGATCAGCAGTTCCGGGTTCAGATCAACGAGATCCCACGGTCGCTCAGCAACGTGTCCGTCAACTTGAATGGCCTGTTTCGCGGTCGCGATTTTGTGCACAGTGTCGTCGAAGTCAGACTCGTTCAGCAGGGCAGCCTCGATCGGTTCGAGCAACATGAATGCAATCGTGTCGCCCACAACACCGACTTGTTCTTCGGTCGCGGACGAGAGTTGATTGATCGCTTCCGGAGACGGCAGCCAGCGACCGTTGATCAGCAGAGTTGGCTCGCTTGCCAACCAGTGGAAGTCGTTGACGTGTGCTTCCGGATGCTCCTCGCGATACGTCTCGGCCAGGTACGGACGCACAACGGCGCCCCAGTCATGCACGTCGAGAAATCGAACCAGCCGCTCGCGCAGACTAAACTGACCGCACACGAGTTCAAACACGGGGCGCGTCAGAGCAATCGGAGCAAAGCCAGATGCAGCCGAGTCTTCAAAGAAAGCAATGCGCACTGTTCCCCTCCATGGGTCGGTGAGCCTGGAAAACCGAAGACTGGAATCTATATGGAAATCCGCTCGACGGCCTACACCGATCCGATCGAGACGAAAACGACGCGGATGACTCCATGTGAATGCGCAGGCTTACCACGGCAGAAACAGGTCTTCAGTCAACTTGCTGTTGAGGCAGCAGGTGGTCTGCGCCGGTCGACCGGCATATTCTGTCGCGTTCGACGCCAGACTCTGCCATCGCGCGGCGTGATCCGATCGATGCCCTGTTCACAACGCACCGCATGAATGCGGTGACTACAAACGGAGTTGCTGTGCGGATCGCCGGCCTGATGCTGATTAACGTCGCTTGTGTTGTCCTGACATGGCAGGCGGGCACGCTCGTGACCATGCTGATCGCTCAGGCCGCTTGTCTGCTCTCAGCCGCACTCCTGCTGAAGCCGGATCAATTCAGCGGACACAGGGCCGTTGCTGCCGCAGTTGGATTTCCGTGCCTGCTGCTCGGATTCTCGCTGATCATCACGCTCACCGGGACGACGGACCTTGCTGACATCGAGTCGACACTCGGCGCCAGCTACCAGCCCGAGCGGGCCGATCTGCTGGCCGGATCAGGGTCAATCCTTGGAATCATGGCTGCTGTGCTGATCATCGCCGGATGCGGGATTCAGGCCGGGTGGTTTCCGTTTCATCTGATCTCGGGCGATCTGTTCGAACGATCTCCCGCTTCGACGTCCGCATTTCTCGCGCTCACGCAGCGTGCTCAGGCGTTGTTGATTGTCGGCCGTGTGGGCGGAGCGATGGCTGGATTCGAGGGGACGTGGCAACTGGTCCTTCTCATTCTGGGTGTTGCCTCGGCTCTGGCCTGCGCTGTGCTCGTGAGTCGTTGCGAATCGCTCCGGTCGCTGTCCGGACACGCATGGTTGCTGCACGGCGGCGTTCTGGCTGTTGGTCTGGCGATCATGATCGCGGAACCGGGAACAGCGAACGCCGGAACATCCGGTGATTCCGCGGCAGCGGACGAAGCTGCCTGGCAAATGCTCAACGCCCGGGAAACGGTCCTGCTGATGTTTGTCGTCGGTGGATCAGCCTTGTGTGGCTTGCTGGCCTGCGAGGAGTTTCTGAGGTTGCCCGATCGGCGGGTCGACTTCCTCGATGATCTGGCCGGACTCGGGCGACAAAGTCCACTCGCTGCGGCATCACTGACCATCCCTCTGCTGACCTTTGTCTCGATTCCGCCTTTGCCGGGTTTCTGGTCACTGGTCTTCCTGAGCGCAAACGCTTTCCTGCCCGGAAATGAATCCAGCACTTCCCCGGTGCTCGTCCCCAGCCTGCTGGTCCTGCTGGCCCTGTTTGCCGTCGTCGTTGGAATGCTGCTGCTGGCCAGTCGAATCGTGTACGTCATGAGTCTCGTTTACTTCCATGAACCCGTACGCCGCCTGACCGCCAGCGGTGGTATGCTGTCGCTGACGACCGCCGCACTGGCATCGGTCGTCCTGGCCACGACAGGCCTGCTGCCAGGCCGCCTGCTGCAATTCCTGCATTCTTTATGAGACTGCTTCTTTATGAGTAAGAGACGGCAGCGTTGGCGACTGAGCCATTGTTCGATGGCTTCCGGTGACTGCTCCAGGGTCTCGGCCTGGCCGCGACCGTTTTCATCAATGACGAACACTTCATGCTCCTTGTCGGCCCAATCGATGCCGATGAATCGTCGTGGTGCAGGTTGAGACTGGTCTTTCATCATGTCCCTCGCGAGACTGAGTGAGTTGAGTTGAGTTGAGTTGAGTGGGGGCGTGATCCCTTTACGTGGCGGTGGTTATGCTGACGTAAGTTGTTGTTGAGTGTGAGTTTGCCGCGTTGGCGGCTGGATGTCGCGGGGGGACTTCATTTCCTGTCCCATGTCCGGGGC
>CAUZFZ010000176.1:0-19701 GCA_963579025.1 Planctomycetota bacterium | reverse complement strand
CATACGGCAACACCAATCCTGCCCGGACGCCAGAAACGTCTGCCCACAAGCAGGTCTTCATCTACGAACACGATCCGCAGAATCGCTCGTTTTCCCGCGAATTCCAGCAGCCCGGGAACTGCTGGCCGAAGTCCCAGACATTTAACTTCACGTCACACTCAAGCGGTACCGCCGACGAGTCTAGCCAAGAGTGGACTTCAATTTTCTCCCGCAGCCGCGCCCCAGGCGTTTTTTGTTCATTCGGATCTCGAAATTCGTCATCGACGAGGTACCGAATGAGTGACGTCTTGCCCACGGCTTCGTTTCCCAACACCAGCACTCGCGCTTCGCGCAACGGCTGGAGTTTTTGTGCCTCACGCCCATGAAAGCGCCGATACGCCGCCAGAATCGCCTGTGCGTCGTTGGTCCCAAGTGCCTCCGGAGGCAGCACCGAATCATGATCTGATTCTACTCCGAGCTCGAGGTATTCAAGATGCTCGCCACTGGACCCGTCGCACCACGCGTCCAACAGCGCGCGGGCACCCTCCGGTCCGATCTGACAACCTCGCAGCTTGAGCGACGTCAGTTTAGTCAGGGAGGTCAGGCTGCGGGCACCCTCCGGTCCAATGCCACAATCGGTTAGGTCGAGCGACTTGAGTTCGGTCAGCGAGGACAGGCTGCGGGGAGCATCCGATCCAATGTTACAATCGGACAGGTTGAGCGAACTGAGTTTGGTCAGCGAGACCAGGCTGCGGGCACCCTCCGGTTCAATGTTACAATTGGACAGGGTGAGCGACCTGAGTTCGGTCAGCGTGTCCAGGCTGCGGGCACCCTCCGGTCCAATGTCACAATGGGACAGGTCGAGCGACCTGAGTTTGGTTAGCGAGGCCAAGCTGCGGGCACCCTCCGGGCCAATCCGACAACCGAACAGGCTGAGCGACCTGAGTTCGGTCAGCGAGGCCAGGCTGTGGGCACCCTCGGGGCCAATTAGCGGTGAGTCAAGAGGGATTAGAGGTGAGCGCGAGAAATTCGCCCCTCCCCTCTGCACGTGTTGTCTCGTCTCGAGAAACAAATCTGGATTCTGCGTAAGATCGAGATTGGTTAGTGCGGTTAACGTCGCCAGCGCGCGTGCCCCGACACCTCCAATCCTGTGGTCACCCAGGTACAGCGCCCTAAGATGAGTAAGTTGCAGAAGCGGAGATACGTCAACCAAATGGTCATCGAGACGGAAAACGTGTGAGATCGGCCATTCCGCGAAACATTGCTCTCTCACAAACTCGAAACTTATTTCGGGCCCGACGATCGCCAGTTCGGGCCATCGTTCGGTCGCCGCAAGATCGACAACTTTGAGAAGATCGTCCAGCGGTATCGTCCGCTCTTGACTCAGCTGACTGGTCTTCGAAGGACGCAAAACAGTCTCAACCCCAATCGCTTCTTTACTGGACATCAGTTGCTCCGACTGAAGTGGTACTGCTATTCGCTCGCTCCAGCCTTGGATAAACTTGCGGCCGTCCAAACGCGTCAGACGCTGGCGCGCCGACTTTGGAGGACAATGTCGAAAGCGTTTCACGCCACAGGTCAAGGTCGTCGCCGGATGAACCAAAGTATACTCCGCGTTGTCTCGCGTCCGAAATAGTGTCGGTGCGGCGAGAATCGAGAATTGGGGGCGGTCTCACGGCGAGCTGGTCTGAAACCGGACTGTCGATTCGGCGGTACGATCGACGAGATGTTCACCCGGTTCAGAGCCGTACGGTCGCCAGTGTCTGGACAATGACGCCGGTTTGTGGTTCCGGAGGTCGCCGGTTCAATTCCGGTTACTCACCCTCAGAATCAGAACAAGAGCCGTTCGATCTCTTTGTCGAGCGGCTCTTGTTCGTGGCCTGGCCGCGATCTGCTATTCAGATTGGGACGCCCATGTTGATTGTCGATGCGCACCTGGACCTGAGCCTGAACGCGACGGTGTGGGAACGGGACCTGACTTTGCCGGCGAGTGAGATTCGCGCGGCCGAGCAAGAGATGACAGACTTCAAATTCCGTGGCGCGGGGACAGTCTCGCTGGCCGAATTACGGCGGGGCGAAATCGGGCTGTGTGTGGCGACGCTGTTTGCACGATGCGCGGCTCCGGACGAAGACGCTGGCAAGCTGGCGACGTACATCGGTCCGGAAGCCGCGTGGGACGAGACGCAGCGACAGGTGGCCTGGTATCGCGAAATGGAATCTCGTGGCTGGATGGTCCAGATCGTCGATCAGACCAGTCTCGATCGCCATGTCGCCCGATGTCTGAACGGTGAACTGCAGGACATTCCCATCGGATACGTTCTCAGTCTGGAAGGCGCCGACTCGATCATCACACCGCAACATCTGGAGCGGTCGTACGAGCAGGGATTGAGAGCCATCGGGCCGGGGCATTACGGGAAAGGACGATATGGCGGCGGCACGGCCGATGATTCCGGATTGAACGCTGCGGGTCGAGAACTGCTCGCCGAGATGCAACGTCTGGGAATCATCCTGGACGCGACGCACCTGAGTGAACCGAGTTTCTGGGAAGCTCTGGATCTCTTCGGTGGTCCGGTGTGGGCCAGTCACAACAACTGCCGTGCGCTCGTTCCTGGCGATCGGCAGTTCAGTGACGACCAGCTTCGGGCACTCATCAGTCGAGGGGCGGTGATTGGAACGGCGTTTGATGCGTGGATGCTGACACCAAACTGGCAGAAGGGAGTGTCACGTCCACAGGCGGCGGGAGTGACTCTCGAAAGCGTCGCTGATCACATCGACCACGTCTGCCAGGTCGCCGGCAACGCCCGGCACGCAGCAATCGGAACAGACCTCGATGGCGGCTTCGGTCGAGAACAGTCCCCTGCTGATGTCGATACGATCGCCGACCTGCAGCGTCTGCCGGGCATCCTGACCGGTCGCGGATACGGCGAAGCTGACGTTCGCGACATCATGCACGGCAACTGGTTGCGGTTCCTGCGGAACGCATGGTCGTAGCGGCCGTGTGGAACCGTCGTCCCGAGTGATTTCGCAATCAGGCCTCGAACAGGGAATCAATGACTTTGCCCCGATTCAACGGGTACGGGCGTCCCAGCCGATCGTGTATCTCGCTGGCAGGATCGATTCCCAGCGAACTGTAGACGGTCGCTCCCAGGTCATTGGGATGCCACGGCACGGTGACCGGATGGCCGCCAATATCGTCCGTCCGTCCGATCACCTGACCGCCCTGAACGCCACCTCCGGCGAACACGGCCGTATACGCATGAGCCCAGTGGTGTCGACCTGGAACGGTCTGACCGGCGAGTGGCGAGATCGAAGGCGTCCGTCCGAATTCTCCCACGACGATGATCATCGTCTGGTCGAGCAGGCCGCGATCTGTCAGATCGTCCAGCAACGCACTGACTCCCTGATCAACCGGCGGCAGCAGCTTGTCTTTCAGCCGGGGAAAATGCTGCACGTGAGTGTCCCAGGACTGCACGATTCCCATGTTGCATTGAATCACCGGAACCTCGGCCTCGACGAGTCGTCTGGCCAGTAGCAGTGTCTGACCCATGCGCGTCCGACCAAATCGTTCACGGGTCTCGGGAGTCTCGCGATCAACTTCGAACGCCTGCGCCAGCCGGGACGACGTCAGCATCGAATAAGCGGCATCCTGCTGGCTGGCGAATCGGCGACCACCCGGCGATTCGCCAAGACTGTCTTCAATCGGACGTGGCTCGCGCAGGAGATTCCAGCGATTCTCAAGTCGGCCCGAAGTCAATCCGTCAATGAGGCTGAGCCCTTTGACTTTGAAGCCCTCGCGATTCGGATCATCCTTCAATTGAAACGGATCGTATTTCGATCCGAGAAAGCCAGCGTGCTGCCCCGGCCAGACCAGCGCCCCCTCGACCAGTGGATGAGGCAGCGTCACATGTCCAGGCAGTCCGTCCGCGCGAGGACGCAGGTAGTTGATCGCCGATCCGTAACACGGGTAGTCGCCCCGATTAAGCGACTTGTCCTGGTTCGAATCCCCTCGAAACGTCTGCACATTTCCCGTCAGCGTGTTGTGCGATCCCGAGAGGTGCCGATTGTCTCCGTGCGACATCGATCGCACGATCGCCAGTTGATCCGCGCGTCTGGCCATTTCCGGCATCAGCTCACCGAACAGAACACCGGGAATTGCAGTCGGGATGACGCCGAATTCCCCTTTGACTTCGGGCGAATCCGGTTTTGGATCGAACATGTCGATATGGCTGCCGCCGCCGGTCAAGAAGACGAGGACAACGGACTTCGCCCGCTGATTTGCTGCACGCTTTCGCTGCTTCCCGTCAGCGACGGACTGCTGTCCGAGAACGCCACTCAGAGATAACCCCAGGTAGGAAGAGCACCCCAACTGGAGCAATTCACGGCGATGGAACATTGCAGTCTCGTTGCAATAGGGAATGAACTCGCAGTTGTCCGGCGGCGAAACGACGGTTTAGTTTCCTGCAGACCTGGCCGGCATGTCAATTCCGAGGCTTTTCCTGTGTCTGCCAGCCTTTCGATTTCTCATTCCAACCCGTGTCGCTCACCTACTATCCACGTGAATCGGCCGCAATTCACCCGGAGTTTCGCTCAGCGCAGTTCGCGGACGGGACCGAATGGAATTCGGATCAGTGACCAGTACGCGTCACTATGCCAGGACTTCAGACACCACACGCGCCGGCTCGACTCCCGTCAACTTCGCGTCTAGTCCTTTGAACTTATGCGTGAACCGCTGATGATCGATGCCCAGACAGTGCAGCAGCGTGGCGTGGAAGTCGCGGATGTGGACGACGTTTTCAGCAATGTTGTAGCCGTACTCGTCGGTTGATCCGTAAGTCGTTCCACCTTTGATGCCGGCGCCGGCCATGGCCAGCGTGTAACAACGCGGATGATGGTCTCGGCCGTTCGAGCCCTGTGTGTAAGCGGTGCGACCGAATTCGCCGCCCCATACGATCAGTGTGTCATCCAGCATGCCTCGCTGCTTGAGGTCCTTGATCAGCGCGGCCGTGGGCTGATCGGCGGCTTTCGTCTGGCGTTTGATGCCCCCTTCCAGGCCGCCATGCTGGTCCCATCCTGCGTGGAAGAGCTGCACAAACCGCACGCCCTTCTCTGCCAGGCGACGAGCCAGCAGGCACTGATAAGCAAACGTGCCTTGCTTCTGCACTTCGGGACCGTACATGTCGATGATGTGTTTCGGCTCTTTACTGAAATTGACCAGCTCCGGTACTGACGTCTGCATGCGGTACGCCATCTGAAAAGCGTCAATCCTCGCTTCGATCTCTGGATCGCCCACCTGTTTGTGCTTGAGCTGATTGAGTTTCGTCACGGCACTCAGGATGCGTCCCCGATTGCCGTGATCAATGCCGGTCGGATTGGACAGAAACAGCACGGGGTCTCCAGTCGATTGAAACTGGACTCCCTGGTACTGAGCCGGCAGGAACCCGTTATGCCAGTACCGACTGAGCAGCGGCTGCTGCGTGACTCCGCTGGTCATCACGATGTAGGCCGGCAGGTCTTCACACTCAGAGCCCAGACCGTAATGCAACCAGGAACCCACTGCCGGCCGACCAGGGATCTGGCGCCCCGTTTGTAGAAACGTCATCGCCGGGTCGTGATTGATCGGTTCGCTTTGAATCGACTTAATAAAGCAGAAGTCATCAGCCAGCTCCGACATGTGCGGCAGAATCTCGCTGAACCACTGCCCGGACTCACCGTGCTGCTTGAACTTGAACGGTGAGCCGAAGCTTGCGAATCGCTTCTGACTGCGTGTCATTAACGTGACACGTTGAGTACCCAGAATCGACTTGGGCACATCCTTGCCGTGTTCCTCGTTGAGTCTCGGCTTGTAATCGAACAGGTCCAGGTGCGATGGTCCTCCGGATTGGAAGAGGTAGATCACACGCTTCGCCTTGCCCGGAAAGTGACCACCTTTGAGCAGTCCCTGTGCGGCATCTCCTGAGCCAGCGGCGGACCTGGTAACACTCGGGTCAAGGAGAGTCGAGGCGGCCATCATGCCGAATCCGGATGCCGTGCGACTGAGAAATTCTCGCCGAGAACGACGGAACGATTGATCGTGATCGTTTGTGATAAGTGACATATCTATTTCTCCCTGAACGTTCTAATTCAGTGGGATTCCGGTGATGCTGCTATTCGCGCGTGATTGTCTCGTCGAGATTCAGCAGTGCGTTGGCAACTGCCGTCCATGCCGCGTGCTCGACCGTGTCGAGACCCTTCGGCTGCGGCCAGGCTCCTACCATGATCAGCGAGCTGGCCGCGTCCGAGTTTGCGCCAAAGTGCTTCAGCTCGTGGTCGAGCAGTGACTTAAGCACGGCCGTCTCTTCGGTCGTCGGGAGTCGGCACACAGTCCGGCGGAATGCCAGCCGCAGACGCTCGATGGGGCCAGCGACATCCTGTTCGAGAAGCTGTTGTGCAAACACGCGTGCCGCTTCCACAAACTGCGGATCGTTCATGGTGACGAGAGCCTGCAGCGGAGTGTTCGTGCGGGCCCGCGCAACAATGCACTCGGTCCGATCCGGCGCGTCAAAAATGACGAATGTCGGATAGGGCGTGGTCCGGCGCCAGAATGTGTACAACCCTCGGCGATAGCGATCTTCATTCTGGCTGACGCTCCAGCCCCAGCCGCCTTTCTTGCCGTCGTAGTATTTCTCAGGTTGGAACGGAAACACCGGTGGCCCACCGATGCGTGCGCTGAGCATTCCGGAAACCCTCAGTGCCGAGTCGCGAATCTCCTCGGCGGGCAGGCGGAAGCGTGGGGCTCGCCACAGCAGCCTCACGTCAGGATCGACCTCGTCGTAACGATGATCATTGACCGACGATTGTCGATAGGTCGCTGACATCACCATCAGTTTCATGATGTGTTTTGTGTCCCAGCCGGACTCGACGAATTCCACGGCCAGCCAGTCGATCAGACGTGGATGTGTGGGAAAGCGACCGATCGTACCGAAGTCACCAATCGTCTCGACGATGCCGCCGCCAAACAGTTGAGCCCAGTAGCGGTTGACGGCAACACGTGCTGTCAGCGGGTGATCGCCAGTCACAAGCCACTGTGCCAGTCCCAGCCGATTCCGCGGTGCATCTTCGGGCAGGCCGGGAAACACTTCCGGGACTTCACGTTCGACTTTGTCCCCTGGTTTATTGAACTCACCACGGATCAGCATGTGAGCAGGTCGCGGCTCATTCAGCTCAACGCTGACAAGCTGAAATGGAACCTGTTCCTGAGTCTTCTTGATTTCGGCCTGAGCCGTCTTGACCTGGGCATGCAGCGGATCAAAGACATCCCGAGTCTCGGCAAAGACATGTTCGACGTAGTAGTCTCGCAAGGTCTTTGACTGCGCGTCGTTTCGCTTGTCTGCGGGGACCTTGATGATGTTGCGGACATTGTCCGGAACGGCCTTATCACCAGCAGCTTTCTTTTCCCATGCGGCGAGCGATTCCAGGTGCCTCGTATCCGGTTCGATACGCGTGACTCCAGCGTGGTCGTAGTAGACGGTCCCATCAAACTGAGTGAAGGCCCAGCCGTTAATCTTGTCGCCCGGCTTCAGTCCCACATCTTTGGCCGGCACTTCCAGGCGAACCCATTCTTCAGATTTGGGCAGATCGCCCACCTTATGGGCGCTGGGACTTTCTTTGGCCCCTCCATACCCTTTGGGTTCACCCCAGTAGGCTCGGTGTTCCCACGAGCCATTGTTGAACTGCAGTTGCACGGTTTTCGGCGAGTCCAACAGGTCGAGCCACACCCAGGCAAACAGGACGTCACCCGCTTCAATGACCAACGGCTTCGCCGCATCCGTGAAGAAGTGCTGACTTAGACCAGTACCACTGCGGCGTGTGGACTTCGCACCATGATGGACTGGCCCGTCCTTCTTAGTAATCCACTGCCATGCGGGACTTCCCTGGCCCTGCGGTTTCGCACCCTTTGGTGTCTCGTCGTCGATCCACACGATGTCGACCGGTTTGCTGATGGCCTCTGCCGGCACTTCCTTCGGTTCGACATACGCATAGTTATCGACGTCTTCTCGAATCCGCTTTTGCACGTCAGTGATTTCCGCCTGCAGGTCGGCAATCCGGAGATTCTGCTCGTCAGTCGGCACTTCCAGCAGAGGCGGGTATTTCTGTCGATGGCCCTGAGCACCCGGCTCGTCGAGAGAATTAAAGAACGCATAAAACTGATAAAACTCTTTCTGCGAGATCGGGTCATACTTATGACTGTGGCACTCGGCGCAACCGATGGTCATCCCCAGCCAGATCTGCCCGAGCGTGCGTGTGCGGTCCTTGGCATATTCAACACGCCATTCTTCCGGATCCGCTCCACCTTCTTCGTTGTAGCGTGTATTTCGATTGAAGCCTGATGCCACTCGCTGCGGGACAGTTGCATCTGGCAGTAGATCGCCGGCGAGTTGCTCGATCGTAAACTGGCTGAAGGGCATGTTGTTGTTGTAAGCCCGAATCACCCAGTCGCGCCACAGCCAGACCTGGCGTGTCGAGTCGTAATGAAAACCGTTGGTGTCTCCATAGCGAGCCAGGTCCATCCAGATGCGAGCCATCTTTTCACCAAAGTGAGGGCTCGCGAGCATCCGATCGACCATCTGTTCGTAGGCTTCCGGTGATTCGTCCTGCAGGAATTCATCCAGCTCCCGAATCGACGGTGGAAAGCCGCGCAGGTCGAGTGACACGCGTCGGATCAGCGTTTCGCGATTCGCATCACCGGACGGAGCCATCTGTTGTGCTTCGAGTCTCGCCAGTGCGAAGCGGTCAATCGCATTGTGAATCCACTTCATATTCTCGACAGGCGGCAATGCAGGTCGATCGGGCGGAAGGAAGGCCCAGTGATCTTTGTACTCGGCCCCCTGCGCGACCCACTCCGTCAGCAGTTTGATTTCGACTGGCGTGAGTTCCTTGTGCGAGTCCTTTGGCGGCATTCTCTCTGAGTCATCGTCGGACGTTATGCGCCGGACCAGTTCGCTGTCTGTCGGCTTGCCTGGAACGATCGCGATTTTCCCGCTGTCGGCAGGTTTCGTGACGACACCATGCAGGTCGAGTCGCAGGCCGCCCTTGACTTCCTTCGCGTCCGGCCCATGACACTTGTAGCACTTGTCCGCCAGAATCGACCGGACGTCGCGATTGAAGTCGACGTCCTGGGCGGCTGCGGTTGTCACCAGCAGCAGCAGGAGACAGGCAGAGACTGTTAAGCGACTGATCTGCATCGGAGGGGCCTCGCAGAGGAGAGGTCTGTCGGTGGGATGACAGGAGGGCAGTCCGCGGAGAATCTGAATGCGGGCGAATCCAGCAACTTACTTCATTGCGTCATCCATTACACACGGGCGAGGGCCTGCGTGGCAACTTCCGGCAAGGCACGGCTCCAGTATCGGACACCGGACCGGATATGATGGGCCATGGCCCGCGATGCTTCTTTCCGATCACCACGCAGCAGGGCATCCACGACTGCAAGATGTTCGGTGGCTTCCTCGGCCAGTCTGCGAGATTTAGCTTTCTCGAAAGCGTTGACCCAGGCGGCCACTCCCTGTCGAGACCGCTTATGCAGGTACATTGCGTCACGGGAAGTGAAGATCAGCCGTCCGAACTGGACTTTGACTGATCCAGACAGCCGTGGCTGACTTCCTGTAACATGAAGAACAGTCCACTGACCGGTGAGGATGACTTATGAAGCGCGAATACGAGGTGATTTACCAGGAAGTCGAAGACGGCTGGATCATGGCGACGGTTCCGGACCTGCCAGGTGCCGTGACACAGGGAAAGGACATGGACGAGGCGCGAACGATGATCAGAGAAGCTGTCGAGTTGTTGCTCGAAAGTTATCGTGCGAATGCCATGCACGACGCCCCGCAGAATTCCGTCTGTGAAAGCCTGACAGTGGATGTGCCCACCACATGAAACGCCGTGACCTGATTCGGCATCTGAGGAATCATGGTTGTGAGCTGGACCGCGAAGGCGGCAACCACTCCATTTATCGCAACCCTGCCAACGGGCGATGCGCCGCAGTGGCCCGGCATCGTGAGATCAAAAACACCGTTGCCCGGGCGATCTGCGACCAGTTGGCGATCCCGCGTCCGTAAGCAAACCAAACCGTTCAGTTGCCCGGTCACGCAGTCGCTCGGCCGTCCGGGAGGACACCCATTGTCGGGGTCATACATCCGACGATTTCTTACAGATCGCAAAAAGAAACGCGGGGCATCCGCCTCTCCGAAGCTCAACGTTTTTTACACACTTTACATTTCCGGCTTCGTGCGTTTCTCACCGCTTCACTTTCGCAGGTGTTCATCGAATCCCATGATGGGCGGACGCTTGTCTGGGTCCGATTGTCTCCTGCGGAAAGCGTTGGCCAGCATGTCCGTTGAACAACACCTGCTGTTTGCCGTTCTGGCGTTTGAAGACGACTTGATTGACCTGCAGCAGCTCACGGCTGCCTGTCGTGCCTGGGCGGGTGACAAGTCGAAACCGCTGGCCGATCTGCTGGTCGAGCGAGGCTGGGTCACGGCCGAGCACCGGCGGTTTCTGGAAGAGAAGGCCGAGCGGAAACTTGCTCGCCATCAGAACGATCCGCGGGTGACGCTTAACGCGGTGACTCGGGGCGATGTTTGCGACGCGTTGCTGAAGGAAGTGGACGATTCGGAAGTCCGGCAATCGCTCAGCTCGTGGCCGTCGGATGCTCCGGTTCTGCTTGAGACGATCGGTGAAACACTGGATGAATCGCAGAAACCGAAGACGCGGTACACGTGGGTCAGCGAAGTCGGGGCGGGTGGGTTGGGGAAAGTCTGGCTGGCCCGGGATAACGACCTGTCGCGTGAGGTCGCGCTCAAGGAGATCAAACCGGGTTCGGCATCGAGCGAAGCGGTGCGGCGGCTAATCAAGGAAGCTCAGATTACAGGCCAGCTCCAGCACCCGGGGATCGTGCCGGTGTACGAGGTCAGCCGTGAAGGCCGGCCGTTCTACACGATGAAGCTGGTGCGGGGCGAAACGCTCTCGCAGGCCATCCGCGAACACCACGAACAGAAGCAGGCCGGAAACGAAGACCCGCTCTCAGAACGGCTGCTGCTGAATGTCTTTCTGAATATCTGCGACGCCATCGCCTACGCGCATTCCCGCGGCGTGATCCACCGTGACTTGAAGCCCGACAACATCGTGCTGGGCGAATACGGCGAGGCCATAGTGCTGGACTGGGGCCTGGCCCGCCAGGTGGGCAGCGACGACGAAGACTCCACTCCGATCGTCGTCACGGAAGCTGGCCGCACGGATACCACACAGGCTGGCCAGAAACTCGGCACACCAGCCTACATGGCCCCAGAGCAGGCGGCCGGGCGTGTCGAGCACATGGACGAGCGGACGGACATTTACGGTCTGGGCGCGATCCTGTTCGAAGTCCTGACCGGCCGGCCGCCACACCAGCGGGCCACAACTGACAGTGCCACCTCCGGCATGGCCGCGCTGCTGCACCGCATCGCGACTGGCGAGACGCCCCGAGTCCGGTCGATCGACGAATCGATCGCGGACGAACTGGATGCCATCTGTGCGACGGCGATGGCAGAGCATCGAGAGGAGCGTTACCAGGCCGCGAAAGATCTGAAAGCGGCGTTGCTGAAGTTTCAGGTCCACGAGGAGAGCATCGACCTGGCCGCGCGCGCGGATGACGACCTGGCCGCCGCTCGGCAGAGCAACAACTACGACGACTTCAGTCGGGCGCGGTTCGGTTTTGACACAGCGCTGGAACAGTGGCCGGAGAATATCCGAGCGGCAGACGGCCTGCGGGAAACTCGACACGACTACGCTTGCGCTGCATTCGACCGGGGCGACTTCGACCTCGCCCTGTCTCTGCTGGACACAGCCGACCCCGGCTTGGCGACCACGATTCAAGCAGCCGTGGAAGAACGCGCTTCACGAACGGCCAGGATTCGCGGCCTCCGGCGCGTCAGCGTCGGCCTCGTCGCTTTAATTCTGGTGATCATTTGCAGTGCGACCTACGCGGTGAACCAACAGCGCATTGCCGCGGAGCTGGCCAAAGATGAGGCAGTCGCTGCCAAAGACGCCGCCGTGGAGTCAGAGAAAGCTGCCGTTAGAGCAGAAAAAGAGGCCGTCGCTGCGAAGGAAGCAGAAGCAGTCGAGCGGAAAAAAGCCGAAGCTCTGGCCATTGCCGAAGCCAAAGCAAAGGACGACGCCGTGAAGGCAGAGATGGCTGCTGTCAGTGCTCAAATGCAAGAAGTAGTGCAGCGGGAGAAAGCCGAAGCTTTGGCTGTTGCGGAAACCAAAGCTAAGGACGACGCGGTGAAGGCAGAGATGGCTGCTGTCAGTGCTCAATTGCAGGAAGTAGTTCAGCGAAAAAAAGCTGAAGCTCTGGCCATTGCCGAAGCCAAAGCAAAGGACGACGCCGTGAAAGCAGAGATGGACGCACGACGGAGTCTGAAGATCGCCGAACGGAACGCCTACAACTCAGACATGCTGCTCGTCCAGCGCGACTGGGAAGACTCCAATATCGAACATCCGCTGGAACTGCTTGACAAGCACCGCGACCGCGATGACCTCAAGGGCTTCGAGTGGGGCTATTGGGACCGGCAGAGTAAGAGCGATTTGCAAACGCTGAAAGGACACACCGATGCGGTCCTTAGCGTGGCGTTCAGCCCGGACGGGCAGCGGCTCGCCTCGGGGGGTGGTAATTGGGACGAACCGGGCGAACCGGGTGAAGTCAAGGTGTGGGACGCGATCACGGGGCAGGAGTCGCTCACGCTGAAAGGACACACCAGCTATGTCACGAGCGTGGCGTTCAGCCCGGACGGGCAGCAGCTCGCCTCGGCGAGTGGGGACAAGACGGTCAAGGTGTGGGATGCGGCCACGGGGCAGGAGTCGCTCACGCTGAAAGGACACACCGGCGAGGTCTATAGCGTGGTGTTCAGCCCGGACGGACAGCGGCTCGCCTCGGGTGGTGGTGATTGGGGCGAACCGGGTGAAGTCAAGGTGTGGGACGCGGCCACGGGGCAGGAGTCGCTCACGCTGAAAGGACACACCGGCACCGTCAGGAGCGTGGCGTTCAGCCCGGACGGACAGCGGCTGGCATCGGCTGGGGGTGAACATGACAAACCGGGTGAAGTCAAGGTGTGGGACGCGGCCACTGGGCAGGAGTCGCTCACACTGAAAGGACACACCGACCGGGTTAGCAGCGTGGTGTTCAGCCCGGACGGACAGCGGCTCGCCTCGGGTGGTGGTGATTTGGGCGAACCGGGTGAAGTCAAGGTGTGGGATGCGGCCACTGGGCAGGAGTCGCTCACGCTGAAAGGACACACCGGCTTCGTCTCCAGCGTGGCATTCAGCATGGACGGACAGCGGCTGGCATCGGCTGGGGGTGAAATTGACAGACCGGGTGAAGTCAAGGTGTGGGACACGGCCACTGGGCAACAGTCGTTCACACTGAAAGGACACACCGACTTCGTCTTCAGCGTGGCGTTCAGCCCGGACGGGCAGCGGCTGGCCTCGGCGGGTGGGAGTGATGAGCATCGCGAACGGGGCGAAGTGAAGTTGTGGGACGCGACCACGGGGTGGGAGTCGCTCACGCTGAAAGGACACACCGGCACCGTCAGAAGCGTGGCGTTCAGCCCGGATGGGCAGCGGCTGGCCTCGGCTGGGGATGAACTTTACAAACCGGGTGAAGTCAAGGTGTGGGACGCGGCCACTGGGCAGGAGTCGCTCACGCTGAAAGGACACACCCGCGAGGTCAATAGCGTGGCGTTCAGCCCGGACGGGCAGCGGCTGGCATCGGCGAGTGCGGATAACACGGTCAAGGTGTGGGACGTGGCGACGGGGAAGGAGTCGCTCACGCTGACAGGACACATCAGCGGGGTCAGCAGTGTGGCGTTCAGCCCGGACGGACAGCGGCTCGCCTCGGGTGGTTATTACGGTGACGTCAAGGTGTGGGACGCGGTCACGGGGCGGGGGTTACTCACGCTGAGAGGACACACCGACATGGTCTACAGCGTGGCGTTCAGCCCGGACGGACAGCGGCTGGCATCGGCTGGGGGTAGTGGTGCCGAACCGGACAAACCGGATGAAGTCAAGGTGTGGGACGCGGTCACGGGGCGGGAGTCGCTCACGCTGAAAGGACACGCCGGCCGGGTTTACAGCGTGGTGTTCAGCCCGGACGGACAGCGGCTGGCATCGGCGAGTTATGACAAGTCTGTCAAGGTGTGGGACGCGGCCACGGGGCAGGAGTCACTCACGCTGAAAGGACACAAGCACGGTGTAAACAGTGTGGCGTTCAGCCCGGACGGGCAGCGGCTGGCATCGGCGTGTTTGGACGGGACAGTCAAGGTGTGGGACGCGGCGACAGGGAAAGAGTCGCTCACGCTGAAAGGACACGCTGGGTCGGTCTACAGCGTGGCGTTCGGCCCGGACGGGCAGCGGCTGGCATCGGCGAGTACGGACGGGACAGTCAAGGTGTGGGACGCGCGGCCGTGGACGCCGGAACTGCGAGCACAATTTCAGGCTCGGGGACTGCTGACTGTGAAACGCGAACGCGTGAAATCGCTGGAAGAACTGCAGGCTGTTATCCGCTCCGACAAGACGATCAGCGACATGGTCCGAAAACAGGCCCTCGACTGGGCGGAGCTGTTCTGGAGGAACCGCGAGTCCGACCAGGATTAGTGGCAACCTCTCGCGAGTTTCGCAAAACGGCACCAGCGTCCGCGTGAAAGAACGTGTCTCCAGGGGCCTGACTGTTTCTTTCAGGGTGACTCGGGAACATACGGTCGAAAGGGCCCGCGAATGTTTCGAACGCGGCTGGCCGAACAGACTCCCGGCGGAGTCGAGAATCTTACGACGGCTGTACTTCCGACCGAGAGCGCGGGACCAGATTAATCTCTGATCACGGAGATCCTGCGCAAATCCTGCGCAATATGGTCAGAAAATCAGGAGGACGGCTCACGCAAAGGCGCGAAGACGCAAAGGGAATGACGAGTGTGCTTTTTCTTCTTTGCGTCTTCGCGCCTTTGCGTGAGCCCTGTCTGGTTCCGGCTGGTCCAGATTAAGGAACACTCATCCGCGCTAATTGACGCTCATGATTCACGTGACGACTGTCACCCGGATCAGCGACAATCAGCGTCGATCAGTCTTCCTTCCTGGTCAGCAACGAAACTTGACTCAACTGCAACACGTCTTGAAAAGCCATTGCTTCACGTCGATATCGAAGCGGATATTCTCATCGGCTTCGGAGCCGGCTGGGGTGGTGACCAGAAAGTTGAAGAATGATCCTCACATTGATGCGCAGCGCAGGTGCTCTTGTCGCGAGTCTCGTCGTTGCGATGGCGCTGATCATCGCCGTCGAAGCCATTAGCGAGGTCTTGCATCCCTTTCCGCCGGGAGTCGATCCCACTGACTTCGACGCATGCAAGGCTCACGTTGCAAGGTATCCGTACTGGTTGCTGGTAGCGGCAGGCGCCCTTTGGGTCGGTACCGTGTTCGTGAGCGTTTGGCTGGCAACCCGCCTGGGAGCAAGCAGGCATCCCGCACACGGCATCGCGGTCGGCTCCCTGCTCGTCGTGGCCGCCGCATTCAACATGTACATGTTGCCGTACCCTGTCTGGTTCGAAGTACTCACTCTACTGGCCTTTGTGCTGGCCATCTTCAGGGGCGTCAAAACCGGGCGTGGGACACAAGCGAGTCACCCCGATGCTGCGTCCGAACCAGACACGCCAATTGACGATGGCGTGTAGCGTTGCCGATGGAGCAGATCGAGCGGTTGCGACCGTCAATCATTTCCGTCGGACGCATCAGTTGGACAGCGCCACTTTGTAGGGTGTGACAAGCGGGCCGATCAGCCATCGTGGTGTGCCGGCGCGGAGATCTCCGGTGAAATGTTGGGGTTCAGGCGGTTGCAGACCGCCCGCGCCGGCACACCGGATGAACCATTCGCTCCGCTTGTCACACCCTACGCCCCCCGCAATCGTCGAATGTGGCGCTGTCGAATCAGGCGTGTCCGTACGACTTGCCGGGCCAGTTTTGCCACCAGGCCTGGAAGACCTGCAGTTGTGATTCGGCGAATCGCTGCTGGCTCGGGCTGAGTTGGTCTGTCTCGCTGAAGTGATGCTCGTACTCCGCATTGCCGAGCAAGGTCATCAGGTACTTGTAGTAAAGCACCAGGTCGGGGCCTTCGTCGTAGGTCGACAACACGATGAGTGCATCGTCCAGCTCTTTTGCCAGTTGCCGAGCTTTGGCGTCTCCAGTAACAGCCAGGCGGCAGAGTGACAGGAGCTGCAGGACTTCGGCCGGAATGCAGTTGCCGATGCCCGTGATCGCTCCAACAGCTCCGCAGTGCAGGAATCCGTGGAACACCTGCGTGTCGACGCCCACCATCAGCAGCACGTCGTCGTCCGCGTGAGTGATGTGCTCGGCGGCATAACTCAAGGCGTCCGCGCCACCGAACTCCTTGAAGCCGACCAGATTTGGAAACTCACGGCGGAGGTCGAAGAACAGATCCGCTTTCGTCTCGAACCCGTAGTACGGACTGTTGTAGATGACGGCCGGCAGATCAGGAGCTGCACCCAGCACGCCAGCAAAGTGGGCTCGCTGAGCGGCAGGGGATGTTCCTCGCGACAGGACGCGCGGGATGACCATCAGCCCTTTGGCACCCACCTCCTGAGCGTGCGCCGCATGTGCCGCGGCCCGAGCCGGGTTCTGTGCTCCCGTTCCGACAACAACCGGCACGCCGGCCTTCGTCAGTTGCCGAACACCTTCCTGGCGTTGCTCATCAGTGAGCAACGGCCAGTCGCCCATCGATCCGCAATACACGACGGCATTCATGCCTTTACCGATCAGCTCCTGTGCCTTGCTGACGAGAGCCGGGAAGTTCGGTGATCGATCGGCATGACATGGCGTCATGATGGCAGGAATGCATCCGCGGAATACGCTTGAGTCCATGTTAATTGTCTTTCCGGTGAAGTGTCTCTGAATGGTGTATCTTGAACAGAAGGCGGTCTCGCGGCTTCGGTCTCAAAAGGAACGCTAATCGACGCTGATAAACGCTAATGGAGTACGAAAACTGAATTAGCGATTATCAGCGTCAATTAGTGTTCCCAAAGTTGTCTTCGATTACAGCAACTCCGCATAAGGCGAGCGGCAAGTGCCAACTTACCTGCCTTGTAAGACGGGCACTCTTGCCCGTCTCGGTGTGGACGGGCAAGAGTGCCCGTCCTACGGGTAACTTCTCATCTGCCGCACGCATAAGGTAGGGGAATCGGGCGTGCTCTTCAGCTGAGTCGTTGGACCGCTGGCGTTCAGCAATCGCGGCTATGTCGAGTCGGCAATGAGCAGGGCGAACAGATCACCCAGCGCTGCGTTGACCACCATGTTCGCAATCGAATCCAGCGGCGTGGGGTCGCGATTGAGGATCACCAGTCTGGCTCCGCGGTCGCGTGCCATCTGTGGCAACCCGGCGGCCGGATGCACGACCAGCGACGAACCCATGGCGAAAAACAGGTCGGACTCGGCGGCCCACGTCGCTGCCTGCTGCAGCACATCCGACGGAAGTGACTGTCCGAACGACACGGTCGCATGCTTCAAGCGACCCCGACATTCCGGACAATCCGGTACGCGATCCTCATCCCGAAATCGTTGCACCCACGGCCCGGCCGGTTCGCGCCAGCCGCAGTCCATACAAGCCACGTCGCGTGCTGTGCCATGCAGTTCCAATACGTTCTTGTTGCCTGCGTCCTGATGCAGCCCGTCAATGTTCTGAGTGATCACACCGCGCAGCTTGCCGGTTCGTTCCCATGCAGCCAGCACCCGATGAGTGATGTTCGGCCTGGCGTCGGCGAAGTCGCCATGTGCTTCTGCCTTCTGTCGCCAGTACTCATAGCGTGAATCCGCGCTGGCTATAAAGTCGTCGAAGTAAACGGGATCGTTCTTTGCCCACACACCGCCGGGCGACCGGAAATCGGGGATACCGCTTTCCGTACTGATTCCGGCGCCTGTGAATGCTGTGGCGGAACTGGACTCGCTCAGCCAGAGCCGAATGAGATCAGCAGCGTCCGAGACATTGTCGTTTCCAAATCGAACCGTCATATCCGATGTGCTCTGAGATTGTGCGACTACTTTGGCTTGAATCGATCGAGCAGCACGGCGATCAGGATCAGCATGCCGAAGACGATCATCTGCTCGTAGCTCTTCACGCCGGCCATGTTCAGGCCGTTGTTAATCACGGCGATGATCAATGCTCCGACGAGCGTTCCCAGGATACGTCCTTCTCCACCGGCCAGACTGGTGCCACCCACGACGACGGCCGCGATCACGCGCAGTTCGTAAAGAGCACCTGCATTCGGACGCCCGCCATCGAACCGCGACGCATCGACAATTCCGGCCACTCCAGCGAGTGCGGCACACAACGCATAAACAAGAATCAGCACGCCAAAGACAGGCACGCCGGACAACCGAGCGGCTTCGGGATTACCGCCCACCGCATAGATGTAACGGCCCAGCGAAGTCCTCGTCATGACGAAGTGCGCGATCACGTACATGACGACCATCAATAGAATCGGGTTGGGGATACCGAGTATCTCTCCCTGTCCCAGCCACGAGAACGACGGCGCCTCGACCTTGACGGCCTCCGGAGTGCCTTCAGTCCCACCACCCATTAGGTCACTCTGGTAGTCGACAGCAATAATCAACGCGATGCCGCGTGCGATCATCATCATGCTGAGAGTCACAACGAATGCCGGCACACGGCACCAGGTTACCATCACTCCGGTGAACACGCCGCATGCCGTACACAGTCCGACGCCAATCAGGCACCCGCCGATCATGCCGGCCGGTCCCGCGGCGGCGCCACCGGCAAGCTGTTGGATGGAGACCGCTGTCGCGACGCCGCACAAAGCGAGCAGGCTGCCGACACTCAAATCGATTCCCGCTGTGATGATGACCATCGTCATCCCGATGGCGATGATCGCGATGTCGGCGTTCTGGTTGACCACGTTGATCAGATTCTGCCGTGTCAGAAACGTCGGCCACACATAGCTGCCGGGCCGGTAGACCTGAGTCTTCCGCAGCGCCCGGCACTCCTGGGCCATTTCAGCGAGTTGCCGTGGCTGCAGCGGTCCCCATTCGGACGCCGGGTGATTTGCGGCAATCGCATCGACGCTTGTGGAACCGGAACCAACCAGTTCCAGAGCTTCACGAGCATGGATCGGAGTACCGTGCACGATCGCGAACACACTGCCGCCGCCCACCTGAATTCGATCGACCACAGCGTCAGTGAATTCCCGATCCTGCACTGTGTCACGAGCAATGACAACCACCGTCGGATGCTTGCCGCCGGACTGCAGGATCGCGTCGGCGACTTCGTGTCCGGATGCGGGGGTATTCGGAAACTGCTCGGTCATCGTCACGATGCTGTAGTAAACACACAGCGCGATCAGGACGAGGATTGAAGCGTATTTCGAGAGGCGGTCTTTCATTCGGGGTATCCGGTTGCTTCAACGCAACGTGTTCGCATTACGTGAATCCAGCAGTCGTTCTTAATCTTACTCTTAATCGTAATCTTACTCCTCGCAACGACCTGCGATGGCACGGTCGGGATTAAGATTAAGCCGGACTTGAAGCGGTTGGGGCAGCAAGGGCTTGCGATTAAGCCCTGTTTTTCAGGGTTTGGTGGGATTCCGGGGGCGCGGGAGTTTGCGCGAGTTCTGGCTACCGGACTGGCGGACAGCGGGCGGA
>CAUZFZ010000175.1:0-19740 GCA_963579025.1 Planctomycetota bacterium | reverse complement strand
TGTCCAGCACGAACCTGTCGATGTCGTTGCGCGGCCAGTCATGCGGCTCGGCGTCGGGCGGCTGCGGTCTGGTGATCGGTTGCAGGCTCCAGAACCTCCGAGCTTCGCGCAGATCGGCGACGGGCGAGGCGACCGCGTGACCGGGAGCATCCGGGTACGGAGCGCCCATCTTCACCCACGTCACAAAGTCGCGGACTTCGTCAGCCGTGAGTTTGTCCGCGTCGTCGGGCGGCATGCGGAGGTCGCTGTCGACTCGGCGAATCGCTCGAATCAGCAGGCTGCCGTTCGGATCGCGTGGCAGCACAACTTTGCCGGACTGGCCACCTTTCAGCAGAGCTTCGCGCTGGTCGAGCCGCAGTTGGCCCTCGCGCTTGTCGCCCGAGTGGCACTTGAAGCAGCGTTTGACCAGGACCGGCCGAATCCTACTCTCGAAAAAGTCTTCACCAGTACGTGCGATTTCGTCGGCTGAAGCGGCGAGATTGAACAGACCACTCGGTCCCACGCACAGCAGAGCCATGCCAGTAAGCAGACGATTCATAAACGTGCAACTTGAATCACAGACAGGTGGCCGAGGTTCCCGCCAACGCCGAGCCGACCAACTGCCGAACTCAACTTTGATGCATTTGAGGAACCAATAGGATAAATAAGCAAGCGTTGATGTGTGAGGCTGACTTTTCAGTAAGTAACGAGGTCCGGAGATTCAGCATGCGATCGTTGATCCACTTCACGTGCGTGTCTGTGTTGCTGCCTGGCTTCGTCGGCATTGTTTCAGCTGCAGAACGACGTGTGCCTCTGCTGAACGTCAGCAAAGACAAACTGCCGAACGACACGGCGCTGGAGAAAAAGTCGAAGCTGACAATCGAGAACGCACCGAAGGAACTTGGTGGCAAGGCGTTGAAGGTTGTCTTTGCCCAGGGCGATTCGTTCGGCATGAGCCGCGGTGCCAGCGAGCGGAACTGGACGTCGTTTAGCACGGTTGAGTTCTCGGCGCTTAATCCCTCGCGACAGAGCGTGAAGCTTTCGTTCGCCGTGCGGCATGGAGGCACAACCGGCTTTCAGACGCGTGTCGACGTGCCGGTGACACTCAAGCCCGGCAAGAACGAAGTGCGGTTGAGCATTGGCGAAATGCGGAACGTCAACGGGTCGAAACCGGACCTGGCTGATGTCGTACACTGGTATCTGGCGTGTCATCCCGGCCAGACGCCGACTCTGTACTTCGGTGACTTCTGGGTCGTCGGAGGTGAAGCAGAACCGGCCAGTCAGCCGACTCGCGTCAAAACGGACCCGGCAAGACTGGCCCGCATCCGTGCGGCAAGAATGCCGAAGATCACGCAGCCTGTGGATTTCCACACTCCCGAGGCCGACGCCATTCTGTCCGCTCTGGAGGTGTTTCCGGCGGACAACGCCTTCAATCAACTTGTTGACGACTGGCCGCTGCATCCCGACTCGAAGGCCATCATCGCGTCGATCGGGGCCGACAAACCTTTTCGTTACAACCCGGACATGGGGTTTGTCATCGTCCCGCCGAAACAGCCGCGTGTGGCCGTGAAGCTGGTCGAGTACCCCGGTGAGTCCGACGCCGGGCCGTATCCCGTGCCCGACAACATCCCGATCGAAGGCTGGCCGGCGTTCTATCGCCGCGACAGCTCTCAATCGTCCACTCTGGCTGAGGTCCAGCAACGGCCCGCGAAGTATGAAGGCGACCGCCACGCCATCGTGGTCGATCCAGTCAACGGAAGGCTCTATGAGTTCTTCACGTTCGGGAAAACGGCCGACGGCTGGGCGGCCGGTCAGGCGTCGATCTTCGACCTGAAGACAAACGCGTTGCGGCCCGATGGCTGGACGTCAGCCGATGCCGCCGGTCTGCCAATCTTTCCGGCCGTTGTCCGCTACGACGAAATTCAACGTGGAGTGGTCGAGCATGCCATGCGCGTCACCGTCCGACGCTCGCGCCGCGCGTACGTGCATCCGGCGACTCACTACGCCAGCCGGCTCACGGACAAGAACCTGCCGCGCATGGGCGAGCGACTGCGACTCCGCGCGGACTTCGACATCAGCAAATTCACACCGCCGGTCCGGGCGATCCTGAAGGGACTGAAGAGATACGGCATGTTCGTCGCCGACAACGGCATCGACTGGGCCATCTCAGTCACGCCTGACCCACGCATTCCCGTGCTGCATGAAGAACTCCGCAAAATCAGAGGCTCAGACTTCGAAGTCGTCGTCGCGCCCGACTGAATGTCAATCCGACGCAGGAAAGTTTCGAGACGCTACGAGATAACGGCTATTAAAAGTTCAATCGATTGGTACTCAACCGGGAGAAGGCATTGAACGGACGCAGCTCGAAACACCTTCGGTTCGGTCACCTTTGTGTTCTTACTCTCGCGACTCTGCTGTCGCTGGCCACGGCGAATCCGTGCCAGGGAGAAAACTGGCCTGGCTGGCGCGGTCCGACGGGCCTTGGTTACACGACGGAAAAAACTTTGCCGCTGACGTGGAACGGAAAGTCCGGCGAAAACATCGTCTGGAAAGCGCTGCTGCACGGTGGCAGGAAACAGAACCCGGAATTCTCCAGCCCCGGCTGGTCCAGCCCGATTGTCTGGGGCGACCGCGTCTTTCTGACCACCGCAATCTGGCCAGCTGACGTCCCCGAAAAGGAACGTCGTGCAACCATTGGCGAACATCACGTCCTCTGCTTCCGCGCGTCCGATGGCGAGCCGTTGTGGGACACGATCGTTCCGCCCGGCAAATGCGTGGTCAACAACTTCTACCACATGTACACAGTGCCGACGCCGGTCACTGACGGCGAACACGTTTTTGCAATGTTCGCTTCCGGCGTGCTGGTGTCGCTGGATCTCGATGGAAAGATCGCCTGGCGGGAAGAACTGCCCCTGCTGAAAGGAGAGGATGGCGGCATCTGCAGCAGTCCCATCCTGCATAAGGACACCGTCATCGTCCCGGGCATTCAGGAGTTGGGTTTGCGGGCGCTCGACAAGCGGACCGGCCAGCTCAAGTGGGAGCAGGCCACCCGACAACGAAACACCTACGCGACGCCGGCCGTACTACAGATCGGTGGCAAGCAGCAGTTGATCCACAACGCGGGTGGCATTCAGGGCTTCGATCCCGACAACGGCGAACTGCTCTGGTCGTGCCGGTGTGAAAGTTCGCAATCCTCGGTGACCTTTGGTGGCGGCCTGTTGTATGTCGATCACGGGCGAGGCGGACGAACCGGCACGGCAGTCGATCCCACGGGCTCGGGCGACGTCTCCAAAACACACATCAAATGGCAGACCCAGGTGAGCTGCCCGGCGGGTACGTCACCAATCGTCGTCGGAGATTATCTCTACCGCATCGGCGGCAACGGCATCATACGCTGCTGGCAAATGAAGGACGGCGAAAAGGTCTACGAGGAACGCGCCGAGCGGATCACCCCCAGCGCGAGCCCCGTCGCCAGTCCCGACGGCCGCATCTACTTCGCCAGTTCGGGCAAGACATACGTCATCCAGTCTGGCCCCGAATATAAAGAACTGGCCGTCAATGACTTGGACGATCATCCCGACTACACCAGCGCAGCGGTCTCGAACGGTCGTATTTATATCAAGGGCAAATCGTACCTGTGGTGCATCGGTACGAAGTGAGAGCAAACTGGCAAGAGTTCACAGCCATCCCAGGAAGGAAACGCCATGATGACGGATCGCCATTCGAAGATGTGGATGCCCGGCGGCGGCCGGAGGGCGACTGTGGCCACGATGCCTCTGCGAGTTTCAGTTTGCGTTGCACTGTTAACTGGTATGGCGGCGCAGGGCGCAGGGCGAAGACTGGCCAGCGTTCCGTGGCCCGACCGGGCTCGGGTATTCGCAACAGAAGAACGTGCCGATCAAATGGGGTGGTCAAGACTCCGAGAACGTATTGTGGAAATCGCCGCTGACTGGCGAAGGACACGCCAGCCCTATCGTGTGGGGCGATCGAGTCTTCGTCTGCACCGTGCGGTGGGATGAGTCAGTTAAGGATCGCACGAAGGTCATCCCGGAGCATCACGTCCTGTGTTATCGCACGGGCGACGGTCAGCAATTCTGGGATGTAACAGTGCAGCCCGGTCCGTGGTTGCGAACGGATTTCCGCAGCGGGCCTGGTGGAGGCTATGCCGCACCGACTCCCGCCACTGATGGCAAACACGTTCACGTCGTCTTCGGCTCGTCCGTGATCGCGGCCATCGACTTCAACGGGAAATCTGTCTGGCGGAATGAGATCACGCCGCACACATTCGACGTCACGATCGGCAGCAGCCCGGTGCTGTATCAGGACACCGTCCTGATGTTGTGTGCGATGTCGAGGAAACAGGACTCGAAGATCATTGCTTACAACAAAGCCGACGGTTTGGTGAAGTGGGAGACGCCCTTGCCGCAAACAGGTTTCGCTCACAGCACGCCCGTGCTGATTGACGTGAAGGGCCAGCCACAACTGATCGTGGTCGCATCCGGTGGTGGTGAATCGGACGAGGGCATCCAGAGTTTCAACCCGTCGACGGGAGAGCGCTTGTGGTGGTGTCGTGGTCGAGGTGAGGCCGCCTCGGCTGCCTATGGCGCGGGGATTGTCTACTGCGACAACGGTCGAGGTGGTTCCGGAATCGCGATCGATCCAACGGGCGCCGGCGATGTGACAAAGACTCACGTCAAATGGCGGATCGACCAGGTACCTTCAGGCATCGGGTCGCCCATCGTTGTCGGTGATCTGGTTTATCGATTGCACTCACCCAACGTGCTGAAGTGCTGGCGAGTCGCCGATGGCGAACTGGTTTACGCGCAGCGTCTCGATCGACTTACCAGCACCTGGGCCAGTCCCGTCGCAGACGCAAACGGCCGGCTGTACTTCGCCACCGCAGGGGTGAGCTATGTCATCAAGACCGGGAAAGAGTTCGAAGTCCTGGCCATTAACGATCTCGCCGATCCCAATCACGCATCGGCTGCCGTGTCCGGCGACAGGCTGTTCCTCGCGGGAACCCGCCACCTCTATTGCATTGGTGCGAAATGAGTACGGCGTAGCCACGTCGCCAGAGCGTGGGTATCCGCAGCACTATTCCACCGCTCTGCGGCGACGGAGACTGCACCTGATATTGACGATCACCTCTGTGCGGTCAAAACCCCACACAACTCCGCAAAGCTGCGGCGACAGCGTTCTGGACCGCGCGTTAACGACTCAGTTCGGCCGAGCTTCCCAGTATCCTATGCGCACCCGAGAACGAGCGGAGATTTCAACAACATTTGGCATGCGCGTCGGCGCTTTCCCATCGCGCAGTGCATCGGCGAGCGGCAGATCGGCCCGAGTGCCGATTCCAAATCCGGTTGTGTCGGCGCACCAGGGTTTCGGTGTGATCGTCTTGCCAACGTTCGCTGCGATGGCCTCGCAGGCCGCTTCAACGGAGACATCCAGCCGGGCCAGGTTCTTAACCAGTGACTGTGAGAATGCCGAAGGAGCGTTGCCCTCCGGTGCGGGTAACGTCTGCCGGCTACCTGCGGCGAACATCACCAGCGTGTCCGGGCCGACTTCAAATTCATGCAGGCCGCCGAACACCTGACCTTTCTCCGGCCGAATGGGTGAGTCCCAGCAGGCGTCGAGAAAGATCAGATTGACGCGGGCTCCGCTGCCTTCACGCAGCTTTTTAATCAGCTCTGCGACATCGAGCCCGCGTGAGCGATAGTCGTTGTCGCTGGCGATTTGTTCGCCGACGGGACGAAGCAGGTTGTACGTCTTGTCGAAGCGCTCAACGTGTGCACCAAGCCCAATGTAGTAGACCAACGCCACGCCGTTCGTCGGCACGGATTTCGCAAACTCCTCAACCGCAGCCTCCTGATCCTTCTCAGCAAGATTCTCGCGACGCGTCACGCGGAAGCCGTGCCTGGTCAACGAATCCTCGACCTGCTTCAGACTGCCTTGAACTCCAGGCAGCGTGAAGCCTTCGTATTGCGAGTTACCCAGCAGCAACGCCACGCGGTGGCCCGACGGTGTGTCATTCGCAGACAACGATCCACAGATCGCGACCAGACTAAGCCCGGCGAGAAGGCAAATCAGCTTCATCACTCGTTCCTTTGCTCGTCCGTCAGAGAATGCAGACAGTGTTGCAATGCCACAAAACGCTGCTCTTCCCGCTGAAGTGATTCGTCGTCGTCCGTTTCCGCCAGGATTCGATCCCGCCACGCGAGCAGCCGGTTCGCCTCACGCGACGCCGATCTTATCCGGTCACGCACGCAGTTGCGGGCGATCCTCCGGTTTCACGGCCCCGCTGTCTGGGTGAACCGACCGGCCGTGCATACGGGGTCGAGGCTGGGTTCGTACTGGTCCTGACGGAAGGTCTTGTCGGCCAGGCGACCGGTGAAAGGTCGCACGGGACGCTTCAGCGCATCGCCCTCGGTGTCGTCAGCCAGGATCTTTCCATCCGTCAGGCGGACACGAACGAGCTGCGGTTCAGGTGGTTTGACTCCTCGTTGCTTCGCCTTGTACGTGGCTTCGGAATTGGCACCGATCTGAAACTCCAGCACGGTGTAGTCCGGACTGATCTGGTAGATCGCGTAGAAGGGCCTCGGTGCGCTGCGAGTGTGCAGGCCGGGATACTCGATTAACCAGTAGGTCTGACACTGGCGGTAGTGGAACCACTGCCAGTCGCCGGCGGAGAGGAAGTCCCGGAGGTCAAAGCGTTTGACGATCTCTCCCGAGTTGCGGTAGATCACAAGTCGCCGTGAGAAACCATCGAACGTCTGAAACGACTCCGTGCCGGGATCTCCCTCCGGCTTCTTCGACGACGACTGCATCGTCACCTGAGGCGTCCACAACGCGAAAGTCTCACCATCCGGCGCAACGAAGATGTGTGAGCCGACCGGGTCGAACACGTTACTACTGCCGCTGCGCAATCCTTCGAGCTGCCCCGTAATCACTCGGCCGGTCTGCGTGTCTTTCCATTGGTATTCCCAGTGAAACGGCGTCGGCCCCTTCTTCAGTTTCTCGCCCATGACCAGCTTCGGGATCACCAAAAACCGCCCGTCCATCGACTGACCGCCATCCACGTACGAATGCCGCGAGTGACCGGCAACCGATTCGCGACTGTGAAGAAATGTCATCAACAGGAAAGTAACGACCACGAGTCTGGCTGCTGTCATATCAATGCCGTTCTCTCAATTTCCATGAAGTTATGCACCGAACAGTTCCGCGATGGGACGTCCCTTCTGGGCTCGTTTCATGATCTGTCCCGGCAGTGACGGATCGAGACGCAGGCGACCGACGTCGAACATGGCGTGCATTAGAGTCGCGTGGAGATCGTCGATGGTAATCGGCTCGGAGGATGGTTCTCCGCCGCGGCGATCGGACTGACCAATCACCTTTCCGTGATTGAGCCCGCCGTCAGCAAAGACCAGCGGACAGATTCGCGGCCAGTGATGGCGCCCGAGGTTCTTGTCCAGTCCCGGCGTGCGACCAAACTCGCCAGTGATCACCAGCAGGATTTTCTCACTGAGTCCCCGCTGCTCGATATCCTGTAGAAACGCCGAGACCGCATGATCAAGAGGCGGTGCCAGGACACTCATGCCTTCCGGCATATTGGGAATCCCTTTGCGGGCATGGAAATCCCAGTTTGCGTGAATGAGTGTGACAAAGCCGCAGCCCGCCTCGCACAGCCGACGCGCCAGCAGCAACTGTCGCCCCAGTGAGATACCGATCGACGGCCCGTTGCGCTCAAACTTCGAATCGTCGTTGGCGCGGTAATTGCGAAAGTGCTCGGTGTCGTACGCAGCCAGCGTCCGTGGGTCTTCCAGTGACAGATCGAGTGCCCGGCGCACTGTGTCGCCGCGAATCATCTCGACGGCCTGTTGAGTGTACTGATCGAAGCCTTCCATCAGCCCTGATGAATCGAGTCGGCGATCGAGACGATCAAGCTGCCGCAACAGGCTCAGTCGAGCGTCCATCGTCAGTTCGGGCACTCGCGGTGTGAGGTTATCCAGCAGCGGATTGACGTCGTCGTCTGACTTCTTTTTCTTTTCGCGCGGCCGTCCCTCAGCCATGGCAACCTGTGTCTCGAACGGAGCGTACGCAGATCCAAGCCATGCTGGCTGACAGCCCTCCACAACCGAATCGTATGCTCCGGCAAATCCCGCACCATTCGCTGTATGCCGAGTCGTGGGCGGAACGAGCGCGGTAGTCGGCAATCCCGTCCGGTGGTGCAGCGGTCCGACGACGCGCGAATACATGGCTCCGATTCCGGGCTCATGAATCGGCTTGCCATCTTTAACCGTCAGGTCCGCTGTGAGTATCTGCTTGTGAGCACCGTTGTGCTCGGCATGATTCGTCTGGAACGAACGCACGACGCTGAGCCGATCCGCCAAGGCTGCCATCTTCGGGAAGTACGATGCAAACCGCACTCCCGGCAGCCGCGTACCGAGGTGTCCGGCCAGACTCGTTGAAGTGCCCGGTCCGTCCGGCTTCGGATCCCACGTCTCAAGCTGCGATGGTCCTCCGCCCAGAAACAGCAACACGACCGCCCGATCATGGACGTAATCCGGCAGACCCGCCACCGTCGCGGTCGCCGCTCCTCGCAGCAGGTCCACGAGTGAAAGCCCGCCCAGGCCAAACGTCCCGACCGACAGAAAACTCCGTCGTCCGATACCGTCACACCGTCTTCCGTGGTGGTCTGTCAGAATTCGAAGCATCCGAGTTTCCTGGTAACGGGTCGTTCCTGCTGGTACGCCACGGATTCGCGATTGGGACACAGCACTTTCCACGAATCGCTAACTGCAGGATAGACCCGATCAGTGGAACCACCAAACCGGCGTTCAACAGGCGGGGTACCTGTCCGAACCGATGATGGACATAACGACTCGGCTCCGCCCGAGCATCGGGCCCCGGAAACCCCGACGCGGTTCAGCTCTTCTGGCAGAGATTCAATTGATCGGACACAATGATCGACGGCACGATCGGCTTCCTTTTCGTGCCGCAACTCCGAGACCGGCAAGCCGTCGCGGTGAACGAGCACTCGCTTTGATCGAAGCGGCTGTTCAACACACGTTGTCACGTTCCAGGCAAATCAACCACACGTTGTCGTGCGAGAACCCGCGTTTGAAAAGTAGATCGACTATTTACAGTTGCTGCCTCCTCGCCACGACGCTGGCGAGCACCGCGTTTGCTGATTACCAGACGTCTATCCGCCCGCTGCTGGCGAAGTACTGCCTGCGCTGCCACGGGGCCGAGGAGCAGAATGCGCGGATTCGCTATGACCAGGTTGCCCGGTTCGAGAACGCCGATCAGCATCTCTGGGCGATGGTTCATGAGGCGCTCGTCGATGGTGAGATGCCGCCGCAGGACGAACCTCAACTGACCCCAGCTGAGAAGCAGATGATTCTCGATTGGATCATCGAGCAGGCCAGGCTCTCGGAAGCCGTTTCAGCAGGAACGCAACGGCGTCTGAATCGCAGAGAGTTTTCAGCGGCATTGCAGGATCTGACCGGTCTGCCGATCGACTTTGGAGCCGGATTGCCGGACGACGCCAGAGTTGACGGTTTCGACACGGGCGCGGCGGCCCTGCAGGACGCGGCGGATTCTGTCGCGCAATTGCTGGAGGTCTCGCGCCGTGCGGTCGAGAGCATTCGTTTTCTGGAGCCGGATCGCGATCGCATACTCCGCATCGATTTTCGCGAACACGACTTTACGGACTTCCGCAAGTTCGTCGAGCAGCGCTGGGCCGACGAGGGTGTCTTTACCAGGTCGAAAAGTCTGACCTGCAGGAAAGGGATCGGAGTCTACCTGCCGACGCAATGGACCGGTGATCGGGGCAACTCGCTTCTCGCGGTCCCGGCACCAGCGGACAAACGAACTGCGTTAAAGCTGACCCTGCGCGTGGCAGCCAGACGTCCGCTTCCCGGTCTCCCGACTCCGACGTTGTGGGTCAAAGTCGGAGGCAAGTACATCGATTACCTGCCGATCGGCGAAGAGCCACAAACTCTGACATACGCGATTCGCATGGAAGATCACCTGGTCGAAGGCGACGTCATCAAAATCATGCTGCGCACGTTTGTCGAAGTGCCCTACGCGGTAGACGGCTTTGAGAACGATGACCGCAGCAAGCCCGAGGACAACATCCCTGGCGGAATCGGCGTCTACCGCCCGAAGTTTGACCGCAAGGTGCTTCGCACTCCCGATCAGCAGCCGGTCCCGTCGATCGTCATCGAGTCGCTTGAGATCGACTACGGCCACCGCGCTGCGTGGCCTCCTGCGAGCTGGGATGCGGACGTGGGCACATCACCGACAACGACACGAGTGCACGACGTCTGCTCTCACTGTGGATCGACCGCGCGTGGCGCAGGCCGGTGTCCGACACCGAAGAAGCCAGATTCTTCGCCCTTTATCGGAAGCTGCGCGACCAGGCGTTCTCGTTTGATGATGCGTTGCGGTCCACATTCCAATCCGTGCTCATGGGTGGGCCATTCCGCTATCTCGCTTCGCCGTCCGATCCAGACCCGGTGATCGCCCAGCACGCCATCGCCGCCCGACTGAGTTTCATGCTGGTGGGATCACCTCCCGACGAAGAACTACGGGCTCTGGCGGCGGCGGGAAAACTGTGCCATCCGAAAGTCCTCGATGGGCAGGTCGATCGCCTTTTGAGCGATCCGCGCAGCGACGCATTCTTTCGTCCGTTCGTCGTGCAGTGGCTCAATATGAATCAGCCAATCACGCTCGTGATGTCTCACTTCAAGAAACAGGATTTCAGGTTCGGCCGACACCTCAAAGCGTCGATGAAAGAGGAGACCATTCAGTACATCGGCCGGCTCTTCGCCGACAACCGGCCGGCAACAGAGCTGATTTCCAGCAACTGGACGATGATGAACGACATCCTCGCAGTCCATTACGGACACGATCGAATCGAGGGCGGAGAACTTCGCAAGGTCGCGTTGAAGCCGAGTCCGGTCGATCCGCGCGGCGGTGGAGTGCTAGGGCATGCCGGAATTCAATCAATGCTGTGCTGGATGGGCGACAACTGGGTGATCTATCGTGGATCGTGGACGCTGAACCACATCCTGGACGATCCACCGCCACCGCCCCCACTGGAAGTTCCTGAGTTGAACCCGTCTGACGGCGCGAATCGCGGCAAGAGCTTTCGCGAACTGCTCGTCCAGCATCAGGCTGACGCCAGGTGTTCTGTCTGCCATCAGAAGATGGATCCGCTCGGCTTTGCGTTTCAGAACTTCGACCTGAGCGGTCGCTGGCGCAACGTCGAGCACGACCACTACCGCAGAAACGAACTCGACGGCAAACTCGAGTGGCGCGGCGAAGGCAAGACTCGCCCCGTCGATGCAGCCGGAAGACTGCCTCGCGGCGAAGAATTCACCAGCTTCCACGAATGCAAGGAATTGCTCACCGCGCACTACATGGACGACATCGTCCGCGGCATCCTGAAGAAACTCACTCTTTACGGAACCGGCCACAAAGCCAATGTTCTCGATCTGGTCACGATCCGAAGTGTCATGAACGAGCAACGCAGTCACGATTACCTGCTGCGAGACCTCATGAAAGCACTGATCCGATCAAGGGTCTTTATCGAAACCACTCACACCCGTCTGACAGGCGCTTCACAATGAACCCGAAAACCAACGGCATTTCGCGGCGTACCGTGCTTCGTGGATTGGGCGCCGGCATTGGTCTTCCGTTTCTCGAAATCATGGGGGGTAGGACATCGGCCGCCGCGAGCGGGCAGCGGGATCCGGGACGTCTGGCCTGCTTCTACATTCCCGGCGCGATCAACCATTACAACTGGTTTCCAAAGGACACTGGATTTGAATACACGATCGCGCTTTCCCACAAGTCGCTGGAGCATCACCGAGCTCGATTCAGTGTTTTGAGCAGCTTATCACACATCGAAGGCCGGATCAGCGGTCACCCGCATCCGTACAACTTCCTGACCGGGCATAACATCAACATCACGCCCGGCGTACTGACTAATACCGTTTCGATGGATCAGGTGGCGGCAAAGCACATCGGACCAACTTACCTGCCGTCACTCGCACTGTCGTGGACGTCTGGTGTCGGTGGCGTGACTCTTTCCCGCAATGCGCTGGGCGTCGACATTCCAGCAACGAACGACTACCGGGCGGTGTTCGAAAACCTGTTCCCGCCGGCGGATGCCTCACAACTCAAGCAGGCACAGGCTCGCATCGTTCTGAATCGCAGCATTCTCGACACCGCGGTTGGCGACGTGAAGGACCTGCAACGCAAGCTGGGTCGCGCGGACCGGCAGCGTATCGACCAGTACCTGGATTCGATTCGCGAAGTAGAAAAGAGGCTCGACGATCGCGATGCCATTCTGAAAACCGGACGGCCTGAGTTTGACGAATCGAGCGTCCGGACCGAACCAAAGAGCAAGTCCAGCATGACGGAGCATCTCGAGCTGATGATGGATTTGATCGTGCTGGCTTTTCAGACCGACATGACCCGCGTGGTCACACAAAGCCTCGGCGGTGAAGCCGGTCCGAGCTACGACGAATATAAAGACTGGGCCAAAGAGTCCGGAGCGCCGACTCGTGGCGTTCACGATTACCACCACAAAGGCTCGGGCAACCGGGGCGAAGACAACCCCGATACGAAACTGATCGGTTATCGCGATCGTCTGTACTGCGAGTGTCTGGCCCGTCTGATGGACAGACTCAACGCGATTGAGGCCAGCGAAGGAACTCTGCTTGATCATACGGTGCTGCTGCTGGGCGGGTCGCAGATCAGCAGCCACTCGGGCAGCAGCTTCCCCATGCTACTGGCTGGTGGCAACAAGCTCGGTTTCAGACACGGGCAACACATTAAGTGGAAATCCAACGAACGGTCCGCCTCAGACCTGTACCTGACGATCCTGCAGCAACTTCGCTGTCCCGTCGAATCGTTCAAGGAAAGCAAAGGCTCGATTTCCGAGTTGCTCGCATGATCGGCGCCGTTTCAATGCTGATGTTGTTCGGTACTGCCTTGTGCGGCGGAGTTGTTGCCGACGAGTCTACATCGCTGCACGTTCTGCAAGGTCACAACCGGTGGGTATTGTCGGTGGCGATCAGTCCGGACGGCAAATGGATTGCTTCCGGAAGCGATGACCAGACTCTGAAGATCTGGAATCTGAAGGCCGGCGGATCGCCTCGGACGTCTCGGGGTTTCGGTAGTGCCGTGACAGCGGTTACCTTCAGCCTGGACGGCAAGCGAATCGCAGTCGGAACGTACGATGGCGATCTGGAAATATGCGATTCGCAAAGTGGCAAGACCCTTCTCAAGTTCTCCGGGCACGAAGAATCGATCACGACGGTTCTCTTCGATCCCAAAGGCGACTACATCGCGTCCGGAAGCGCCGACGACACGCTGGTCATCTGGGACGCGGAAGACGGTGAGGAACTCCTCACCCTGGAGCAGGGAAATGAATACGACGTGACAACGGCGGCGTTCAGTCCCGATGGCCCGCGCATCGTGACGGGAGACGGCGAGAACGAACTGAAGATCTGGGACACCGCGACGGGTGAGGAAGAACGGACACTCACCGGTCACACGGCCACAGTCACCTCGGCCGCATTCAGCCCAAACGGCAAGCACATCGCGTCAGCAAGCTGGGACAAGACCGTCCGACTCTGGAACGCCGAAACAGGCGAAACCGCCAGCGTGTTCCGAGGACACACCGCGGACATTACCTCCGTCCTGTTCACACCATGCGGCTCGCGAATCATCTCGGCAAGCGAAGACAGAACGGTACGGATCTGTGATACCAATACCGGCAAGGCGGTTTCAGTCCTTAAAGGGCATCGCAACAGTATTCAGTGCATCGCCGTCAGCCCGGATTCCCAGTTCCTCGTTTCCGGAAGCAACAGAACAATCCGAGTTTGGAAGTTGAAGTGAACTCTGCCAGTCGATTGACGATGCCTTCGAGCGATGCCCGACCGCTCTTCTGGAATTCCGTTCAAGGTTGTCTGGGACCCGCGGGCCGGTCCGATGTTCATTCTGTGATGTATCCAACGCCCATTTGCTGACCGGCGAAGATGGCGTCGTCTCCGCGAAAGTGAACTTCGAAGAACTTGCTGCTCGTGACGGGGTTGCCCTTTCCGTCAGGCTCGTCGGTGCACTGACCCAGGAGTTTCTTCGTAGCTGCATCGAAGACTTCGCCTGTGTCGCACCAGGCGTAATGCCCATCCCGGCTGAAGCAGATCCAGCCGTGAGTCTTCGCAGCCATTGGCACGGCCTGCTTGAACTTCGGCGGCATAACAGTGTTGTCGAAGATGTGAAGTTCCTTGAAACCCTGATCCACGACCCACACTTCTTTCTCGTCCGGAGTCAGACCGATTCCGTGGCAGCGTGACTTGCGATCGGACAGGTCAGGTCGTCCGACCACATGCAGGATCTTCCCAGTCCGAAGGTCGCCGAGTTCAAAGCCAGGACCATGGCCTTCCCGGTAAAGATGCGTGTTGATGAAAGCCAGTGTTCCCGCTCCGTTCACGGTCAGCGGTTGAATCACACCAATGATTGGTCCCACCCGCTGAATAACTTTGTCAGTCTGCGTGTCGATGACCGACAACATGTTGAATCGCGTCGAACCGACGTACACACGGCGACCGTCATGGCTCACGATGAGGTTGTGCAGCCCGCCATTGGGAGCAATTTCGATCTTTCTCAGTGTTTCGCCCGAGTCGGCGTCGACGACCCGGACGTGTCTATCACTGCTCCACCATCCACTGGGCACGTAGAGTTTTTTCCATCGGGTGTCACTCCAATGCGATCGGCGCCGCCGTCTTCTTTCGAGTATTGCTGTTCCCAGACGACTTTGTCGGTTTTCAGGTCCAGACACAAAAGTCGGTCGTTGCTGTGGCTGATGCACATGCGGTCTGTCGCTGCACAGGCGCATGACCCTCGGGTGCCTCCCAGTTGAGGCATTTCGATGAATCGCACGAGTTTGTGGTCATTGTCCATGTCATAGACGTAAATGCCCTTGCCGCCTTTCCCGCCTGCTCCGTCGCGGGATGTCACGTAAAGCAGATGCTTGAGTTCATCTTCGGCGTTGGTGGTCTGCGTGAGACAGATAACGGCCAGCACCGCAGCGAACAGTAATTTCCAGGACATGTTGACCTCCATTTGATTGTCTGCCGGGTGATCGTCGACTCAATCGTTCAACGCCCACCCGCAGGCGCCGGCTTCCCTGTGGAAAGGCGACTCCCGCATGCAGCCGGCGCCTGCGGCCGGGCGTTAAACGACGATGTGCCTTCCTCGGGACTGGCGGTCTGACTGGTGAGTCCTGCCGAAAGAAACGTGACGAGATCTGTCACCTCGTCTTCACTCAGGTACAGCACTTCAAGCTGCTCATCGCGATGGTCATTGGCTTCATCCGTGACGCCACCAAAATTATAGTGTTCAACGACCTGCTGCAGTGTCTTGAACTTCCCGTTGTGCATGTAGGGTGCTGTCCTGCCAATTTCTCTCAATTGTGGAGTTCGAAACCGGCCATGGTCGCTGTCTTTCTGTGTGACGGCGCGACGGCCGGTGTCCTCTGGCAGAGCCGGGTCGGCTGTTCCGATGTTATGAAAACGGTTGTCCGTAAGACGGGACCCCTGATGGCAGACAGAACAGCGAGCCCGGCCAAAGAACAGTCTCATCCCATTCTGTGCACTTGAAGACAATGCATCTCTGTTTCCATCAAGGTACAAATCAAATGGCGTGCGATTCGACACAATCGTTCGCTGGTAGGCTGCCAGAGACTGACCAATGCGCTCGCTTGTCGCGTTGCCGTGGAAAGCTCGCTGGAACAGTTCGCGATACGGAGCGTCAGCGTTCAACCAGTCGATCAGTTGGTTGAGCGGCTTGTCCATTTCTGCGGGACTTTGAATCGGCAGCAGCGCCTGCTCTTCCAGCGAAGTCGCTCGCCCGTCCCAGAACAGTGGCGTGCTGTAACCGACATTGATGAGGCTGGGCACGTGCCGGCTTCCCATTCGTCCATCGACTCCCTTCGCCAACCGCTGTCCATTGCTGAATCCCTTGTCGGGCTCATGACATGTTGCGCACGAGATCTGCTCTCCACGCGACAACCGAGGGTCGAAGAAGAGTTCCGCCCCAGTGCAACCTTTGGGGCAGTGGATGGGTTGTCGCGAGGAATTCGGATGGCGGGCAGAGGCTCCGGTAATTCGAAATCCCGTCTGAAGCTCGCCGACTTGTCTGTGTTGTCTGACACGGGCAAATGCCGCTGGAACCACTGCAACATGGCGGCCTGCATTTCCGGCAGGTATTCATGGGCGGTGTTTCTATAGACGACACTGTGAAACGCATCCGCTTTTTCGTACAGCGAATACATCTGCTGAAGCTTTCGCTCAAGGATTTCGATACCTGCGAGCGGTAGACCTGCGTCCCGATCGCCTGACAACATCAGCATCGGACGCGGCGCCACCAGGGAATACACAGCCTCGGTATCAAAGTGCTTAAGTAATCCAGGGACGAAGTAGTACACGCCGTGCAATCGGGATGTTTGAATGGCGAGCAGCTGCTCGTACCGAGTGAAACCGGCGACTCCCACGGCAACCATGATGCGTTCAGCCAGTGCGGCCAGCCACCAGCTTCCTGTTCCACCCATACTCATTCCAGTCACGCCGATCGTGTCTGGATCAACCTCAGGTCTCGTCTGCAGGTAATCAATCAGACATTGCTGATCACGATGCATGAGACCCCACAGCGTGCGGCCAAACCACAGGTTGATCCGAAACAATGTGCCTTCGTCCGCACCGCGATACCGCTCCGGCGTTTCGTGGTCGCGTCGACCGCGCGGATTCCGGGCGCCACAGAAGTATGTGTCGATCGCTGCGACGACATACCCCTTGCGTGCCAGCGCTGGACCGACACACTGCGCGTTGTCGAGGTCGCTGCAAATGGTTTCAGCCGAACCTCCGTGTCCATGCAGCCCAATGATCGCCGGTACTCGCTGCTCACGCGTCTTGGGCAACAACAGGATTCCCGGCACGAGTGAGTCAATTCCGTTGTGGAATTCGAATCGCTCGAGCCAGTAGTCACCACGATCCTCACGTGAGAGTGTCTTCACTTTCTCCGGGTCCGGGCGCTTCGGCATTTCGCCCAGGCACTCGTTCACAGTGTGCAGCACCCCCGTTCGCTGCCGCTGCCATGTTGCCAGGTCTGTCGGCAACTTCCATTCGGGAAACGGGAAGTCCTTCCATGCGGCCGGAGGCTCAGCCCATGCTTCCGGCAGTTCCTTACCGCCGCGTGATTGAGCCGGAGTGACTCTCTCCTGCGCGCCGACCGGCAAAGTCAAAACTGCTAACAGACAGAACAGAGCTTTTGTCGTCGATGTCATCCGAAACCTTCCCGGAGCTGCTGACGGTCTGGACCGACCGCCTTTGCTCAAGTGTCCGACAGGGTTTAACATCAACAACGGTTTATCTGTAGTCGGTCGTGATTGACGACCCGCTCAGACGCGTCCGGCAAATGACGCACAGAAGCTGTCATGAGAACTCGACATCGAGCCGCCATAGGGGTCTGTGCAGCACTGGCTGCCGTGATGTTTTCGCCCGAGCTGCCGGCGCAGGATGTACGGGCGCTGAAGGAGTCGAAGGATGTTCCCGGACTCATGCGCCTGTTACGGAACTGTGACGGTCGAGTTCGCAGTTCGGCGGCGGTTGTTCTTTCCGGCGTCATTCGTCAGATCGATGACGAGAAGACGCTGGCCCGTCATATCCAGCCGCTCATCGACGCCACGCTTCGTGATCCTTACTCCTCAGTACGCGAATACGCCGGCCGTGCGTTGCAGCATTGTCTACAGAACGTGACCGATGCGTCCGTGATGGCTGGAGCCGCGGCACCATTGATCGATGCCCTGAACGCGACGGAAGTGGACGCGAAGCGGCGTCGCTATTGTGCTGTCCAGCTTTCGCGAGTGATTCCACATGTACAGCAGGATTCGCTGCTGGAGCAGTCCGTCCCGATGCTGCTGTCCGCCACACTGAATGACCCGGACGAGACAGTTCGTGAATACGCCGGGCGAGCACTGAAGAACGCTCTTACACGAGTGAGCGATACAAAGCTGCTGCACACTGGCTGCGTGGCTCTTGCTCGAACGCATAAGCACAAAGACCCCAGGCGACGTGGCTATGCAGCCGTCCTGTTGTCCTGGCTTGCTTCCCGTGTGAAAGAGCTGGACACACTTCGAGCGATATTGGACCCAATCAGAAACGCGGCGGAACGGGACTCAAACGAAACCGTGCGAGAGTACGCCGGCCGAGCCACCCGGGACATCACGCGCCGGCTGGAGGCCGCTGATGCTGAATCCAATGGACCAGCGAAGCCATAAGTGGCGTACGCTTCAAGTCGTTAAACAAACTTCCGCGCGGTAGCTGAATCCGTGCATCCCGCTCGCTCTGACATGTTGAACGAGGAAGTCATGCCACAGGTCACCGCGACAATGATCACCCGGGTATCCGCGCTCCTGTTTCTACTTTCGCAATGGACTCCCATGGCGCTGACAGACTGGACGCCGCATTGCGAGCGTCCGTCGGGGATGTATCGCGTCGTTGCCCTGCAACTCAGCGAAGGGCTGCGGTTTGATGGTAAGAACCGTGAAGTGCAGCCAGCTCAGACGGTCCACCTTACGTTCCGGGACGGCGACCTCACGGCGTGGTGGTTTATTGATCACGGCTGGGAAGTGATGCATCAGGAAGCGCGCACGACACGGCTCACCGAAGGCGGAATCCGCGGCGATCTGGAGCTGCGGATCTACGACGTGCGGGGACGACTGCAACTGACGGCCGATCTTGCCTTTTCCATCGACCGAACAGGCGACACGTTCGGCGGCACGTTCACGGCGAAGGTCGCCGGAGTCGTCGACCGGTCATGGGAAGGCAACGCGAACGGGACCTTCCTGCAGCGGACCGACAGGTTCGCCGCAGCAGCGAGCTGGCCGAGTTTCGCCGGTCCTTCTGGAACACTCAGCACGTCACCGGATGGGCCTCCGCTGATTGACGATTTGCGCAACTCGCGGCCGTTGTGGCGGAGCGAGGCGGCTGTTCCGGTGTCCTACGGTAACGCGGCCGACGATCGTTATGCCGATCGTGCTGCCGGTTGCCGCGCCGGCGGCGGATCAAGTTCACCGGTTTATGCGGACGGTGTTGTCTACATCGGCTTCTACATTCCCAATCGCTCTTTCGAGCCGCTGTGGAACAGCATCCCCGAAGTGTGGCGCAACAGGTACTCGGGCGCCGGCATGCAGAAACTGACTGCGGAACTGGGACTCAATGACGTCGAGGTCGCTGCGATCAAAGATCACTGGCGGCCAGTCGCCGACGATGTGATTGTGGCGATGGATGCGCATACGGGCGAAACACTATGGCGCACGACGTGGCCGGCACGGGTCTATAATCTGCAGACGCACAAGCATCGCGGGACGTTTGGTGTGCCACTGGTCGCTGGTGGTCGAGTCTTCTACCCGAACTTCCAGAACGGTCTGGAAGTCATGGACGCGAAGACCGGCGAGCCGCAGTGGGAATTCCCGAAATTCGAAAGTCCGCCAAACCGGCGATTCCGCCCCAGCGGACCGCCCAGCCAGTCGCCGCTGCTGTTCGGTGATACGCTGGTGTGGAGCATCGGCAGTACGACCTATGGCTCATCGCAAAAAAAGCGCAACATTGATATAGAGTCGAGTTGTTAGATTTGCGATAAGCCGCTCGCTATGAGCGAGAACGGTTATTCGACTTTGGAAATACG